>JAYVZE010000113.1:0-60538 GCA_043783625.1 Blastocatellia bacterium | reverse complement strand
ACTCGCGCCATATTGCTGCCCATGGCGACTCGTTCCGGCTGACCAGAATCACGATTGAAAGCAACCTGATCGAAGGTGAATGATTGGCGACCTAACTCTGCAAACACGCTGACATCGTATTTGCCTTCGGTCTTCGCCTGTTCTATCAAAGCGGAAGCGACAGCTTCGGCAGCGCGAGCCGCCTGCAAATCGGGGCGTGTCTTAAAGGCAAGCGCAAGCAATTCCGGCTGGCTCATCTGCACCGGAGTTTCATTGAACTCAGCGCGAATTTTCAAGGTCTCTTCGCTTTTCATCCCAAGCAAGCCTTTGACTTCTTCCAGCAACACCGCAATACGGCTGATTTGAGCCTGTCTGCTGGCTTCGATCTTGCCAACCTCGACCTGCATCTGACTTTGTTCCAGCGGCGCACTGGCTCCCTCCGTAACACGCGCCTGAATCAGACGATAATTATTTTGATTGAGATCAAGCAACCGCTCATTAAGTTCAAGATTACGCATTGCCTCAACTGCTTCGACATATTTTATTCGCACTTGAGCGACAAGCTGGCGTTCGCGTTCAGCCACTTCGTATTTCATTCGTTCGAGTTCACGCTCAGCCACTTCGATTCGACGTAATCGCCTGCCACCGGCTTCGAGTGGCAACCGCACCAGCACAGAAGCTGAACGCATACTGGTATCTGCCAGACTGGAAAGACCGGAAGCTTCCAGCATTGGATTCGCCCGTAATGCCGCCTGTTTTAAGCGTCCGTTTGCGGCTTCAATTTGCTTATGTTCAGCTTGCAGGCTTTTGTTATTCGCCAACGCAAATTTCACCGCTGCATCAGGATTCATTTCAGCCTCCTGTGCAAAAGCAGCGGCAGTACAGACAGTAATAATAAAAAATATTCGGTAACACATGTTAGTTTGAATTAACCGCTTTTTCAGCCTTGAGCTTGCGCTCCTGTAGCCAGAAAAAAATTACCGGAGTCACGATCAGCACATGGATTAATGAGCTGACCATTCCACCGAGTACCGGAGTCGCCAACGGTTTCATCACTTCGGAGCCGGCGCGGGAACTCCACATAATCGGTAATAAACTGGCGACGATAGTTGAGACCGTCATGACTTTCGGGCGCAACCGCAATAATGCGCCTTCGGTTACGGCATCAAATAAATCCCGGCGATTCATCGCTGCACCAAGTAAAGCTTTTTCTGCGCGTTTGCGCTCGACGGCTTCTTCCAGATAAATCACCATAACGACACCTGTTTGCACGGCGGTTCCGAACAACGCGATGAAGCCGACCCAGACCGCGACGGAAAAGTTGTAGCCCGTCGCATAAAGCAAATACACGCCACCTGTCAGCGCAAACGGTACTGCCAGCAAAACGTGCGCGGCTTCCAGCAACGAGTGATAAATTAAAAAAAGCAGGACAAAAATTACGAGCAAGACTATCGGTAAAACAATTTGCAATCGTTCTTTCGCACGAATCTGATTCTCGTATTGTCCGCTCCACTGAAAATAATATCCGGCGGGTAAAGTGATTTGTTCAGTAATAATTTTTTTAGCTTCATCCACAAAGCTGCCCACATCACGCCCGCGAACATTGAGCAAAACCGTCGCCCGTAATAATCCATTTTCACTGGAAATCATAAACGGGCCGCTTTCGCTGCGAATATCCGCGAGTTGTGCCAGGGGGATTTGCTGCGCTCCAACTAAGACATTACGGATTTGATTTGG
This sequence comes from Blastocatellia bacterium, assembly GCA_043783625.1. Lineage (GTDB taxonomy): Bacteria > Acidobacteriota > Blastocatellia > RBC074 > RBC074 > JAFDVL01. Next base: position 58,822 of record JAYVZE010000113.1, on the reverse strand, counting down.
GTCGTTGCGATATTGCTGTGCATAACGAACGCGCACCGGAAAGCGTTTTCTTCCTTCAATCGTCACAGCTAAATTTGTTTCGCCGACCGCCTTTTCAATCACATCCTGCACATCGCCCACTGACAAACCGTAACGCGCAGCGGCGGCCCGATTCACTTTGATGTTCAGGTACGGCGCACCCGCGATTTGTTCAGGATAAACATCATTTGCACCGCTGATTTTATTGAGTATTTTTGCTGCCGCCTGCGCTCGTTCTTCCAGAGTTTTCAAATCGTTGCCGAAGATTTTCAAGCCGACTTGCGAACGAATCCCCGTCGAAAGCATATCAATCCGATTGCGAATCGGCTGCGTCCAAATATTTGAGACACCGGGCATACTGACCGCCGCATCAAGTTCATTGACTAATTTTTCAGGAGTCATTCCAGTTCGCCATTGACCGCGTGGCTTCAGATGAATAACCGTTTCGGTCATATTAATTGGCGAAGGATCGGTTGAGGTTTCGGCGCGTCCGGGCTTGCCAACTGCCCATTCAACTTCAGGAAATTTCTTAATGATCGCGTCCTGCTGACTGGTGATTTCCAGAGCTTGCGGCAACGAGACACTGGTGTCGGTCACAGGCATAAACATCAAATCGCCTTCATCCAGCGGCGGCATGAATTCTTTCCCGATAGGATGCATCCGTTGAATGATGCCCGATAAAACCGGAATATTTGCCGTGGCAGTACGAGCACTTGAAAGCCAGCTTGACGACGTAGCCAGCAGCACCGCAATCATAAAGAAAAACAGTGCTGCGCTCATTGTCAAGAAACGATGGTTCAGCGCAAGACGCAGCAAAGGCCGATAAATCCACTGCAAAAACCGCATCACCGGATTATCTTCTTCACGATGAAATTTTCCGCCCAGCAATAAAGTGCAAAGTACCGGCACAAGCGTGACAGCAATGATCGTTGCTCCAACCATTGCAAAAGTTTTCGTGAAGGCGAGTGGATGAAATAATTTTCCTTCTTGCCCCGTTAATGCAAAAACCGGAATAAATGCCAGAATAATAATCGCCATCGAAAAGAAGACCGGACGCCCCACCAGTTTCGTGGCATCCAGCACCGTGTCCCACACCAACTGGCGATTTTTCGGATCAACCTGGCGTTGTTCGAGAAAGCGAAAACAATTTTCGGTCACAACAATTCCCGCATCAACCAAAACGCCAATCGCAATTGCAATACCCGCGAGCGACATCAAATTAGATGAGATGCCAACGTAATGCATCAACAAAAATGAAATCAGCACGGCGAGCGGCAACGGCAAAGTCACGATCAGGATTGAGCGAAAGTGAAACAGAAAAATGATATGCGCCAATGTGACGAGCAAAATTTCTTCCAGCAGCGCAACTTTCAGCGTGTCGGTAGCGCGGTTAATCAACTCCGTTCGATCATAAAACGGGACGATTTTCACACCTGTCGGCAATCCGGCTTTTAACTCTTCGATTTTTTTCTTCACTGCGTTGATGACGTTGAGCGTGTCCACCCCGTAACGCGCAATCACTACGCCGCCAACGGTTTCTTTCCCGTTTTTGTCGAGCGCACCCTGCCGAAAGGCTCCACCGATTTTCACTTCGGCAATGGTCTTCACATAAATCGGAGTGCCGCCGCGCGAATCAATCACAATATTGGCAATGTCGTCTGTTGATTCGAGCAAGCCGAGTCCACGCACAACTGTCCACGTTCCACCGGATTCGATCACGTTACCACTAACGTTATTATTGCTGCGTTCGACGGCTGAAATTACTGCGCTCAACGGCAGATCGTAGCTCCGCAAACGATTCGGATCAACGTCAATTTGATATTGCTGAACATACCCGCCGACGCTGCCAACTTCTGCCACTCCCGGCACAGAATTCAATTGATAACGCACAAACCAATCCTGAATGGATCGCAATTCAATCAAGCTGTGTTTGTCGCTCTCGATGGTGTACCAGAAGATTTGCCCTACTCCGGTCGCATCAGGCCCAAGCGTCGGCTTCACATCTTTCGGCAAATTACCGCTTACCAATGTCAGTCTTTCTAAAACTCGTGTGCGAGCAAAATACAAATCTACGCTGTCCTCAAAGATCACGTTAATCATCGAAAAGCCAAAGGCGGATTGCGAGCGTACGACTTTGACTCCGGCGAGTCCCTGCAAATTGACGGTGAGCGGATAGGTGATTTGATCTTCGACTTCCTGTGGACTGCGCCCCGCCCAATCGGTGAAAACAATCACCTGATTTTCACTCAAATCAGGAATCGCATCTATCGGCGTATGCAGCAAAGCGTAGATTCCCCATCCCGCCAACGCGAGGTACCCCGCGATGATGATGAAGCGGTTCTTGAGTGAAAATTCGACTAGACGATCAATCATTACAATTTTATTTATTTGCTACCATCAGCGGTTCGCCTGTCTGATGATCTTTAATCTCAAACACACTAAATTTACGCAATGACTATGATGCCAAAACCGAACTCATCTGCTCCTCAGCTTCAGAGCACAGTGCAATCGGATTGTTCCGAAAACTGTGTTGAAGTGCCCAATCTCTTGCACATTTGCAAACCCTGCCTGTTCGATGAATGCTGGCAGCCGCCCCGCAAAGTTATCCTTTGTCGTTGCGCCATCAAGTCTGACAATACTTTGTGAAGCCAGCTTCATTAACCAGTTCTGTGGCATCCCCCAATCAGCAACATGAAATTCACCACCTGGTTTCAAAACGCGCCAGACTTCAGCCAGGGTTCGCAGCTTGTTTTCGGGCGTCAGGTGGTGGAAGAAAAGACTTGATAAGACGCGGTCGAATGATTCATTTGTGTATGGCAACGCATACGATAACCCTTCATCAAGCTGCACTTCGACATTGGCGCGGCGGGCTTTGGTGCGAGCCTGACGGAGAATCGCCGGATCGCCATCAATGCCCACGACTGTAGCATCTGTGCGGAATTGTTTAATTGCGATGGTAAGGGTCGCTGTACCACAAGCCAAATCAAGGACGCGGTGTCCATGATAAATTCGTGCGTGCGCAAGTAACGCCGATTTAAAAGCGGCTTCGCGTGTCGTCAGCCGGACAATCGGATCATAGAAACTCGTTAGCTGATTGTAACGTAGTGCCGGAATGTAGTGATCGTGTTGCTCGCGCATATTAGATGAGTACAGCAAGGATACGTTGACAAGGGAGCAATGAGCACAATGCGAAGGGGTAAAGTGTTAGTTCTACCCCTTCCACATTACAGAGTAAACGACTGATTTTATTCCTCAGTCATCTTCTGCACGAGAACTTTGCCGTCGTGCTTCATGCCTTCGACCAGAATCTTGAGGTGATCCTTCTTCGAGGTCTTGTCGAAGATCGCTTTCGCCAGTTGATTCCCTTTGTCATCAAACGGATACCACTTCCCATCACTGAAAACGCCATAGCCGCCCTTGACGCATTCCTCCATCAGCCCGCATTCTTTAGTATGCTCGGCAGAGAATTTAGTAGCCGCTTCCGCACTATCTTTGACGTGATCCGCCGCACAAACTGTGTCTACCAGATAGCTGGAAAGTTTTACTGGATCGTGCGCCGAAGCCGCCAAAGTCGTCAGCCCGACCACTGCAATCAAGCTCAAAAAAATGTTTTTATTTTTCATTTTATCTCCTTAAAGTTAGTGGCAGATGGTTGCCCAACTGCCTGTTTGTGGTTTACCGAATATCGGTCGAAGATCAATGTTTATGTTAATCGTTAGATACCGATTTCTTCTTCGCGTCAATGATCCTGAGGTTTGGAACCGGCGACTGTGAAGGTGCTACAGGAAGATGAAAATTGCGGCGACCCAGAGTATCGGTTGCTTTTTCATAAAGTATTTCCTTTCTGCACCTCAGTGCCGCCTTTTACTAACGCGGACTGACGAATGATCGCTTTACAGGCAATGTCCTTTTTAGGGAGCTTTTGTAATTTTAGTTGAATCCCCCGTTTGATGATCGGCGATTTGAAAGCGCAGAAATTTGTGAATTGCCATAATCGCTTTGGCGTTACTTGTCACAAGGCGCACTTGGCCGCCGTGCGCCGTCTCCTCGGATTGATACTTGATGGATGCCTTCAATTGCTTCATCGTTGGCACGCCGGGCGGTGTTTTGGCGTGAATCAGCATTGGCGCAGTGAAATCGCCCGCTGCAAATTTTCGCGCGATATGCTGCAAATGCGTCCTGATCTGATCGCGGCTTTTCGTATCATCTGGGTCTTTAGCTTCGACTTCGATTCGCCCTCCATCTGTTTGCAACCGAAAATGATGCGTCGTCTTATCGTGTGCGAAACCCATCACCTGATCGCCTCGCTTGTTAACTCCGGCGTGATGGTCGTCGTGTTGGTGACCGGTTTGCTGTGCTGCACCACTGGCAGTAGCCGTGTTAACGGCCCATATCACCGCCAGCAAACTACTGGTGCAAAGAGCCAAACGAAGATAATGTTTGATAGTCATTTTGTAGTCTCCTTGAAAAGGGCGGCGCAGTACGAATAGCCGTGCCGCCTAAGTTTTAATCGCCGTGTTTGTGTTCGGGCGTAGCTTTCGGTTTGTCAGTTTTTCCTTCTTTGATCATCGCCATAATCTTGTTGTATTTGTCTTCCGGCAGTACACGCACCAGATTCATCATGCCCATCATTGAAGCTGTCCAGCCGGGCGGGAGTCCCCACGTCTCCGGCTTGACCACTTCGTCATCCACAATCATCATCATCATTTCGTCTTGCGGATAACCGGGGATTTTCTTCTTCTCCTCTTCCGTCAGCGCGACAGCGGTGCGCTGTTTCTTGACCAGCTTCATATTGCATTTGGGGCAGGAGCCTTCTTTGGTCGAAACCACTTCCGGGTGCATAGGGCAGGCATAGATTTCGGGCACTGTCTGTTTGACCAGTTTCATGTTGCACTTCGGACAGTTGCCCTCTTTATTGGAACGCACTTCCGGGTGCATCGGGCAAGCGTACATTCCTCCCTGTGCTGGTGTTGATTGTGCTACCAGATTGGAAACATTCGTTTCTACCGAAGTTATGCCCATGCCGCGCCCCATGCCAGGGCCTAAGTCTTCGCTGAGCGCGTGGCCTTGACGCACTACACCCATGCCCTCTTCCATCCCTAAGCCTGTTTGCGAACCGCTGCCGTGTGACATCGCCATCGGCCCGACCATGGAAACCATCTGGTTCATCATGTGATGCGGCAGATGACAATGCAGCATCCAGTCGCCTTCGTATTGCGCGACGAATTCGACATCGCGCGCTTGTGCCACGCCAACGATGACCGTATTGCCCGGAAACCACGCCGATTCAGGAATGCGCCCGCCCTCCGTTCCCGTCACGTAAAACTGGTGACCGTGCAAATGGATCGGGTGATGATCCATGCCGAGATTGACCAGGCGAATGCGCACCCGCTCGCCTTTCTTCACAATCAAGGGGGTAGTTGCGGGCGCGGATTTGCCGTTGAGCGTCAGCCAATTAAATTCCATGGCAAACGTGTTCGGAACATCGTTATTTGGCAGCAGCGCCCAGCCCTGCAAAATCATCGCAAAATCCTTGTCACAACGTAGCGCGTGCGGCGTTTTGGGATGAATCACGAACATCCCGATCATCCCCAGCATCTCCTGCATCGCGCCGTGTGAATGATAGAAAAACGTACCGTGCTGATTGACTGTGAATTCGTAAATGAAGATGCCGCCCGGTTCAACCATCGGCTGGCTGATGTACGGTGTGCCGTCCATTTCAATCGGAATTTCCAGCCCGTGCCAATGCACCGTTGTTGCCTCCGGCAATTTGTTCTCGAAGATCACCCGCACACGGTCGCCTTCAACGACTTCGATCATCGGCCCCGGTACGCTGCCGTTGTAGCCCCACGCCCACATCTTGCGCGCTGGCCCCATGTGAGTTTTCGGCATGATCTCGCAATGCACGACCTCGGCGCGCAAGTTAAAGACCTTCACGCCGTTGTCCATTGTGTATTCCAGTTTTGGCAAATCTGGCGTTTGCACTGGCACATATTGTGCTGGTGCTTGTTTCGCCTGCTCTGCCATCATCTTTGCATGATCGTGGTCAGGCATTGTCGGTTTCGGTGGTTGATTAGGTTTTGGCTTCGCGGGCGTCGTCTTCTGCTCCACCTTCGGCATCTGATGCCCCTCGTGTTGTGCTGAAGCGGTGCGACCCAAGAGCCAGCTTGCACCCAGCAAACTTGAGCTTTGCAAAAATTTTCTCCGCATCCAATTCATGTTTTCCATTGCAATTACTCCTTATGATTATTAGTGCGTTTTACTCTCGGTCATCCGCATTGGCTGGATTGCCGCCTTCCGTCGTTATGCCGCCCGACGCATCGAGTGCCCCGTTCAGCAAATAGCCCTGCAGCAATACGGCGCTCTGCCAGGTGTTGATTAACGCGGTGACGTAATCCGCCCGGACTTGAAAGAGTGTGCGTTGCGCAATCAAAACTTGTGGATAGGACGCTGCCATGCCGCGAAAGTTCTTGAGATAGGTGTCGTAGGCGCTTTGAGCTTGCGGCACAATTTGCTTTTCATATTGCGATGCGACGCGCAACGCATTCAGGTAGCTGCGATAGGCTGATGCAAACCGCGTGCGCAGCAATAGTTCGACGCGCTGCACTTCGCGTTCGGCGATGTCGAGTTCAGCAGTCGCTGCTGCGATGCCGCCTTGATTGCGATTCCAGAGCGGGATACGCAAACCGACTTCAACCTGTGCTTCCGGGCCGGTTCGTCTGGCATTGGGAATTTCTTTTTCCAGCAACTCGCGGTTGTAGCCGAATCCGCCGCGTAAAAAGAGGTCGGGCATGACCTCCGCCTTGGCGCGTGAAATTACGGCGCGCGCACGTTCGACGCCAACCTGCGCGTGTTTGATTTCCGGGCTGCTGCTGAGCAATTGATTCAGTAGGGTCTCTTGATTCAGCACGGGCAAACCTTTTTCCAACTGACCAACCAAAGGCGTTGGTTTGAGTACAGGAGTCCCAACCACGGCAGCCAATTCCAACCAGACCTGCTCGCGTTCATTTTCCGCCATAATCAGGTCGAGGTCTGCACGTTCGGCCTCAATGCGGATTTGCGCCACATCAGGGCGATCCGCCTGCCCGACATTGAATAACTCGCCAGTGACTTTGACGGCGTCACGCGAGAGTTTGGCGAGTTCGGTGCGCACTTCCACCAATTGCTGTGCGCCCAGCGCGCGATAAAACAACATTCTGACGCCGTTGAGGATGCGTTGACGTTGCGCTATGGCTGCTTGCTCTGATTGCAGTTTTTCCTGTGCAAAGATGGCGCGGCGTTTCTTGAGCTTGCCGCCGAGCGGAATGGTTTGCTCAATGAATCCCAGATGTTCGCTCTTTTCGCCGATAGCGCGAAACGCCAATTCCTCGCCCGCGTAGCCAACAACTGGATTCGGCATCAAACCGGACTGCACACGTCGCCCTTCTGCTGCGCGAATGGCAGCTTCGGCTTGCGCGAGTGTCGGATTCGACTTGAGTGCCATTTGCTCTAAATCTTCCAACCGTAAAATCGCAGGAGCTGTTTGCGCAGATGTTTGCATCAAATTCGATACGGCTGGAACAGGAGTTTGTGAGAATGTTCCTGTAGCTAGAAATAAGCTTAATATAGTCGTGCCGAGAAAGACGATTCTTTTGTTTATTCTTTTCATAATCTTCTTATTTAGCATTGATGGCGAACCTTGTTTTTCCTTCACCGGCATTGCCTTTATAACTGACGTTGGCGTACCACGTTCCCGCCATTTCCAGATTGGTGGTGGCTTGATAAATTCCCGGCGTATTGGTCGTCATCAACTTGACGTTGCTTTTCATCGGAGGCATTGCTCCCATGCCCGGCATATCAATAAACATCGTGACTGCGCCAACGTCTATGGGTTGTCCGGCAGCATTACGAAATTCAACCGTGAAATCGTTTTCGCCATCTTTCAAATGCCCTTGTGAATTGGTCAGTAGCACTGTCACTTCACCAGCTTTCGATTCAGCAATTGTTTTGCCAGAGCTGGCGACAGGCTGGTTAACCGTAGTAGTAGTGGTGGTTGTCGGATTGTTTGGCGTCTGATTACAAGCAGCCAAGGTCAGCAAGCATGAAAGTAAAAGGATGGTTTTCATAAATATCTCCTAATGAATTTGTAATTTATTCAACGATTAATTTGCCGTGCAGCATGTCCATGCCACAATTGAATTTGAGTTCGCCGGATTTAGTGGGCGTAAATTTCACTTTGACAGGTTTGTTCAGCGGCAACGGTTGACTGATTTTGTATTCGGGAATCAAAACTTCCGTACCGCAGGTTTTCCCGGTTTGACGAATGAAGGTAATGACCGCAGGCACATCCCGCTTGAGCATCAGGCTTTTTGGTTCATAGCCTTTACCGGTGATTTTTACAGTTACGGTCTGAACGGATTTATGTTTAGTATTTTGGGAATTCCGGCTCTGGGCGATGACAACAAATGCCATCAAAAAGACGCCCACCAGAATCATTGAGATTCTGCTTTTCATAATTTTTACCTTAGCGAAACAGTGTTATTTGAACTTCAAGACACACTTCGACGCGTAAAGTAAGTTAAAGTCGTAAGCAGGTATTTTTGAGGTAGGTTTTATTACTTTTGTGATGCGGAGTTGATCGAAGGGAAAGATTCGTCTGGATATTTTCCGAAGCTGAAACTGCTGGCAGAAAAATTTTCAGTGAATCATCCAAAGCTGGCAACAGCGGAGCCGAGGCAATAATCCCGTCAGGATGTTTGGCTGCATTAATGGCACAAAGACACTCGTTTCGACTGTTTGTCTCAACCTGACAATGCGACACTTGCGGGATTGTCAATTTGCATTCACCTTCAGCCGTACAACAGCTCTCTCCGTCCTGTTCCAGCATCTGGCAAACCAGTGAAGCGATATTGTAAGCATGTGCTGTGGCGGGCAACCCGCCAAATGAAAGCAATAACAAAATTGTAATGAGACGCTTCAGCATTTTTCAAACCCGAGTTTGACTATAGACCCAAGTTGAAGCTATCGCAAGTTCTAATTCTAAACCTCATTTGAATGAATAACGTAAGTAATTACCCGGCAATTCCCTGTTTAGAAAACTGACTCCTGTAAGTCTTTTATTCTCATCTAAACCGGAAATTGCTAGTTACACGCATAGCAAGTGATGTTCTGTTATCGCAATAAGCTGCTGATGGCGAAAATCCCTGTTTCTTTATTTTGGTCTTAACTTTCCTAAAAAATTGAGGCTTAGACCGATAACAATGAATGCTAATCCGGCGGCACTAAGGAAACCTAATAACGGATCAAGCTGCGCTGGGCAAAAATAATAGTAAATGATTGCCGTGCAAAAGGCCCACAGAATAAAAGCTAAACTGGCAGACAAGGCTCCAACTACTAAGCCCTGCCATAACATGGCTATTTCTTTATCCAGTTTCATTGCCATTTAATGTTTCACCGCGATGGAGTGAGGAACTCAATTGGATTGCGGGCAGCAAACGAAACTCGGGTTTGTGTGGCCAATGAAAGTGTTAGTTGCTGTATTTTTTTTCGTGTCCGTTCATAGACATCTTCCATAAAAATGTGCATAAATTCACCGTTTCGCCCGACACTGTACAGATTTTCGATCCCCGTTCCAGCCGCAAATTTTTGTCGTTCAGTTTCGTACTCACGCAGAAAAACCGGATAAGCAATGGGCGTTCGCATGACGCGGCAACCTTCGTAGCGTTGTTTGACATCGGCGATGATTGGTTTGAGATGTTCGAGACAAAATTCGCCTAATCGTTCATCATCCATTTGCCAGCACTCATCGCTCTTCTCACAACCAATATCTACGGTGATAACGGTTTTGTCGGTGGGAGCGAGCCATGGCATCGAGAGCGGCGTTTCGGTTAAGCGGAAGAAAGGAAATTGCGCTTCGGGTGTCCACGTCACGACATCAGGCAAAAGTCCGCGCCCCTTCAAACGCAAATTGACGAAAACCATGGGACGATAACGAAAACGTGAAAGATATTCCAGACGGTCGGTGCCTTCGACAATTTTGCTCAGGACATTAATTGGCGCAGTGCTGATAACTGCTGAAGCCTCGATTTCGCGCCCGTTAGCACGAACGCCAGTAACTTTGTTTTCATCAACCAAAATTTTTTCGACTGGTGATTCAAGCTGAATTACACCTTTCAAATCTACCGCTAATTTTTGGCACAAAGCTCCGATGCCACCTTCGGGATAAACGTGGTAGACGCTCGCATTTTCGGGAAGTTCGCGGCTGTACCCACAAGAAATGGCACGGTGGGTTAGACGAGAAGCGAGCTTGAGCCAGAGCGTATAAGGGATACTATTGGAAATACCATCACCAACCGCTGGAGAAAGGTTTTCGGCTGTTGCTCCAGACCATGCTTCGGTTAAAGGAATTGCCACTTCTTCGGCTAATGCGCAACCGTAATTCGTACGAAACCATTCCGCTGCCGAAACAGGTTTGGGATTTGAAAAAGCTAATTTTGAAGTTACGCCGCTGGTCATCATGCGCGGAATTCGCAGCAGTCCGAAAGGATAGCCATAAGATTTACCATCAAGCCAAACTGTTTCAGCGTAATGCTTAACCGTGCGGCATTTTTCGGAAACTCCGACCGCTTTTGCCAATCGGTTGGTAATAAAATGCGCCCCGAAATCGTAGGTAAAACCATCCTCATCATGAAAACTTTGCGCGAGTCCGGCAATTTTATTTCCAGCTTCAAAGAGCAGCACAGGGATATTGTTTTGGCGCAAAAAATTAGCGGCTGTCAATCCGGCTAAACCGGCACCAAGAATCACGACTGGTTTATTGGCATTCAGGCTCATAAGTTTTCCTTCAAATCAGGACGCCTGAGAACCGCATTGAGCAATGCGCCGCGTCCGGCGAGGTTATGGATGGTGTCAAAAATAGTGAATATTCCGAGAGCAAGCGTGGACTTCAAACTAAATAATTCAACTAACCAACTCGGTGCTTTTCGGTCAGCCAAAGCATTGCGCACGGAATACGTCCAATTTACGGGACTGACTTGCGTCGTCAAAGTCTCCACTTCAAAGCCGGTTTTCTCGGCTAATAAGTGTATTGTTTGCGGATTGAACAGATTCCAATGGCGCGGAAAATGATAGCCGCCCCAATAGCGTTGCTTGAAGATTCGGAAATCCAGCGAGTCCGTGTTATCGGTGACAATTACCACACGCCCGCCCGGGCGCAACAATTTCCGCACGTTTGCGAGCAGTTGTGGTGGCGCAGCAAGATGCTCAATCGTTTGAATCAAAATTGCTAAATCGTATGTTTCTGAGGGTAAATTAAGATTTTCGAGCAAGCCTTGATGAACCGATAAGCCTTTTTGATGAGCCATTTTTACGGCACGTTCATCAGCGTCTACGCCTTCTACCTGCCACGTTTGTTTGCCAAAATCTTTGAGTAATTCGAGGTGAAAACCATCGCCACAACCGATGTCAATAATTCGTGCATCGTCCGGCAAATTGCGACACCAGCTCAAAAGACGCCTGGCTTCGAGCCGCCGCCGAACTTTGAAAACCAATCCAAATTCTGTTTCGGAAAACGCAAAGGCGTGATAACTGGAAGGATAAATACGGGCAAATTCTTCTAACGCGGGACGCGGATTCAGATAGACCAGTCCGCACATGCGACATTGCATGACCGTAAAGATGTCCGCACTGGTGCGGTACTCAAAATCTTCACCTGTGCCGATTATTTCGGCGTCTTCCTGTTCACACAAACAACAGTACGATGCCGCCATTTTTAGCAGTGTCTCATCTCTCTGTGTTTCTAAAGAAAGAGCCATACGCATTGTCTTCTATTCTGAAGTTAGTGCTTGCTATGTTCGGTTTTTAGTTTTTGATCTTGGCGGAAGCGCAGCCTTGAAGTTGCTCAAACCGTTTTGCCAGCAAGCTATATCCTAAGAGCCGGGAATGCGTATTTTGTGATTAAACTCTTTCAATTCAGATGCAAACAGGCTTTAGCAGCTAAAGTCAGGTGTCGCTCTGCAACTAAAAACATTTTTGGAAAAAAGAAAAAGAGTGAGAAGTTTTCACCTCTCACTCTCTCATTTTTAATCTATTGCCTGGTTTTATTTTTTCTGCGCTGCTCTCATCGCTGGCAAATATAACGTCTCGGTATATTCCTTGACCATGCGACGCGCACTAAAAGCTGGTGCGCCCTGCTTAATTGCTTCTTTCATGACCTGCACCCAGCCGCGCGGAACGCCATCTGAATCGCGGTCGTAATACAACGGAACAATTTCTTTTTCCAAGGTATTGTAAAGCGATTCCGAATCCGCTGTGTCGCGCTCGTCCTCATTCATTTCAATCATCGGATCAGAGCCAATCATCCAGCCATTTGTTCCGTGGTAGCCTTCGTACCACCAACCATCAAGAATGCTGAAATTCGGGACGCCATTGAGCGCGGCTTTCATGCCGCTGGTTCCGCTGGCTTCGAGCGGTGGACGCGGAGTATTCATCCAAATGTCTACGCCGTGATATAAATATTTGGCGACGAGAATGTCGTAATCTTCAACAAAGGCGATGTGTCCGCCCATTCCGCTGTCGCGGGCGGCTTCATATAAATTGTGAATCAAGCCGCGTCCGGGATCGTCCGCAGGATGTGCTTTGCCTGCGAAAACAATCTGCACCGGACGCCACGAATCCTGCAAGATATTTTTCAATCGTGCCAAATCGCGGAACGCCAACAACGCTCGTTTATAAGTTGCAAAGCGACGCGCAAAACCTATCGTCAAAGCTTCCGGGTCAAAAAAAGTTCCCGAAGCCAACGCATGCGTAGCATTTGTGCCATCGTGCATCCAACGATTCCGCGCTCTTTCGCGCATAAAGCTCATCAGACGCGCTTTCATGCGCTGATGCAGATACCACATTTCGTCATCAGGAATTTCGTGAATACGCTCCCAAAATTTTGGATCATCGTGATGCTGTAACCAGTTTTGTCCGAGATATTTTGAAAATAATTTTCCGAGGTCAGGCGCGAGCCACGTCGGAGAATGTACACCGTTCGTCACCGAACCAATTGGAACTTCTTCGACGGGTTTATCTTCCCACAAAGGTTGCCACATCTGGCGCGAGACTTCACCGTTCAGTTTGCTGACGCCGTTGAATTTTCCAGCCAAGCGCAACGCCAGCGCCGTCATATTAAAATTCGTGCCACCGTGATGATCGCTGTAAGCTCCAAGTGAAAGAAAATGTTCACGGCTGATTTTCAGTTGATCCCAAAACCCTTCAAAATGTTTCTCAATTAAATTGAATTGAAAGGTATCGTGTCCTGCCGGAACAGGCGTATGCGTTGTGAAAACAGTTGTCGCCCGTACCTGTTCGACGGCTTCATCAAAAGTCGCTCCGGCTTCGACCATTTCCCGAATTCGTTCGAGCAATAAAAATGCGGCGTGACCTTCGTTCGCGTGATACACCGCCGGATTCAGATTCAAGGCGCGGAGCATGCGCACGCCGCCAATGCCAAGCAACATTTCCTGCAACAAGCGCGTTTGGCGATCACCGCCATACAGTCGCGCCGACAGTTCCCGATCCCACGGCTGATTTTCTTCGACATCCGCATTCATCAAAACCAGCGAACCGGAACCGAGGCGCACACGCCAGACACCAACATAAATATCACGTCCACCCAGATTAAATTTCAGCGGTCCCGAAGTGTCTTTCGTGAAGACCGGCTCCAGTGGAGCCATGGCATAATCAAGCTGTAAATAATGTGCTTCCTGTTGTCCGGCAGCAGAAATTCGTTGCTGAAAATATCCTTCGGGATACACAAAGCCAATGCCCACAAATGGCAAGCCGAGATCGCTGGCTTCCTTGCTGTGATCGCCGGCCAAAATCCCAAGTCCACCTGAATAAATCGGCAGTGAATTATGCACCCCGAATTCAGCCGAGAAATACGCGATAGTGTGATCTTTGTGCTGTGGATAAGTGTTCGGAAACCAATCGTCCTGACTGGAAAGGGCGCGATCAAAGGCCAGCATCACACCGTCGTAACGACGCAAAAAAGCCGGATCAGCGGCGGCGGCTTCGAGTCTCGCCGGAGTCAGTTGGCGCAATAATCGCACCGGATTATTTTGTGTCAATTCCCACAAAGTTTTGTCGAGATACTGAAATAACGCACTGGCATCAGGGTTCCAGCTCCACCACACATTGTAGGCAAGTTCGCCTAATCGTTGAATACGGACGGGCAAATTAAAATTTTGATAGCTCATAGTTTCCTAACTTTTTAAGGATTGATTTTGGATTTTCACGCGTTGTGGGGCTTTCGTTGATAGGTTCAATCAATCAGTCATTCATAAGTCGAAGAATGTACCGAACCGCTGCCCAGCCGTCAACCTTTATTGAAATCAGAGCGTATGGTAATTTCGACTTTAACCAAAATTTATTATGAAACAATATCTTGATTATCTTTCACATATTCTCAACCACGGCGTTCAAAAAGGAGATCGTACCGGAACCGGAACCGTCAGTGTTTTCGGTCATCAAATGCGCTTCGACTTGCAGGAAGGCTTCCCGCTTGTGACGACCAAACGCGTGCATCTGAAATCTATCATTCACGAATTATTATGGTTTTTACGCGGCGATTCAAACATTCAATATTTGAAAGAAAATGGCGTTTCTATCTGGGACGAATGGGCGAATGAAAACGGCGAGCTTGGCGAAGGCATTTATGGTTCCATGTGGCGTTCGTGGCCGAACCCTGATGGCTCGCATATTGATCAAATTAGTCAAGTCATTGCGCAAATCAAAAATAATCCGAATTCGCGCCGCCTGATCGTCGTCGCTTTTAATCCGACTTTCGCCGACAAAACTCCATTGCCTCCGTGTCATTCATTTTTTCAGTTTTATGTTGCGGATGGAAAACTCTCATGCCAACTTTACCAACGCAGCGCCGACAGTTTTTTAGGCGTACCATTTAACATCGCTTCATACGCATTGCTCACGCACATGGTCGCACAGCAATGCGATTTGAAAGCAGGTGAATTTATTTGGACGGGCGGCGATTGTCATATTTACAGCAATCATTTTGAGCAGGTAAATTTGCAACTCAGCCGCGAACCGTATCCGCTCCCGCAACTTATCATCAAGCGCAAACCGGAATCAATTTTCGATTACAAATTTGAAGATTTCGAAGTCGTGAATTATCAATACCATCCGGGAATTAAAGCGGCAGTGGCGGTGTAGAATGCAGAAGCCCGCACGCAGTAAGGGCGCCAGTGGCGAGAAGACGCCCTTACTGCGTGCGGGCTTCTGCATTCTGTCAGGTCGCTCATTTCTGCTGTGGAATCACAAGCAAATAAACCGCAAACGAAGCCAGCCAATGCTCCCCCTCATAATTTCCACTGGTAATATTTGGTAACGCAGATTTTGCATGCGCTTCCGCCGCTTTGAGTAAGATTTTTTGTGCTCGATCATTTTTCGGCAGAGCCGCCGCAATACTTTTCATGCACCACGCACGACTTAAATTCAGTCCATCCAAATGCACAATTTTTGCATCCGTACGATCAGCAACAATGGCAGGCGTCAGCAATGAATTCGGCAGGCTCGGCAAAAAATCCGCGAACCATTTTTTGAATTCTGTAGGCTTCAATACGCGCCGCATCAAATCCGCTTCCATCAAACTTGCCGAGAAAAAATCCTCGCCGCCCGGCTCCCACGCAGCCGGATAATTTTTATCGTTGCCGTAATACGTGCGACTGCGTTCGATGATTATTTCTGCCAATTTTTTATCGCCGACGGTATTCGCATAATCCAGCGCGAACGCTAAACCAAATGCCGTATTCGGATGAACTCCGGTGCGAATCGGGTACGTTTGTTTTGGCAAAAAGCTCACATACTTTGCGGCAAATGCTTCTGCGAGCGGTGCTAAATTCGCCGCCCATTTTTTACCGTCGTTATCATTCCAGCCGTGTAATTCTTCGGCTAATTTCAGCAACCACGCCCAGCCGTAAGTACGCTCAAATGATTGGCGGCTGGCTTGTTTCAGGTACGCGAGTTCGCCGTTAATATTTTCAGTGGAAAGATTTTCATTCAATGCCACACGGATTTCATGCGCTTCCGGCAAATTCGGAAATGTCTTCAGCAAACGCACGAGCATCCAATGTCCATGCACCGATGAATGCCAATCAAAACAGCCATAAAATGACGGATGCAAAGTTTTCGGACTTAGCACTTCACCCTTGTCGTTCATCACGTGGTCGAGCTTGTTCGGATATTCTTTGCGCACGCATTTGAGCGGCAATTTCGCCAGGCTCGAAGCCTGTGCAGCAGTAAGCGAAAGTGAATCATTCGATTGAGCCATAACAAAAACAGGAAATAATAAACCAGCAATAAGAACACAAAACCTAAACATCAATTTTTCCTTTCAACACAAAATGGTAAGCTAACGCCGGAGCAAAATTAACTATCAATTATCAACTGTCAATTATCAACTAATCATGCTTATTTCCATCATCGCAGCCATGGGGCGCAATCGCGCTATCGGATACAAAAACACTTTGCCGTGGCGGTTGCCGGCAGATTTGCAACGCTTCAAACAACTGACGCTGGGGCATCACATGGTTATGGGGCGCAAAACGTTTGAGAGCATCGGCCGCCCCTTGCCCGGACGCACTTCGATCATCATTACGCGACAAGCAGATTTTCAGGCGGACGGATGCTTGATCGCGTATTCGCTGGACGCCGCGATTGAATTAGCAAAATCACGTGGCGAACAAGAAGCCTTCATCATTGGCGGCGCAGAAATTTACGCACAGGCTTTAGCCAAAGCGAATCGAATGTATTTGACACTGGTCGAAGCGGAGCCGCAAGCAGATGCTTTCTTTCCTGCCTTTGATGAAAATGTTTGGGAGAAAAGTGCAGAAGAACTTGTTGCAGCAGATGAGAAGAATCCGCATGAGCTGAAATTTACTACTTGGAAAAATTGAGATTAACCTGACGGAGTTACGCTGCACTGAGTAGAGGTCTGATTTTTTCTCAAAAATCCCAAGCCTTCCGTAAAGGTTGGTTGCTAGAATTCCGCTGTTCGGGCAGAAAATTGCAGAACAAAAAATACGATAGCGACAAAAGCCGCGACCATAATGATTTTGAGTAAGAAATAAAAATTACGTGGCATCAGAGCCTCCAGCCAAATAAAAAACCCGGGGGATCAGGTTGTTGCAAACAATCAACAAAAAACTTTGAGGGAGTTTAATTTTACTGATATAAACGCTCTTTGGCTAGATGTAATTGATGAAAGCTTTCACTCAGCAACGAATACATGAAACGCTACTTTGGAATCACTGCTACGGTTGGAATCATCCTGATTGTGCTGTTCGCGCTCAGCGCGGCAGGCACAGTCACGCTGGATCGCCTGTCCGAAGATGAGTACGTGCCCAATCGCTCCAGCTACAATACCGGTGCGACAGGCACGCGCGGATTTTATCAACTGCTGGAAGAATCCGGCTATCAGGTTGAACGCTGGCGCGAAAGCTATAAAAACCTGAATCGCGCTGGCAGTATGGCGAAAGACGCTTCGCTCATTATTGTTGGGCCTTATAATTCCTACGATTGGGCGATGAAAAAAGAAAGAACTGAGCTGCATCACTGGGTCGCCACCGGAGGACAATTATTAATTATCAGCCGTTCGCCGCAAGGACAATTCGGAGATTCTGTTACGACTGCAAGTAAAGAAAATAGCTACGAATTAAAAGGTAAAAAGCCGGAAGATTTAGTCGAACCAAACAGCAACATCCTGATTTCACAGCCAACAGAGCTGACGAAAAACCTGCGCGGACTGGCGATTTCAAAGCTGGCTGCACGGTTGACCTTTAATCGAAAAAATATTGTTGCTGAACCCGACGAAGAAAATTTTTGGGATGAGGAAACACCAACTCCGCCTCCTGTGCAATTGCCAACGCCTGCGCCGAAATCATCGCCGAAGTCTGTTCCTAACACTACGCCAACACCGATTGAGGAGGCAACGCCGCCATCTGGAGTCGCGCAAGGGACTCCGGGCGGATTCGTTGTAGAAAGCGTAGAAATAATGAATTTATCAGCCCCCGTCGTTCATTTAGGCGATGGCGAAGGTGCAGTTTTAGCCGAATGTGCCTACGGCAAAGGGCGTATCATTTTCCTCAGTGATCCGTTTGTTATCGCCAACAATGGCATTCGACAAGGCTCTAACCTGAACCTTGCGATGAATTTGATCGAAGCTCTCGGCGGCAATCAGCGCAAGATTTTCTTTGACGAATTTCATCATGGCTTTCAAAGTCAGGGCAATTCGATCCTGACGTATTTTCGCGGGACTTCCGTACCTTTGATTTTCGCGCAATTATGTTTGGTGGCTCTGCTACTTACTTTCAGTTATGGCAAACGCTTTGCCCGCCCGTTGCCAATGCCGATCCCTGACCGTCATTCGCCGCTGGAATTTGTGGGATCAATGGCGAGCCTGCAAAAATCCGCGCACGCGCACGATCTGGCACTGGAAAATATTTATCCGCGCTTTAAAACCAGGCTCTGCCGCAAGCTTGGATTGCCCGGCTCAGCTTCGACGCAGGCAATCGTCGCCGGACTGAAACGTCGCTCACAGATCAAAGATTCCGAAGTCGAATTGATGCGGCTGTTCAATGAAAGTGAAGCTGTGCTAAAAGGCGATCCGATTAACGATCAGCAATTGGTTGACTTGGTCGCAACGATGCGAAGGGTCTCGGCACAACTAAAATGAATGAGAATTTTCCTATGATCTTCGCCGTCGGTTCTGAAAACCCAGTCAAAATAAATTGCGTCACACAGGCTGTAGCCGAATTCTGGAATGAGTTCCGCGTCATCGGCGTCAATACCAATTCCCAGGTCAGCGCACAGCCAAAAACAGAAGCTGAAATGTATACAGGTGCACTCAATCGCGGGATTCAATCACTTGAAAAAATTTCTGACGCAAATTTCGGCGTCGGCATCGAAGGCGGTATCGTAGACATTTCAACCGGAATGTGGGCGCTCGCATTCATCGTCATCGTGGATCGCAATCACCGCATTAGCGAAGGTCAAACCGGCCGTTTCAAATTACCGGAAGGCGTAGCTAAATTAATCCGCGAAGAAGGCTTGGAACTGGGCGAAGCAGACGACCATTTTTTCGGACGCGAAAATTCCAAACAAAAAGAAGGTGCGATTGGCATTTTGTCTGATGGAAAAATTACGCGGCTGGATTTATACAAGCCCGCCGTCATTTTTGCGCTGTTACCCTTTATTCATCCAGAATATTATGAAGAAGTGCTGCGAGAAGAAAGGGCTGAGGGCTGAGTGTTTAGTACTCAGTACTCAGTACTTTCCTACTTTCCTACTTCTTTAAATTTTCCGCTTGAAATCCACGCCAATCACGTTCATTCTTTGCCTTCTGTTTAATTATTAATTTGAGGTTATCTATGAAATTTTCTCGTCTCCAAATTTGCCAACAAGTCATTGCATCTTTTTGCAGCATTACGTTGCTTTGCTTCTCACTTGCTTTACCTGCTTTTGCCGATGAAGGAATGTGGACGTATTTCAATTTGCCAACCAAACAGTTGAAAGAAAAATACGGCTTCGAGGCGACGCAGGAATGGCTGGATCATTTGCGTTTATCCAGCGTT
Organism: Blastocatellia bacterium; assembly: GCA_043783625.1. Lineage (GTDB taxonomy): Bacteria > Acidobacteriota > Blastocatellia > RBC074 > RBC074 > JAFDVL01. Next base: position 39,194 of record JAYVZE010000113.1, on the reverse strand, counting down.
CGATTCAACGATGGCGGCTCTGGATCGTTCATCAGCCCCAGCCTGGTCATCACGAATCATCACGTGGCCAGCGGGCAATTACAAAAAGTTTCTACGCCGCAAAAAGATTATTTGAAAGATGGCTTCTACGCGAAAAAACCGGCGGAAGAAATAAAATGCCCTGACCTCGAATTAAATGTTTTGCTGTCGATGGAAAACGTTTCAGCGCGAATCGCAGCGGCGATCAAGCCTGACATGAATCCAGAACAGCAAGCAGCCGCACGAAGAGCGGAACTTGCTCTCATCTCAAAAGAAAGCTCAGAAAAAACTGGACTCCGGTCTGATGTTGTTTCGTTTTATCAGGGCAGCGAACAATGGCTGTATCGCTACAAAAAATATACCGACGTGCGCATTGTTTTTGCGCCTGAAAAACAAGCCGCATTTTTTGGCGGCGACCCCGACAACTTCACATTCCCGCGCTTTGATCTGGATGTCACCATTTTCAGAGTCTACGAAAACGGCAAACCTGTCAGCTCGCAGCATTATTTAAAATGGAATTCCAACAGCGCGAAAGATAATGATTTGACCTTTGTTTCCGGGCATCCCGGCTCTACACAGCGCAACATCACCATGGCGCAAATTGAATATCAACGCGACACTCGCTATCCGCGTGTCCTGGATTTTTTCAAACGACAATTGAAAGCGATGAACGAATATGCCGCCCAAGGCACTGAGCAACGTCGTCAGGCGGAAGCAAGTATTTTCGGTTTTGAGAACTCGCAGAAAGCCTTTATCGGACAATATCAAGGCTTGCTCGACAAGAAAATTATTGCCAAGAAACAGCAGGAAGAGACCGAACTACGCGCCAAAGTTGATGCTGACCCGGAATTAAAATCCAAGTACGGCAGCGCGTGGGATGAGATCGCGCAGGCACAGGGCGAAATTGCCAAAATCTACAAAATTCTTCGTTATCGAAATATCAGTAATTCCACACTGCTAGGATTAGCTTCGGGCATCATTAACTACGTGCAGGAAATGAAAAAACCGGATGCCGAACGCGAAGCCGGATTCCATAACGCGGAGTTGGAAAGCACGAAGTTGCAACTATTTTCGCCTGCGCCAACCTATCCAGGCTTGGAAGAAAAAACGATTGCGGCGGATTTCGAAATGGCACTCGAAAATTTAGGCGCAGACGATCCGTTTGTGAAAGCAACGTTGGACGGCAAGAGTCCGGCAGAAGCGGCAAAAGCCTTACTAGCAGGCACGAAAATTGGTGATCCGGCTTTTCGCAAATCTTTAGCTGAAGGCGGTGACGCCGCTATCGAAAAAGCCAATGACACGATGATTGCCTTTTCCAAAAAGGTCACACCGTTGCTGGAAGGGGTGCAAGGAATGGTCGCTCCGTTCGCCGCTCAACTGGCGCGCGCCAACGAAAAAATCGGCAAAGCACGCTTTGCAGTGTATGGTCGTTCGCAATATCCAGAGGCTAATTTCACGCTGCGATTGTCGTACGGAACTGTCAAAGGCTATCCGATGAATGGCACGATTGCTCCGTCTCGAACAACGTTTTATGGCTTGTATGATCGCGTCGCCAGCTTCGATAATAAATCGCCATTCGACACGACGAAGCGCATTCTCGACCACGTCAGCAAGATCAATCTTGCGACGCCGCTGAATTTTGTTTCGACGCAGGACATCATCGGCGGGAATTCTGGATCGCCTGTCGTCAATCGGAATGGTGAATTCGTCGGGATCGTTTTCGATGGCAATATTGAAAGCCTCGTCGGTAATTTTATCTACGATGAATCATCGAACCGAACCGTCTCCGTCCACGCCGCTGCCATCATGGAAGCGATGCGAAAAATCTATGATGCGAAATCGCTCGCGGATGAGATTGAGAATCAAAAAGCAATGGCAAAGAAATAATTCATCGTCAGAAACATGTGATATGGCAAATGCGTAATATTCGTCAGCAATTAAGCATGTATGTTCCGACTGATGCTGCTAAGGAGATTGAGGAGGTTCGAAAAATTGTCGATCCAATTCAAAGTAGGCTGATCCCTGCGCATATAACTTTGTGCAGAGAGGATGAGCTTGGTGATTTTTCGACATTGAAGGCGAGGCTTAGCAACATTCCTTTTAAACCATTAACTTTGAGTTTCGGTAAACCAGAGATTTTTTCTGATTATGGTTTGCTACTAAATTGCATAACGGGTGAGGATAAGTTTCGCTTCCTGCGAGAATATTTACTTGCTTCAAAAAATATCAGAAATCAGACGCCTCATGTAACACTGGCGCATCCGAGAAATCCGAAAGCGACAGGTAATTCCCCGGTCAATACAGCAAGGCTACCTGAAATCATTACGATAACCTTTCTGACGATTTATCTCATCGAACAAGAGAGGAATGAGCCTTGGCAGTTGCTAGAAAGATATGAGTTACAGGGTTGAGATTGACCTGAAGATCGTTTCTACCATAACCATGAAGAGCTGGACAAAGGCATTCGGGTTTCTGGCTCTCCCCTTGCCCTAGATATTTGGCTTGTTTTACACATTCCTAACCAGACACTTTTCCACGGAGATCATTGTGCGTTTACTAAAAATAGCCCTTCTTTTCTGCACTTTTTCAATGGTTGCTTTCGCTCAGGAAGCACCTAAACCCGATGTCATGAATCCGGCAACTTTCGCGGGATTGAAACTACGCAACATTGGTCCGGCGTTGATGTCGGGACGTGTCGTTGGCTTCGCGGTTGATCCGAATGATCGGGCGAAATACTTTGTCGCAGTCGCTTCCGGTGGCGTCTGGAAAACTGAAAATTCCGGCACGACGTGGACTCCTGTTTTTGACAACGAAGGATCGTTTTCCATTGGAGCGATTACGCTTGATCCGAAAAATCCGGCGACGGTTTGGGTCGGGACAGGTGAGAATAATTCGCAGCGTAGCGTAGCATACGGCGATGGCGTTTATCGCAGCGATGATGGTGGGCGTTCGTGGAAAAATCTGGGGCTGAAAAAATCCGAACATATCGGACGCATCGTGATTGATCCGCGCAACAGCGACACCGTTTATGTGGCAGCACAAGGGCCGTTGTGGGGTGCAGGCGGAGATCGCGGTTTATATAAAACTACGGATGGCGGCAAGACGTGGAAAGCCGTTTTGACTGTCAGCGAAAATACCGGCGTCACGGATGTCGTGATTGATCCGAGCAATCCTGATGTGCTTTACGCCGCTTCGTGGCAGCGTCGTCGTCACGTTTTCACGTTAATCAATGGCGGTGCGGAATCGGCGTTGTATAAATCTACCGATGCGGGAACGACGTGGGTAAAACTGCGTTCAGGATTGCCCGCCACCGAAATGGGACGCATTGGAATTGCGATTTCTCCGGTGGATTCAAATGTCCTCTATGCCACCATTGAAGCCGCCAATAATCAAAGTGGAATTTTTCGCTCCAATGATCGCGGCGCGACGTGGGAAAAGCGCAACACGCGGATTTCCCAAGCCATGTATTACGCGCAGATTATTTGCGACCCGAAAAATGTAGATCGAATTTACATTCCTGATGTGATTTTTCAATGCTCTGATGATGGCGGCAGAACATTGAAACCGCTCGGAGAAAAATCCAAGCACGTAGACAATCACGCCATCTGGATTGATCCGAATAACACAAATTATTATTTGGTCGGCTGTGACGGCGGGATTTATGAAAGCTTTGATCGCGGTGCGAATTGGCATTACAAATCGAATTTTCCTATCACACAATTTTACGACGTAGCCGTAGACAATGCCGCTCCGTTTTACAATATCTGCGGCGGTACGCAGGATAACAATACGCTTTGCGGGCCTTCACGAACGCGCAATGTTAACGGCATCGTCAATGCTGATTGGGTTGTGACCGTCGGCGGCGACGGCTTCAAAGTGCAAATTGATCCGAGCGATCCGAATATCATTTACAGCGAATCGCAGCACGGCGGGTTAGTCCGTTTCGATAAACGCAGTGGGGAAAAAACAGGCATTCAACCGCTCCCCGGCAAAGGCGAAGCTCCGCTCAGGTGGAACTGGGATTCACCAATATTGATTAGTCCGCATTCGCCTTCGCGCCTATATTTTGCAGCGAATAAACTTTTCCGTAGCGAAGATCGCGGAGATACCTGGAAGGCTGTCAGCGATGATCTGTCACGGCAACTTGACCGTAATAAACTTCCGGTAATGGGTAAAATTCAAAGCCCGGATGCGATTGCCAAAAATCAATCTACTTCGCTTTATGGAAATATTGTCTCGTTAGCTGAATCGCCTAAAAAAGAAGGGTTGTTATATGTGGGAACAGACGATGGATTAATTCAAATCAGCGACAACGGCGGCGGCAGTTGGAAGAAAATTGAAAAGTTTACAGATGTGCCGGACATGACGTATGTGACGCGCATTCTGGCTTCGCAATATGATGCAAAAACAGCGTATGCGACTTTCAATAATCATAAGAACGCGGATTTCAAACCGTATATTTTGAAATCTACAGACACGGGAAATACGTGGACTTCGATAGCTGGCAACCTCCCTGAAAACGGCTCTGTCTGGGCGATTGCCGAAGATCATTTGAATCCGAATTTATTATTCGCCGGAACCGAATTTGGATTGTTCTTTACACTTGACGGCGGCAAAAAATGGACGCAGCTTAAAGGCGGATTACCGACGATTGCCGTCCGCGATTTAGCCATTCAAAAACGTGAAAATGATTTAGTGGTCGCCACGTTCGGACGCGGATTTTATGTGCTGGATAATTACGCGGCCTTACGCGAAATCAAAGCCGAAACCCTCGCGCAGGAGGCTTCACTTTTTCCGGTCAAAGATGCGTTGATGTACATTCAGGCTTCTCCGTTTGGAGGTCGCGGCAAAGCGTTTCAGGGCGAATCACTGTACACCGCCGATAATCCCGCCTTCGGTGCAACGTTCACATATTACTTAAAAGAAAGCTTCAAAACTAAAAAACAAAAACGACAGGAAGCCGAAAAGAAAGGCTCGACCGAATATCCAAATGCAGAAGCTTTGCGCGCTGAAGCCGAAGAAGAAGCACCGTCAATTATCGTGACAATTACGGATGCGAGTGGTAATGCCGTCCGTCGCTTGATGGCTCCGGCAGCGGCGGGAATAAATCGTATTAACTGGGATTTGCGCTTTCCGGCTTCGACAATTTCACTTCGTCCGCCTTCACCGGAAGAAGAAATTTTTGGCGATCCACCTTCGGGATCGTTAGTGATGCCAGGCAAATATAACGTCCAAATCGCCAAACGCGTAGATGGAATTGTGACCCCGCTCAGCACCGTGCAAAGCTTCAATGTGGTCGTTGACGGAGTGGCTACGATGGCGGCAACAGATCGCGCAGCGTTAGTTGAATTCCAGCAAAAAGTTTCACGCTTACAACGCGCCGTGACCGGAGCTGCAGAAAGCGCAGTCACCTTGCGAGCGCGACTGGCATTGATCCGCAGAGCTTTGAATGAAACGCCATCCGCAGATCGCAAATTGACTGAACAGGCGATGGAGTTGGAAAAACGTTCTTCCGATTTAGTGCGCGAATTAGTTGGTGATGCCTTCCTGGCTGGACGTTATGAAAACGCTCCGCCTTCGATCAGCCAGCGCGTCGGAACAATTATCGGAGATCAGAGAACTTCGACTTCGCGTCCGACAAATTCGCATCTTGAAAATTACAAAATCGCCTCGGAAGATTTGAAGCAGGCACTCAGCAAATTGCGCGGACTCATCGAAGGTGATTTAGTGAAATTAGAAAAAGCAATGGATGCAGCGGGTGCGCCGTGGACGCCGGGACGCTTGCCGGAATGGAACGAGAAGTAACCATTTTCTGGTACTATGTAATAAAGATTTTGATGAAAGGATCAGATTATGCAAAACATTGATGTCAGTCAGGCGCAGGCACTGCTTCCAAGTTTACTGGAGGCAGTCTTTAAAAAAGGTGAAGAAATTATTTTCACGCGTGACGAGCAGCCCATTGCCAGACTGTCGTCGGTAGATAAAATCAATGTCAAAAAAGCAGGTCGCTGGGAACCAGGTAGTGCCAAAGGGTTAGTTACAATGAGTGAAAATTTCGATGATCCGATTGAGGACTTTGCGGAGTATCTGCCATGAAGGTATTGCTGGATACTCACGCGCTTATCTGGTTCGTCGAAAACTCATCCAATCTTTCAACTTATTCTCGTGATTTAATCTCTGACGAAAATACACAACGCTTCGTCAGTATTGTCAGCTTGTGGGAAATTACAATCAAGCACAGTCTGGGAAGGCTGTCACTGGCTTTGCCGCTTGAGGAGTTTATCGCTACGCACGTCCCTGACGATAGCGTGACACTGCTGCCAATCTCTATTCCGCACCTTCTCACTTTTGCAAATTTACCCTGGCATCATCGTGACCCATTTGATCGTATTCTTGTCGCGCAGGCAATGACAGAAAATATTCCTATCATCAGTGTTGATAAAGCTCTTGACGCATATCCAGTCGAGCGTATTTGGGACTAACGTTTGATCTCAAAAGGCCATTCCGTTTTTGCGCGAAAATTATACGGAAGAAAATGCTGATTAATGGTCGCATTATTCCATCGTGTAACTTTTGCCATTTTCGCTTTACTCAGCAAAATCAGCGGATCAAGGTAATGTGAAAAAGTAATAAAATCATCCCAGTTCCCCTTGAATTTCTGCGGCCAGCCAAATCTGAGGCTGAGTGGATGGTCTGCCAGACGCGCACTTTTTTGCAGTTGGTGAAACGTGTTTTCATTGTACTGCTTCAAGGTCACGGTCGCGCCATTTTGCTTCACAGTCATTTCTTCCCAACCAACTAATAACGAACCATGTTTGCCCCATTGCACATTGATGCGAGGACGCATGGCGTGTGTACGTGCATCACGCAAAGCTGCTTCACTGGCTTCCAGTATGTGACCGTGAAAATATGTCCAGATTTTTTCGAGCGATTTTTTGTCCGGTGAATATTGTATCCATATCAGTTCGTGATCGCTCGGATCATTGTCTTCGGGGAAATCTATATCGTCCGCCCATATCAAATGATACGCAATCAGGCGCTCGGTGGGATGAACAATCACAGCGAAATCCTTGAGCGCGAAAAATTCCCGTGGATGCGTATAAAGGCGCGGCGCAAAGGTGCGTACCAGCTTCCATTCTTCAGCCGTCAAATCACGCGGCGGATTGAGCTTCAACGTTTGTGCATACTCACGGCTCGCATCGTCAAGACAGCGGCGATTATGAAAAGCGAAGCCGCGTTGATGATGTGCTTCGGCAGTGTCTTCGGTTTGCGCGAAGCTGGTAAGGCTGAATAAAATAATGACGAATAACGCAATCAGAACTGATTTGACTTGCTGATAAAAGTTCTTCATAAGATGCTGTCAGGTGAAAATGTAGTCGCTACAAATAATGAACCGCAAGAAGCACAGAAAGCACAAAAAAGAAGAGTAAGATTTTGCGCCTCTTGTGCTTTCTGTGGTAAAGCACTCTTGATATGCTTTCGCAAAATACAACCATGATGAACAGTTCTAATACTCGCCGCGAATTTCTGCAAGCCGCCACCGTCTCCTTTCTTTCTGCTGGAATGGTCAAAGCGGCTCCGCCGGCTTCTCCTTTAAAAATCAGCGTTTTTTCCAAACACCTACACTTTCTCGGATGGGAAGAAATGGCACGCGCTGCCAAAGAAATCGGCTTCGACGGCGTAGACCTGACGCTGCGCAAAGGTGGTCACATCGAACCCGAACGCGCCGAACAGGATTTGCCCAAAGTTGCAAAAATTATTCGCCAAGCGGAATTGGAACTCCCGATGGTGACGGCGGGAATTATTGATGTAACTTCGCCGCAGGCGGAATCAATCTTGCGTGCAATGAAATCTGTCGGCATCAAAAATTATCGCTGGGGCGGCTTCAAATACGACGACAACAAACCGCTGCCCGCGCAACTGGAAACGCTCAAAAAAGAAGCGGCCAAGCTGGCGGCGCTAAACCGTAAATATAATGTCTGTGCGATGTATCACACGCATTCCGGGTTGGAAGTCGGGGCTTCGATTTGGGATTTGTGGCTAATTTTGAAAGACCTCGACACGACACGAGTCAGTGTGAATCTGGACATTTGTCACGCGACTATCGAAGGCGGTGTTGGCGGTTGGTGGCGCAGCGCGCAATTGGTTATGCCCATCACACACGGCATTGCGATCAAAGATTTCAAGTGGGCAAAAAATGCTAAAGGCGAATGGGTTCCGGCGAAATGTCCATTAGGCGAAGGCATGGTCAATTTCAAAAAATTCTTTGCACTCCTGAAAGCTGCAAATTTTTCCGGCCTCGTGCAAATGCATTTTGAATATCCGCTCGGTGGAGCAGAGAGCGGCGCGAAAACATTGACGATAGACAAAGAAAAAGTTTTTTCAGCAATGAAAAAAGATTTGTCCGTTTTGCGTGGCTGGTTGCGCGAAGCACAACTCGCGTAATCAAAACATTTTCAGATATTGCGGCAGCGAATGTAACTGGTCTACGTGATCGGGCGCAGAATTTCCTGCCAAGCCAAGCAGCAAAAATTTTCCGGCTTTCACTTCACTGAGAATTTGCGTTTGCATCGGCCCCCACTTCACAACCGTTTTTCTTTTTAACCCAAGCTGATTAATCAAATACTGCGTAGTTTCTGTCGTACTCGCAAACGTGCCGGGAAAAATTTCTGAGTGTGTCACCATCATCCGCTTCTTTCCGGTTACGGCATCTCGCGCAAATTTCAGAAAAATTTCCAATGGTTCAGTTTCAAGTTGTGATTCCTGCGGCCCCGGTTTTCCTCCGACGTACCCTGTGTGCAAGCCATCAATCAACAAAACCCGATCCACCCGGGCATAGCTTTCCGGCGTTTTCAAAATCTCACGAATCGCGCCGTAGCCTGCACTCCAACCACTTAACGTGATCGGCGAAAATTTCACACTGGCTTTGGCTTCTGCTTCTTTTAGTAAATTTGCAAAACGCTGTGGATCGCTGAAAGCTTTGGCATACACGCCAGAACCTGAACCAACCTGCATTGAAATCACCGCCGTCTTGATCTGCGAAGCGGCTACTTCCGGCAACCACGTTCCACCATGAAAATGAATTAGTAAGGGAGTCGTTGCTTTTAATTTGAGTTTGGCGGGAACGAAGAGCGTCCCTAATTCTAATTTTTCCCTGCGACCTGCTGGTTGTTCCTCCTTCAGCCGGGGATGCGTGCGCGTATGCTCCACCATTGGCGAAGGGTTTTGCGATTGTTGCGCAAAGGTAGTCATCGCCAAAAAGCTGAGCCAGAAAATAAATCGCATAAGACTCTAAAATAAAGTAGGCGCATTACTTGACTGGTAACGCGCCTGAGAAAATTGTGCAGCTATGCGTGTTTAGAAAACCAGTCGAATCGCCAGTTGTCCCTGCCGTCCGCTGCTGGCATCAAGTCTGCCGGAGTTGACATAGCTTGAAACATTCCGTTCGGCGGTGATAGTGCCAAGTGCCGTCCCACTCAAAATTGTTCGGGTCGGTGCGCCAAACGTCACACGATTGAAGATATTGTAAAACTCCATTCGCAAAATCAGCTTGGCACTTTCACGAAGGCGGAACGTTTTGAATGCTGTCATGTCTGTATGATTGAGACCTTGCATAAAAAATGTGTTGCGCCCGACCTGACCATCTACACCGCCGCCCGGTAAATACAACCGGTCTGCTTGTGCAATGGATGCCGCCTGTGACGGGATAAAAGCACTGCTCAGTAATTGCGTCGTAGATACCTGAACACCGTTGATAGTACGCCCGTTGTCGACAGATTTTCCTAAAATGCTCAAATCTGCGACACGCGGGCGATCACCGCCGAGTCCATCGCCATTCGCATCGTAACCCAGCGCAACTGTGAATGGGTTTCCTGATTGTAACGTCGTCGTTCCTGAGACATTCCAGCCGCCTAAGATCCGCCCCGCGAAACCTTTCTGGCTGCGCATAAACGGCAATTCATACGAATAACTCGCCACAAAACGATGCGCCGCGTGGAAGGCACTGAGCGCACGTAACGAAGCCGCTGCGCCGCCCTTCTTGCTGGCTGGTGCATTCGTATCAACTGCGGTTGAAGTCGCTTCTGATCCTGTATCAATGGATTTACTAAAGGTGTAGAAAGTATTGAGTGACATCCCCTTGGAATAACGTTTCGTGACTTTCACCGTTCCGGCGTGGTAATAGCTCCAACCAAAATTTTGCAGATTGACGAAGCGGCTCAAGGTTGCATCAGGGCGGCGTTCATTCAGGCGCGGGGTGGTCAGTGAGATGTAGCCGTGCGGGACGCCATTTTCAATCACGATGCCTTTTTGCGCTAACGTTGCCGTCGTGCTGGTGAGGGCAGAAAAACTTCGTAATGATCCAATTTGCGTGTCCGCCGCGTTCGCTGAATTCAAACAAATTGGATCCGTTGTCCCTGTGCAGGCGCGATCAAAAACTACGGGTTTGAAATTTCCGCCGCCAATATCTACCAACAAGGATGGTGAGGCATACGGAAAGATCGCATCATTACCACTGTCAAAGAATGGTGCGCCAATACCACGATTTCCGGCATAACTGATTTGAATGGCAACTTGTCCCGCCATTTGGCGTTCCATCGTCAAATTCCACTGTTGTGTATACGGAACCTGCAAATTGTTTTTAGGAGTCAGCAAGACTGTGTTCAATCGTCCACCAATGTCGCGGACTGCGCCGGTATTGCCTGCGCTGTTAGCAGTGAAAGTTGTTGTCCGAGAAGCAACGCCCGGCGTAAAGACGAAACCGCACGACGGATCAGAAATTTCGTTGACGCAAAGACCACTAAAAACGTTGGCAAAACCGTTCGGCGGCTGCGTCCGCAAACTCAATTGATTTTGTGAGTAGATGGATTGGAAGATGCGCCCGTAATTAATGCCGTACCCACCACGAATCACAAATCGCCCTGATTCACCTGTCAAGCCACGCAGCAAACCTGGAAATGAAGGTGAAAACGCAAACCCAAAACGTGGCGCAATATTATTCGTATCGTTTTGAATCCCATAAATAAAGCGGTTTTCTGCTTCCTTGGTAGCACGCACATATTCATATCGTCCACCCAGATTCAGTGTCAGATTACGCTTCACGCGCCAATCGTATTGCACATACAAATTGCTTTCGCCAAAACGATTTTGCGCGTAAGAATTGCCAAATCCTTTTTGATACGTCGTAATAAAACCACGCATGAAATTTTCAAAACTGGTGTAGCCCGTCCGCGCTCGAATAGAAGCTAACGCATCATTCGTACCAAACGTCCAGAAACCGCGTGCGCGGTCGCCTGAATCATCGTCCAGTGCGTTGAGGCGGTGGTCAACGCCAGCTTTGATGGTAGCCCGCGAAAAAGTCACTGTATGATTGAACACAAATTGATGATCGCGTTGACGCCGGTTGATCGGCACGTTGGTGGATGTGCCAATAATGCCGCCGCACGCGCCGACGCCGCTGCCCGTACAAAGATTTGTTGAGAAACGAATCACCGGAATATCATTGCCATCACTGACATCCTGCAACGTGACACGATTTCCGAAACCATAACGAAATTCGCTGACCTGGCGACCTGACCAGAGATGGGTTTCAGTCACACCTAAATTGTATTGGCGATCATTACGTGCGCCGAACGTGTCACCGAGAACAAACCGTCCCGTGTTATCGCGCTGGCGGCTGTACTGATAGCGAAGCCACAAATTATCTTTACTTGAAGCTCTAAAATCCAGCCGTCCTGAATAATCAGAGCGCGGCTGCAACGTAGTTATCGGCAAAGTCACACAACGATTTTCGCGTCCACTGGAAATTAAATCGGCACAGGCGGTCGGATCATTCGGCGTGATATTTTGTAAGGCAGGAGTACGATACAAATTGATCACGGACTTCATGAAAGCCAGATCGCGTCCAATATTTGGATGTGTGGTTGGATCAACACAGAAATTACGCAGTGGATCACCCGGCTTTGGCAAAATTGGTTTTCCATCCGTCCCAAGTCCACAGGCTTTGGGTTCTTCACCAGGAAGAAAAACTACGCGGGTGTAGCTGTTGTCCGTTTTGTTAGCGAGCCGCTCAGCACTGATAAAAAAGAACAAGCGGTCACGTCCGTCATACGAAGCTGGTCCGAAAAATTTCTTTGGGAGCCAGAGCGGCCCGCCAAAAGTTCCACCATAATTTTGGCGGCGGACTTTCGGACGCGGTTGTAATGGTTTCCCCGTTGTGGCAGACAATCCAGCCGCATTACGAAAAAATCCATTCGCATTAAAAGCGTCATTCTGGATGAAATCGTAAGCATCGCCGTGAAATTGATTTCCACCTGATTTTGTTTGTACCAGAACTGCCGCGCCACCGCCGCCAAACTCTGCCGAAAAAGCATTTGTCAGCACCTGCATCTCTTTAATGGTGCTGATATTCACGCCCTGCCGATTCTGGTTTTCTGAAGCGTCATTGTTGCTGACGCCATCAACCTGAAATGTTGTTGAGCGTCCGCCCAAACCACCAAACGAGGCAAATGAACCGCTGGAATTGGTGGGGTTATTCTGTCCGCTACTTTCCAGTCCACCAAATGAAGCCGTTTGAAAACTGGGAATTTGCTCAACGAGCGAAATGAAATTTCTCCCCGCCAGCGGTGTATCTTCGATTTGCTTTTCGCCCAATGAATGCTTGATTTCCCCCGTTGTCGTTTCAATTTGCGGCGTTTCGCCAGTGACAGTAACTTCAGCATTTGAACCAGCTACATCCAGCTTAAAATTTGAGACTGTATTTTTGTTCAGCTCAATCGCCACTCCCTGCTTCAGAGTTTTCTGAAAGCCCTTCGCTTCAACCTGTAGTTCATAAAGACCAAGCGGCAGAAACGGCATATTAAAATACCCTTCGCCGTTGGTGGTGAGCGTCCGTACAAATCCAGTTTCCAGATTTTTGGCACTTATCTGCGCGGTTGGAATGACTGCACCTGTGATGTCTGTCACTGTTCCGCTCAGCGTTCCGGTAACAGTTTGAGAAAAAGTGAGAGCAGTGAGAAAACAAATCGCAAACCAACCAAGAACAAATCGAGAAAGCATAAACCCTCCAGTGAAGTAACAATCATTTATAGGTTCATAAATTTAAGCAAAATGATCTTATTCCGGCGAAAGGTAAAATGGCAAGTGACCAACAAAAATAGGGCGATGGTTGCCCATCGCCCGTATCAGAAAGTAATTGAGAGAGTCTAACAGAACAAACTTTTGCCAGCTTAGTAACGGCGAGTATTCTCTTTGCCTTTGTGGTAAATAAATCCACCCACGCCGCCTGCCAGTCCGCCAATCACCGCGCCTTTACGTCCACCTAACAATCCGCCACCCGCTGCGCCAATGGCAGCTCCGATTCCAGTACGCTTCAGACCACGAGTCTTGTTTGAATCACCATAGCGGTTGTTATCATAATTACCGTTATTACTGTTGTCGTATTCATAATCACGGTTGCGGCGATTACGATCATATTCATTATCGCGGCTCCGGCGATTGTTACGATCATAATCATTATCCTGATTGTAGCTGACGCTGCGTGCGCGACCTCGATTATAACTGTCCCGATTGTAATTGTAATCCTGATTGTTTGAGTAACCCGAATTACGAGTGCGGCAACGAGTTTGCGCGACCGCCGACGGAGACGCCACTGCTATCAAAAAACCTGCCATCAGAGCTAAAGAAAAAATGGATTTGAGCATTAATTTATTCATAACGATTCCTCCGAAAAATTGAGGGGCATCCTGGTTACCCTCGCTAAATTCCCTGGCTCGATCCTTTGTTGACAGCCAACTTCGGGTCGGGTCAACCAATTACATAACAATCCTTATGCCACAGATGGACAAGGCCTTTCCGAAGTCTGTAAATTATTGAGAAAATTGAGCTTGATAGAGTTTAATATAATTATTTTAAAGGCGGGAGAAAATGCTTCTCATTCCTTTCGGTATGCAGAACTACACCAAAACGTTAACTTTATTTTATGAGAGTCGGGACGGTAGTTATAGCTGCCCCTTCTGATAAATAATCATCAAGCCACAGCCAACGCTGAAAATTCCGGCGAGAATTCGCGCTGACAGATTCGCCATTTTGAAGCGCGACGAAGTCAGGTGAAAAGGTAAGCCAATCAATGAACTTATCAACATCATTCCGATGATCGAACCAGCACCAAAGACTGCAATATAAATCATTCCGATGAACGGAGTCGGGATTGAAGATAATACCAATAACATCAATGCTGCGCTGCCCGCTAAACCGTGAACCAGCCCAATCAACAGCGGACACTTTCCAACTGTGTGATGCGAGGCTTCTGTCGGCGAATTCTGCTCATGAAAATGTGGATGAAGATGAACACGCTCGCCGTGCTGATGTTGGTGCAGGTGTAATTTGCCTCCGCGCCTAAGCTTCCACAAGGCACTCAATCCTAAGCCGACCAGCATTAACCCGACACAACTTTCCAGAATATTTTCGACGTGCGGGCTGATTTGAATTTTCAGAAAAAGGACGATGGCTCCGGCAACGAAAAGTGAAATTGTATGCCCGATGCCCCACAAGCCTCCGATGATCGAAGAGCTAAACCAATTTTTGCGTTCACTAACGATAGTGGAGATTGCGGCGAGGTGATCGGCATCCAGCGCGTGCTTCATCCCGAAAACAAAGCCTGCGCCAAGCAGTGCCATTGTTTGAATTTCAGGAGCTGGTTGCATAAATATAAAATTTCTTGTCAGGCTGAGGCAGGAAAATTTAGCGATGCAATGGTGAGTAACAAAAATTAGCCGTACATCGGCAGACCGCGAAAGACAACTTCCCAACCGCGCTCGACGCTGGTATGAATCGCGCCTTCGTAACTGGTCAGGGCTTCGCTGCTGGTGTCAAATTGCTTGAGCATCGGCTGACCTTCGCGTGGATCAAGTTTGACGACCGCAATCATTTTCTGGAATTCAGCCTCAGACATCGCATCCAGTTTCAACTGATGCGCATTGATGTAGCCAAGAAATGAAAACATTCCGTTCTTCTGTAAAATCGTTAATTGCGTTTTGCCCATAAATTCACCAGATAAATTAAGACTTTGAGGATAATAACACAGGAGGCGCAGGCTTCGCCAAGTACGCCGCTAAAACGACTGCCGTCGTCGCCGACACAATAAATTTAAAGGCGGGATGAATGTGTAACGGAGAAATAAATCCTTCGATACAACCGGCTAAAATCAGTAATGGAATGCAGCCCGCCAATAATTTTACGGCGATGGCTCCGCGCTCAATCAAAGCCTCACGGCGCGTGCGCTCTCCCGGAACCAGAATCGCCATTCCCAGCATCAGCCCCGCTCCTCCAGCAATGAAAATTGCCATGAATTCCAGGACGCCATGACCTGAAACAAAAAAGCTCAGTGTCGTCATTTTGTACTTAATCGCCAAAGCCGTGATCGCCCCTAATTGCAGGGCGGACGGCATCAAAGTCAGTACGGTTCCGGCGACTGGTAAAATACTAAAAGCGAATGTCATCAATCCGACCTTGATATTATTCACCATGATAAATGCCGCGCCGCTCGGAGCATTATTTATCAAATCGTCCGTCCACATTTTGTTAGCTTTGATATTTCCTATCATCATCGAAGGAATTCCCGCGTGTTCGCTGAAATCTTCGTCACGAGAAGTTGCGACAAAAGAAAATATAGCAATCGCCAGAAAAATCAGGAATACAGCCAGCGTGTAACGATAGGTCTGACGAAAAACGGCGGGGAATTCGTCGCGATAAAAATCAAGGATGCCGGAAAAACCTTTGGCTTCGCTGCGATAAATTTCGCTGTGCGTACGAATCACCAACGAATTCAAATAATTCACTAATCCCGGATCGCGCGATTCTTCACGCGCAATCGCCAGATCAGTCGAAGTGCGCCGATACAATTTTCCCAGCTCTCTGACTTCATCCCGCGAAAATTTCTGCAAGCCGCGCAACTGCCGGACGCGTACAATTAATTCTTCTAATCGTAACCAGTTCGCTTTGCGCTTTTCGATGAATGTTTGGGACATGGCAAGGTGTCAGATATTTTTCAAGTATCTAATATCGCTCCTCTTAAAATCTTTGAAAAATTAAATGTTTGTATCCGATGCTCATGCTTTGTAAAAACCAGGCTGGTAACGAAGACATCGCAATGGCACTCATCACTCCGTGCGACAAGCCCAGCACAAATAAATTTGGAGCGCGCGCGTAAACCCACGTCCAAACTAATCCGCCGATCAGCGTCAACAGCATTAACGGCAAATTCGGAGCGTGTACCAGCGCAAATAATACCGCAGCTATCAGAATAATGATGTAGCTATTTTGCGCCGGAAAAACTCTGTTTAAGCGGCGATAAATAAAGCCCTGCAAAATGTATTGCTGCGTCAAACCCCAGAACGGAACGACTAATAATGACAGCCAAAACCGTTCGCCAAAATTCAGCGAATGTGCCTGATAACCAATGAAAAATAGTAACGCTCCGACGACAAGCATCGGCAAAATTAACAACTGAAGCGCACGTAAAAAATGTTTTCCGGTGAAGCCCAAAACCTGCGGCGTTTCCCCGTTCAACCAATGCGAATACATCATCAACGCCACCGCTAAAATCCCCGGTACGGCTTCTAACCAGCGTTGATTTAATTGCAACGGATTCAAGACCCACGCCGTAATCAATACGGAGCTAATCACCGAAATGATTTCCAGTGCGGCTACGGCACGGAGTGAAAGTCGTGCGTCACTTTGATTTAATTGGTCTATTTGCATTGAGGATAAATTCCAAGCTCACTTAATTTTTTCTGCTCAGGCAAGTCTCGCCGATTATACCCATTTGTATTTTTATTTCTTCATTCACGCTCATGTTTTGCATTTTATCTGCGTAAAAATTATTGCTCCCAATATTACGTTGAGGTAATATACTAAAATGAAGTGTGAGGTTGAAGTGACAGATGAGTTTGGTGAATGGTGGGATTCCCTCTCAATTGAAGAACAGGCATCTGTTGCCTATTCTGTGCGCCTGTTGGAAGAAAAAGGAATAGCACTTGGTCATCCTCACACCAGTAATATTGTTGGCTCAAAGCATACGCACATGCGCGAGCTTCGGATTCAACATGCTGGACAACCTTACCGGGTTTTATATGCCTTTGATCCGCGCCGAATGGCAATTTTATTAATTGGTGCTGACAAAACAGGTCAGGATCGCTGGTACGAAATATACATTCCAATCGCCGATAACTTATATGACCAGCATTTAGTTTCTCTTAAAAAAGAAGGTCTAATCAAATGAAAACAAGACGAACATTTCAATCTTTATATCAACAACTGCCAGTCACAAAACGCACACAAATTGAAAAACGTGTGAGTGCAACTCTCGCCGAAATGGAACTCAAGGAACTACGCACACATCGGCAACTTTCTCAAACTGTAGTCGGTGAAGCTTTAGGAATTAAGCAGGCTGCTGTTTCGCGCATTGAAGGGCGTGATGATCTGATGCTCAGCACTTTGCAAAGTTATATTGAAGCGTTAGGCGGGAGTCTGGAATTAATTGCGCATTTCCCTGAAGGCGATGTAAAAATTAATCACTCGTAATTGTAAGGATTCATCATTCACCGCCGCAGAAAAGCATCTTCAATCTCATCTGCCAATTCCTGCCCACGCGCAATCATTTCTTCAATCTCTGTCCGCTGCGCCTGCGTCGTTTCATCTTCAATGACGGCGAGTTTGGCACAGACATTGTAATAAGCTCCGCGCATCGTAGCGAGTGCCAACTGTGCTGCCGCAGGCAATTCTGAGAGGCTCACAGCTTCTTCTATTTCAATGAATTCGCTGAGTAATTCCAAGGTCTGAAGCGAACCTTCTGCAATGCGCAGAGGAACCGCGATAGCCGCCTTCGTAGCCAATTCAATGGCGTTATGTCGCGCTAATTCTTCGGCTTCGGTTTCATCCGGCAAAGCTTCAGCTTCTTCAATGCGGGATGCGCTTTCGGCGTCTTCAGCGATGGCATTGTGCAAGTCGGTTTTTAGTTGTTCGAGTTCCGCCAGAATTTCTTCCACTTCGTCGCCTTCATCATCCGCGAGATGACAAACCATTACGCCGAGCGCGGCAGCCAATGCGCCAGTGTAAGCCATCACGCTGCCACTACCCAGCGTCGGCATCGGCGAAGCCACATCTTCGACAAATGAAAGCAGTCCTTGCTCATCGGATTTTGTTTTTTGTTCGGCAGCTTCCAACGCTTTCTGCAAGCGATGCTCCAAAATCATGCGTGGATTAAAATTCTCAATCTGCAAATAAAAATCCGCGCTGGCATTCAACGCTGCCTGTGGAATCAAGCCTATGATTTCGCTGCCGACGACGCGGACGCCGTAACGTTCCGCTTCCCTTTTCACCATTTCAAAGACCCGAAAAATCGGAGTTTCCTGATAATTCACGAGGTTCATCGAAACCTGCACCTGTCGCCGTGCCGTCAATTCAAATCCTAAAGCTTTGACATAAAGCAATCCGCCATCGCGTCCGCGCACAGCTTTCGCAATATTTTTCGCTACCGCCAAGTCTTCCGTGCCCAAATTAATATTATAAGCAATCAACGGAGCGCGTGCGCCAACGGCAATGGCTCCTGCCGTTGGATGCGCCTGCGCTTCGCCGTAATCAGGAGCGCGGTCTTCATTGATTTCAATTTCTTCCAGCAAGGCTTCAAATTCACCGCGCCGGACATTCGCCAAATCAATTCGATCCGAACGCGTCGCCGCATATTCATACAAATAAATAGGGATTTTCAGCTCATCTGCGATGCGTTTTCCGGCTCGCTGTGCCAGCTCTACGCATTCATCCATCGTGACATTTTTGATCGGGACAAACGGCAGCACGTCCAACGCTCCCATGCGCGGATGTTCACCTGTGTGATGATTGAGATCAATCAATTCAGAAGCACGCGCCGCAGCTAAGACAGCAGCTTCAAGAACAGCTTCGGGTTCTCCGGCAAACGTAATCACCGAGCGGTGATGATCGCTATCCATCGTTTGATCGAGGACGACAATGTTCGGGATGGAGGCGATGGCAGCAGTGATGGCTTTGACAATGCTCGCGTCACGGCCTTCGCTGAAATTGGGGATACATTCGACGATTTTGTTCATATTGGGGCAAATGAATTTCATGTTCAGAGCTCGCGCTTCAGCGTGCAAACGCCAGCGAAGCGCAGCGTTTGGCAAACTAAAGTTTGGACTCTGAGCTTTACTTTGAACTTTTCAACGCTTCTTCGTAATTGGCTTTTACTTGAGAGTTTCGATTAATTGCGTTTTGGAGTTTTTCAACGAAAGATTTTTCTCCAGTTGCAAGATCAAGCAACGCACGCGCCTCTGCCAGCAAGCCTTGTGAAGTCGTTTCTGGCGCAGGGCGACGCACGGATGCGGCTTCATCCATCAAAACAATCAATGAAGAAAATTTCCCCAGCCATATAAAACTAGGATGGTTCAAGACAATTTGAAACATTGAATGGGTCGAAGTGACGCGACCATGTTCGGCTTCATAAATCGTCCGCTCATCATCTAGTAAAGCTTTGTGCAGCCGTAACAAGGCGCGGCTCATCCGGTCAAGTTTGGCGCGGGTAGCCTCATTTGTTAGCTCTACGTCGTTATCCATCTAATTCATCTCCAAACGAAATTCCTAAATCCCTGGCAGACAAAATAATATCTGAATTCAGCGGTACAAATTTAGTTTTATTGATAACTTTTTTGAGCGGCACACTCACGATTTGTGAGGATTGAAGTGCGACCATCACGTTTTTTTCACCGCGTTCAATCGCACGGACAGCGGCGGCTCCGAAGCGTGTCGCCAGCAAACGATCTGTCGTTGTAGGTTGTCCGCCGCGTTGCAAATGTCCGAGTACTAATGACCGTGTTTCGCGTCCGGTTAAGCGATGAATTTCTCTGGCGACAAATTCCGCCACACCGCCGAGGCGCAGGTCAAGCCCGGTTTCACGCAGTTTCGTGAAATATTCTCCGCCTGCAAATTTTGCGCCTTCCGCTACAACGACAATGGCGAAGCGGCGATTGACGCTCCAACGATGTTGAATTTTTCGTGCCACGGCATCCAGATCAAAAAGGATTTCAGGAATCAGAATCACATCGGCTCCTCCGGCAATTCCCGCATAAAGTGCAATCCAACCGGAGTAATGTCCCATCAATTCGACCACCATCACGCGCTCATGCGATTCGGCGGTCGCGTGCAATTTGTCTATCGCCTCAGTTGCGGTAGTCACCGCTGTATTGAATCCGAACGACACTTCTGTCGCCGCCAAATCATTATCAATCGTTTTCGGAACGCCAATAATGGGGATGCCAAGATCGGCTAGTTGTTGCGCAATGCGTAAGGTTCCGTCACCGCCAATGGTAATCAAAGCATCAAGTTTAAGCTGATGAAAGCGTTTCGCAATTTTTTGTGAAACGTCTACGATCACCTGTTTCCCGCGTTTTTCGGTGATGAACTGAAAGGGGTTGCCGCGATTTGTGGTGCCTAAAATTGTGCCGCCGCGATGCGCGATGCCGTGGATAGTGCCAGCGTCCAATTTTCGCACCCGCTCTTTGTGAAGCAAGCCTTCAAAACCGCGCTCAATTCCAAATACTTCCCAGCCGCGATGCAACGCCCCTTTGACGACAGCACGAATGACAGCATTGAGTCCGGGACAATCACCGCCGCCAGTGACCAGCGCGATTCGGCGAGGAGAATTTTCAGGTTGATGTTTCATTCGCTTGATGCTGTCACAAGCACTGTAGAGGTGCAAGAAGAGTCTAAGATTTCGGCTTGCCCGTCTGGGAAAATTCGGCTAAGCTGCGCCGTGAATGAATGGTCATTCATTTTCATTATTCACCACTCTTGAAATCCTGATATTTGTCATGAAAGTGTCGAAAAATTCCGCTCTTAAATCCAAAAAGCCCAAGCCCGTCAAGGTCCCCACTGCTGACGAAAAAGCGCAGGCGAAATCCGCTGTAATTTTACGTGGAGCGATTGAAGTCTTTGCTCGTTCTGGATATTTCAATGCGAAAGTGTCCGAAGTGGCGCGGGCTGCCGGCGTTGCTGATGGCACGGTGTATTTGTATTTCAAAAACAAAGATGATTTGCTGGTTTCGATTTTTAATACAGCAATGGAAGCTTTCAATGCGCGCGCCAGCAAGGAATTATCGGAGTTGTCTGATCCGCGTGAACAGCTTCGACATTTTGCGCGGCTTCATTTTGAATCACTTGAAGCGGATGAAGAACTCGCCGTAGTCTTTCAAGTTGAGTTTCGCCACTCGACGAAATTCATGGCGCAATTTTCTGAAACAATGCTGGCGGATTACCTGAAACACTTGCGCGAAATTCTGGAGCGCGGACAGGAGCAAGGGGTCTTTCGCGCCGATTTCAATCCAAAAATCGTCTCAAAAGTAATCTTCGGCGCATTAGACGAAACCGTCACCAATTGGGTCTTGAGCCGTCACAAATTCAAACTGACTCCGTTGATTGATCCGGTGATGGATGTTTTTCTGAATGGAATCGGGGGGAAAGTGCTGAGTGCTGAGTCCTGAGAACTCAGCACTCAGCACTTTCCCCATCTTTCATACTTATGCAAAAACTTTCCATCACTAAAATCCACAAGCACACTTCCGACGTTTGGAGTTTTTTCATGCATCCGAAGCCTGACTTCACAGCGGGACAAGTTGCAGTGTTAGGGATGGATGGATACAACTCTTCTTACTTCGCCTTCGCCTCTGCACCTGAAGACGAAGAATGCGAATTTTTAGTCAGGCGCAATAATAACGAAACGACTCTGGCACACGGTCTTTTTAATCATTATGAATCGCCGGTGACACTGGAAAACATAGTCGGAAATGGTTTTCAGATAGAGCAGCATCGCGGTGCGGATGTGTTATTTCTGGCGATGGGAACGGGGATCGCGCCACTGCGCTCAACCTTGCGGCACATTTTTTACCATCGAAGCGATTACGGAAATCTGACTGTTCTCCACGGAATTCGACAGGCGGATGACCAGCTTTTTCTTTCGGAAATTCAAGACGAATGGCAAAAGTACGAAGTCAATTATCATCCCATCCTCAGTCGTCCCCATGAAAATTGGCAAGGCGAAAAAGGTTATGTGCAGGATTTTCTGGAAAAGATTTCAATTCCTCCAACAGATGCCGTAGCGTTACTTTGTGGATCAAATGAAATGATGCAAAAAACAAAAGAGCGGTTAAATAAGCTGGGGATTCGTAATGAAAAAATACTCACGAATTACTGAGGAATTCTATGATTGTTGATGCGTGGGCATAACAATCCAACGCTGCGTTATTGAACACGAATGGATCAGTTCATTTACTTTCAAAGGGTTATTATCGAAGCGCAAATTATGTTGCCTTTATAGCTATCTGACTAAAGATAAAAAAGCTACAGGTTGTCCGCTTTGCGCCGAAGTGCCAATATATTCGTTATGAAAAAAATATTTGTGATTATTGTTATTAGCTTATTTATTCTTCCCATTTTTGCTCAAAAAATGAATGATGAAAAAGACGTACTTCGCATAGTGAATATTATGTTTGATGAAATGGCGAATCATAATCCACCAGCCATTGCCAGGCTTTTCACCACTGAAGCAACACTTACCGCCATCATTAAAAACAAAGAAGGGAAAAGTGCAGTGCGCGTCTTCACTGGGGAAGCCTTTTCTAAAAACTTCGCTGAAAATCGTGGCCCGATCAGGGAAGATATGTACGCGCCGGAAGTGAAAATCTACGGTGATTTAGCGATGGTTTGGGGACGTTATGTTTTCTTCTCCAACGGGAAAATTTCGCACTGCGGCGTGAATTCGTTTCACCTCGTACGCACCGACGCCGGATGGAAAATCGCCAGCATTTCTTCCACGATGGAGCCGCAAGGCTGTACCGATCAGGAAAAATCCAGAAAAGCCGAAACTGCAAAATAAAAAATAATTGAACCTTCCCGACCTAGCTGGCGTGAGATCAATTGTGGTCAAGCCTGACCGCACAATTCTTTGGTCAAATAACAGTCATCAGCCATTAAGGAGGAATCAAATTTATGCGTAACCGTGAACGTTCTCGTTTGAATCGTGGATTAAATATTTTACTGACAACAGTACTTGGATTAGTGTTTGTTGTGAGTACTGCTACTACTCAGACGAACAAGACAACCCATGTTGTATTTTCAGATGTCACTTTAAAAACCGCTATCAGGATGTTGGCAAAACAACTCAAGCTTAATGTTGTCTTTGATGACTCCTTTAGAGACCTCCCAAAGTATGAGCTAGAACTAGACGATGTTACTTTAGAATCTGCTATGAATATCATTTTCCTGCATAACAAGCTTGCTGCGCGATATATCGAAGAAAATACGATTATTGTTACATTGGATACTGAAATGGCTCAGTCAAGGTTATCAGCCTATTCAAAATGGACAGCGAAAACTGTAAAAAAATAAATAGTCGCAAAAAATGGGCAGGCGAAATGCCTGCCCCAGAGTACATCAACAACTCAATTGAGGTCATCAATTGAGAATCGTTGTTAATCGTAATATTCCAATCCCAGATGCGTGATGAGTTCTTCACCGCGCAGATGTCGCAATGTGTTTTTGAGCTTCATCAACTGAATGAACAAATCGTGTTCGGGATAAAGCTTCGGTGCGCACATTGGCGATTTGAAATAAAACGATAACCATTCCTGAATTCCCTTCATTCCTGCGCGTTGCGCTAAGTCCATAAACAAAGCCAAATCCAAGACCAGCGGTGCCGCCAGAATCGAATCGCGGCACAGGAAATCAATCTTGATTTGCATCGGATAGCCGAGCCAACCAAAAATATCAATGTTGTCCCAGCCTTCCTTGTTGTCTCCGCGCGGCGGGTAATAATTAATCCTGACCATGTGCGTAAAATTGTCGTAGAGATCAGGATAAACTTCGGGCTGCAAAATGTATTCCAGCACCGAAAGTTTGGATTCTTCTTTCGTCTTGAAGGAGCCGGGATCGTCGAGGACTTCGCCGTCGCGGTTACCTAAAATGTTGGTCGAATACCATCCGTGCAATCCCAACATCCGCGCTTTCAATCCAGGAGCCAGCATTGTCTTCATCCAGGTCTGTCCAGTCTTAAAATCTTTACCACACAGCGGAACTCCATTTTTATTGGCTAAATCCATCAACGCCGGAATATCTACAGTTAAATTCGGCGCGCCATTGGCAAACGGGACTCCCAATTTTAAAGCGGCGTAGGCGTACACCATCGAAGGCGCAATTGACTTATGATTTTCGCGCAACCCCTTTTCAAAGCCGGCGAGAGTTCGATGAACGAGTTGTTCTTTAATGTAAACTTCGGTAGAGCCGCACCACACCATCACCAAACGCGAGCATTTATTTTTCTTTTTGAAGTCAGCGATGTCAGCCATTAATTGTTCGGCTAACTCCATTTTATTTTTGCCCTGCTTGACGTGCGTACCGCTCAATCGCTTGACGAAATTTTGATCGAAGACTGCTTTCATCGGCTTCAGTTTTGAAAGCTGCGGCTTGAGCTGGACGAGTAATTCTTTTTCGAGGACTCCCGCGTGCATCGCGGCTTCGTAGGCATTTTCCTCAAAAATATCCCACGTTCCAAAAACAAGATCGTTCAAATCCGCGAGTGGAACAAAATCCTTAATGAGCGGCGAACGCCCGTCTGTCCGCTTGCCCAAACGAACTGTCCCCATTTGCGTGAGCGAACCGATTGGTTTTGCCAAACCTTTTTTGATGGCTTCCACACCTGCGATGAAGGTCGTCGTGACCGCACCCTGCCCGACACACAAAACTCCGAGCTTACCTTTTGCTGGGGCAATATTCGCGCCTTTTTCGATCATAGAAATTTCTCCTGAAAATATTTTTTGAACTATTTTGATGGTGAATTTTAGATGAGGATGAGTGCGGTGTCTTGCGTGATCTTGCTCAATTTTGGCGATGGCTTGCTGTCATGCAGAAGCCCGCACGTAGTAAGGGCGTCTTTTTGCAGTGAAGTGACGCCCTTACTACGTGCGGGCTTCTGCATGTTATTTGAAAAAATTATTGCGGCATGCCCGTCATCCATGCTAAAAATATAGGCGAGGTGAATTTCAATGAAAGCAGCAGTTTTTAGCCAATTTCAAAATACTGCCAATAAATTAGCGAACGAAAATTATTCGTCGTGCTATGTCTTATTGCTTCCTCTCTCCCTTATCCAGCAGCGCAATTAGTTTTGTTGCGCTGCGCCTCTCGACATCAAATCAATTTTCTTATTAAGCTGATTTTGTTATCTTCTCGTCTTTTGTTGACGTAACTTTTGGTTGCGTTGCTCGACATTACAGTGAACACCATGAACGAAAAATATTTTCCCACAGAAATTGAAGAACGCCAGCAACAACGCTGGGCGGAAGCCAAAGTTTTTGAAGCTGACGTAGATGAATCACGCCCTCGATTTTATTGCCTGGAAATGCTGCCGTACCCTTCCGGTCGCATTCACATGGGACACGTCCGCAATTATTCCATCGGCGATGCGCTGGCTTGTTATAAACGAATGACGGGTTACAACGTGCTGCATCCGATGGGCTGGGATGCGTTTGGAATGCCGGCGGAAAACGCTGCAATCAAAAATAATTCGCGGCCCGATACCTGGACGTTTGAAAATATTGAGGCGATGCGCAAACAATTGCAGCGGGTCGGATTCAACTATGATTGGCGGCGCGAAATCGCTTCGTGTACGCCGGAATACTATCGCTGGAATCAGTGGTTTTTTATTCAAATGTTCAAGAAAGGTTTGTTGTATCGCAAAAATGCGACAGTAAACTGGTGCATCAAATGCAACACTTCGCTGGCGAATGAACAAGCGGAAGGCGGCTACTGTTGGCGACACGAAGACGTACCTGTTGAGCTGCGTCAATTAGAACAATGGTTCATTCGCGTCACGAATTACGCCGACCAATTGCTGGAAGATTTGGAGACATTGGAAGGCGGATGGCCAGAGCGCGTGCTGACCATGCAGCGCAATTGGATCGGGCGCAGCAAAGGTGCTCTTGTAAGTTTTACAATGGCATTGGAAAAGAATTTACAAGATGCTTTCCTCGTTACAAAGGCATTTCAAGGAACTCTAAATGCAAACAAGATTGAGGTATTCACAACACGCATTGATACAATTTTTGGTGCGAGTGCTTTAATTCTCGCCCCTGATCATCAATTAATTCACGATTGGATTGAGTTTGCTTCATATGCTGACCATGAGCAAAAATACGTGTCAACTATAAAGGAACTGAAATCCTTCGTCGAAAAACAAAGTGCGATCACTAAAGAAGATCGCATCGCAGAAGGCACAGAAAAAGAAGGCGTGAACACAGGACTGTTTGCGATCAATCCTTTCAATGGCGAAAAGCTGCCGATCTGGACAGCGAATTTTGTGCTGACCGGTTACGGCACAGGCGCAATCATGGCGGTGCCTGCGCACGACGAACGCGATTTTGAATTTTGTAAAAAATATAATTTGCCTATCGTGCGCGTGATTATTCCGAATGGTTTTGACAGCGATGCCAACGCGCCTCTGGATGAAGCGTTCACGCCAAAAGATAATAATTGTACGTTGATAAATTCCGGCGAATGGAGCGGCAAAGCTGTTCCCGAAGCAATTGCTGCAATGACTGCACAAGCACAACAAAATAATTACGGCACCGCGCAGACGAATTTTAAAATTCGTGACTGGGGCGTCTCGCGTCAACGCGCGTGGGGAACTCCGCTGCCGTTTATTCACTGCGAAAAATGCGGCATTGTTCCTGTTCCTGAAGATCAATTGCCAGTCGAATTGCCGAAAGATTTGAACTTCAATACACAGGGCGCTCCGCTGGCTGAACATGAAGGCTTCGTGAACGTGAATTGTCCGACTTGTGGCGCCGCCGCACGACGCGACACCGACACGATGGACACGTTCGTAGATTCATCGTGGTACTACTTCCGCTACGTTGATCCGAAAAATACAGAGTTACCGTTTGATCCAAAAGTTGCAGCCTACTGGATGCCCGTCGATCAATATATCGGTGGCATTGAACACGCCGTGCTGCATCTGATTTATACGCGGCTGTGGACAAAAATTACACGAGATTTGGGTTTGATTGCGTTTGATGAGCCGGTGAAAAATTTGTTGACGCAGGGAATGGTTTGCCTGGCGACAGCGCGTTGTGAAGAACACGATTGGCTGAACCCGACTGAGGTTTTGGACGGCAAATGCAAATTTTGCGGACGCGACGCGAAAATCGGGCGCACCGAAAAAATGTCGAAGTCGAAAAAGAATACGATTGATCCTGACGAAATGATTAATACGTTCGGCGCAGATACGGTGCGGTTATTTATGCTATTCGCCGCGCCGCCGGAAAAAGATTTGGAGTGGGATGATTCCGCCGTCGAAGGAGCTTCGCGGTATTTGAACCGAGTGTGGCGCATCGTGCATAAATGGCATGAAAAAATTGCGGATTTTGGATTGCGGAATGCGGAAGCAGAATTCTCAGATGCGGCGCGTGCTTTGCGGCGAAAGACACATCAAACAATTCATCGAATTTCCAATGATATTGGAACGCGGATGAACTTCAATACCGGCGTCGCGGCGTTGATGGAATTGACGAACGAAATTTATGATTTCGACAAGAACGTTGATGGATCCAACGCTAGTGATTTATTCGCCATGAAAGAAGCGATGGAAGCGTTGGTGAAAATGCTGGCTCCGTTTACGCCGCATATTGCTGAAGAATTATGGGCTTCATTGGGTCACAACGATTTCGTAGTCATTGCCAAATGGCCTGCTTACGACGCCGAATTAGCTAAAGAAGATGCACTGGAAATCCCCGTGCAAATCAACGGCAAAATGTCCGGGCGCATTTCAGTCGCACTAGAAATAGATGACGAAGCTTTGAAGCAAGCTGTTTTCAGCGATGAAAGAATTAAAGCCAAAATCGGTGATCGCCAAATTGTGAAAACGATTGTTGTGCCGAAACGATTGGTGAATATTGTGGTGAAATAATCGGGCATAGTATGAAAGTCTACCTTGATACTTGCAGTATTCAGCGACCACTTGATGACCAAACGCAAATTCGTATTCGCTTGGAAACAGAGGCGATGCTTGGAATAATTTCGCTTATTGAAACTAACCATTTAAAATTGCTCTCGTCTGAAGCCTTGCTGTTTGAAAGCCGCCGCACCACGAATCCTCCCCGCCGTGAGTTTGCGTTAGAAATTTTGGCGAACGCCATTGAAATCGTACAGGTTGATTGGAATATTCAAACTCGCGCTAAACAACTGGTGAATAATGGACTCATGGCTTTGGATGCCCTGCATCTGGCTTCTGCTGAGACAGGAAATGCTGACTACTTTTGCACCTGTGATGATAAACTCTTGAAGAAAGCACGGCGATTTTGTATGAAGACTCTGAAAGTCGTTTCGCCTGTTGAACTGTTGGAGGAAATACAATGACGACAGTAGAAGTTAAACCCCTTGCGGAAATTACGCACGAAGCACTGACTATTTTGTGTCAACGCCTCGGCGTAGCAAATACACTACGTTTCATCAACCAATATACAACCGGGTACGGTAATTACACCGAAGAACGGCGCGACCTCTATGCCACAATGTCGGTAGATGACATCGTGGCAGAAATTGAAAAATCTCGCGAATAATCAAAGTAATTAGCGATGATTCAAAATAATCTTGAGCTTGAAACAACTATTGATCGAATCCGCTACTTCCAGCAACAATTGGAAAAGCTGCGTGAAGTAGAAACGAATCCAAGAAATTATCGTCTCTCTGGCGGTGGCTATTTATCCGAAATTGATCGGATGAATCTTGAAATTAGAGAATATCTTTCGCTTCACCCAAGTGAGCTACAACAGGCTGCCTAATATGCGGACTTCCCGAATCATTATTCTCTTTGCGATCCTGCTGCTTACTTGCAGTTTCAAAGAATGCTACAAACAAGCTGGCAAAGGTGAAGCATTGCCGCAGCATATCAAGACGATTGCAATTCCGCCATTTCAAAATCCGAGCTTGCGCTACAAAGTCGAGCAGCGATTCACTGCTGCCATGATTGACGAAGTGTTGCGGCGACAACGCGCTTTGCAAGTCGTCTCAAAAGCTGAAGGTGCGGATGCAGTCGTGCTCGGTACAATTAAGCAGTTCGCCTATCGCGGAGTCCTGCTGGATGATTTCGGGCGCGCACGCGTCTTTGAAATTACCGTCGTAGCAGGCATCACCATCAAGGATCAAACGAAAAATAAAGTGCTTTACGACAATCAAAATTATATCTTTAAAACGGAGTACGAAATTACGGGCGATCCAAATACTTTCTTCAACGAAGAAGGTCCGGCGGTCGAACGTCTGGCGCGAGATTTTGCGAAAAGTGTTTTGACGATGGTGCTGGAAGGCTTCTAAAAATTTTCTTTCAAATAACAAAAGGCGTGATCTCGAATGCAGATTCACGCCATTTGTTATTTTCCTGATGCAGTGCGCGGTATTACTTCTTGGGCGGCACGATAGCATCTTTGGCTGCCTTGGCAACGCGGAATTTGACTACGGTCTTGGCCGGAATCTTGATCGCTGCGCCAGTGGCCGGGTTACGACCGGTACGAGCTTTGCGGCTCGCTTTGACCAGTTTACCGACACCTGGAAGAGTGAATTGTCCAACCTTCTTGGTTTGAGCGACCGCGACGGCGGCGACTTCATCAATGATTGAAGCACCGACCTTCTTCGAGACACCAAATTTTTCCGCTAAATGAGCGGCGATTTGACCTTTAGTCATCGGTTTTGCTGCTTTTGCTGCTGCCATAATTGTAATCTCCTTGTTCGTAATTAGGTTACGCCAGACTTCACTGCTGTGGCATTTCAATTTAGCATGCGGTTTTCAGAATCACCCATGATAATGAACAGACAGCAACAACCTGGACTCTAAATAATGAAAACCTTGTCAGGCTCTCGTAGGGTTAAAATATAAACAGAGAATGCATGATACTCACCAACCAAACACAAATATTATTGGTGGTGAAAGGGGGATCTCTGCTCGCTGAAAAGATCAAAAGAGCTGCTTCTGAAAACAGCAGCGATAAATTCTGTCGCCTGTATTTATTACTTAATGAGCGACTTTGTATTACGTTAAATCGCGGCGGAGTATACAGCAGCACGTAGGGGGGTGCAAGCCAAATATGCCTATTTTCCTTGCATTTATTGAGTATCCAGCATTTTCCTGCCCGTCTTTATTGGTCTTTCGGACGTGCGCTGCTCAGTTCTCGTGCCCAATCACTACGCTGATAAAAATGTTTCAGCCCCTGACATTAATTATTCGTACAAAATACCATTGCAAAAATACTCAAAAGTAGTTTAGATTTTCGCCGCACAAAACTTTATCAGGAGGATTTAACGGTGCCTTTAGCTACATGCCCGGAATGTGATTCCGATATTCACGTTGACGAAGAAATGGACAAGGGTGATCACGTCCGATGTGATGATTGCGAAGCCAAATTAGAAGTAGTGGGACTTGATCCCATCGAATTGGATTTGGCTGACGATAGTGGTGACGATGATTACTACGATGATGACGACGACGATTAATCCCTAATTCTCACTTCAGATCAGGAGCAGTGAAGGTCGTGCGATTAACGCGTAGATTGATCGTCGGGTTCACTGTCTCCACTCTTATTTGATGCTGCTTGCCATCACGCACTTCAGGGTAATAAGCTAAGCCATAACTGGCGCGAATTTCCTCAGCAAGTGCTTTGAAGACCGGCGAAAAATCTCGTGCATTGGCAGAAAAATCCAGCCCGCCTGTTGCCGCCACGATCCGCGAAGCATCCAGAGGTGTGATGACACGATCAGAACTACGACTGGCTGAGAGAATAAAGGAAGGCAGTGTAATCGAATATACTGTGACACCTGCGGCATTGGCACGGCGAATTAATTCGCGTGTATTAATCAGGCTCGACGAATCAAACCCATCTGTAATCACAATCACAACACGACGTAACGGTTGATTATTTTTAGTCCGTGAGGAACGACGGCTCAGCATTAAGACCGCTTTGTCCAGAGCATCATAAATCTTTGTCGAGCCTTCAAAGCTATCCATTTTTGCCAGTGCTTTGGCTAGTTTTTTTTGATCGGAAGTAAAGTCCTGATAAACTTTGACTTCGTAATTAAACCCCAATGCCGAAAAAACAGATTCGCCCTGTAAGACTTCGGTGAATTTTAGGGCAGCTTGTCGCAGTACCGCAACTTCTTCGGGTTTCAGGCTGCCGGAGATGTCCAGCGCAAACACAACTGCTAACGGACGCGAGAGCGTAACTTCATCTGTTACATTGAAGAACTCAATTTTGGCAGGCTTTTCATCAACCCACAGTCGAAAGTCCTCGGCTTTCAGATGGCGGATATAATTTCCCGCCTTGTCTGTGGCGGCCGCTTCAATCATCACGAGGTCGGTGTCAATCTTGAGAACGGCTTCCTGCTCTTTTTTGATTTGCGCAGACAACGTCACCACCCAAATACTCATCCAGAGTATGATAAAAAAGAAATAGAATTTTCGTGTAACCTGGTTCATCGCAATCATTGTCATTAAATTCAAGGTGACTTATGAATGGAGCAAGACTAATATTATCCTCAACTTATTTCTGGAGTTTACATGCGAATGATTTTACGTGCTATCACTTTTGGATGTTTGATAATTTTTACTGGTTTGGCAGCACTGGCGGACACCGGCAGGATTGAAGGTAAAATTAAAGACGACAACGGAAAACCTTTGAGCGGGGTAACGGTCAAAGCCAATCGCACTAAAGTTCGGGTGCTGGATGAAAAGGAACAGGATCAAGCTCCATCCGATTATGAAGTCAAATCTGACGACAAAGGAAATTTTGTCTTTACCGGATTAGCCGCTGGCAGCTATTCACTGACATTTGAACTAAAAGGATTCAAAACAGCCACCACGCGGCAGCGTGTTGATTTGACGACAGGTGCATCTTATCAGGCTCCCAAACCCTTTGAGCTACGCCGTGAAGAACCATATTCCCTCATCAGAGGTGCGGTTCTGAATAGCTCCGGCTACTCCTTACCAAACGTTTCAGTCACTATTGAACGACTCGGCGAAAAGAAATTCAAGAAGTTGGAAAAAAACTCCACTGACGGCGGCGAGTTCGCTTTTCGACTTCCCTCAGAAACTGGCAAATACCTGGTCACAGCCAGTGCTGACGGTTACATCACAGCGTCAAAGGAAGTTTCAGTAGATAGTAGCGAGGTGAGGCAGGTAGTTTTACAACTTGAGAAGAAAAAATAAAACCGGGCAATATCAGGAAGATTTCAGATATTGCCCGGTCATTTGCGCAGCCTTAGGAATTCATCGAATTCAGGAAGTCACCGTTCGATTTCGATTTCTCTAACCGATCCAGCACCAGTTCCATTTGCTCGACGCTCGAAAGCGGATTCAGCACACGACGTAAAACCCAAATCCGATCCAGGTCTTTGCGTTGAATCAACAGCTCTTCTTTGCGCGTACCCGATTTTTGCAAATCAATCGCCGGGAAAACACGCTTGTCTGAAAGTTTACGATCCAGATGGATTTCCATGTTGCCCGTCCCTTTGAACTCTTCAAAGATCACGTCATCCATGCGGCTTCCGGTTTCAACCAAAGCCGTAGCGATGATCGTCAGGCTACCACCTTCTTCGATGTTACGCGCCGCTCCGAAAAACCGCTTGGGGCGCTGTAAGGCGTTGGAATCCACACCACCTGAGAGAATCTTACCCGATGGCGGCACGACGGCGTTATGCGCCCGCGCCAGACGGGTAATCGAATCCAGCAAAATAACGACATCGCGTCCGTGTTCGACTAAACGCTTGGCTTTTTCGATAACCATATCCGCCACCTGCACGTGACGCGAAGCCGGTTCATCAAACGTCGAAGAAATAACTTCACCGTTGACCGAGCGTTGCATGTCCGTGACTTCTTCAGGTCGCTCATCAATCAACAGCACAATCAAAGTAACTTCAGGATGATTTTCCGTAATAGAATTCGCAATCGTTTGCAGCAATACCGTTTTACCAGTACGCGGTGGAGCGACAATCAATCCACGCTGACCTTTACCAATCGGCGTCACCAGATCAATGACACGCCCCGACAAATGATCGGGATTGGTGGTTTCCATTTTCAATTGTTCGTCGGGATACAGCGGCGTCAGGTTATCGAAGAACACTTTGTCACGCGCCAGATCAGGCGTTTCAAAGTTGATCGCTTCGACTTTAATTAACGCAAAGTAGCGCTCACCTTCTTTCGGTGGACGAATTTGACCTGAAATCGTATCGCCGGTTCGCAAATCAAATTTGCGAATTTGCGAGGGACTGACATAAATATCATCCGGCCCCGGCAAATAGTTATATTCTGGAGCGCGTAAGAATCCGAAGCCATCAGGCAAAGTTTCAAGGACGCCTTCAGAAAAAATGAGACCGGATTTCTCAGTTTGCGCTTGCAGGATTTTGAAGATCAATTCCTGTTTGCGCATTCCGGTCGCCCCGGGAACGTCCAATTCTTTGCCGATGTTCGTCAATTTGGAAATACTCATTTCTTTGAGTTCGGAAATGTCGAGCAAGTCCGCATCCGCATATTCTGCTTCTTCATCGTCTATCATTTCGATTTCACGATCACGTGCTTTTGCTGATTTTTCTGCCATATAGTTGTTATGTTATTGGCCGGAGCCGGATCGGCTGCGGCAGTGGTCGTAACTTTTGTTACTTTCTTTTCCCGTTACATATTTGAAGGGAAGTTTCTTGAAAATTAGATATCAATTGCGTTGCGCCGGAAAGTTTAGGGGGCATGTGCCTCACGGCGACGGGACTATGTAAATCATTTCTGGAACAAGTGGTTTTATTCAGGAACTTAACGTCAGCTTGAGAATCGGTTGAGTTAATAACGCCAACGAGATCTAAGAGTGACCAATGCGAGAACAATGACAATCCTGTTCTCTGGTGGTGAAGTTTGCTAAATCGCCTGTAAGTTTGATTTGTGACCGCTTGGAGCTAAACAAGCATTAATTTCATTCCACAACGGCTTAATGCCTTCCCGTGTAACCGCCGAATACGGGATAATTCGATCTGTCTCTAAAACCTTCTGTGCGCGCTTCATGGTCGCACTACGCTCTTTTAATGAAAGCTTATCAACTTTCGTATTGACCACCAGAAAGGAAAGTCCGAAGTGCTGTAGCCAGGATTTCATCTGAAGATCTAACGTGGAAGGCTCATGCCGTGCATCAACAATTAAGATACATAACACAAGAGCCTCACGATGTGCAAGGTAATTCTCAATTAATTGTCCCCAGTGAAACCGCTCCGTTTTAGATACTTTGGCGTAACCGTAACCGGGCAAATCAACAAAGTACATTTCTTTGTTAATCGCAAAAAAATTCAAGGCCTTCGTCCGACCGGGCGAGGAGCTGGTACGCGCCAGGTTTTTAACTCCTAACAGGCTGTTTATCAAACTCGACTTACCAACATTGGAGCGCCCCATGAAAGCGATTTCCGGTCTCGTCGCCTTTGGCACCGAAGCTGTTGTCGCGGCACTCGCCGTAAATTCTGCACTCGTAATTTTCATGCTTTCTCAGTTCAGCTATTCAGCCCCGCCCCGGATTGGTCAATGATCGGCGGCGTTTGCCAAATCGCTGCTTCCAGTTCAGCGGCAGTTGTTTCTACATTCGGGAGTCGCTCCAGTGCGATTCGTAATACTTCGTCCATGTTTTCTACGGCATTCACTTGAAATGTTTCCAGCACATCAGCCGGAATATCTACGAGGTCTTTTTCATTATCTTTTGGAATAATAATCGTCGTGATTCCGGCGCGATGAGCCGCCAGCAATTTTTCCTTCAAGCCGCCAATTGGCAGCACTTTTCCCCGCAACGTAATTTCACCCGTCATGGCAACATTACGATTTACCGGAATCCGGGTGAGCGAAGAAGCAACCGCTGTCGCCAGCGTAATTCCCGCCGAAGGTCCGTCTTTCGGTATCGCACCTTCCGGCACGTGAACGTGCAAATCAAAGTTTTTATGAAAGTCTTTTGGGATCCCCAGCTCTGAAGCCCGTGAACGCAAATACGTGACCGCTGCCTGCGCCGATTCCTGCATCACTTCGCCTAGTTTTCCGGTCAAAGTTACCTTCCCTGTGCCCGGCATCAAGGTCGCTTCAATGTGCAAAATATCGCCGCCGACTTCCGTGTAAGCTAAGCCGTTCACGAGACCGATTTCGTTTTGTGCTGCCAGCGTTAGCGGACGGAATTTTATTGCGCCTAACAGTTCCTGAACCGAAATTTCATTCGCCTGAAAGGAAAATTTCTTATCTTTTTTGGTCACAAACTGCCGGGCAACTTTGCGGCAGATTGAGCCTATTTCACGCTCCAGATTACGCACACCGGCTTCGCGGGTATAAGAATTAATAATTGCCCGCAGTCCATCTTCGGCAAAAGTAATTTGCTCTTTTTTCAGCCCGTGTCCATCCAGTTGTTTCTTCACCAGATGACGCTGCGCAATTGCCAGTTTCTCACGTTCGGTGTAACCAGCCAGCCGAATGATTTCCAGCCGATCCTGTAAAGGAACAGGAATCGTATGCAAAACGTTCGCCGTGGCAATAAACATGACGTTGGACAAATCGTAATCCACATCCAGGTAGTGGTCATGAAACGTATGGTTTTGCTCAGGATCAAGCACTTCCAGCAAAGCCGAAGACGGATCGCCGCGATGATCGTGACCCAGTTTGTCAACTTCATCCAGCAAAACAACCGGATTGTTCGTGCCAGCCTTTTTCATCATCTGAATAATTTGTCCCGGCAACGCTCCGATGTAGGTGCGACGGTGACCGCGAATTTCGGCTTCATCACGTACTCCGCCCAAAGCCAGGCGAACAAATTTTCTTCCGGTAGCCTGCGCAATGGAACGTCCCAGAGAAGTTTTTCCAACGCCCGGAGGGCCGACAAAACAGAGGATCGTACCACGCGGCTTTTCAACTAATTGGCGGACTGCTAGGTACTCAATAATTCGATCTTTGATTTTTTCTAATCCGTAGTGGTCGCCTTCAAGAACATCAAACGCATGCTGTAAGTCGCGGATTTCCTCGCTTTGTTTTTTCCACGGAACATTGACCAGCCAATCAATATAATTGCGTGAAACAGTCGCTTCAGGCGACATCAAAGACATTTGCTCCAGCTTTTCAAGTTCCGCCAGAGCTTTCGTGTTGGCTTCTTCACTCATCTCGGCAGCTTCGATTTTTTCGCGTAATTCATCGTGAACGGCGGACTCATCCTTGCGTCCCAGTTCTTTATGAATCGCTTTGATTTTTTCGTTGAGATAATAATCACGCTGCGTTTTTTCCATCTGTCGTTTGACGCGCGACTGAACCGTCCGATCAAGGTTGAGTTTCTCGATTTCGATTTCTACTAATTCAACCATCCTCGTCAGACGTGCATGAACCGAAGGTGTTTCCAGCAGCTCTTGTTTATCTTCCATCGGAAATTTCAAAACATGCGCTAATAAATCCACCACAATCCCCGGATCGCCACCGCGTAAAGCCGCGTAGACCAGCTCAGGATTCTGCAATTGTGCCAGTTTGAGATATTGCTCGACCAGCCCCTGAATACGGCTCATCAACGCTAGGGCGCGGCGATTATTTTCAGCAACGACCGGAACACGACGGACAATTGCCCGCAGGTAGCCATCTTCTTCAACAAAGCGAATCACGCGCGCACGGTCACGACCCTCAACCAGAACTTTGATGTTCGGCTCATCCGGCTTTTTCAGAGAATTCGTAATAAAAGCAATCGTTCCGAACGGATAAATATGTTCCGGCTGCGGGTCTTCGACAGTAGCATCATGCTGGGCGGCAAGAAAAATCAAACGATCTCCGACCATCGCTTCTTCAAGAGCCAGCACAGAAGCTGAGCGTCCAATCACAAAAGCTGTTTTTGAATAGGGGAACACAACTACATCACGAATTGGAACCATCGGGATACTGAGAATATCTTCCGGTGCGCTGTCTGCTAATTCCAGAAATTCCTGCATGTGAATAACTCCTCTGGCTCTGTTGAGCTGCTCCAAAAATTTAGATTGAGATGATCGGGATTTTAATCAGGAAGGAGAGATGAAAGGTTGAAGCGGAGATCAATAAACCTCCGCCGTTCTCACTTCATTATCCCGCTTTTTCCAGCGAGAACATCATATTTCGATTCAGAACCATCTCGGCTGTAACTACAATTTCTTTGACCTTTTTCTGACCGGGCATTGAGTACATCGCATCAAGCATCAGCTCTTCGAGAATCATGCGTAAGCCACGCGCACCGACTTTGCGTTCACAAGCCAGTCGCGCCACGACGCGCAAAGCATCATCGTTGAAACGCAATTTAATTCCGTCCCATTCGAATTGCTTCTGGTATTGCTTAATCAGCGCATTTTTCGGCTGCGTCATGATTTCAATCATCGCGTCTTCCGTTAATTCGTGCAGCGTTCCCGTCACGGGTAAGCGTCCGACAAATTCTGGAATTAAACCGTAGCGAATCAGGTCTTCGGGTTGCACCTGCTGAAATAAATCGCCGGAACGTTCGACGCGAATCATCTGACGAACTTTCGCATTGAAGCCGATGGATTTTTGTCCGATGCGGCGTTGGATAATTTGCTCCAAGCCGACGAACGCTCCGCCGCAAATAAACAAAATATTCGTGGTATCAATCGGGAAAAATTCCTGGTGCGGATGCTTGCGCCCACCTTGCGGCGGAACATTCGCCACCGTACCTTCAAGAATTTTAAGAAGTGCCTGCTGGACTCCTTCGCCGGAAACATCACGCGTAATCGAAGGGTTTTCATCCTTGCGGCAAATCTTGTCAATTTCGTCAATGTAGATGATGCCCTG
Source organism: Blastocatellia bacterium (assembly GCA_043783625.1). Classification (GTDB taxonomy): domain Bacteria; phylum Acidobacteriota; class Blastocatellia; order RBC074; family RBC074; genus JAFDVL01. Next base: position 1,270 of record JAYVZE010000113.1, on the reverse strand, counting down.
TTGCGCCAGTTCGACTTCGCCGTTTGCAGCCTGCAATAATTTGAGAATGATGTTTTCGACATCTTCGCCAACGTAGCCCGCTTCGGTAAGCGTCGTCGCGTCAACAATCGTGAATGGCACTTTCAGCATCCGCGCCAGCGTTTGTGCAAGTAATGTTTTGCCGGTTCCGGTCGGGCCGATTAAAAGAATATTTGATTTCTGGATTTCAACATCACCGCGCCGTTTCGACATTTCGATGCGTTTGTAATGCTGATAGACCGCAACCGCCAGCTTCTTCTTGGTCTCGTCCTGACCAATCACATATTCATCCAAAAATTCTTTAATTTCGTTCGGCTTGGGAAGAAAAGGGCGAGTCGTCGCGGCGGCTTCCTGCTGCGCATCGTCGCTGATAATTTCAATACAAATATCAATGCATTCGTTGCAAATATAAACCGTCGGGCCGGCGATGAGCTTCTTCACTTCATTCTGGCTTTTGCCACAGAAGCTACAGCGCAGGATGTCTTCAACTCTTCGCATTAGCGGGAGGCCTCCAGGAGTGAGATGGATTGCTGGGTGTTCATTAAATACTTACCTATACACGGATCAAATTTATGATTTGCAATGATAAACAACGTCAGGCAGTGGCGCAAGCGAAAGCTGCGAAAGTCAAAACGGGCATTGGATTAAAATTGCCCGTAAATTAAGCTAAAACAATAAAATTTGTAGACGATCATAAACCTTGAGCATTCTATTTCTTTTTATGGTTTTTATGTATTTTATGTTTACGCGGTTGCAGAGTACAATTCTTTATTGAATGCCCTTCTTTTGCTGGTGAATATTCAGGACTGTAGATTTTTGTCGAGGTTCTTGAAAAAATATAAAAAACAACCTCTGCATTATCGCTATACCCTGTATCTTTCCATTGAATTCGATCTGCTGGTACACCACAAAAATTAATCAGAAAATTCTTTGCACGAATTGCACGAGCCTTTGCCTCATCTTTGCAAGATACCTGTCCAGCATTAATAAACATGTAGCCAATACCTTCTTCGCTACTGAGAATCTGGTGCGCAAAGCTAGAAAGCCTCGCCCTTTCTTCGTTCCAGGAAATTTTACCGAAACGATCAAGCCAATAAACATCGGCAGGCATCGCTGATGTTGCAAGTAAGGCAATTAAAGTAAAGCTAACTAAATCAATACTGTGTACACTTTTTTCAGGAAGCAGCGTCAACAGAATCAACAACTTGGCTTTTTGACAATGAATTAAATCAAAGTAAGCTCATGCGGTTAC
>JAYVZE010000112.1:0-5692 GCA_043783625.1 Blastocatellia bacterium | reverse complement strand
GAAGTGGGGGTGCACTGGTTTCGATGGGAGACCTGCAGCGACGGATGCATACCGGGATGCTTGTAACCCGTACTCTGCAAGCAAAACATAATTGCGAATACAGAACTCGCGATGGCTGCCTAGTTAACTCTAGTTCACAGCTCGTCCGCTCACGCTTTGTCTGTAAGCGTGAATCCGGGCGTCACTTTTATAGACTGGTTCTTTCATGCAGGTCAGAATGAAAGAGCGAGATTTTCTGACATAGTCCGCGCACGGTTCTTCGCCGATTCTGCTGCCGCGCGTGGATGAAATTTAAGCGAAACGGCTAAGTATGTAGATGCCTTCGTGAATGGCTGCCAGACGTCGGTTCGATTCCGACCACCTCCACCAAATTTTGATAAAAGCAAAAGGCAAATATCAAAAGTTAAAAGACAAAAGGCGGAATTTTTTACGAAACGTAAACGGTTCCGAATCCTAGTTTTGATTTTTGATATTTGCCTTTTGCCTTTTGCTTTTTATGAATTCACTTCCCATTGGCATTTTTGATTCCGGCGTCGGTGGACTTTCTGTTTTACGCGTTGTCCGGGAACGTTTGCCACGAGAAAATATTATTTATCTGGGAGATACGGCGCGTGTGCCGTACGGGACGAAATCACGTTCGACGGTGGAAAGATACGCGGTTGAAGACGCAGCATTTCTAATTAATAAAGGCGTTAAAGTTGTGATTATCGCCTGCAATACAGCTTCAGCACTCGCACGTGAACGACTGCGCAGTGAATTCGAAATTCCATTTTTAAGTGTGATCGGGCCGGGTGTCAGAGCTGCTGCCAAAGCGACGAAAAGTAATCGCATCGGCGTCATCGCCACAGAAGCGACGATTGGCAGCGACGCTTACGCACAAGGGATTCGAGAATTTTTTGGTAACGAATCCGTCGAAATATTTTCCGAGGCTTGCCCGTTATTTGTGCCGTTAGTTGAAGAAGGCGAAACAGATTCACCAATCACAAAATCCGTGGCTGAAAAATATTTGGCTCCGCTGCGAGAACAAAATATTGATACGTTGGTGCTGGGATGCACGCATTATCCGTTGCTAAAAAAAGTCATCGCTGAAACTATCGGAACTGAAGTCAATTTGATTGATTCCGGCGCGGCTACGGCTATAGAAATAGCGGAACTTTTAGCGCAACAAAATTTATTGAATTCACAAACCGAAAATGGAGACTGTGAATTTTACGTGACTGATTCCGCGCAGAGATTTAATCGAATTGCGGAACGATTTTTGGGTCACAAACTAAATCATATAGAGGCAGTTGAGGTATTAGAACATGTCAGAACGTCTTGATGGAAGAACTCCGTTGGAATTGCGGGCAACCAAAATCACTCCGGGGTTCACTAAGTATGCCGAGGGTTCGGTTTTGATTGAGGTCGGTTCGACCAAAGTTATTTGCAATGCCACGGTGGATGAAAAAGTGCCGAATTTTTTGAAAGGCAAGGGAAATGGTTGGGTGACGGCGGAATATTCCATGCTGCCACGTGCGACAGAATCCCGCACCAATCGTGAAGTGAATCGTGGCGCACCTTCAGGACGGACGCACGAAATTCAACGCCTGATTGGTCGGAGCCTCCGTGCGGTGATTGATATGAAGGCTTTGGGTGAACGAACGGTGACGATTGATTGTGATGTCATTCAGGCGGATGGCGGAACACGGACGGCTTCGATTACGGGCGGTTTTGTGGCATTAGCTCTTGCGCTGAACAAAAGTGTGACTGACGGCAAACTTGCAAAACTTCCGCTCAAGGATTATTTAGCTGCGGTGAGTGTAGGCGTCGTCGAAAATCAGGTATTATTAGATTTGGCATACACTGAAGATTCCGTCGCTGAAGTTGACATGAACATTATCAAAACGGGTGATGGTCGTTTCGTTGAATTGCAGGGCACGGCGGAAAAAGATGCTTTTTCGCGCGAGCAGATGAATGAATTAATTGCGGCGGCTGAAATCGGGATCGAAAAACTGATGGCAATTCAACGTGCTGCAATTGAAGAATCTATCGGCAAAAGTTTATTTTAAGTTTTCACTTAATGCAGAAGCCCGCACGAAGTAAGGGCGTCAAAATTAGCCCGCTTATTTCGTGCGTGTTGCTGCCTTTGAATTAATTTTTTTCCTGGCAAAGAAATTTGTCGGCACTGTGAAAGGGAATCCAAAATGTTTTTCAGGTTTTGCTTTCTCGCAATTTTAACTTTCGGATTGATGCTTGGTTTGACTGCTTTTTCAAAAGTTGAAGCACAGTCAGGCGATGGCAAATTAATTAACGACCCGGATGGGAAGTTCACGCTGAATCTACCGGGTACAGATTGGGTGGCAGTCGAATCTACGGACGGTTTAGGTCGCAAACAGATCGAAATTGTTTACAAAATTCGTGAAGACGGACTTCTCAAAATTCGTCGTGTAGACATCGAAAAAGGCTCGAAATTAATTGACGCCGTAAACAAAGACGAAAGCCAGACGCTGACATTTTTGCCGGGCTACACGAAAGGTGCACTTGAAGATTTCAGCGCGGCTGGCGGTAAGATTCCGGCCATTATGAAGTCGTACGATTACACGCAGGGTGGGCGTCCAAAGATGGGCCGGCATTATTATTTGATGATTGATGCGACAACGGTTTATATTCTGCGCTTTACAGGTAATCGCGGTACGATGCAAGCTTTGCGCAGCCAGACAGATGTGCTCGCGCGTTCTTTCAAGGTGAAGTAGATGACGGACGATCACGTCGCAGTGGCGCAGGCTAACCAGTTATTTTATGCGGCAGTGCAGGCAGCGGATATAGAAAAAATGTCGGCGTGCTGGTTGCATGAAAATTGGGTGAAATGTACGCATCCGGGCTGGGAAGTGCTGTGCGGATGGAATGATGTCAAAGCAAGTTGGGAGCAAATCTTTACCCACGGGCAGCAGCTCTCGGTTGTTATCAGCGAAGTCGAAGTGAAGCTGGCTGACCATTTTGCTTCACTGAGTTGTACCGAAAGCCTGACTGTTGTGGATGAGGAAACGCAGGTCAGCACCTCCGTTTCGTTAACTGCCTCAAACCTTTTCAAACGAGTCGGCGATGAATGGTTGATGATCCATCATCATTCAACTCCTGTCCTGAAATCTTCATGAATCCCAAAAATGTTTTAGCGGCGGCGTCTTTCTCGCCGGGCAAAATGCAGAAGATCAATTTGTATGAAACGCCAAATTTCTTCTGTGATGTTTATGCTTTGGAGCCGGGGCAGGAACAAAAGCCGCACGCGCACGATGATGCGGACAAAATTTATTATGTATTGGAAGGGCGAGGGCTTTTTCTGGTGGGAACGGAAGAGCAGGAATTATCGCAGCATCAAATTGTTTTAGCCGCCGCAGGCGAGCCGCACGGAGTTCGCAATACCAGTCAAGACCGGTTGAAATTGCTGGTTTTCATGACGCCAAATCCAAATTTTAAATAACTGGTGCGCCAGCATCTTGCTGGCATTCTGGTGACGCCAGCAAGATGCTGGCGCACCCAGTTAAGCATAGCGAAGTGCCACGCGGACAGTATTGCAATGCGCTTCAACGGTCTCGGAAATATCTTTGCCGTAGCCTCCACCCATCGTCGTGACAACCGGAATCTTTCGCTCACGGCAATTTCCAATCACCAGTTCATCGCGGTGTTTTAATCCCTCCAGCGTTAATTTCAACTTGCCCAATCGGTCATGTTCATGCGGATCAACTCCGGCTTGATAAAAGACAAAATCTGGTTTGAATTCATGCAGGATTTTTGGCAGGTGAGATAGTAGCAATTTCAAATATTCGTCATCGCTAATGCCTTCTGGCAAATTCACATCAATTGTACTTTTCTCTTTTCTCAGCGGAAAATTTTTCTCTCCATGCATTGAGAAGGTGAACACACTTTCATCTTTGTGAAAGATAGCAGCGGTTCCGTTGCCTTGATGAACATCGCAATCTATGACAGCAATTTTTTTCGCTAATCCTTCACGCTGCAACACTCGCGCCGCAATCGCAATGTCGTTCAGAACGCAATATCCTTCGCCGTGATCGGGAAACGCGTGATGTGTCCCTCCTGCTAAATTGGAAGCAATGCCGTCACGTAAAGCATTTTTTGCGGCGATTAAAGTTCCCTGTGCTGAGGCTTGCGAACGATGTACGAGTCGTGGCGTCCACGGAAAACCAATCCGTCGAATTTCGGCTGGCGTCAGATTTCCATTCTTACAACGAAACCAATAATCAGCGGTATGAACCAGTAAAATGTCTTTGTCGAAAGCCAGATCAGGTTCAATCAGATGCCAGTGCGTGAGGCTATTTTCTTCGAGTAAACGATCACGTACCAGCCGATATTTTTGCATCGGAAACGGATGCGTAGAAATTAAAGGGATGAGATAGCGGTCGGAATAACAAACTTTCATTAATCCTGAATCGGGACTGGATGGCGGTTTTCGTCTACGGCAACATAAACAACCTCGGCTTCCATGACGCGAACTTTTTCGCCGCTGCCGCTTTTACGAACGGCTTCGACGACAATATCAATGGTGACGGAAGTGCGTCCAATTTTTTTAGTACTGGTGTAAAAACTTACGAGATCGCCTACAAAAACCGGCGCGATAAATTCGACTCCGTGCATTGCCACTGTCACAAAAAGTTTGTCGGCATGTTTGCGGGCTTCGACTGCGCCTGCGAGGTCAAGGTAGCTGAGAATGACTCCACCAAAAATAGTTCCTGCGTGGTTGGTATCCTTCGGCATCATTGAGACGCGGATCGCAGGATCGCTGAAAGTCTGAGGTTCCATGAATTTAATATTGATGCGGTGGGTGCGAATATTTTGTTCGTAGTTGAAGGCTGCCGTCTGAGCTGGTCAGCAGTAATAATCGCTTGTTGATGTAGTTGACACCTTCTGGATAGTAGGTCAACTGATAACGTTCGTTGCGCAACTCATCGCAAATTTCTTTGACTGCATTTTTAATGTCACCATCTACAGAAAAGATTTTTCCTCCGGTGCTGGCGGTTAATTGTTCCAGGCAGTCAACGGGCTTCGGAGAATCTTTGCGCAAGGCGCCGCGCGTCCGGTCTTTGACCTGAATAGCGTACACGGTCACGTTTTCGTCCTGCAAGGTATTCAAAATTCGGTCGTATTTGATTTTACTGTCACGGTCTAATCCATCACTGACCAAGACAATAATTCGCTTGGAATACCCTACAGATGGGCGCATCACGTCTTCCATCACGACATCCAAAGCATCGAATAAATGTGGTGTATCGCTTTTACGCAGCAAGCCTAAAGTATTTTGTAAATCTTCCGGTTTGTCAGTGAAGTCGGTAATGATTTCCGGTTTCAGGTCATAACCGATGACCATGACCTTATCGCCTTCATAAATTTCAGGGGCAAAGGCAGCGGGTACGGAGGCTAGTTTCTTGACATCAGTTTGCAAAGAAGCTGAATTGTCGAGAAGTACGACGATTCGTGCCGGGCTGGCGTCAGGTGAAAGGGATTCGATTTTTTGCGGGATGCCGGCATCGTGTAATTCAATTTTATCTTTGGTCAGAATCCGCTCGTTTTCCTGCGATGGCTTGTTTGATCCAAGCAATGGTTTTGGTTTCGTCGCATCTTCAGTGAATTTGACATAGAGTGGAACTACGGTTGAGCGACGCGCTGATGACAAATTTCGTCCGGCCTGTGCTGAAATTTC
>JAYVZE010000111.1:0-33161 GCA_043783625.1 Blastocatellia bacterium | reverse complement strand
TGTAAAGCAACAAGCTGAAGCTTGAACTCTGAACTCCTCTTTTCTTACAAACGGCAAATTAATAACTCACGTTCGTAAATCATTTCCGAAGGCAAATGGTCATGCAATTGAATAAACAGCTCTTCGTGATTAAGAACTTCTTGATGCCATTGTTTTAAATTGACAGTTTGCAGGGCTTCAAATTGTTCAGTCGAAAAATCCATTCCTGTCCAATCCACGTCTTCGTAACGAGGCATCCATCCGATTGGGGTTTCCTGGCCAATTACGCGCCCGCGCGAACGGTCTACGATCCATTTCAGGACGCGCATATTTTCACTGAAGCCGGGCCACATGAAATTGCCGTCTTCATCGCGGCGGAACCAATTTACATGAAACACACGCGGTGTAGATTTCAAGCGCCGCTGCATCTTCAGCCAGTGCCGGAAATAATCGCCCATGTGATAACCGCAGAATGGCAACATCGCCATCGGATCGCGGCGCACAACACCCACGGTTCCAGCGGCGGCGGCGGTCATTTCTGAACCAACGGTAGCGCCGACATAAACGCCTGAACTCCAATTGAACGCCTGAAATACTAATGGCAATACTGTTGCGCGGCGTCCGCCAAACACAATTGCGCTGATCGGGACGCCTTCGGGATTTTCCCAATCGGGATCAATCGTCGGACATTGCGAGGCGGGCGCAGTAAATCGCGCGTTCGGATGCGCGGCTTTGGCTCCGGTTTCTTTAGCGATTTCCGGCGTCCATTTATTGCCCTTCCAATCCAAACATTCTGCGGGCGGCTCGTCCGTCATCCCTTCCCACCAGACGCCGCCTTCGGGAGTCAAGGCAACGTTCGTGAAAATTGAGTTCTTTGCAAGCGAAGCCATCGCGTTCGGATTCGTTTTGACAGAAGTTCCGGGAGCGACGCCAAAAAATCCTTTTTCGGGATTGATCGCCCGCAATCGCCCCTGTTCATCAGGCCACAACCACGCGATGTCATCGCCAACTGTCCAAACCTTCCAGCCTTCAAAACTGGCCGGTGGAATCAACATCGCAAAATTTGTTTTGCCGCATGCGCTGGGGAACGCCGCTGCGACATACGTTTTTTCTCCTTGCGGATTTTCTACGCCGAGGATGAGCATGTGTTCTGCCATCCAACCTTCGTCGCGCGCAATGTTAGACGCAATGCGCAGCGCGAAACATTTTTTGCCAAGTAAGGCGTTGCCGCCGTAGCCTGATCCGTAGCTCCAGATTTCGCGTGTTTCAGGAAAATGCACGATATATTTTTCCTGATTGCATGGCCACGGCACGTCCTGTTGATCGGGCGCGAGCGGCGCACCAACGGAATGCAGACACGGCACGACACGCTTTTCATCTTTGTCAATTTCCTGAAATACGGGCAAGCCAACCCGCGCCATGATGCGCATATTGACGACAGCGTAAGGCGAATCCGTCAACTGGACACCGATTTGCGAACGCGGCGAATCCAGCGGCCCCATGCTGAACGCCAGGACGTACATCGTCCGACCTTGCATGCATCCATCGAACAGCGATTTCAATTTGCGCCGCATTTTGTAAGGGTCTTCCCAGTTGTTGGTTGGCCCCGCCGCATCTTTGGAATGAGAGCAAATAAAAGTGCGCTCCTCGACGCGGGCAACATCGCTGGCATCGGAGCGGGCGTAATAACAGCCCGGCCATAATTCTTCGTTGAGCTTGGTGAATGTGCCGCCCTCGACAAGCTGCGCACACAGTTCTTCGTTCTCTTCGTCGGAGCCGTTGATCCAATGAATATTGGCGGGCTTGGTGAGCTTTGCCATTTTTTCGACCCAGCGTAGCAAATGGATATTTTTGCTGAGCGGAACAGAATATTTGTCATTACTATCGGGGATCTGAATCAGGGATTTAGGTTTCATAATCAGGTCTCAAAAAATCAATAATTGCAAAAACTTAACGCTTGTTAAGCGGAATTTATTATGAAGAAAAAAGTGATTGGCGTCGAGTTCCGCCTGATCCAGTGCAGAATTTGTTAAAGCGAAGATCGAACTACGTCGTCGTCAACGGCAGCGCCTAAGGCTGAGTCCAATCTGCAATCACCAAGTCTGGGATGCGGACAAAGTCTCGCTGATTACGTGTCACCAGGATACCACCAACACTCAACACAATCGCGGCAATCTTGAGGTCTTGTGTGCCGACCTGTCTGAGCGTACGTTTTAAGCGTAGGAATTCGGCAGCCGCTGCGTCATCGAAGGAAAGCAGGCGCAACGGCATCAAATCACTCAAGGTCGCCTGAAAAGCACCATAAGCCGCCACCCATTCTGGTGTTTTGCTCGCCCGCGCAATCATGGCAAAGCGCCCGCGTAATTGCTCCTCCGCATTTACAACGGTGGTGGCACGTTCCTCCAAAGGGACACGACGCAAATGTGCAACGACGTGCGGATGCGCACGCTGCAACAAGCTAAGGTGGTCGGTATCAAGAACCCAAAGCTGCTTAGTCACGATTAGCCTCGGCGCGGATGCAGGTCAGTTCCGCTTGAAAATCCTCCCATTGGGAATCATCAGTGAAGCGACCTATCATCTGCTCCCATGGGTCTGCTGAAACGTCGGTATTTGGCTCCTGTACCTGCAAGTGGACGATTTCCACCTGCGTCAAGCGTTGGGCCACAACAGCCTGTACCTGAATCAGTGCCTCATCTTTTGTGGCTCCGATTCCAATGCAATCTGGCCATCCCAAAACTGTCGCAACAAAGCCATTGGCGGGCTGCTTTTCAAGCAAGATTTGACAATCCATCGTGTGCGCTCCTTTCGTTATTCTTAAAAGTTACAACCAAGTGAATCCTACCGCGCATCATTTCACTTGTCGAGTCAAGTTCATACCAAGAAAAAAGGAGAGCTTCGAAAAGCTCTCCCTGAGAAATTAAATAATTAATTTGTCTTTAGAAGTGGAACTTCAAGACGAATTCCAAGTTACGCGGTGGGCTGACCGTGCTGGTGATTTTCCCGAACGTATTCAGATCACTGAAATTACGGGCAGGAGGTCCAAAGCTCGGCGTGTTGGTAAAATTGAAGAACTCCGTTCGGAAATCAAAATACTTTGATTCAGAAATAGAGAACTTCTTACCAATGCCGAAATCCCAATTGATATATCCTGGAGCTTCAATAATACCAACCCCGGAATTACCAAACTTTCCAGCCGCTGCCTGAATAAAGCCGGCAGGATCAAGCCAGCCATCAATCGTTTGAGTACCTGGAATGCCAGTGCCAATCAAGTTAGGACGCCCGCCGCCTCGTGGTCCCTGCAACGAGACATCCGTTGATTGAACTGTGAGCGGGAAGCCAGTGTGTGCACTGACGATGCTGCTGACATTCCATCCCCCGATGAGAGCATCAGCGGCAGGATGCCAGTCACTACCGAAAGACTTGCCTTTTCCGACTGGCAATTCATAGGTTCCAGACCAGACGAAGTTATGAGTAGCATCGAAAAATGCCCGCCCATAATCGCGCCGACGATCATAGTTATTGGAAGGATAAGCCCCTTGTGAAGCTACGCCACCGCTGCCGTAATAACCTAGATTATCTGTCAACGTCTTGCTCAAGGTATAAGAAATCAAGAACTCAAAACCTTTCATCTGACGTTGGCGGACAGACACCTGAAGGGCATTGTAATTACTTCGTGCCCACGTATCAGTACCGCTGATTTGTGTCACTAAAGGAAAGGCCGCAAAGAACGGCCGTCGTGAATTAAGCGACGCCCAAGTCGAAGGATCTCCAGTGCCCGGTAACGGCTGGTTCCAGTCAGTCGGCGCAACCAAATGGGTCGCCTTATTCGCAACATACGCAGCTGAAATAGAAGTTGCTCTTCCGAGCTGATACTCCAGTGCTAAATTCCATTGTTGCGTAAATTGCGGTCTGACATCTGGATTCCAGACACGAATATTACCTGCGGGTGTAGTACGAACAATAACATCCGTAAATCCTTTGGTAATTGTTCCGGCTCCGGTCGTGGAGTCATACGTTTGATCCGCTTCCGAAAACAGCGGTGGATTTAATGGCAAGCGCAGGTTTGATCCTGTGCCTTCCATGTACTGGGTAATTCCGTACCCGGCGCGAACCACCAATTTGCGATTAAACATTTCAGGTGTCCAGGCAAAACCAATGCGCGGCTCAAAACCTTTTTTATAAGATTTGTATAACGCTCGGCTGTTACCATTTTTTCCGGCGAAAAGCTGTGCCTTGGTGGTCAGGTCAAAATTTGATTGACGATCCAGAACTTCGATAACCGGAGAGGTGTACTCCCACCGCATGCCGAGGTTCAGCGTCAAATTACTTCGTACCTTGAAATCGTCCTGAAAGAAAACACCGATTCGATTTTGACGATGTCCCCAGGTACCGCTCTGGCTGCCAATGCTCTTGTTTGACAAGAGATCAAGCAAGAAATCAGCAAAGGCTAAATTAGTAAATCGTCCATCGTAAGTGAAGCCGCCCAACAAACCATTGTTACCGGGATAAAAACGATTTTGTTGATAACGGAGCCACTGACCACCCATTTTGAGCGAATGACGCCCACGCAGAACTGTTAAGTTATCTCCATAATGGAAAGTGTTGGTCACGTTATCTTCATTAACTGCACGTGACCCGAAAGAAATTCCATTACCAGCGGAAACTAACGCTAATCCGGGAATCACCTGAGTACCGGGAATTCCTAATTTAGTATTGGCATTTCCGATGCTGGCCCAATCATTGAAATCACTGATGAAGACCGCACGGTTAAAGCCAATTCGTGCTTCATTAATTACCGACGAACTGATTGTTCGCGTCCAATTGAGAGCGATGTTCTGCGGACGTTGTACACTCTGACCCGTGATATTGGTTGGCAACGACCCGACTGTTCCGGCGGCAGTACCAAACTGGAAGGAGTACCGAGCTGAGAAGTTATCATTTTCAGTTACTCGCCAGTCAATCTTGGCATCCACTTGGGGATTGTTCAATTGGTTAGCTGTCACTACATCAATCAACCCGACGCCGGTACCCACCTGCCCACGAGTTGGCAGTGGATGCCTTGGTATCAGCGAACAATGCTTTAGCCACAGGATTGACGATTCGATTTACTGGAATAATATTGCCAGCAAAGCAGGCTGTCTGGTCAGTAGCTGAACACGCGCCTGTTTTGAGCGGATCACGAATGAAGGTAGTGGTGAAAGCCGATAGATTGCCAGTACGCCATGCAGTCGGCGTCACGCTGGCAGTGCCAGGCCCGCCTGTCCGCTGAATCGTTTGCTGATAAGCAGCAAAGAAAAAGAGTTTCTGCTTGATGATTGGACCACCAAAAGTTCCGCCAAAAATATTCTGACGCAATTTAGCTTTCAAGGCTGGACTGGTTGGCGTGCTATTACGATTGGTAAACCAGTTAACTGCATCGAATTTGTCATTACGCAAGAATTCAAAAACATTCCCGTGAAATTGATCTGTACCGGATTTCATCGTCGCATTGACAGTGGCTCCGGTCACGTTGCCAAATTCCGCTGATGAGTTACTGGTTTCCACCCGAAACTCAGCGATGGCATCAATATTTGGTTTGTAGCCGATGCGGTTATCAATGGTTTCATCTACAGAAATTCCATCCAACAGAAATGAATTCCCCTGTTCACGATTACCATTTACATAAGGGCGTCCCTGACCATTCGGGTTATTAAAACCACCCGGGTTCGGGTTGATAGTTCCAGGAACCAACAAAGTCAATTGTTGGAAGTTCCGACCATTCAGCGGCAAAGCTGTTGTTGTCGTACCTGTAATAACTCCGCCAACAGTAGTGTTTTCAGTTTGTAAGAGGGGAGCGACATCCGTAATGTTGACCTGTTCAGTCACAGCACCAACCTGCATCGCTAAATTCACGCGGGCAGTCTGGTTAATTTCGAGTTTGATCTCGTTCGCTACCAATTTTTTGAAACCACTGGCTTCAACTGAAATCACATAGCTCCCGACAGGTAAGAACGGGAGCGTATAAATTCCCGCATCTGTCGTAGTCGAGGTATAGGCAAGTTTTGTACCTTGATTAGTTGCTACGACTTTCGCGTTTGGTAACGCGCCGCCGTTCGGATCGGACACATTTCCGGTCAGTGTCGCGGTAAAGGTTTGCGCGAGGCTATGCGCTGAACCTGCCCACAGCGCGACCAACATAAATAATGCTGAAATGGCTTTGGTTCCAGTTCGATGACTGATCTTCATAAACTTTCTCCTTGTGTTTAGAGTGTCAAAATAATGAAAGCCGAATAATCTTCGCATCTATCCGCTCAAAAGAACCTCGGAGCGCGATTTGAGATTAATTGTCCTTCACGACTATTCAACTTGTAAGGCGATTCATTCGTATCGGTAAGTATTTCCCGCCTAACGACCAGCAAAGCAGATGGTAAGACCATTTTATACCTTCTATTTCAGCTACAAGTCAAGCCGCACCTGCATTTAATTTTATTACTCCATAACAATAATTTATGGCAGAGTTGAACGATAAATTGTCGTATACTTTTCATCCGGTTCGCTCACCTCGGCGAACGCTAAGCCCTGATCGCTCAAACGAACGACCCACACATGTCCATCGGCAGTGGCATCCTGTTGATGAACGCCGATATACAGACGGGACGGCATGCCGTACCCGTTCAGCAAACGGTACACAATCAGCGACCTTTGCAGGCACCGCCCCCAACGAAAAGGAAAATTCACAATGAAGTTGGCAAACCATGCGATCTTTTTTGCATCTGAGAGTTGCCAACGTTTTTGCGGCATGAGGAAAAATCCATCCATGAATTCATTAAGGGACGGTAAAATCGCTTTCAGTTTCGGAGTAATCGCCTGCTCTTTGATGCGGCGACGCACCAGCCAGGCGCTGGTCATAACGCGCCACATCAGCACGTAGTTTTCCCAGGCTCCGGCGTAGCGATAGAATTTTAGTAACTGCTTGAAGTTCATAACCGTCGTTCAGTGTGAGTCGCCAAGATGATATAATCAAATTTGATCGAAAGAGAAAGTATTTTGAGAGAGGGAAGAATATGAATAAGTTGTTGACCGCGTTATTGTCTGTCCTGCTGGTTATCGGCGTTGTAATAAGTGGGGCCGTCCTGGCACAGGAAAAAAAAGGGAATGCTGAGTTCGATGTTCAAAATTACAAAATCGAAGCGGACTTAAATCCCGCCGAACAGAAATTACGCGGACGCGCTGAAGTGACTCTCGTCCCGCAAACTGAAACCCGATCCGTCGTCTTTGAAATGAATGGCTCCTTGACGATCACCAAGGTTACGTTGAAATCTGGTGCGCCGATGGTAGCTGCGCCAGTGAATGCAACTGTAATTCCACCGAAGCCGGCAATTCCTGTCAGTCCGCGCAAAACCGTCACACCAGCAATTAACACAGCTTCAACCAAGCCTGCACCTGCGGTACCAGCTTCCAATAATTTACAATTCGTGCAGGACAACCGCGAAAATATGAACGTCCGGGTAGATTTGGGTGGCGTAGTTCCAGCCAAATCTACTGTCACGATTGTCTTTGAATACGAAGGCGCCTTGGAATCCGCGCAAGGCGGCCCGATGCAAAATGCCCGTCTGGCCTTCGTCGGAAATTCCGGCTCCTATTTATTTTACGCCGCACGTTGGTTTCCCTTTCACGAATACGCCGCCGACCGCTCAACCTATCAAATCACACTGACTGTTCCGAAAGGAATGTCTGCGGTTGGATACAGCGAACAGCCCGTCGTCGGAATTCCCAGCGGCACGAAAACTGCCTACACTTTCAGCAGTACCAAGCCTCTTTTGCCAGGGAATTTTGCCGTCTCGCAATACATCGCCAAGCCGTACGGATTCGGCGGATTGACCGTCGAAATCTACGCTAAAGTCGGTGATGAAAAATCAGCCGACCGTGTCGCGGCGGTCATTGGAAAACATCTGGAATATTATTCCTCGAAATTCGGCAGCTATGCTTATGGCAATAAATTAATTGTCGCCGAAGTTGATGATGAAACGCTGGAATCGTATTCCGGCGCGGGCATACTTTTCCTGAATTCTAAAGCTTTTGCGCAGGGCAATGAGGAATTATTAGCCCGCGAAGCGGCGTACCAATGGTGGGGACAAACGGTCGGTATCAAATCCTTCGATGATGCGTGGCTGATGCAAGGGTTGGCGCAATTCAGCGGCTTGCTTTACATCCGCGACAACAATAACGAATCGCAGTTTCAGCAGGCGATGCAGGCGGAATTAGAAAAAGCCTTAGCCTTTGAGCAGGCGGCTTCGATTCGTAATGCTCCCAAACAATTGGACGATCAAAGCGCGGCGTTCCGTTCGGTCATTTATTACAAAGGCGCAGTCGTTTTCAATATGATGCGCCAGCTCCTCGGCGAAGATAAGTTTGATGCTTTTATAAAATCCTACTATGCGCAATATGCCGGCAAAAATGTCAGCATTGACGATTTTGAGACGATTGCTTCAAAAGCACTTGGTCGCAACATGCGGTCATTCTTCGGGCAATGGGTAGATTCAACCGGAGTGCCTGAATTCACTGCCGATTGGCGCATGCTGCGCAACAAAGAAGGCTTCCGGGTTCCCGGCACAGTCCGCCAGAACATCGAAGCTTTTGAGATGCCCGTAGATGTGATTGTCAAAACCGAAGCAGGTGCCGAACGTCAGACGTTAGTTCTCAAAGGCACTTCCGCCGACTTTGACGTGCAAACCAAAAGTAAACCACTGGACATCATCATTGACCCGGATTCCAAAATCATGCGCAGCTCCGATGAATTGCGCCAAGCTGTCGTTGTGCGGCGCGGCATCGAACACATCCGCGAAATGGAATACATGGAAGCGGAACAACAATTAAATGCTGCCATCAAATTGAATCGCGGCAATTCGTGGGCGTGGTACAATCTGGGCTTACTTTGTATGGCGCAACGCAATTATCAAAAAGCTTTAGATTCGTTCGATCAAGCTCTGAACGGCAACGTTCGCCCTGACTGGGTTGAAGTCTGGAGCTATATCTATCGCGGCAATGCGTGGGATGCGATAGATCAACGCGAACGCGCTTTGACTGAATATAACAAAGCGATTAGTAACGGCAGCAACTACGATAACGCACAGGCGATTGCGCAGAAATTCATTGAGCAAAAATTCGATCCGAAGGCGAAATCAGTCGCCAGTAATTAATGTTCAGAGTTACGCATTTATGCGTGTACGGATTCAAGATGAGTACTTCACAGGAGGTTACAATTGAAGACTTGTACTTGGTCAAAGAAAAAGCCGAAATAGTTAACGGTGAAATTATTCTTCTACCACAAATGGGAGATACTTCTGGTACTGCTGGAGATGAAATTTTTGTATCATTGCGTCAGTATGCAAAAAATAGTGAGACTGGACGCGCTGTAGGTGATAACAAAGCGTTTCTTGTAAATTTGCCACATCGTAAATCGTTTAGCCCTTGCGCTGCTTTTACGATTCCGCAAAATACAAGAATTATTGAAACGGAAGTAAACATGATTGCATTACAAGAAGCAACAATCACTGACCTTTACAAAACCAAACAAAAAGCCGAATTGGTGAATGGAGAAATTGTCCTTATGCCCCCAACAGGAGACGAGCCGAGCCAGGCAAGTTTTGAAATTGCAGTCAATCTCCGTGACCATACGAAAAAAACGAAGGAAGGTCTGGCAGTTCCAGATAACGCAGCTTTTCGCGTAAATCTTCCGCATCGTGAATCGTTAAGCCCTGATGCGGCATACCACACTGGTAAGCGTACGGGGATGAAATTTTATGAAGGCGCACCACGTTTCGCCGTCGAAGTCCGCAGTGAAAATGATTACGGACCACAAGCCGAACGTGACATGTCCTCCAAACGCGATGATTATTTTGCCGCTGGAACTTTAGTTGTCTGGGATGTAGATTTGCTCAGCGAAGATGTTGTCAGAGTGTATCGCGCCAGCGATCCTGAAAATCCGACGATCTACCGTCGTGGGGAAATTGCTGAAGCTGAACCTGCTGTGCCGGGTTGGAGCATGGCAGTAGACGATTTGTTCCCTAACCATTAATTATTATTGCAATGCCGAAAGCTGTCCGTACTGTTCCCAAAATGAAATTATTATTTTCGATCCTTTTTACAATTGCGTTAACTCTTTCCCTCCACGCCCAAACTCGAATTCAAATTTCAGGCAATCACACAGAAGACGCTACTAAAACGAAATATACTTACTTTTTCGACAACGAAAAATTCACGACGCCGCACATGGAAATCAGCTTCGACGCGGCAGGCAAAGGTGAGTTCAAATTCAAGAAAAAAGATAGCGACGAAATGGTCAACAAGCTCGAAGTCTCAACGACCATTCTAGCGCAAATCAATTCCATCCTGAGCGAAGTCAGCTACTTTGAAAGCACCGAAAATTACCAACACAAAAAAGACTTTTCACATCTTGGAACCGTCACGATAGACATTGCGAAATCCGGTAAGCACCGCAAAGTAAGTTTTAATTACACGGAAAATGTTGCGATGAACCGGCTGGCAAATATTTTTCGCAACCTTGCCACTCAGGAAACCCGCGTCTTTGAATTGGAAGCGGTACGACAGAATGATCCGATTTCTACCCCTGCCCAATTACGCTATCTCGAAAGCGAAATGAAATCCAAAAACATTGCCGATCCTGAACGCTTTACGCCAATCCTGAACGACCTCAAACAGGACGAAAGCGTCCCTCTCATCGCCCGCAATCACGCCAAGCGATTGCTCGACCAAATCCAAAAATCCAAATAATACAGAAGCCCGCACATTAGATGAAATTTTATAAATAGACTGCGGGTGAAGCGGATGATGCGGGTCTTCGCGGGTCTGAAAATTCAGATCCGCGTAAACCCGCCCGATCCGCAAAATCCGTGGTCTATTCTTTTTCAATTCTATGATATGAGCGTAAAGTCGGGATTCTGCATTTTGCAGATCAATACGCGGCGTGTACAATTTCGCCGCTATGAATACAGAATTACAACAACAAATTGACCAATTCTTTTCCCTGCCCGTAGACCAGCTTTTATCCACACACAAACCCGCTGCACTCGCGGCTTTCACGGAATTCAAAGCCGCCTTAAATCGCGGCGAAGTCCGTGCCGCCAGCCGTGACGAGTCTGGCATCTGGACGGTTCACCCGTGGGTCAAACGCGGCATTCTGCTCGGCTTCCGTTTAGGCGGAATCGTAGACTGTTCCATCAACGATAATTTTCGCTTCTTCGATAAAGAAACTTACCCGCTCAAACAAATCGGCGTGACCGACGGCGTACGAATAGTTCCTGGCGGTTCTTCTGTCCGCGACGGCGCATTTCTCGGCAAAGGCGTGACGATTATGCCGCCTGCCTACATCAACGTTGGCGCGTTCGTAGACGACGGTACAATGGTGGATTCACACGCACTGATTGGCTCTTGCGCACAAGTCGGCAAACGTTGCCATGTCTCCGCCGCCGCCCAAATCGGAGGCGTCCTCGAACCTGTTGGAGCCTTACCTGTTATCATCGAAGACGAAGTTTTAGTCGGCGGAAATTGCGGCGTCTACGAAGGCACTATCGTCCGCGAAAAAGCAATTTTGGCTTCGGGTGTAATCCTGACCGGAGGCACTCCCGTGTACGATGCCGTACGCGGAGAAGTCTATCGCCGCACCGAAGATAAACCGTTAGAAATCCCCGCCGGAGCCGTTGTCGTAGCAGGTTCCCGTGCGATCAATGTTGGCCCCGCAAAAGATATGGGATTGTCGGTGTATACGCCCATCATCATCAAATACCGCGACGAAAAAACCGAGGCGTCTGTGCAGTTGGAAGATTTTTTACGATAAGGCATGGAGTACAAGCTTCGGCTTGGTAGTACTTCTTGCCACTGTAAAACCAAGCTGAAGCTTGTGCTCCATGCCATGCATAAATTATGAACTCAGAAATTACTTCATTATTCGTTACCCATTCCGTCAACAAATTAAAGCAAATAACGGACATCATTGAGCGTTGCTTTGCCAAGCTCAGCGAAGAGCAAATCTGGCAGCGCAGCAGTGAAAATGAAAACGCGATGGGGAATTTAATTCTGCACCTCTGCGGCAATATGCAGCAATGGATCGGCGCAGGCTTCGGCGGAGAAAAAGATATTCGCGTCCGTGAAGCTGAATTTTCCGCACGCGGAAATTTGGATAAATCTGCACTGCTGGAATTGCTGCACAAAACCGTCAACCACAACATCACTGTCATTGAATTAATCACACCTGAACGCCTAACCGAACGCATCACACCGCAGCATGCAACCGTCTCTATCCTTGATGCCATTTACCAGGTCGTCGGACATTTTCAACAGCATACCGGACAAATTATTTTCGCTACGAAATTGATGACGAGTGAGGACTTGAAGATTTTTGTGCCGCCGCGTTAATATGGATTCGTTGTTATTAAGCTGGAGGTATTTATGCAAGCTGATACAGATGTAATGCTTAATTGGGTCGAGACTGAATTTCAAAAGCTTTCACTACAAAAACAAACTGAGTTACTGCAAGTACTAGTTAATAAATTCGGACTAAGATTAAAAGAGAGCGTGACGCCAGATACTCTACAAGTAAATACTGAAAACAAGCAGCGTCGCGTACTTGGTTTACATGAAGGAAAAGGCTGGATCAGTGATGATTTCGACGACGAATTGCCGGATGAGTTTTGGGGAGGACGCGTATGAAGCTTTTGCTTGATACGCACGTCTTGATTTACGTCACTCTTCAGCAAAGTAAGCTTTCCGACAAGGCAAAAGAAATCATTCAGGACAACACTAACGAACTGTATTTTAGTATTGCCAGTCTTTGGGAAATGCAAATCAAGATGCAACTAGGCAAGTTGAATCTTCAGTTACCTCTACAACAAATCATTGAGGATCAACGTCATGTGAACGATCTTCAATTACTTCCAATTTCTCATCGGCACATCTACAACCTTAGCCAATTACCATTTCATCACAAAGACCCTTTTGACCGAATGATAATCTCGCAAGCGATGACCGAAGGATTTTCACTTCTCAGCAAGGATGCGCAGATTACAAAATATCAGGTGAATGTGATTTGGTAATCCGGCATAAATTCTCTACTTACGTTTTGGGCGGATTGAGTTACTGATCTGCTTCGCCAAGCAAAACTTTTTCCCGCAATTTCTTTATAAATTTGTCCTTTCTGCATCACCCAACTATAATCCTCATTCCGCGCAGACAATAAATTTATGGACATTTTTCAATTCACACGCGAAATCATTGAAGTTGAATCTACCACCTGGAACGAAGGCGGCGCGGGACGTTGGCTGCGCGATTATTTAAGCGATCAAGGTTTTGCCGTCGAAACACAAGCCGTCAGCGATGGACGCTTCAATGTGTTGGCGAAACTCGGTGATCCGAAGGTGACGTTTTCTTCGCACATGGACACGGTTCCGCCGTACATCGGCTTCCGCGAAGACGACAAAAATATTTATGGACGCGGTGCGTGCGACGCGAAAGGCGTGATTGCCGCGCAGGTCTTCGCGGCGCAAAAGCTACGCGATGAAGATCGTACAAATTTTGGAATGCTTTACGTCGTCGGCGAAGAAGACGGCAGCGACGGCGCACTTGTCGCCAACGATTTACCGAATCAAAATAAATTTCTCATCAACGGTGAACCTACTGAAAGCAAACAGGCGATTGCGACGAAAGGTGCGCTCCGATTGATTATCGAAGCCAGCGGCAAAACTGCGCACGCGGCATATCCAGAGTACGGCGAATCTGCGATTGAAAAATTGATGGATCTTTTGAATGAAATTCGCCACGCCGATTGGCCTTCTGATCCGTTGCTGGGAGCGACGACGTACAACATCGGAACCATCACCGGCGGACGCAAAGCGAACGTCGTTCCCGATCTGGCTTCGTCAGAATTAATGTTCCGCACGGTCACACACCCGGATGAATTATTCAAATTAATTTGCGAACGCATCGGCAATCGCGCTGAAGTCAAACGCGGATTTTCCATCGTCCCTGTGCATTGTCATACCGTCAATTGCGGACACGAAATCCCGACGGATGTGATGCGCTTTGGGACGGATATTCCGTGCCTGACAAATTGGGGAACGCCTTTGTTATATGGCCCCGGATCAATTCACGATGCACACACTTCGCACGAATATATCGCCAAAGAAGATTTGAAAAATGCCGTAGATATTTATGCCGAAATGGCGAAGACGTTATTAAGCAATTAGCGGTTAGCTTTTAGCAATTAGCCAGAAAGGATTGGCTAACGCCTAATCGCTAACAGCTAACACCTTTTTCAGGAGAGATTCATTAATGCCCACTGCAAAATTCACGCACGATCCGGGAACACCGGAATACACAGCTTCCAACTGGCTCATCACGATCAATAACGCTTTTCGTGAAGTTGACGACTCGATCAAAGACGCTCCCGATCAGGAAGCTTTTATCGAACGATTGAAAGATCGCGTGTTACGGGATTACGAACAAAACCGCGACGAAATGGGATGGAGTACGCGTACCCGCGACATCGCGGCAAGAGCGTTGGAAATTGCGCTTTCAACTAGAAAATAAGAATGAGTAGAAAGTGATGAGTGATGAGTTGAAAGACACTCGATACTCATTACTCATCACTTCCCTCTTTTCCACGCTCCCGACTTCCCGCCGATTTTTCGTTCTAAGCGAATGTCGCCAATCGTCATCATTCGATCAATGGCTTTGCACATATCGTAAAGCGTCAGAGCCGCGATAGACACCGCCGTCAACGCTTCCATCTCAACGCCCGTCTGTGCGGTGGTCGTCGCCGTAGCCGTAATTTTTGCACCTTCGTCCGTCAATTCGATTTGGACCTCGCAATACGCAAGGGCTAATGAATGACAAAGCGGAATCAATTCTGCCGTGCGTTTCGCGCCCATAATTCCCGCTAATCGCGCAGCTTCCAACGGATCCCCTTTCGGCGTACGACGTTCACGAATCGCTAGAATCGTCGTGGCAGACATTGTGACAAATCCGCTGGCTTCGGCAGTGCGCGTCGTAGAATTTTTCGCACTCACATCCACCATCGTGATGCGTCCTTCTTCATCCACATGCGATAAATTCTTTTCCATATTTATTCACCACAAAAAGCACAGAAGGCGCAAAAAATTATTACTGCCCTTTGTGCCTTCTGTGCCTCTTGTGGTTAATTAATTGAGTATAATTATTTCGACTAATTCACCCTCTTCATAACTGCTGCGATCTTCCGGCACAACGATCAACGCATCTGCTTGCATAAACGCTACGACATCGGAAGAGCCAGCCCATTTCAACGGTTCGGCTTCAGCGACACCATTTTTAATGACTAATCGCGCCGGTTGATGCGAACGGCGCGGCGGAGCGCCTTTGACTTTGCTCGCGGCTTTCGCCCAAACACGCGGCAAATAAATTTCAGTGGCTCCCATCATTTTCAGTAATGCCGGGCGTGCGAACAGATGAAACGAAACTGCCACAGAAAGCGGATTCCCCGGCAATCCAAAAATTAAAGTCTCGCCGAGCTTCGCAAACACCGTAGGTTTCCCGGGATGCATCGCTACTTTTTCGACAAAAATTTCCGCGCCAAGTTCCAGCAACGCAGGCTTCACTAAATCGTAATCACCCATTGAAACGCCGCCCGAAAGCATGACAACATCTGCCATCATTGCAGCTTCGGCGATAGCTTGTTTCGTTTCATTAAAATCGTCGCGGACAATGCCTGCACTCAGGACTTCACCTCCAGCAGCCTGCGCGTAACCCGCCAGCGAAAACGTATTGGAATTTCGAATCTGTGAAGGTTGAGGTTTCTCCCAAACTTCCACCAATTCATCGCCCGTTGACAGCACAACAATTTTAGGCTGCATCGCCACTTCGACCATCGCGTAGCCAAAAGTTGCCAGCACTGCCGCTGCCGCCGGAGTGATAACTTTTCCGGCTTTAATCATCACGTTTCCAGCTTTCGCTTCAACTCCACGCGAAGTAATATTTTGGTGCGGCTTCGTCGCTTCAAAAATTTCTACGATGCCATTGTGGGCATTGATGACCTCAATTTTCTGAACGGAATCCGCTCCGGCTGGCACGGGAGCACCCGTCATAATTCTGACCGCCTCGCCGAATCCGACAAATCCCTGGAACGCACGACCGGCGACGGATTCGCCGATTTCCTTTAATTTGGCGGGATTTTTTGGGGAAGCTTTGGAAATGTCAACCGAGCGAACGGCGTATCCGTCCATCCGCGCCCGATCAAACGGAGGCATATCCAGATCAGAAATTATGTCCTGCCGTAGCGTACGCCCAAGCGCATCGGACAACGGAATTTCTTCGATGTTGTTTGAAGGAGCAGGCGTGTGATCCAGGATTATTTTAAGGGCGTCTTCTATTCTGAGCATTCTGTTTTCAGACATGATTAACAAGATGGACAAGATTAAAAATGATTATGCTTTAATCCTGTAAATTCTGTAAATCCTGTCAAATGATTTGTAAATGGAAAAAGCCGCTCGACTTTGAAAGCGAGCGGCTTTTTCTATTGTATGATGCCAATACTTAAAAAGTAGTGGCGGAGCCGACGGGACTCGAACCCGCGACCTCCGACGTGACAGGCCGGCGTTCTAACCAACTGAACTACGACTCCGCATTTTCAATCAACCAATTCAAATCTGCTGTCACAAACTTGAACTCTTGTGGAATTGGTAGGCACGGAGGGACTCGAACCCCCAACCTTCTCCGTGTAAAGGAGACCGTCTACCATTGACAGTACGTGCCTGCCTCACAAGAGCCGTTATAGTACAGATCGGAGCTGAGACTGTCAAGATGTGGGAAAATGCAACTGCAACTTTTATAAATAATGAATCTTTACATTGCTCGTATATGTCCATAATATATTCTCGAAATGAACGCGAGCTTAGAAAATTGTGAAGGCTTTGATTGGGATGAAGGGAATTCAAATAAAAATTGGCACCTGCACGAGGTTACTGATGGCGAATGTGAAGATGTCTTTTTTAATGTGCCGCTCATCATTGCTTCCGATAAAAAGCATTCAGGAAACGAAACCAGATTTTTTGCTCTGGGGCGAACAGACGCTAACCGCTGGCTTTTTATCGCTTTTATCAGCAGAAACCGATTGATTCGAGTCATTTCTGCTCGTGATGTGACCAAACGTGAAGAAAGAATTTATGGCGAAAAAATTAAAAGAGATTCCAGTACAAGCTAACGAAACGGCTGAGCGTGGATTTTGGGCTGACAACGATTCAACCGATTTCATTGACTGGCAAACTGCTGAATCAGTGGTCTTACCGAAACTAAAACCGACTACGCGTACCATCTCGCTCAGGCTATCTGCTTCTATGCTGGCGAAAATCCGTCTGGTCGCCAACAAACGCGACGTACCTTATCAATCGCTCATCAAATCATTTTTACAGGAACGCATTGACGAAGAGCTAAAACCCTCCAAAGCCTAAATCAGCTTCAGCACGACAAACGTCACATCATCATCCTGCGGACGCTCGCCGCCCCACTCATCACCCAATTTTACCAAACCATTAATGATTTCCTGCGAGGATAAATGTGCATTTTCAGTAATAAATATTTTCGCCGATTCGTCTTCCAGCATTTCATTCTGTGCATTAAATCGTTCCGGCAATCCGTCTGACATCAGCACGACGACATCGCCCGTAGTTAAAGCACATTCGCGCTGTTGATACGTGTATTTCATCACGCCGCCGAGTGGCAATTGCTTGAGCATGATTTCTTCGAGCTGCTGATTGGCGGCGCGATAAATCCAAACCGGAGGCATCCCGGCGATGCTGATCGTCAACTGATTTTCTTTCATCTTCGCAATCGTCATCGCCATAAATAATCCGCGCAGTTGCATCTGCTTCAGCGTCTGGTTCAAGCGCGAAAAAATATGCGAAATATCGGGATGATATGCCAGCGTCATAAACAAACTTTTCACCGAAGCCACCATCGTACCTGCCTTCAATCCATGTCCCGTCGCATCGCCCACCGCAATCGTCAGCGTGCCGTCTTCACCCAAATGAAAATCGTAGTAATCGCCGCCGACTTCTGAAGCGGTTTTCATATAGGCAGCGATATCGAGGTGCGGCAGGTTGGGCAATTTCTTCGGTAGCATCGAAAGCTGCAACTGGCGGGCTTCTTCCAACTCATGGGCGCGGCGGTCGTTCTCGGCTTTGACTTTCTCGTGTTCCAGCGCGGCGGCGGAGAGTTGTTTGACCTGCACAAGTTGTTCATCAAGGTGGCGATTAGTCAGCGCAAATTCACGTGCCAGATATATAGTAATAGAAAGTATAAATCCGCAGAGAGAAATCACACTCAAAACATTCTGGACAAATATTGATACGGTAAAAATGGTTCCTAGAGGTGATAACAAGAGTAAGAACGCACCAAACCCAACTATTCTCGCCCCACTATGTCGTTGGCGAATCGCAACGAACATAATTCGCAAGACTTCAGCGGCAAAGGCTATAGTTAAGATAGTATCTACCCAAAGAATTAATTGCCAAGCACCTAATACCCAGAGCAAAATATCAAGTCCTCCCAAAGTGATAAACAACCAAATTCGTCGTGGAATATTTGACCTGAACGCAGTGTAGAGGAAAGCTAGCCCTGAGATACTTGTTGTAGATAATAGTAGGAAGCCAACAGACATAGATAAGTAAACATTTGTTAGCCCAAAATTATACTTGAAGGAATATATGCCGATGAAAAGATTTGCTGCCAGTCCCAATAAGAATATGCTGTAAAAAAGATTCGCCCGCTGGCGTCGGAAAAAGCCATACAACAAAAGATGAAGAATACCGAATGAGAGCGAAATTATCCCCACAAAGCTGAAAGGTGAAGAGGTGAATGAATCTGCCCCATATCCTGAATTAGTGGCCTCTCCAAAATGACTAAGCTGTATTTTGAAACCATTGCAAAAAAAAGCAGAGACATAATAGCCTTCCCCTTGAGTTAACCATCTACCTGCAAAGCTATAGGGTGGCACAATCTGCTGATTTGAATAGCGCACAGCAATAATGTGATCAGACCCGGACTGAAAGACGACGCCAAGCGGTAAGGCGTTCGGATTGAAACCAACTTCTTCTGCCCGTGTCTTGCCAACCACGCCAAAACGCCCGATTAATTTACCATCCAGATAAATCTCTGATGCTCCCAGATGCGACATCTCTAAATTCAGCGGCACGTCAGCCAATTCTGGTATAACGCGCAAATGAAATCGAAACCAACCGATCCCAAGCCAACCATTTTGTGGCAGCGAATCACGCCCCATTGCTGTCCCTTTTAGGGTCTCCCACGCACGATCATCGAACTGCGGATCAGCAAAGCGCGGATCAGCATTCGGCGAATACTTCCAACCGAGCTTGTCGAGTTCGACAGCTTGCCCATTTTGCAAGCTGTCTGCCGTCAGTGTAAATGTATCCTGTCCTTGAGCGGCGGCAAGCCACACCCCAAGAATAAGCAATAACCAATAAGGCTTTATCTGCATGCTTCCTCGCGCTGAACTGACTTCGTGGTGAAGTCACATTGTATGTCAGAACGCGCGTGGATTCACAGGCGTTGGCTCTGGTGCTATAATTTTGTCGTTATGGTTGCGAATCTAAATCCTAAAATCACAGCTTTTGAAGCGCAGGCAGCAGCGAATGGCTTTCTGCTGGATAATTTGCCGGATCGGTTTTGTGCGGATGATCCACAATATAACTACGCGGCAAGATGCTGGGTTGTGCCTATCATTTTGGCGTATCCGGTTATCGGCTCAATTGGTGAAGTAGGGCGGCTTGAGATTAGCCCTTTTTCTGCCGACATTCTTTCGCATACACCGTTTGATGAAATGAAAGCCATTGGTAAAAAACTTTACGAAAAACATCGTGACGAAATCAACTCCGCCTTTTTACAAACAGGAAACTCCTGATTCATGTGTCCCCGCTTGTTTGCGCATGGTACTGGCAAGCTATGGGTATGAAATATTTGAAGCAGAATTGCGTGAGCTTTGCGATTGTACATTCTTTGGTACTGATGCGTTGCAGGCTGTGAAGGCAGTACGTCAATTAGGATTTCCTGAAACCATCAAAACGAATCTCACCATGTCGCAGCTAAAAAATCTGACCGATAACCAGCAGTCGCCAATCGTTTATATCAGCTTGCAACCGCTCGAAGGAACCAAAGGAATCCATGCGCTCGTTGTGCTGGATGTCAGCGATACAGCCGTAGTCGTACTTGATCCAGCGAAAGGCGAACGAATCATCCCACGTGCAGTGTTTGAAGTTGCCTGGAGATTACAAAAAGGGCTAACCATTTTGATTAATAGGTAAAGCTTCTACTTTCACTGCCTATTTTATCCACACATCCGCAACCTTCGACTCCGCCACCACAGGCACGCGCGGCAAATATTCCTTCCCTGCTGCGACCATCTGCGCAGAAACAATTTCCGAAATTTCATCAGCATTTTTTTCATCGCACTCGACGACAAATTCATCGTGAATGCAATGCACGATCTGCGCGTCGAAATCCTGCAACGCCGCATCAATCAAAATCATCGCGCGTTTGAATAAATCTGAACCTGTTCCTTGAATGGGCGCATTTTTCCCGACGCGTTTCAGTGCGCCAAGCTGTGAACGATCTTTAATATCAAACGAAAATTTCCACAGCCTGCCCGAAGCAGAGCGGCTTTGACGTTCATTAACTGCGGTGTTGGCGGCTTCATTCAACCAACGCGCTACACCGGGATAGGCGGCAAAATATTTCTCGATTAATTTTTCAGCTTCCGGCACAGTGCAATTAATTTTGTTCGCTAAGCCTTCGGCTCCCATGCCGTAGACTAATCCAAAATTTAAGCCTTTTGCTTGTGAACGCTGCTCGTTCGTTACTTCATTCAGCGGAGTACCGAGCATTTGCGAATAGGTCGAACGATGAAGATCAGCCCCGGAATTAAAGGCGGCGAGTAAGGCTTCGTCGCCGGAAAATTCTGCGAGGATGCGCATTTCGATTTGCGAAAAATCGGCGATGACTAATTTTCTGCCCGCCGGAGCGCGAAAACATTGTCGGTATTTTGGCTCGTTGGGAACCTGATGCAAGCCCGGTGAACCACATCCCATCCGCCCCGTCGGGGTTCCGATCTGCCGGAAATTCGCGTGAATTCTTCCACTCACTGGATTGATGTAATCCAACAATGAAAGCCCGTACGTCGAAAGGCTCTTGCTCAAGCCACGATATTTCAACAGTAATTCAATGACGGGATACTCTGCTGCCAGATTGTGCAAACGCCATTCACTCGTGCTGTCTACCTGAATGCCGAGCCGATTCAGCGCGTCTTTAATTTGTGCCGGAGAGTCCAGATTAATGCTGGAAGTTGCCTCTTCAAACAAGCTCATTTGCGGCAATCCGACACTCAATTCCTTACGCAATTTGGCAGCGATTTCGTTATATTCCGCCTGCGTTGCGGCAACCTGCTCGCGCCAACAATCGGCATCTAAATAAATTCCGGCAAGCTGCATCGCCGCGACCGGATTGACGCAATCAAATTCTAATTGTGCGACTTCCGTTAACGATAATTCTTCCAGTTTCAACTGCATTTTTTCGCGTAGAGCCAGTAACACCTGCGCATCAAGGGCGGCGTATTCCAGTTGCCTATCGTTCAATTCTCCCGACCAGTCGCTGAGCTGAGAACTTTTATCCATCTCCAGATTCAAGAATCTATACGTCGTAGCTTCAAGGCTGTGGCGATCACTTTCCCGACCTGCACTGATTAATAAACTGGCGAGATAAGTATCGAATGTCGCGCCAAGTTTTGTGTGTAAATGATGCCGCAAAAACGAAGCGTCAAATTTTGCATTATGCGCAATTTTGACGGGAGAATTCGCCGCCAGTAAATCTAACACCGGGCGAAGTTCTTCAGCGGGAAAGTTGAATAAATCAATAATAAAACTTTCATCGGCAGTCGCCAGTTGCAGCAAGCGCAGCCGCGCCTGATGCGGATCAAGTCCGGTCGTTTCCGTATCAAATCCGATGTAAAATTGTTGGCTGAGTTTCGTTACTGCGGATTGTAAAGCTTCAGAATTTCTGACTATCGTAATTTTCATGTACCTGCTTTTTCATCGAGCATCGTTTGAATACGTTGCTTCACTTCACTAATTAACGTGTCGTAGTAGACATCGCTGTGCGCTCCCGGAGCTGCATAAACAGGGTCTCCGAATCGTATCGTCACCTTTGAGAAACTGATTTTATTGGAACCTCGCGCCCACACCTTCCACAAGCCATCCAACGCTACGGGAACAATGGGGACGTTCATTTCCGAAGCTAAAATCGCAGCTCCTTTGCGGAACGGATGCAGCTTTCCTTCAAATGAACGTTCGCCTTCGGGGTAAATAGTTAAGATCATTCCGGCGCGGAGTCCTGCCGCTCCGGCACGCATCGCACGCAATAAATTCTTGTTCGGATCAACGGGAACCACATGCATAATTTCTGCAACGCGTAACAAAAATTTCGTCGGGAAAAGTTCACTCATCCCAACATGAAAATTTTCTCGAAAGACCGAATACGGATACGCCGCACTGACTAAAATTCCATCGAGATAGCTTTGATGGTTCGGACAAACAATAAACGGACGTTTCATCTGCACCAATTTTTCAACCCCGACAACTTCAAGCCGAAGCAGGATTTTCGCGGCGGCGGCGATGACTTTCAATAAACAAAAAGTAGCAATTGCAAAGATCGTTCGATGCTTGAGATACGCCCGGACTTCCGGCGCGTCCGGCGAAGCATTCGTTAACATTTCGTGCCAGTTATTTTCACTCGAAGCATTTTCTATTTTCACTGCTGTCAGATTTGGAACGTGACTGTTGGCAAGTTTAATAATATCGCCAACTGTTAATGCCGCCGCCGAGGCTTGTGGTTCTAATTCAACGCCGAGAGCCTGTTCGATGCTGACCTGCGCTTCGGCGCGGGCGAGTGAATCCAAGCCCAAATCCAATTCCAAATGCATGTTGGGATGAACTTCTCCGGCATCGCTGGAATGTTTTTTGATCGCGGCAATCACGGCTCGTCCAACGGGAGAATTTACGATTTCACGATCTGCGTCAGTGAATTCAAATTGCTCGACATCACGCGTTTGATTGGCAACTTCGCCGGAAGCTTCGATTTGCTTTTGCAGCTCAAAACGCTTGATTTTACGGGTCGCGGTGCGCGGCAAAGCTTCCGCGCGAACGATGTAATCACGCACTCTTTGATACTCCGGCAGTTCCCTTCCCAGTCCATCTAATTCCCAACGAATCAGCTCCCGCGCATTCGCAATTTGATTCGCCTTCAGGTATTCAAAATCAGGCACAACAATCGCGCAAAGTTTTTCGGCTCCCGCCATATTTGCCGAAGCGTCTCGAATTCCGAGTACACAAATCTCACCGACCATCGGAGATTTTGAATAATGCGCTTCGACATCTTCGGGATAAACATTTTTACCCGATGGAAGAACGATGACATCTTTGCTGCGACCGACGATGAACAAATGCCCGCCGGAATCCAGGCGTCCCAAATCACCGGAGCGAAACCATCCGTCCGCCGTAAACGCTTCGGCATTTGCTTCAGGATTATTGTAATAACCGGGCATCACAATCGGCCCGCGAATCAGGACTTCGCCGACGCCATCCGCATTCGGTTCTCCAATTTTTACTTCGGAATGATTGAGCGGAGTCCCGACTGATCCAATCAAATTATCTTTGAAGTTCGTCGCCGTCGCCGCCCCTGAAGTTTCGGTCAAACCGTAGCCTTGCAGTACCGTAAAACCAAGCCGATGATAATCAATTGCCACCTTTGCATCGAAGCTTGATCCGGCGGAAATCGTCAAATACAATTTGCCGCCAAAACCATCGTGAACCTTCTTAAATAAAATCCGGCCAAGATTCAAATGCAAATAATCGCGCGTCAAACCATTCAACCGCAGCATCCCGTGAAAAAGTTTTTGGACGAGCTTCGGCTGCGTGCGTACCGTATCAAAAATCTTTTTATGAAACAGATACCAAAGTCGCGGGACACCCGTCAGCGTCGTCACGCCGCCTTCTTTCAATCCGCGCACAATTTCTTCGGGAGTCAATTCCTGAATATAAACAATTTCCGCCCCAATCGTGGTCGCAATCCACAAATTCACAATTTGTGAATACGCATGAAACATTGGCAGCAAACTCAAAATCACTTCCTGATCTGACAGGTTCATGACTTCCTGCAAACCGTCAGCCTCAGCGAAAATATTGCCGTGCGTGAGCGGAACCGCTTTCGGGATTCCCGTCGTGCCGGACGTATACATCAAACACGCCATGTCAGCGGGTTGCGCCGGAGTCGGAGCAGTATCGAATTCTTTTGGTGTCGGAGTTGTCGCCCAGGTTTCAAAGACTTCGCAGGCACTGGAAGTTTCCATTGGACGCAACGCAACGATAGGGATTTGGCGTCCGATGAGGGATTCGATTTCACGAAACTTGTCCATCGAAGCGGGTGAGACAAACGCTAATTTAGCTTCAGAATTCGTGACGAAATTGGCGAGGGTTTCAGCTTTCGCCGAAGGGTCAAGCGGAACGGCAACGGCTCCACGATACAAAATCCCAAGATAGGCGACTGCCCAGTTCGGATGATTTTCGCCAAGTAAAACGACGCGATCACCGTGCGCGATTCCCGCCTGTGGCAGGCGATACGCGATGCTGCGCAGACGCTTCAGCATTACGCCAAAGGTAGTGGTTTCAACTTGCTCGCCGAGCAGCTTCATCGCAACTTTATTCGGACGAGCTTCAGCGGCTTCAATCAGCTTTTCGCAAAACGTAGTAGCCATGTTTTTGGAATGGTAATTCGGAAAAATTTGTACGAAGCAAAATTACCATATTCGATTCGTGAGGCAAAGGCGACAGTTCGATAAACTTCAGTTTGTCGTATGGCTTAGTAATGAAGGACTTCGACAAACTGAAGTTTATCGGACAAGGTCACATCGAATCCGTATACTCACCAAAAACCCTGCGCATCGCATCCGCAATTTCTCCGAGCGTCGCATAAGCTTCGACCGCTGTAATGATTCGCGGCATTAAATTTTCTCCAGATTTCGCCGCGTTTTCCACTGCTGCCAAAGCTTGCAGAGCTGCCTCGTTATTGCGTTCCGCGCGAATTTTCTGCACTCGTAACCGTTGTGATTCTTCGGTTGCGGGATCAATTTTCAACGTCGGAATCGGAACTTCTTCGGCGACTTGAAATTTATTAACACCGACGACAATTTCAGTTTTGGCTTCGACTTCTTTTTGATAATCGTAGGCGGCGCGCTCAATTTCGCGTTGCACATATCCGGCTTCAATCGCGGCCAGCATTCCACCCATCTCATCAATTTTTGTAATGTATGCAACGGCGCGCGCTTCGATTTCGTTGGTCAGAAATTCAATCGCGTAGGAGCCTCCCAGTGCGTCTACGATGTCAGCGACGCCGGATTCATGGGCAATCACTTGTTGGGTTCTTAGCGCAATTCTGGCGGCTTCTTCGGTCGGCAAACTCAACGCTTCGTCGCGTCCGTTCGTGTGCAGAGATTGCGTACCGCCCAGCACCGCCGCCAACGCCTGGAGCGTCGTGCGAATGACATTGACTTCGGGTTGCTGTGCGGTCAACGTCGAGCCTGCCGTTTGCGTATGAAATCGCAGCATCAATGATTTTGCGTCTTTCGCTCCAAAACGCTCTTTCATGATTCTCGCCCACAACCTGCGAGCGGCCCTGAACTTCGCTACTTCTTCCAAAAAATTGTTGTGCGAATTAAAAAAGAACGCGAGGCGCGGCGCAAAATCATCAATCGCCAAACCCGCATCCAATGCGGCTTGCACATAACAAATTCCATCTGCCAGCGTGAATGCGACTTCCTGCACCGCCGTCGAACCGGCTTCGCGGATGTGATAACCGCTAATCGAAATCGTATTCCAGTTCGGCACTTCCTGCGCACAATAAGCAAAGATGTCGGTGATAATTCTAAGCGAAGGTTTCGGCGGATAAATGTATGTGCCGCGTGCGATGTACTCTTTCAAAATATCGTTCTGAATCGTGCCGCTTAGCTTTTCCGGCGCGACGCCCTGCTTCTTGCCCACGGCGATATACAACGCCAATAAAATCGAAGCCGTAGCGTTAATCGTCATCGAAGTCGAAACTTTATCCAGCGGAATCCCGTCAAAAAGTTGCTCCATATCCGCGAGCGAATCAATCGCGACGCCAACTTTTCCGACTTCACCCAGCGACATCGAATGATCGCTGTCATAACCAATTTGCGTGGGTAAATCGAACGCGACAGAAAGCCCCGTCGTGCCTTGCGAGAGCAAATATTTATATCGTTCGTTGGATTCCTTCGCCGTCGAAAATCCCGCGTATTGCCGCATCGTCCACAGCCGTGAACGGTACATCGTTTCATAGACGCCGCGCGTGAACGGATACTGCCCCGGCGTGCCGAGATCGGAATTTTGTATGTCTTCAGCGGTGTATTCGTTTTTCAGTTCGATGCCTGATGACGTAATGTTTTTCATAACGATATTACAAAGAATTAGATTTCAGCATCTCTCATTAATAACGCCATTTCTTGCTTCGAGATGCCTTTCACCTGATTGACAACCCAACTGCTAGTTTTAGCAAAGGAGACATACCATCCATGTTGATCGTCAGAATTTGAAGAGTAAACCATCAACGAAGCTTTGCCTGTTGCTTTTGTATTACCGCTATACCAACAGAAAATAGCCGATTTTGAAATGTGCGAAATTTTTCGTTTAAGGTTCTCCTCACTACTTTGTAGAATGTGGAGTCGTTGTGTTTTGTCCAGAATTAATTCCTCGGACTCTTGAGAAAAAGTTGCATGCATTTCATATATCACGCGATTAGGATTAAATGGTGGAATTGTCAATTCGTTTTGGGAGAAGCCGAATGCACCCGAAATCTTGGCAGAAAATCGAAGCCATTTGTAATCAAACCAACTATTAATTTGAATTACGAAAACTTCATCAGGGGAACTCGCGATTACAGTTTTCTTAATTATTCGAGAAACGATCTCGACGTATTCAGGATCATCTTCTGTATTTACAATCAAGGAAATCATAATCATTCATCCCAATAATCTTTCCGAAAATGGTGATAGCCGTAAGTCATCAAAAGTGCAATCAACGATGACCAGAGGGCAACAACGTATGTGGTATGTAGCAACTCATCCGTCGGATTACAGGCACAAGCAATTTTTGGATTCGGAGGAAAATATACTACTGGAACATTCGCATCTTGGGCGTGAGAGTCACCATTGCTTTCAATGCTCAGTAATAGCGGCTGCGTAATCAATCCATTCTCGCCCATCCAATTTTCAACTTGAATTTTTCCAGCACCAATCTCTTTTCCTGTTGTCCATTTCCCACTTCGACTGAGCCTGAAATATTTCATCCAATCGCCATACATCGCCCACACTGACGCAACGATCACAAACGAACTCAGAAAAACTCCGAGGTATAAAACTGCTTTTCGTTTGAAATATTGCGCTCTCGTTTTCATAAAAATACTTGTTCAGAGTTACGCCTTCAGGCGTGCGCTTTTTTAGCAACCGCACGCCTGAAGGCGTAACTCTGAACTACAAAACCCGCAACACCACACACTTCAAATAATACGTTTCCGGCACAGTCAACAAGATCGGATGATCTCTGCCTTGCAATCTTTTTTCAATCACTTGAATCATTCGCCCCGCGTCGTTCGCAGCGTCTGCCAGCATCTCCATAAACATACTTTCCGACACGTGATAGGAACACGAACAGGTAATCAAAATGCCGCCCGGCTTCAACAAATGCAGCGCACGCAAATTGATTTCTTTGTAGCCACGCAACGCCGCATCCACCGATCCGCGATTTTTTGCAAACGCTGGAGGATCAAGCACAATCGTCTCAAACTTTTCATTGCGCCCGTCCATCGCCGTCAGTTGATCGAAGACGTTGGCTTCAATAAATTCAACGTTTGTCAGGTTATTCAACACCGCATTTTGTTTCG
Organism: Blastocatellia bacterium; assembly: GCA_043783625.1. GTDB lineage: Bacteria > Acidobacteriota > Blastocatellia > RBC074 > RBC074 > JAFDVL01. The sequence continues at coordinate 5,138 of JAYVZE010000111.1, read as the reverse complement.
CGCGTTCAATCGCCGGAGCCGAAATATCCAACGCCGTCACGTGTTCGCAGCCCTTCGCCATGTGCAGCGCAAACGATCCGTGAAAGCTGAAACAATCCAGCCCGCGTCCCTTCGCATAGCGCATCGCAGCCATCCGGTTTTCGCGTTGATCCAGAAAGGCTCCGGTCTTTTGTCCGTTGATTAAATCCACCAAATATTTGATGCCGTTTTCAGTGATTTGAAATTCGGTAGCCGTGTCCGCTCCGGGCTTTTGATAAATCACGCCGCTGGATTGCGGCAGCCCTTCCAGCTTGCGAACTTTGACATCATTGCGCTCCACAATCAGGCGCGGATCAAAAAGTTCAACCAGCAATTCCACCCACATTTCTTTGAGCGCGTCCATTCCGCGTGATAGCGTTTGGATCGAAAATGCATCGCCGTAACGATCAATAATCAGCCCCGGCAAAAAATCTCCTTCGCCGTGAACTAAACGGTAGGAATTCGATTTTGGAGCGATTTGTTGCCGCCATTCATACGCTGCAATTAATTTCTGCTTCCAAAATCCACGCCAGAAATCCGGGGTAGTTTTCGACTCTGCGTAATCAGTGGTAGAAATTATCCGCAGCGTGATTTCGGATTCCGCACCGAACAACGCCCACGCGATGAAGCGTTTGCGCTGGTCAATGACACGCGCAATGCAGCCGCTGGACGCGACGTGCGGAGGATTCGTGACATCGCTGCGAAAAATCCATAGATGCCCGTTACGGACACGATCTACGCCTTTTGGCGTAATAGTTGCTTCGGGTATAACTTGACGTACATTCATAAAAGAGGAAGTATGAACGATCAACTGAGAATTGCAAAAACCACGGAGAACACGGAGTTCACGGAGAAGGAAAAAGTAGACGGGAGACAGTAGTCGGTAGCTGAAGATTGCGAGTTAGCTGGTCACTCTCAAAGGAAAAACTACCGTCTACTTTTCCCAGCCGCATCCATTTGAAATCGGCTGTATTCTTTTCGTTTTTCTCCGTGCCCTCCGTGTTCTCCGTGGTGAATTTCTATGAATACTACCTATTTAGCATTAACTTCCATGACCGGAGATCGCGCCGCAAATTTGCTGCGCGCCATCAGTGCGATTTTTCTGGGAGATATGCACCTGAACAGCGCATCTTCGATCTACGAAATTTTCAACGAAGCCGGAGATTCTGTCGCACTCACACTCGTCATCGCCCTCTCCGCCGAACGATTAGAACCATTTTCATTGAAGAATTTCTGCCAATCCACCGAAGACCGCATCAGCCGCAAAGCCTTAATCGAACGTGGCGAACGCTCTATCGAAATTGATGTTTTATTAATGGAGGATCAGGTCATCGAAGAAAAACGTGATGGAGTACAGGTAGTCTTGCCCCATCCATACCTGCATCGGCGCAGGGATTTATTGATGCCTCTGACAGAGATTGCACCGCATTTGCCGCATCCGGCACTTGGGGAGACGATGACGCATTTGTTGGGAGTGGTGGAGGATTCGACGACGGTGAAGATTTATCGCGGGTGAGGATGATATTTGCGCAAGGCAAATGACATGTATCTTGCTGAGTAACTAAAAATGCGCTCTTACAAGGATAAATAAGGGGTCAAAAAATACGTCACCGAAATTATCGCCGGGCAAATTATGCTACTAGATAAGAAAGAATAGGTGGTTCGCCTCTTGTATTTGTTTTTTTAGAAACTATTAAACTGCGAAGTACGCATTTTGTACTGCTACCATTTATTTCAGACGAGCCGAATTTCATCAAATAACTATTGTTTGTTAATACTTAACAGTACCGATGCCACTTCATTGGATAATAATTATGAATTCTGTATAGTACTCATAAATATACGAAAGGTTCGTATATTTATGAGTTGGTCAAAATTGAGGGGGAGTATCTGACCATCAATTTTTCCCTTGTCCCCCCCTCAACTTCGCCCAACTGTCGGTTTTATGAAATTGTGAAGGAGACTTCTAAATCACTAAACTTCCCACAACTTCATAAAGCCGACAGGCGTTGCCTGCTATACTACCGACCATTCATTATGACAGAAAAATTAGAACATATCGACTTTGTTGTTCGGACAGAGCGACAAGCGAATTTGAGCCAGACAATTTTAGACCGCTACCAAAATTTGCCAAAAGACTATTTGACTTTTTTGGCAGACCTTGAATATTGTGTAACAAAGGACGAAAAATCGTGGTTTAACACAATTGGCGACTTTAACGGTACGACTGACAACGGATTTCGGTGGAACGAATTTGAAATAATGATTTTAGACGCTTACGAAAACGAAACTAATGAGGAAGTAAAAGCAGAAGAGACAAGCGAAATAATAGAATTTTGGGACAACCACATTCCGTTTCTAATGTCTTGCAAGAACTTTTATTGCTACTTTGCAATTTGTTTACTTGCTGACAACTATGGACAAATTGTTTATGGAAACGAACCTGAATTTGAAGAAACAGAAACTGTTGCGACAGACTTTTTAGAATTTATGACCAAGCTGACAACTAAAACATTAGACAAAAAATATTTAGAACAAATAGTGTGACAAAGTACAGCAGGCAACAGGGGTTTGGCGTTATAGGGGCTGAAGAATAAAGGCTCAAGTATAGTTTTTCAATTTATCTTTAGTGCAAGGTTGGGCTGACGTTCCCTGATTTCCCCTACAACGCCAAGCCCTAAACCGTTGGCAGCAAGCATTTTGGACAACATTATAATATTAACAGTTTAACAAAACCAAAGATAAAAAATGGCAAATAACAATTCCTCTGACGTTAATAAAAAATATATTGTTGTTGTATCTATACTGACATTTATATTGCCATTACTTTGTTCTGTTGGACAAATACTGATTAACAAAGACACACCTTTTTCGTTTGACTTAATTGGCAAATGGTTCATTTTTTCAGCAGTTGGACTTAGACTTTTTATTGCAGGCATCAAACAAACGACAGACCCGGCATTTACTGCAAAGGAAATTTTTCATCTTGACAATCCAGAGAGTTTTCCCATTGTTCGGGAATTAGGTTTTGCGAATCTTTGCTTCGGATTAGTTGGAATTGTTTCTTTGTTTTTTCCTCAATGGAGAGTAGTTAGTGCATTTGGAAGTGGTTTGTATTATGGTATTGCAGGACTTCAACATTTTCTAAAAAAAACTGTTGGGACAAATGAAAAATTTGCATTGGTGACCGACATTATTATTTTTCTTTTACTGTTAGCTTATTTTGTGAAAATGATTTGAGACACTAAAAAATTAACTCGTAAAACAAAGTGCTAAGACAAAAGCTTACAGATATGCCAGCCCCTAACATTGGGTTTTGTGCAAGTGGGGCAGGCGGAATAACAATGAGCATTTGTAATTCTATTTTGCTTTGGTTCGGGGCTTGACAAACATCGCTGAACTTTTGTACTTAAATTCAACTTTATATTTTCAATCAGCAGCAGTTCCAGGCGGACGGAATTCTATATCCCCACCTGCACAAAGCCCTGCTCGTTAGCTTCAAAAACCTATAGCCTTTATTACTATTAACCTTTTAATACCTTTACCCCAATTATTACAATTCCTATCCCAGCTTGTATCTAATTTTACACAACTATTAATGCTCCGGCTAAGTCGCCAACGGCGACTGACAATATAGCCTAGCGAGCATCGCCAGGGGAGGAAGCGAGTGAAAATCCGTCGCTGAAGGCGACGAACAATGTTTTGTGGCTCGCCTTCAGCGAGCTGTTGTTTGAATTATCACATCCCTGACGATTCTCGCCAGGCTATATGGTTCGTCATCTTCAATGACACGAAAGTTTTGCTCAGTTTTCAAATAGCCTCAAAGAAAACATTGACACAAATTAAACCAGCCAATAAAATAGCCACAGAGCTATACTGTGGCTATTTTTATATTTTAGGTGAAATTATGAGTTTATCAGTTCGGGAAGCAAAAGACAGTTTGAGCGAAGTCATCCGATTGGCGGAAAGCGGACAGCCGCAAATTATCAAACGGCACGACCGCGAAGTAGCCGTCATTGTCTCCATCAATCAATGGAAGCAACTGAAAGGAAAGCGAAAATCTTTGGTCGAAGTTTTACGGAAAAGCCCACTGGTCGGAGTTGAATTAGATTTTTCAAGAGCCGAAGATTTACCTCCTGATATTGATTTTGGTTAATAAAAATGGCGTATTTACTTGATACTTGTGCAATTTCAGAGATGGTTTCCGTGAAGCCGAACGCGGATGTTTTACGTTGGTTCGAACATCAAGCCGAAGAGACTTTGTATATCAGCGTCATCACTTCAGGCGAAATTCAAAAAGGAATCAATCAACTTGCATCAGGAAAAAGAAAACTGAAAATTGAAGCGTGGTTCTTTGATGAACTTGTCCCGAATTTTCAAGGACGAGTTATTAATCTTGATGAAAAAATTATGGCTACATGGGCAAAAATGATTGCCGAGTTCAAAGCGTAAGGAATTGTCCGACCCTCGTTCGATTCTTTAATCGAAGCAACCGCTTTGCACCATAATCTGATTTTAGTGACTCGCAATGAAAAGAACTTTCAAAACTCGAAAGTTTCAATCCTGAATCCCTGGGATAAATAGTTTTTGCCAGATACATCAATCCACTTAACGAAACTACGGAGAAACGAATATGCCCAACATAGTCAGAAACATTTTAGCCGTCATCGCCGGACTTGTTCTTGGCGGTATTGTGAACATGGCGATCATCAAGGTTAGCGGTTCAATTATTCCGCCGCCGCCGGGAGCCGATATGACGACCGTTGAAGGCTTAAAAGCGGCGATGCCTTTACTCGGCCCGCAGCATTTTCTGATGCCGTTTTTGGCGCATGCTTTGGGGACATTCGTCAGTGCTTTGGTGGCTGCATTGATCGCCGCAAGCCATCAGATGAAGATTGCTATCGGCATTGGAGTATTTTCGCTGCTGGGAGGAATCGCTGCCGTGATGATGATTCCCGCCCCGCTCTGGTTTGATGTTGTAGACTTAGTTGCGGCGTACATTCCGATGGGTTATTTGGGCGGGAAATTAGTGGCAAAAAATTAAGGAAGTTGTAGATGCCTGGATGCGCCGCTAGGTGCGGTACAGTACGAGGAGCGTGAGCGACTTGGTAAATGCGAAG
>JAYVZE010000110.1:0-37606 GCA_043783625.1 Blastocatellia bacterium | reverse complement strand
GCACGATTTCGATCTCTACGATGACGTACTGGAAGTCTGCGCAGGCCTCTGGAATTTCCAGCTATCTCATTGATTTTAAATGTCACAACAACTCTATTGAAATCTGCTTTTTCCAAGCACCTGTATGAGCCGCGACCCAAGCACCACCTTGTAAGTCTGCGTGACCATTATTATCTGTCGTTTGCCCATAATATCCATTCACTTCGCCAGTTGAAGTGCCATTCTTCCAGCTTGACCAATAGATGGGCGCATTAGGTGGTCCTGAAATTCTGTAGATTGGTTGTTCTCCAACCACGTAACTTGGCTTGTCCATGCTTATAACTATGTTCATGCCAGACTGTGCAAATACATTTGATTGCAGTCCGTAAAATCCAATTACTCCAAACATGGCAATAAGGCTAAAAACTCTACACTTAAATATAGTTACATTTTTCAACATACTTCCTCCATTTTTTGTTATGAGCCACCAAGCTGCGATAATAATAGCAGTTGAGGCGGCGACTGAATTTGTTAATACACAGGGGATACGCATACTAGATAATTAAGTACGCGCTGTTGATGGTTGAATTCCGATATTTTCGTGAACGACTGCATACTAACTGAACTATCTATGGAGTGCAAGAAATAAATTCTTATTCGCAACTACTACTACGGGAGAGTGGCAGAAAATAAGTGGTTCTGCTCAAATTCTTAATTCTTTGTTAAGCTTGGAATATATTCTTGATTCAGCTATTGTAGCAGTTTCTTTGGTTCCAGTTTTTAGTCATTGAGCTACGCTTGCTCCGGTAAAATATGAACAACCTTCAGCTTTTCATCCACAATTTTCGCCGCCTGTTTTTGGAGGATCAAAAACAGTTGCGGCACACTGACGGCGAACGTCATGACCGCGTCGAGCTGCGCCTGAATGAGGCTGAGCCGCGTCTGGATCAATCCGAGCTACGTTTGGATTTGGCCGAACCGCGTTTGGATGGTTCCGAAAAACGGTTGGATGCTGCTGAGGAAAATATCGCCTCAGCCGATGCGCGGATTGGGGCGACGGAACAGCGCGTAGACGCGGTCGAAACAGTGCAAGAACGGTTTGAAAAAAGCCTGGATGCAGTCACCGATAAAGCCGATGATGCGCAGCATGAAATTCAGACAACACGACAGGATTTAGAAAGTAGGTTGGATGATCTCGCGCAGCGCATCGAAGAAAAATTTGAAACTTTGCAAGCTCGAATTGAAGAAAAGTTTACCGAATTTTCCGCGCAGGTTGGCGAACGATTAACGAAATACGAAACCGTTGTGGACGAGCGAATCGAAGAACGTTTCTCAGTTCTTGAAACGAATGTTACGACGCAAAATACTGCGCTTGGCGCGACGCTGGCTTCGACGTTTGAGCAGCGCACGCGCAACCTCGATAATCGAATTGATGATCGTCTCAGCACGCAGGAAGTGAATCTCGACCGCCGTGTTTCCGCTTATGAAAAGGGAACGGAAGAGCGTTTGTTTACGCGGGAAAAATATGTGGATGATCGTCTCGTTCGCATCGGTGATGACGTGATTGCGCGGACGGATTTGTTGTTGCAGCATTCCGAAAAACGCCTCGATCAAATGCGTCGGGCGATGCGAATTTTGCTGGAAGCCAAACCTGCAAATTCAGAAACCAGTCAGGATCATTTGAAAAAATTTGATGCCCTGACAGTTAGCCGCCCCGCTCTGGAAGACATCAAAGCCAATGCTGACAGCCATTTTGAAGCGAAGCCCGAAGATGCCAAGGCGCATTACTTCAAAATTATCGAATGGAAAAAAGAAGCCATTGAGAGCCTGCAAAAATTTTCAAAAGAAGACCGCGAAGTCGCTGATTACATTCTGAGCTTCGTAGACGAAAAAAATCCCGATCATCTTTCCTACGCCGAAACGCACCTGCGCCGCTTTGTGACGACGATCAACCGGATTCCTCCACCACGAAAATCTTCGGCTAAATTATTGGAGCTGGGCAGTTGTTTTTTCTTCACTCCGGCGATCAAAAAATTTGCCGGATACACCGACATTAGCTGCGCCGATTGGAAAGAAGGAGCCGTTTCAGGAACCGTCGAAAAGCGTGTCACAAAACAATTGAAAGGCAACGAAGAGCATTCCTTCACGACAACTTTTTTCAACGCCGAAACCGAAGCGTTCCCTTATCCCGACCAGCATTTCCAAACTGTAATTTGCTGCGAAATGTTGGAACATTTCAGTCGTGACCCGATGCATTTATTTTGGGAGGCCAATCGTGTTTTGGCTGAGGACGGATTGTTATTTTTGACCACTCCAAACATCACCAGCGTCAGAGCTATCGAAGGATTACTGACTGGTTATCCGCCCTATTTGTGGATGAAATACAATCTCAAGGACGCCGCCGAACAGCACTACCACGAACATACACCGGAGACGGTGAAAACATTTTTGGAAGCTTCGGGATTTGCTGTCGTGGAATTAGAAACCGAAGATGTCTGGGCGAAGTCAAATCCTGCGACTTTGGAGTTACTGAAGGAGTTACAATTTTCTGCGGAACTAAGGGGAGATAATATCTTTGTGGTGGGAAGGAAGGTGAGTCAGCCGAAGGAGCGGTATCCGGTTTCTTTGTATGTGTGATGTATCAATTTCTTTGAGAAAGTTAGTAATGGAGAGGGTTTTGTGCAAACGAGCAGGGCTTGGCGAAGGTGGGGAAATAGTATTCCGTCAGCTTGGAACCGAAGCCCAATATTGTTACAAAATTTGAAGGTAAGAACAAATGCTCAATAGAATTTCGTCTGCCCGAACAAAAGCTGAATAAAATTACAAATGCTCATTGTTATTCCGTCCGCCCCACTTTTGCCAAACCCAATGTTGGCAGAAGTTTATTTTTGTTGTTTCAGTTTTTCTTCAAGTTCAGGAAGTTGCTTCTTATATTCTTCAACATTCCAAATTATGTCCCAACTTTTAACATAGTCAGCAAGTAACTCAAGTCCAACTTCTGCTCTTCGTTTGTCAACATTATCTGGGTCGTCAAGTGGACGGACATAACTTTTATTCGTTGCATTGTCATAGCCGATTTGACTTCCATAGATTTGTCTTTTCCCTTCTCTAAGTGCTACTCGGTCTTCCAATAATGCCAAAGCACTTCTATTTGCATTCCCTATTTTCACGGCTTCTCTAATCATTGGAAGATATTTCTGTTGTGTTTTCAAGTCTGAATGTTGAATTACTATAAACAATGTTTGATTAGCTTGTCCGCCAACTTTGTCAGCACCAACCCAACCATATTTGTCTAAAATTTCTGTGATTTTTATAAGGTGAATACTGTCTTTATACACCATAATTCTACCCAAACTATCAACCTGTTTACTTTGGTGTCCAAATTCTTTCTGTGCTGAAATGTATTGTTGTCTTATTGATTGGTCATCTTCATAAATTGCTAATAATTTTGCTTGAAGAGGTTTGTCATAATTTGCTTCTCTTTTATCAACTACTGATTGCATTTCTGAAACAAGTTTGTTCCATTTCTTGTCAGTGTGCAATAAAGTTAAATCTGTATCTGTTTTTAAATCTCTAACATTAGACCAACCATTTTTTAAGGCAATATTTAACCACTTAAATGCTAATTTTTTGTCGCCCAATAATGAGGCTGAACAACCTGCATCATAAAAATCATTGCCACTTTTTTGTTCAAGTTTAAACGCTTCTTTATACTTTTCAACTGATTTTTTATATTCTTTGTTGTTGTAAAAAGCATCTGCTTCAGCAACAATAGATTTGTAAGTCTGTCCAAAAGTGAATGAACAAATAAAAAGTAAAAATGTCGTGATAAATAGTTTCATTGTGTATGTCGTTTTAAATTTCTGCCAACGTCGGTGTATTTACGAAGGTAAAAACGCCAATAAAAATATCTATTTTTACTTTTTACTTTTGCAAATACAATGTTAGAAGAAGTAATGGGCTGCGCCCGATATTTCTACTAACTCGTAAATATGCGAATCTTTTTAGGCATACGGTCAGTATAAGAAATTCAGGTTAAAGTGCAAATATTAGCTGCTAATATCATATAAGTAATTAATCTTAAATGAGTTAACGAATTCTGGATTACGTCTTTCACTGACTGACAATACAAAATGCGAAGTACGCAATATCTCTGAATCGTGTTGAAACAATACAAAATACGCATTGCTTAGCGTTTTCAGGCTAATATACCGAAGCTTTGAATTATTTTTTCATCGGATCAAAGTCATACATAAAATTATTTAAATATCCGTCTGAACTTTTAAGTCCGACTATATCCATCAATTCTTCCACATAAGTACAAATTCTTTCCCGGTCTCCCGTATCAAGTTGAAGATAAACATCTGAGAACCTGCGCAGTCCGATCTCAATTTTGTCCTGATAGTCTTTTTCGGTTGCGGTTTCTTTTGCTGCTACTGTTTTAAAATCTTCAGCGATTAAATTAATCTTTTCGTTAACAGTTGGCAATAAGTTTTTGTCGCTTAATCCAGGATAGGGAATCGTGTTGTCTTCTGTGAATTTTGCTTTTGCTTTGAATTCCTCCAGCTTATTCATTGCGGTTGTCGGAGTCTTGATCTGCGCTTGTCCGCAAGCATTCGAGAATCTTAATAAAATGGTAGCGAGAAATTTCATTGAAGAATTGCGTCCTTTTAGGCTGATAACATAAATAAAGATAAACAGTTTGAAAAGCCTGATTTGCCGGAGCGCGTCAGAAAAATGGTAGTCACAAGTGAAACGTCTTATACGGATGAGCAATTTTTTTTCAATTAGCCCAGCCGTGAAGATATTTGAGAATTATTTCCGGCAACGCGCTGAAAGTGCGATCAGATGGTAGCCAGTGGCAAGACCGTCTTCGGTCGCCGCCTCTGGGTAGCGGATAAAGAAATCGCGCGTCCTGAAGGGACGCGAAGATAGATATTCAGGTCGTACAGGATGGGTGAATACTAAATTCTGTCGCCCCGCTGGGGCTTGAGGTTCGGTGCGATCACTACCAGGGGTTGCGCGAAGACGCTTACCCCTGGCTACCTTCTGGATGCCCCTCCAGGGCGTCTGGCGATCTCACAATTCCGATACATAACGCCTCGCTCCTCGTACTGTACCGCGCCGCTCGGCGCATCTGAGATTGATTACTAATTGGCTATTTTCGGCTTCACTGGAATCCAGATTTCTTCTTCAGAATTCGGGTCATTATTCTTATACTTTTCGCCTAAGATTTCAAAGTGAGGTCGGTTATCTAATAAGTACTCTGAACTTACTAACCACTCGCCGTAGATATACCGGAAGACGGAAGTATCGGTACTTAATCCTTGATACAAAAATACGGCATACAATCCACCCGCTAACTCAAAAGGTTCCATTCCATCCGATATGGTCTCGAAGTCTGTCACTTCGAGAGCTGCCCATTTTTCAAATTCCTGCGTAGGCTGAGTAAAATCATGTGACGGGCGATAGACCTGCATGGAAAATAAATCAGGGGAGATTGTATTCGCTATTTCTTTACGTCGCGGCATAAATGATTGCCAGAGACTGAAGGTTTTATTGTCGGCTAATGACATCGTGATTCGTTTGCCGACTAATTTCTTTTCAGTTAATGATTTGATGATGGGTTGCATTTGATCTTTGAATTCGGTCAATGGGATTAAGCTAAGCAATGCGTCGCTGTAAATTAATCGAAATGCGTACTACAAACGTCCCGCTTGTAGCTCATTCGGAATCGCAAACGAGACGTTTACGATACACTTATTCTAGCGCAGCTTTAATTTCTTCAATTCTGCCATTGGTTCATCGAAAAGGCTGGAGCTGAATCCCATGGCTACCTGCGTACGGGCGAGGCCGATTTGATTGGTTGTCAGGAGGTGTCTGCGCCATTGAACTCCGGTTTCATCAAAGGTAAAAGCAGTCGGAGACGATTCTTCCAACAGCTCTGCGACTTCGCTTTCATCCGCATCAAATCTGGCTAACACGGTGGCGAGCATGATATTCAGGAATCCATACATTTTTCCCGAAGCACTGGCAGGAGTTAAGGTTAATTTGTGATTTCCCGTGAGGGCGTGATGCAACGCCGCTGAAGCTTTCAGCGGGATTCTACTTTTAGCACAAAGGCACAGGAAGCGTGCCAGATGGTTGGCGTCAGGAAATTCTTCCGATTTTAGCCCACCTGTTCTGACTTTAGCACGGTAGCCGAATCCAAGAATCGCTTCGAGCAGGTCTGCCGGATCGTGGATGATCGGAACTTCAAAATAAGTAGTGAGCGTTCGCGGGATTAAATACGAAGAGCGTTGAATGGCTTCGACGGAATCTGTTTTCAATTCAATGGTATCAACGACGACGGCTCCTGCGCTTTCGTCGCGGGCGTGGAAGACGTTGAAGTCTACAATTTCTTCCAGATCAGAAAGCAGATTTTGTGAAGGAATGGCACTGAGCTTCCAGGGAAAAACGGGGTTTCCTTTGGGCAAGTAAGGTGCAGACGCCTCTTCAAATTCGCGCAATCGAAAAACAGGCAAGACAAAACGCGATAAATAGGCGGCAGAGTTCCCGGATAAATATTTGGCGTAATTGGCGACGGCAGTTTTCATGTCAAGTGCCGCCGGAGCAAATAATCCAGTGTAATCAAGCGCCTTTTCGAGCAGAATATTAGTAGATTCCATAAAAGTTATCCGCCAGTCAGATTCTGACGAGAAAAAATACTACGTCATTTTCTGTCGCCAAAACGTAGGGTAATTTCTACCGTAATCCTGTCCTGATATTGCGCTTTTTTTCCTGAAAGATCAATGTTAAGCAATCAATAATGTCTTGCGGTTAAAGGGTGTTATCGCTTTATTCTATCGGTTTTATGTCAACGACAAAATAATCAGTTTCGCCAAAGCAAGTGGTCGGAACACCTTTGTGTTGTTCGTAGATCAAGGCTACACGTTTGCCCATGTTGCGATTGATTTTATCGGCAACTGCGTCATCGCGGACGCTGAAATTGAAAATCTCAGGTGCGGTTCCCGGCATTGAAACCATCGCCATTTCCCCTTCCCAGGTTTTGCAAACCCAGCCTTTTTTTGAGAGCTTCTGAACAAATCCCGACCGCTCTCCACTGGAATAATTGACGTGTAATGCACCGTATACATAAGCGGAAAAACCCGCTGCAATCAGTACTGGAATCGCCAGTACAACTAAGATAATTTTTATTTTTGACATAAGAATTCCAAATGTAGATTAGGCATCTCGCCTGACCATTTTAATTCGACAGGCGAAATGCCTATCATACTTTTATAAGCGTAAATACGCATCAACCGACAATCTTCCGCCACCCGTCTGAATCAACGCAATCGCCATACAAAGCAACGCAAAAGGGAATTCAATGCCGCGATCCTGCACGAAGAAGTTACCCCAATGAATGCCGAACAAGGCACTGAGCATTACGATGGAAATCGCTGAAGCTCCGAGGCGGGTAAATAATCCAATGAAGACCATGACGCCACCAATCAGCTCAGCGAACGCCGCCGCGCCCATCCAGATCGGGCCGGGCCACATCCAATGAAAAGGTGGATCGGTATACATAAACGCTCGCAAGCCGCGACCACCGAAACCGCCGAATACTTTTTGAATTCCGTGCGCGAGGAAGATTAAACCCAGTGCCGCCCGCAGCGGAACGGGTGTCCAGTTTTTGAAATTAGTAGAAGTAATGCTTCGGAGCATAAGCAAATTCCTCTTTAATGGGGGATGTACTGCCGCAGTGAACAGCCATCGTCAATGATTTTTCAAGCGAAACTTTCGCTGTGACATGTATTGTCGCATTCTATAGCATTCGTGAAAAGTGTTTGCAATATTGCATTCTTCAGTTTGTCGGATTAGTTTTAAGGCTGTCATCGCAAAAATCATTGTCAGATTTCACAACTACCACCATTAACCCTGAGGAGGAAAACACTCGTGATGAATCGTCGCAACTTTATTCAAACTGCCGCCTTTGCTGCTCTCGGAGGCTCTTTGCTTTCCGAACAAGCGTTCGCCAAACAGAAAATTAAATCACCCGGCATCCAGCTTTACACTGTTCGCAATGAATTAGGAAAAGATTTTGAGGGGACACTGAAAGCTGTGGCTGCGCTGGGCTATAAAGAATTTGAATTTTTCGGGAACTACTATGGCAAAGACCCGAAAGCCGTGAAGACCATGCTGGCGGGGATGGGAGTGACTGCGCCTGCCGGACATTTCGCTCTGGCTGCGCTGAGCACGGATGTCAATAAAGTGATTGATACTGCTAAAGCCGCCGGACACGGAATCGTGATTTGTCCATTCCTAATGCCCAATGAACGCAAGACGCTGGACGATTACAAGAAACTTTGTGCCGTTCTCAATAAATCCGGTGAAGCTTGTAAAAAAGCGGGATTAACGTTCGGTTATCACAATCATGATTTTGAATTCAAAGAACTGGAAGGGAAGTTACCCTACGATTTGATCCTCGCCGAATGCGATAAAAATACTGTCAAGATGGAGATGGATTTAGGCTGGATCACCCACGCTGGGAAAGACCCGTTGACCTACTTCGCTAAGTATCCAGGCCGCTTCATTACGGTTCACGTCAAAGACATGGATGCCAGTCAGAAGCAAATCACCATGGAGCTGGGACGCGGTAAGGTAGATTTCAAACGCATCCTCGCCAAGAGCAAACAGGCGGGCGTGAAACATTATTTTGTCGAGCAGGACAACACGTCACTGACTCCATTGGAAAGCATCAAGATTAGCATGGAGTATTTGAAGAAACTGGAATTTTGATGAAGAGTTTGTAGACAGGATTTATAGGAAGGGGATTAGTTTTTGGATCAATCTTGTAAATCCTGTCTCACCTCAACGCGTATTTTGACAGGCTTTTCACCTCGCCCCCTTCATTTTAAATTAAAACATAATGGACACGGCTTATGGTGGTACGGTATGATAATTTATCATACTTACGCTAGGAGCTAATATTATGAGTACAGCCAAAGTAGCAATCACTCTCGACCAGGCGACGCTTGCTAAGCTCGACCAATTCGTACAAAGAAAAATATTTCCCAGCCGCAGCCGTGCAATTCAGGAAGCGATTTCAGATAAGCTTACTCGCTTGGAGCGTAGTCGGTTGGCAATAGAATGTGCCAAGCTTGACCCTAAAGTTGAGCAGGCGATGGCTGAAGAAGGCATGTCACAGGAGTTGAATCAATGGCCCGAATATTGAGGGGCGATATTATTTGGGGTGATCTGAATCCTACCAAAGGAAATGAGCAAACCGGACTACGCCCTGTGCTTGTCCTTAGCGACGACTTGTTCAATCTAAAATCCGGCACCGTTATCGCGGTCGCAATCACCAGTCAGCCTCCCAAGGTTGGTTTCCCGCTGAGCCTTGAACTCTTGTCAAAAGGGCTGCCAAAAAAATCGTGGGTAAAAATTGGACAGATTCGTACCTTATCGGTTGAACGCCTTGGGAAAAAGCTGGGTACAGCTACGCCACAGGAATTAGACCAGGTCATCGAAGGGCTTAATGAAATACTTGGTGTGAGAGTTAGCTAGTTTTTAATTCACCGCGAACCTCTAACGCCCACTCATCGTACCAAAATCAGGAGTGTAACCCCAATTATGTATTGTCCAAATTGTGCTGCCGAAGAAGGTCAGCCGAAGCAATTTTGCCGCAACTGCGGAACGGATTTACGCGGGGTGCGTTCGGCGCTGGAAAAACCTGACACGTTGACCGCTACTGCTGCAACTGCACGCAATGAAATCGGGCGTGCCGTTGCTCTCAAGATTCATGAACTGGAATCTTCGCGTGACTTGAAACGGGTAGCCGAGGATGTCCTGCCGCAGATTTCTAAATTCCTGGAATCGCCGGAAGAAAAACGCTTGCGGGGAATTCGCAATGGCGTGATTACCGCTGCCGTCGGGTTGGGAATATTTTTACTTTTTGGCATCGTCGGTAAAGAGGATTTGATCTTTCCAGCTTTGGCTGGAATCGTACCGTTTCTGATTGGATTAGGACAAATTATTAATGGCTTATTTTTTACGATTCCGCGCCAGCACTTAGCTGTTTCAGTAAACGAGACGCCGAATCAACCTGCTCTTAACTCAGTCGTGCCGACCAGCGAGCTGGCACCAGAATTGACTTCTTCAGTCGTCGAACATACGACGCATCGGCTGCCGGAAAGAAATATTTGAGGTCGAAGTGAACGCCAAAAAGAAAGAACTCAAAAGAGAATATCAACAATCTCATCGCCCGATGGGAGTCTTTCAACTTCGCAACCTCGTCAATGAAAAAGCTTTCATTGGCTCAACGCTCAACCTGCCAGGAATTTTCAATCGCTACAGATTAAATCTGATGGCAGGAACGCATCACAACCGCGCTCTTCAGTCCGAATGGAATGAATTCGGCAGCGAAAAATTTGCGTTTGAGATTTTGGATGAACTGACGCCAGGCGATGATCGTGATGTGCGGGAAGACTTAACGTTTCTGGAAGACTTGTGGCTGGATAAATTGCAGCCGTACGACGAACGCGGCTACAACGAACGCAAGCAATCCAATGAAGAAAAGCTGAGAAAAATTGCCCGGAACCGAGTCGAAGAAAAATGGCAGGTCTACTGATTTCATCTGGAAAAATAAGAAGTCATTGTGTATGCGCCCGTACTTCGTGTGGGCTTCTGCAAAAACTTGACAATCCGGCAGCCAATCAGTAAGGTTAATTTTCTGAAAATAATTACTATGCATCAAACCATAATCCAAATTGAACCAGACAAATCCAGCGCGTCGTGTTGTTGTTGTCCCGTTCAATGGAACCGGTTTGATCCGTGCAGATGAACTTCTCAACTTGAGAACAACAGCATCAGGATTTAACGCCTCGGTTCTAAGCAAAGAGCTGGGGCGTTTTTAGTTTTTTAGGATATTCATGCCAGCAACAACAACTGAAGCCGCTACCTCATCATCGCTTGTTCCCGTTCACGACGAAATGGAACATTATGAGCAACAAATCAAAAAATTCCGTCTGGGCTTGGTCGGAGAAACCAAGATGCAGAAATTGCGGTTGCAATACGGAACCTACGCGCAACGTCAGGACGGCGTGCAGATGCAGCGTATCAAAATCCCCGGTGGTTATTTGACGGCGGATCAGATGACGCGCTTAGCGGATGTCGCTGACAAATACGCCAGCAGTTTTATTCATTTCACGACCCGCGAAGATGCGCAGCTTTATTACCTGGAACTCGAAAATGCTCCGGCGTTGTTACGTTCATTGAACGAAGTTGGGATCACGACCCGTGAAGCTTGCGGCAATACGGTACGCAACATCACAGCCTGTTATCGCGCCGGAATTTCGCACGACGAAGCCTTTAATGTGTATCCGTACGCCGATGCATTGTTCAGCTTTTTGCTGCGCAACAAACACAACCAGAATATGGGACGCAAAATGAAATTTGCGTTTGAAGGTTGCGCGGATGACCATTCGGCGTTGTCGTTTCACGATCTTGGGTTTCACGCCCGGACGCGGATTGTTGACGGAATAGAACAGCGCGGATTTCGTGTACATGTCGGCGGAGGAATGGGCAGCGCACCGATTCTGGCGCAGGTCTATTCCGAATTTTTACCCGTCGAAGAAATGTTCAATTTCACGATTGCGGTAATCAGAATTTTTGACCGCTACGGCGAACGCAAGCAGCGGATGAAAGCTCGCATGAAGTTTCTGGTGAATTCGATGGGCTGGGAAAAATTCCGCGCTGCCGTAGACGAAGAACGCAAAATCATTGGCGAATTACCGCCGTTATCAGAATTTTTGAAAGAAGCTCACGTTCCGGCTGAATTGAATACGACACAAAATTTGAATATTTTAAATCCGATTGCGGATGATAAGAATTATCAGCAATGGGCGAAAGATTCTGTCATCGCACATCGTCTGGAAGGATTTCGCGGTGTTCACGTTCGCACCAAATTAGGCGATGTCACATCTGACAGCGCACGAGATTTAGCGAACATCGCACGCCAATTTTCCTCCAGCGAACTGCGCGTTTCGATTGAGCAAAATATGTTTTTGCCCTGGGTGCGCGTCGAAGATTTACCTGCGCTTTATCAAGCATTGCAAAAAGTTTCGCTCGGCGATGCCGGAGCTGAAACGATTGCCGACGTGACTGCCTGTCCCGGAGCCGATACTTGTCGTTTAGGAATCGCTTCCGCACGCGGCTTAGGCAGTGCCATTTCTGAATCCTTTTTTGAAGGCAGCCTTGCCGCCTATCGTGAAGAAAATCGTGACCTGCGCATCAAAATTTCTGGCTGCCCGAACGGTTGCGCACAACATGCCGTCGCCAATATCGGCTTCCACGCCGCCGCTGTTTCGCACGATGGACGCAATGTTCCTTCACATATATTATTCATCGGCGGTCAATCCAATCACGGGCATCCGAAGGCGGGAAAAATTGTCGGAAAATTCCCGGCGCGCGCTTCGGTGCAAGTCGTAGAATCTTTATTGAGCCTTCACAAATCAGAAAAAAATCCTGACGAAGATTTCAATTCGTTCATCGCCCGCATCGGCGATCAGCGCGTCAAAGAAGTGCTGGAGCCGCTCCGTAAGATTCCTGCTTATGATGAAAATCCAAAGTTTTATGATGACTACGATCACGAAAACGAACGCTTCACCGTGCGCACCGGAGTGCGCGGCGAATGCGCCGGAACTACCATCGCCGAAGTCGTCCCCGTCATTGAAGACGCCCAAAAACGATTGACGCAAGCCGCCGCATTTATTCATCACAAGAATTATGAGCAGGCTTTGCTTGAGGCGTACGAAGCCGCCGCCGCCGCCGCGCGTGTGCCGTTGTATGCACAGTTAGTTGATCCGTTCATTTCGCTCGAAGCACTGTGGGAATTTGAAAACATTTACGTGCTGTCAGGATTGACGAAAGGCGAATGGACGAATCTTTCTTCAGAATTTGAAGCGATGAAGAACGGTGAAGCGACGGCAGAATCAGCGAATGCGGCGTTAGAGAAAGCAAAAGTGTTTGTGAATTTCTGCGAGAATTTTTCGTTGTAAGACGAACTCCCCTACAACGGGCGGCTCGCCCGTTGTAAGGATTATTGTTAGCTCGCCTTGCGCAGCTAAAGTCGAATTATGGGAACTTCGATTCACGAAAATGATTATCAGCCGATGCATGAATTTAAGTTGAAATGGCGCTGGACTGATACGCGCTGGAACAACTTGCTTACGGAAGACCTTTTACAAATAAAACCTTTGCAAGAGAAAAAAGCAGAGGAAATTAATGAGCAATCTGCAAGAATCACAACGTACATTGGGCAACCATTATCACCGTACAAAGAGGCTGCGAAAATTGATTGTCGGCCAGCAGATTCAAATAATATTGTGCGGGAAATGCTGCAAAAAGAAATTACAAAATGCCACGAGGTGCTATACATTTCATGGGACCCGAAACTGGCAGTACAAACTGAGACTATTATATTTGCCAAGTATTGGGATGATTTTTGTTATCCCGGGTCAGATGATGTTGTAGTTTGGCCTCAATCCGAAAATTGGGTAATTATTTATTCACACGACGAAACCCTAATTTATTACCAGAAGAAGATCTGACAGTTATTCCTGCGAAGCGGCGTAACAAGTCGGCAAATTATTTTCCACATTTATATCGCTACTCGTTGATATATTGTTATGCCAAATTACGAATCAATGAAAGCAATTGTCACAGGCGGAGCCAACGGCATCGGACTCGCCACCGCAAAATTATTGCACGAGCGCGGAGCCTCCGTTGCGGTGATTGATCGCAAAGCCGCAGACGATTTTTTCAGCCAGGATCGTGTGCTTTTCATCTCCGCAAATCTAGCCAACCCCGACGAAGCTGAAGCCGCTGTGGAAAAAGCTGTGGAAACCTTCGGCGGCGTCAATGCGCTTGTGAATAGCGCAGGAATTCAACGCTACGGCAAAGCGGATGAGACTTCGCTGGAGCTTTGGCACGAAGTCATGAATGTGAATTTGACGGCGGCATTTGTGATGGCTCGCCTCTGCATTCCTCACTTTCGCCGGAGCGACGGAGGTGCAATTGTCAACGTTGGTTCCGCGCAATCCCACGGCGCACAGCAAGGTGCCATCGCGTACGTCACCAGCAAGCACGCGCTACTCGGACTTTCCCGCGCTTTAGCCGTAGATCACGCCGCTGAAGGAATTCGTACAAACTGCGTGTGTCCCGGCAGCGTAGACACTCCGATGTGGCGTTGGTCAGTGTCGCTCGATCCCGATCCAAACTCCGTGATTGAAGCCTGCGAAGCCCTGCATCCAATTGGAAGAATCGCTCAGCCCCACGAAATCGCCGAAGTCATCGCCTTCCTGCTCAGCGATCAAGCTTCGTTTATCAACGGCGAATCTGTTAATGTAGATGGCGGATTGCGGGCGTTGATTGGCGGCGCACCGAAGAAAAAATAAGGAAGCAATGGCGTACAATAAATTCACCTTCAAACAAGTCCTGAAAGAATTTAATCTTTCTTTGACCGAGACACGTGGACTTTTTGCGGATGTGCCTGAAGCTCAGCCCACCAAATATTTACAGGATGTTCTGCCGGATTACGAAGCCTTGGCGACGGCGATCAATACTGAAAAAGCGCGGTCTGAATTGTTGATTGCTCCGATTTTATTGGACGTTCGGCGGCAACTGAATAATCGCATCAGCCTGTTTTCAGGGGTTGAATTTGATGTTGATAAGGAGCGCGGGCTGAACGGGTTTTGCGATTTCCTGATTTCTCAATCACCGATTCAGCAGTTTGTCAGCGTTCCGATTGTCGCGATTGCCGAAGCCAAAAATGACAATCCGCAAAATGGTTTCGGGCAATGTGTCGCTGAAATGGTCGCCGCACAAATTTTCAATGAACGCGAAGGTGCGGCACAGGATGTGATTTACGGTGTGGCGACGACAGGAATTGCGTGGCGATTTATGAAGCTTGAAGGCTCTCATTTGACGTTGGATCAAAGCGATTATTACATTGCTGAGCTGGAAAAAATTCTGGGAATTCTTTTGTATATCGCTGGTCATGAACCTGATACAGCCCGTTAATATACCAAACACGGGAACAATCTGAGGTTTTCATCCACGAAGAACACGAAGGAGCACGAAGTAAAACCCAAAGATGATTGTCTTTCTTCGTGCTCCTTCGTGTTCTTCGTGGATGAAAAAAAGCGCAGTCAATGACCGTTTGCTGTATAAAAGCTGAAGCTCCGCAATCTAAAAAGGTATTCAATATGCGTTTTACAAAATATTCCAAATGGTCGCCGGAAGATTGGGACGATCTGAGCTTGCAGGATTTGATGGACGCGCTTTCTGATTTTTTATTGGAGAGTGGATTCAACGAACAGATGGAACGCAACATGCGCCGCTGGCAGCGCGGTTGGGATGATTCTGCTGATGAGAAAGAATCCGCCAAAGATCCGATGCAGGCGTTGCGTGATGCCATCCGCGATGCGCTGAAAAATTCCGGCTTGCTCGATCAGGAACAATTCAATCAGCTTTTTGATTACGAAGGAAATCCGCTCAACGATCAGGTTGAAAAATTAATTGATAAGCTGATTCAACGCCTGATTGACGAAGGCTATTTGAAAGTCGAAGCCGAAGACGGCATCGAAATGGGCGACGAAGGCGACGGCGAATCCGACCGTGCGGAGTTTAGAAATTTACAGGAACAAGGCGAAGTCGAAGATTACAAAAACGTCCGCATCAAATTTGAAGTAACCGATAAAGGGCTGGACTTTTTAGGCTTCAAAACGCTCAAGCATTTGATGGGGAGTTTGGGCAAAGCTTCGTTTGGTCGGCACGATACAAAATTTCTCTCGACCGGAATTGAAGCGCATGAATCATCAAAGCCATACGAATTCGGGGATACGATCAACCTTGATGTCGGCGCGACTTTGATGAACGCCATCGGGCGCGAAGGTTTGGGCTTGCCGCTGAATCTTGAATATAGCGATTTGATGGTGCAGCAATCTGAATACCAATCTTCGTGCGCAACCGTAGTCATGTTGGATTGTTCCCACTCGATGATTCTTTACGGCGAAGATCGCTTCACTCCCGCCAAGCGCGTAGCCTTAGCGTTATCGCATCTCATCCGCACGCAATATCCCGGCGACAGTTTGAAGCTGATGCTGTTTCACGACTCCGCCGAAGAAGTTCCGCTGTCGAAATTAGGCAGCGTGAAAGTTGGCCCATATCACACCAATACCTGCGAAGGCTTGAAGCTGGCGCGGCGTATGCTGATGGCGCAACGCAAAGACATGCGACAAATTATTATGATTACGGATGGCAAACCTTCGGCGTTATTTGTCGAAGGCGACGCGTTCAGTTTGAGTCGCAAAAAGGGTGAAAGCACTGGACGCAGGCTCTACAAAAATTCGATGGGACTTGATCCGGTCATCATTGATGCAACGTTGGCGGAAGCTGCCGCGTGCCGTAAATCCGGCATCATGATTAATACGTTCATGCTGACGGATGATTATTATCTGGTTGAATTCGTAAAGAAATTGACCGAGATCGGACAAGGCAAAGCATACTTTACGACGTGCAATAAATTAGGCGAATACGTGATGATGGATTTTATGAACGGGAAGACGCGGCGGGTGCGGTGATGTTTGAATGGGATGAAAATAAAGCTGTTCTAAATTTAACGAAACATGGAGTATCATTTGGGGAGGCTGGAACGGTCTTTGATGACTCGTTCTTTTTGGTTTATCCAGACAGCGATCATTCCGTAGAGGAAGCCCGATTTATTATTCTTGGTATTTCTTCTGAATGGCGTGTATTGGTTGTAGCGTACTCTGAAAGAGGTGACGATATTCGCATCATTACTGCCCGTGAAGCGGATTCGCGGGAGCAAAGATTTTATGAAGAAGAAAAATATAGATGAAATGGAAGATGATTTACGTCCGCATTATGACTTCGCCAAGATGCCAATCGTGAAGCGAGGCCCGGGTTATGCTGCGAAATCAAAAATTATTCGTTCGCATCGTGTGCAGCTTGCACCAGATGTTGCTGCAGTTTTTCCTGATGAAGCTTCGGTCAATCAAGCTTTGCGCTTGTTAATTCAAGCCAGAGAAATCGGGACGAAAGCGGCGTAGTGAGTTAGCGGCTGGGAGCGCAAGCATCTTGCTTGCCGCGAGCGCGTGAAACGCCGCTCGCTGACGTGGTGAGGAGTGCGCGTAATTTGTAAGGGATTTCCTGCGTGAGAGTGGTTTGCATTGCTGCGCTCGCAAACGGCAAGCAAGATGCTTGCGCTCCCAGCCGCTTCGCGTTCCATTTTTTGTTTCGCTAATCCTGTGATTTAATAAACCTGCCCTCAATCAAGCGTTTATAATCCAAATACCAAATGATGATTCGATTTTTTTTTGTACTTATATTTTTCTTCCTAACTTTTCTTTCCTCTTGTCAGGCACAAACACCGATCATGGCGCAGCGGCACGCGGAGCTGCGTGCTGCGATGGATCGTAATGATCTTGCCTCCGCTGAAAAAATCCTGCGCGAACTACAAAGCAAGCATTCACAAGCATTCGTCAAAAACAATTACGATTATTTATTAGCACGGGTTTTTGATCGCCGGGGGAATGCCAAAGAAGCTGCTCCTGCTTATCAAAAAATAATTTCGCGCAATTCGATTTTTGCGGGATACACGCTGGGGCATTTAGCTGAACTTGCTAGAGATGCACGTGATTTCAAAGGCGAGCAGAATTATTTATCGCAACTGCTCGGAAAATTTCCCACACAATTGAATGCCGAAGCTGCGCGAAAACGGTTAGGAACCAGTCATTTTCAAAATGGAAATTACGCCGCAGCAATTTCTACGTTGCAACCAATCAGCGGATTGTCCAGCTCGTTGGCGCGTGAAAGCACTGCGCGTATCGGTGAAGCGCAACTCGCCATGAAACAAAATTCTTTGGCGCGTTCGACGTTTGAATCTTTGCTCAACGGAGGCAAAGACGATGCCAGCTTACGAGCAATTATTGGCCTGGATAAAATTGATCTTGACGCGAAAACGACTGTTTCAGAACTCGAACATTTGCGCCGCGCACGAGTTCTGCAATTCAATCGCGCCTTCGCCGAAGCCCGCCCGCATTGGCTTGCCATCATCAATGATAATCCCACCAGCACAAATCGCGCCGAAGCTGCATACGAAACCGGACGCGGTTTTCAGTGGGGCGATCAATTCCGTGACGCAGCAAAATATTTTCAAATGGCGTACGACATTTCGCCGCGCTCCGAAGAAGGCGAACAGGGATTTTATTATGTCGGGCATTGCTATCAGTACTTGAACGAAGCTGACAAAGCCGTCGCTCGTTACACTGAATTTTTACAGCTTTTCCCGCGCAGTAAATTTGTGGGCTATGCTTATCTCAACGCGATTGATTCTTTGCGCGCTGTCGGCAAATTAGGTGAGGCGCTTGATTGGGCGCGGCGGACGCAAACCGAATCACGCGATCCATTTATTCAGGTCACAGGATTATTTCAGCAGGCGCGCATTCATCTTTCAAACAATGATTTTGCTTCAGCGTTGGCGGATTTGACTGCGCTGCGGATGCGCAATTTAGGAGCGCGTGGATTGGTTGCCGGAACCAATCTTACCGAAGTGAATTTTCTTCGTGCGTATTGCTTGGAACAGCTCGGACGCTTTGACGAAGCGATCAATGAATATCTGACATTTACGGAAGGGCGCAACGGAGCGACCGGATATTACGGGCAACGAGCGACGGCACGATTGCGAGAATTAGCAGGGAATCAACGCGCCAATCGCATCGTTGCAACCAAGCTGGCTGGATTCATCACCGTTGCCCGCGAAGCCAATAAAACAGGTATTGCACTCACTGCCAAGACCGCCGCGAATCAGGCTTTGCGATTGGTTTCGGATGACGCTACGCGCAATGAAATGCTGAATATTTTGCGCACGGCTTATACGAAATTGCCGGGCTACGGGCGCATTCCGATTTTTACATTGACACCAGCCGGACGCCAAAACCCGCTCAGCGATCAGGAGCCAGCCGCCAACGGAAACGACGCTAAAACACTCGCCAATGAATTTTTATTTTTAGGATTGTACGACGAAGGCGCACCGCTGTTAGCCGCATCTGGATTGGTCAGTGATGCGTATTCACTGGCTGTTTATTTCGAGCGCGGAGACAACGCTTCCCGCGCCTTAAATTTCATCGAAGGGCAATTCAACGGCGTGCCTGATGATTACCGACCGGAGCTGATGCCACGCGCTACGGCGGAGTTGTTGTATCCGAATCCGTACCACGACGCACTAAACAAACATGCCGTCCCGCGCAACGTAAATCCGTTTTTTGTGCATTCGATTGCGCGACAGGAAAGCCGCTTTGATGCAAAGGTGAAGAGCTTCGCCGCTGCGCGTGGTTTGTTGCAATTCATCTCTTCAACTTCATCGGACATTGCGAAACAATTGAACCTGACAGATTTTGAGCAGGACGATTTATATAATCCGAATCAGGCGATTTTGATTGGTTCGCAGTACATGAAAAATCTTTTTGATGAACTCAAGCATCCCGCCAACGTCGCCGCCGCCTACAACGGCAGCGAACAATCCGTCCGCCGCTGGGTCGCCCGCAGCAAATCCACCGACGTAGACCGCCACGTCATCGAAGTCGGCAAACGTGAAACGAAAGATTATGTGTATAAAGTGATGAATAATTTGTGGGCATATCAGGCGTTGTATCGGTAAAAGATTTGCGCCACGCTTTTTCTTCCATAAAAACCATACGCCTTTTTCTCCTATACTTTTTAGGGTATAGTTTTTATGGAGAAAAAACTATATGGAAAATCCATTCCGATTTGGCGGAGAACTTAATCAGGACGAATTAGTGGATCGCCAGGATGAGCTTCAGCAGGTCATCGAAACCATTCGCACCGGTGAAAAATTATTTCTGATTGGTCCGCGACGCTATGGCAAGACTTCTATTTTGCACGCTGCCAGTCAGGTTTGCCGTACGCAGGGCGTGACGGTGCTGCGCTACAACTGCGAGGCATTTCCCTCCTTGCGTGATTTAACGGAGCGCATTTTTCGTGACGCGACGGCTGCACTCATCAGCCCGACTGCCAAGGTTACGACCACGATGCGTGGTTTATTTACGCGCCTCAAACCCGAAATCAGTGTGAATCTTTTAGAACAAACGGTCAGCGCATCTATTGGCGTGAACGAAGAGGGGAACGCGGCGGAAATCCCTTTGTTGATTGACGCGCTGCACGGCATCGAAGCGTTAGCTCGAAAAAGTAAGCAACCATTCGGAATCATTCTGGATGAATTTCAGCACATCATCGAACTCGGCGGAGAAACAGCCGAGCGGCAACTTCGCGCCGCAGTGCAGGAACATCGCAAGATTGGTTATGTCTTTGCCGGCTCAAAAACACGGATGTTGGCGGAGATGGTTTCGGATCACGGACGACCTTTTTATCGTCTGGGTTCGCGGCGTTTTTTGGGGATTGTGCCGCGTGTAGAATTTATTCCCTGGCTGGTTGCGCAATTCGGGAAAGGGCGATTCACTGCGACGGAAGAAAATTTGACGTTGCTGCTGAACGCCGCCGAAGATGTACCGTACGACATTCAACGTCTGGCGCATACCTGCTGGTCAGTGATGACAGGTCAAAATCTGAAAAAGCTGACTCCTGAAGTTATCGCGCAGGCGTGCCAGATGTTAATCGAACAAAACAACCCGTTGTACACCATGACGTGGAATCAATTGACCTCGAATCAACAAAACATCCTGTTGCAGATTCGCCCAGAGCAAGGTACGGGACTGACTACGAAACGAGTCTCACGACAAACTGGAATCGCTACGACCACGATTCAAAAGACGCTGGATGCGTTACGCGACAAAGGAATTCTGTTTACCGAAGAACTACCCGGCAAAATTAAATGGCGGTTTGAAGACCCGTTTTTTGGGATGTGGATTCATTACATTACGACTGGGGAACTATTGGTAGTGAGTTAGAATAAATCGTTACGTCATCGAAGTCGGCAAACGCGAAACGAAAGATTATGGGTATAAGCTGATACTGGATTCTCCATTAATTCTTCGGCTGTATATTGAAAGAACGGGAAAGGGCTTCGATAAATTCGGCTCGCGTTAAGCCTGCGACCTTGGAGACTTCGGTGAGGTTATTAAAAGCAAAAGCCATTGATCGAATTCACATTCCATCAATGGCTTTTTTGTTATCAGTGATTTTACTTACTGATGCGTCGCATCTACATTGCAGGTATCGCCGCCTACAGAATGTTTAAGATTACGTTGAATCAAGTAATTCCGCAGTCCGAGCGTCACGTTGTATTTTGCACCACTCAGTAAGGTCTGAATGTTTTGTCCAAACGTCCACGCACATTTATCTGCGTTTTCGGATCCAACACTATCAACCCAGCCGCTGCTGGGGTCGGGGTCGGTTGCCGCTTCTTCCAATTCGTGGGCAATGATAGAAACCATCGCATCTACGCCCGCATTACTATTCGGGCTAATCGTTTGTGCAGAGCAGGCAGATAAGCACCGATTTGCATTGCCAACAAATGAATACCGAAGTCTTTGCGGACCGGTTTGATACAAGCCTGAAGTGTGCCAACCGCAATACTTTGTGCAAAATCCAGACGTTGCTGTCACATCTGATGAAGTCAAAACAAAATAGACACCATCGGGATTGAAGGGGACGCCACCATTACTAATCGCATTATTCACGATGGTCTTAATGTCAGCATCTTTTAAGCGGGTGCCTTTGGTGTATCCGACGTTCGTTTCTCCGCCGTACAGAACAGCACCTGTAATCACATAACTCCCAGCGCTATAAGTGGTGTTCAGCATGTAATATGGTGAGCTGCCGATTGAGTTACCAAAGTCACGCAGGATTTGTTGTCCGGTGGCATTATCAGAGCCGTTGTTTTGTGCCCAATTGCCGTACCAGATGTAATAGATAACGGGGGTATTAATGAGCGCTCCGCCGTGGTAAGTGATCGCCGGGGTAACTGTTCCGGTCGAGCCTGCCGTGACAGCCGCAGCTTCATGGGGATTGGTTCGATGCTTAATAACCTCAGGTGCGCCTTGTCCTTCATTTTGTGCCAGCCCTGTCGTGTGAATTGTCAGTAAAAGAAAGAGCGACAGAGTTAGCAGTGGCATCAATGATCTTTTCATTTGAGGGTCCTTTCGTTGATTTAATTCATCCACGTAATAGAGATCATGATAAGGAAATTAACGTCACCTCTATTCGTGTCAGGTTGATTGGTTGGCGATAGCGGGGATTGCTACCAATAGGCTGCAAGTAAGTTTGTTAGTCAAAGGTTACGGTATCTAAAAAGAACCGTAGCTCTGATAGAATTTTACTTTATCAGAAGAATAGAAAAATGATAAAGCCCTAATTAATTGATAATAAAGGTAATGCCGTTTGAGCGTAATAGCTCCTTGAAAGTAACGGTACTAAGTTTACCCGAACAACTTGAAAAACAGCCGATAGAAAGTATTGCATTGTTAATGAAAGTTAAAAAAGTAATGAATCGTAAAGAAGTATAGTCATGAATTCAGTTCGTGACAAGATTAGGTGAGGAGAATTTCAATTTTGCCGTTCAAGAATAATGATTTCATTTTCGACTTCGGAGCAGGCGACGCCGACATCGTGGTATTTGGTGGGATCGGTGGCAGTGGCTTCGGCGAGGCGTTTGGTGAGAATGTCGAGCATTTCCAGCGTTGCCGTTGGTTGCTCTGGTTTTTGGCGGAGGGCTTCAATACGGGCTTGCAATCCGGCGATGTTGGTATTGTTTTCGGTCTGCAATTTGTTCTGCAAAATCGCGCGATTCCCGACGAAGGATTTATTCAGGTAGATAACACCAAAGCTGAAAAGTAAGACTATCACGGCGAAGCCGGTGATTAATTTACGCCCGTCCATAACTGGATTGAGATGTTCTGGTTCAAGTGGTGGGGGGAGTGTCGTAGAAATTTCTGGAGAATCCGGCTCTGTGTCTATCGTGTTATCGTGAAAATTTTCTGGTGGGGAAGCGCCAATTTCTTCCAGCAGAAAATCTGTTGGCGTTGCAGGGCTGCGAGCAATGATTTCGGATTCTACCGGCGTGTCTTCGGCAGGTAATTGTTGTTCGCTGGTAGCTTTAATCAAGATTGTCGTGATGTTGTCTTCCCCACCGCGTTCATTGGCTAAATCAATTAATGACTGACAGGCAGCTTCGAGGTCGGCAGCGGCCAGCACCACTTCTTTCATTTCTTCGGCTGACATTTTCCCCGAAAGCCCATCGCTGCATAACAGGATCAAATCGCCTTCGCACAGCTCCAGGTCTTTGACGACGACATCAACTTCGCTTACCGCGCCTAGTGCCTGCAAAATAATGTTACGACGCGGATGAATGGCGGCTTCCTCTTCAGTGATTTCGCCGAGGTCAATCAATTGCTGGACGACGGATTGATCTTTCGTAATAAGCTGAATCGTCTTATTGCGGATTAGGTAGGCGCGACTGTCTCCGACCTGCGCAAAAAATATCTGATGATCTTGCAGGGCGGCGGCGGTGAAGGTGGCTCCCATTCCGCGACAGGCGGGGTTCGTAAAGCTTTCACGATGAATTGCGGTGTTTGCCTGTTCGATGCTGACTCGCAATTGCTCGGCCAACGGAAGCTGT
Source organism: Blastocatellia bacterium (assembly GCA_043783625.1). Lineage (GTDB taxonomy): Bacteria > Acidobacteriota > Blastocatellia > RBC074 > RBC074 > JAFDVL01. Next base: position 13,968 of record JAYVZE010000110.1, on the reverse strand, counting down.
GCGTAATCTTCGTGATCTTTGAGCTGCGGCAATAAATCGCTCACGATGTCTACGGCCATGCGGGAAGCGACTTCACCAGCGAGTGCGCCGCCCATGCCATCGGAAACCGCGAACAGGATTGGAGCTGCGCCGAGTTCTAACACCTGCGTTTCAGTTGTTTCGTGTTCGACATCGCCTTCGATCCGTGAACGGATTTCACTGGTTTCGAGATCAGCGACGAGGAAATTGTCTTCGTTTCCTTGCCGCACCCTGCCGATGTTCGTCATCGCGCAAAACGTTAATTGAATAGAGCCTGGGGCGTTCATTAGTTTATTTAGAAATACGTTTAATCGCTAGATTGCGAATTCTTCCGCGAATAACTCGTGATGTTATTCTAAGTCTACGGGCTGGCAGTCCGCGCTACAGGTACAGCGGCCTGCCAGTCCGCGTCCGAAGTCAATGAAACAAGTTGTTGGAGCATAACTTGTCCTGCTGTTCTCAGCTTACAGGCTGGCAGCCTGTGCTACTTCACTTCTTAGGCATTCTGTAACGCCTGATCTAAATCGTCAATAATATCTTCGACATCTTCGACACCAACCGAGATGCGAACCAGACCGTCGGTGATGCCAAGTTGATTGCGTTTTTCCAGTGGAACCGAAGCATGCGTCATGGAAGCTGGATGCGAAATTAAGGATTCGACTCCGCCCAGGCTTTCGGCTAAAACCGCCAGTTTGACGTTTTCCAGCACTCCGCGTGCGGCGTTCAGCGAACCCATTTCAAAAGCGATCATGCCACCAAAACCGGACATTAAATGTTTGGCGCGTTCGTACTGCGGATGGTTGCCAAGTCCCGGATAATAAACTTTTTTCACTTTCGGATGTTCGGCTAAAAATCCAGCCACCATACGTCCATTTGCATCATGCTGTTTCATACGGAGCGCGAGCGTTTTGGTTCCACGCAAAATCAAAAAAGAATCAAAGGGCGAAAGAATTGCGCCAACCGCATTTTGCAAAAATCCGATTTTCTCGCCGTCTTCGGGCGAAGTTGTCACGACGACTCCGCCGACGCTATCGCTGTGACCGTTTAAATATTTCGTGGTCGAATGCACGACAATGTCCGCACCCCATTCAATCGGACGCAGGAAGTACGGACTCATAAACGTGTTGTCCATCGCCATCCGAATGCCATGGGCTTTCGTGAGCTTGCCGATGCCTTCGAGATCGGCAATTTGCATCACGGGATTGGTTGGCGTTTCCAGAAATACCAGTTTCGTTTCGGGACGCAATGCGGCTTCCACATTGGCAACTTCGGTGGTGTCTACATAACTGAATTCAATGCCAAAGCCACGCATCACACGTTCACACAGACGGTACGTTCCGCCGTAGGTATTATCAGAAACAATGACGTGATCGCCAGCCTGAAGCAGCATCATGACGGCATGAATCGCTGACATGCCGGATGCGAAGCAATGCGCCTGCTGTCCGCCTTCGAGAGCTGCCAGATTTTTTTCCAGTGCTAATCTCGTCGGGTTTTGTGTCCGTGCATACTCGAAGCCTTTGTGCTGACCGAGCGCATCCTGAACGTAAGTAGAAGTTTGAAAAATCGGAGTGATAACGGCTCCGGTCGAAGGGTCTGGAATTTGTCCAGCGTGAATTGCAAGTGTGGAAAAGCCCATAAAATTGATAATACTTACGTCAATACAAAAACAACCGAAACAACCCGGCTGAGTTCGGGGTCATTATTCCTCATGTATAGAAAAGTTCCAAGTTGTCTGGCGTCTTATTTTCCAAAATACGTTTTATAAAATTTTCCGGTCACGTGGGCAGCTTCGGTAGAGGAGCCATCTTTCAAAAAAACTACCAGTCCAATTTGGGGATTATTAGCGGGTGCAAAACTAATGCACATCGCGCTGTCTTCATTGCTGCCAAGCGTGGCGGCAATGGAGTTCGTCCCAAATCCGGCGGCACTTGCTTTGCCATTCTCGACCGCCCTAATCAAGCCTTCCCGAATCACGGCAAGTGCTTTGGCATTGAGCGGAAGCGTCGGTGGCGTGATTCCTTGCGAAGTATTTAGAATCGTCGTGGACATTCGTTCGCTGGTCGAAGTTCCCGCTGCCAGCGAGATTGCCAGTTGCGCAAAATGCAAATCGTTGGCTTTCATTCCCAGCCCGCGCACGGCTAAGCCCTGATAATCCGCGCCCGTAATATTCAACGGAATCGTGGCCGAAATGGGCTTCATCGCGGTGGCAGTTGCGCTGATGTTTTCTTTGCCGTAATAAGTAAATCCGATAGTTTGCGCCGCATGTTTGAAGGCTGCCGGAGGAACTTTTTTGCTTAGCTCGGTAAAAAAAGAAGAGCAGGGACGCGACAAGGCTTCACTGACGCTGACTTCATCATCAACCGCAGTGCCACAAGGAAACTTTGTTTTTGCCGTGATTGCGCCGGAATCCAACGCTGCGTATGCCGTAATGACCTGTGCGACTTCAAAGGGCGAAGTCGTGAATTGCACATCCATTCCGTGCGCGATTCGCTTCAGAACACGACCGTAATGCGGATCAACGACAATGACCGATCCGGTGTGATCGCCAAGGGCTTCAAAGCTGATTTGACCGTAATCCAAAACAGGAGCGAGTGAACGTTGAGCAATGGGAGCGCGATAACAGGAAAGTAAGAGGAGGGCACACAATGCTAAACCACAGGCGTACAACTTATTTGCTGGGTTCATAAATAATCTCGTCTCTTGAGAAATTAGCAGGGGGCGAAAACAGAACTTCTGCGACGCGGAGATACTACAATAGCGATTACTAAATTGTCTAGCGGTGAATATTTCTGCGCTGGGACTTCGAGTAAAAAGTGAACTATACTTGAACCATGAAAGTAATTGCGATTATTCCAGCCCGTTATAATTCGTCGCGGCTGCCAGGGAAGCCACTGCTTGAAATCGGCGGAAAGGCGATGATTCTGCGTGTAGTCGAATGCGCTACCGCCGTCAAATCTATTCATCAAGTCATCGTTGCAACGGACGACAAAAGAATTTTTGAGGTCGTGAAACAAGCTGGCTACGAGGTCATGATGACCAGCCCGGATCATCAAACAGGGACGGATCGTTTAGCCGAAGTTGCCGAAAAATTGGACGCTGAAATTATTGTGAATGTGCAGGGCGATGAGCCGTTTATCGAAGTCGCTACGATTGAAGCCGCGTTAGAGCCATTGTTATTAGATGAGAAAATAATGATGGCGACGACGTGCGAACCGATTGATTCGGTCGCCGATGTGCTGAATCCGAATGTCGTCAAAGTCGTCCGCGACAAGGAAGATTTCGCACTCTATTTTTCCAGAAACCCGATTCCGTATTTGCGTTCAGAAGTGCAATCGCACGGCTCCCTCGAAAACGCTTTACACGCCAAACCAGAGCTGCTGAAATCTTTTTTCAAACATACGGGATTGTATGTTTATCGCCGCGAATTTTTATTACAGTACGCGAAAATGGCTCCGACTTTTTTAGAACGGTCAGAAGCGCTGGAGCAGCTAAGAGTTTTGGAAAATGGCTTTCGGATTAAGGTTGTGGAAGTGGCGCATCGTTCGATTGGGATTGATACGATTGAAGATTTGGAAGCGGTTCGGAGAAGTTCGCCGTAGGGAAGTAAGGGTGTAGCACTTTTTTTGAGCAATGTACTTAAATCACTATCGTTTGAAATGTAAACAAGTGTACCGTTTTCGTCTTACGTCCCATTCAAGAGTTGCTCCCCTCCCAGTTCCTATTTCGTCAATAACTAGAGCTGAGCTTGCATTGCTAAGTGTACATTTTGATAAGTCTAAATTATGCAAAACCCAATTAGCCCTGAATTTTCCTGTCGTTCCATTTGCTCGTCCGAAGTAAACTAACCTGAAGCGAGAACTAGCTTTTATTGCTTTGGTATCCTCAACGATGACGAGCAAGTCGGATCCCCAACTATAATGAAATGCACCTCCGCCACTATATCCGTCCGAAGCTAACCTAAAACGCCCATCTTTGATGAAGGATTCCCACTCTTTTACGACACTGATTGGTGCGCCGTTATATAACGGAGTTGGAGTAGAAATTCGTGTAGGTTCTGGCGTGGGTGCTGTTACTACACTTGCAGATTTGTCTGGATTAGTACATCCATAAAATAGATGTATAAAAATAACCAAAATTATCAGAGTTTTCTTTGGCATTTAATCTCAGCTTGATAATTGTTGCTAAGTGCGAATCGCATACTGTGTCTTCCTACAATCCGGCTAACCGTTTATCCGAATCCCCAAACCGATCAAGCTGCACCCCCATCTTATCCATCAGCGAAAGATATAAACTGCAAGCGCGGCGGTTGTCGTTGCCTTTGTCGAGGTAATCAAGTACGCGCCCTGTTTGCAAGGCTCCGCCTGCTTTTCCGGCGAGGATGACAGGTAATTGATCGGCTCCGTGCGTGTCTCCGTCGAACAAGTTTGACGCCATCATTAGCATTGAATTATCCAGCAGCGAAGTTCCGCCTTCGTCAATCGCTTTCAGCTTTTGTACCAGATAAGTGAACTGCTGCATGTGGAATTGATTGGTTTTTAAATACATCGCTTCCAGTTCAGGAGCTTTGCCATTGTGCGTCAGATCAAGATGCAAGGCTCCGCGTACGCCGTCAATAAATTTGAAATTCATCTGCGAAAGATCGTTGTTGAGCATCAGCGTGGCGATGCGCGTTTTGTCCATTTGGAACGCGAGAACGACGAGGTCAAGCATGAGCTTCATGTGTTCAGGAACGTTCTGGGGAATCTGTTCGGCGGGACGCGGCAAATTCGGTTGCTTCAACGTCGGACGCCAGCCTTCCAGCCGTTCTTCTTTCGCGGCGTGATCTATCCGTTTTTCAATGTCGCGGATGGATTCAAGATATTCGTCCAGTTTGCGACGGTCGCCGGAATTGACTTTTGGTTGCAGCGATTTTGCGTCCGCCAGTACGATGTCGAGAATGCTGCGATCCAACTTGCGACCTGTGCCGTCACCGACTAATTGGTCGAAAGTACGCGACGGATAAATTTCTTTCGTTGCAGGCTTAGTCGGAGAAACCCACGAAACGGACGAACCATAAATCATTGAAAGTCCGTCTTCGAGGCGCAATTCATTTGGCTCAATTCCCAGCACAAGGCTCGGCACAGCGGTTTGATTTCCGATGCGTTGCGCCAAAATTTGATCGAATGAAGTCCCGACGCGAATGTCATTCGGGTCAAGGCTGACCAATGCGCCTGACAATAAATTCATTCTGCCAAGATGTGGGCTGGGCGCAGTGAAAGCTTTTTGATGGTAAAGCCCGCGCAGGAAAATCAGGTCTTCGCGGATGGGCGCCAGCGGTTGCGCCGCCTGTCCGAATTCCATCGCCGCGCCGCTGCCTTTGGCCCACCAGTGAATCGGTTCGACGCCGTTGGAAAAATAAATATGCGCAAAGCGGAGCGGTGGTTTATTCGCTTTACTTTCCTGTGCAAAGATCGGCAAAGATTCCATCCAAGGCAGCGTGAGAGCGACACCTGCGCCGCGTAAAAAATTGCGTCGAGATTTTTGGTTTGAGGTTTTCATTATTGCCTTCGTACAAAGCCCGCGAAGCGGGTTCAAGCATAAAGCCTGGGGTGTAAGCCCCAGGAATTCTAGGAAATATTTTCAAGCCCGCGAAAGCGGGTGACAGTCTTTACACATATCGTTCGTCGTATTCAATACCATTCACTTGTAAAAATTCGATAAATTCATCACGAAAAGATTTTTTCCGATGATGTTCTTTTTGCCTGGCGATGTAATCCTGAACTTTGATTACATTTGATTGGCTCACTGTAAATGCGGCATAACCCCGTTGCCAAGTAAAATCCTGAAGAGCAGGGAATACCTCATGCATCCATCCGGTAGCGTTAGATTTCAAATCTCGCAAAATATCAGACAACGATTTATCAGGTCTCAATTTTGCGAGTACATGTACGTGGTCTTCCGTACCATTGATTTCTAATGCGATCCCACCCTGTCCACGAATTGTGCCGCCGATATATTCGTATAAACGTTCTTGATGTTCAGCAAGAATTATCGATTGCCGATCCTTGGTTGAAAAGATGATGTGGTACAGCAAATTTGTATAGGAACTGGACATAAAATTTTATTGCTGTCGCCCGCCTTCGCGGGCTTCTCTATTTTTTTCGTCATTTTCCTGGGGCTTACACCCCAGGTTTTATGCTTACACCTGCTTTGCAGGCTAAGGTCTGATGCGTTGAGCAGCAGTGCTATTCAATGCAATCTTTGATTTTGGTTCGTTCAGGTTGGGTTCATTTCCTGATCTATTACGAAATTGCCTGCTCGTCACAATTTCTGCAACTAATTGCGAAAATGTGGCTTCGCCGCCAGCCTTGACCATGCGGTCAATCAGTAATTGATCCGACGCCTGCACCGTTCGTCCCAGCGCGTAGCCGACTAATTTATAAGAAAGAGTTTTACGAATTTGCGGCTCTTTTGATCTTAAATATTTGACTAATCCGTCAATGCCCGCGATTTCAGTTTTGTCCGGTAATGCGGCTGAATCTTCAATTTGTTTTCCGTCAGAATAGGTGTCGCGCCAGCGTCCGGTGGAATCGTAGCGTTCGAGTGAAAAGCCCAGTGGATCAATCCGCGTATGGCAATTGGCGCACGTCGCATTGCGTTTATGCTGTTCTAATTTTGCTTTCAATGAGAGACCGCCAAACATTTTGTCATCCGCTGGCAGCGATCCGGCATCCGCAGGTGGAGGCGGCGTTGGCGTGCCAAGAATTCTTCGCAAAATCCAGTCGCCACGTTTGACGGGACTGGTTCTGAGCGGCGCGGAAGTCGCAGTCAGAACTGCTCCAAGTCGTAACAATCCGCCGCGATGAAAGGCGTTGGCACCTTCGACGAATTCCGGCTGATCTTTGGATTTGATTTCTTGCTTGACGCCGTAAAATTTCGCCAAACCCTTATTCAGAAATGTGTAGTCAGCAAACAACATTTCACTGATCGGACGATCTTTGCGAACGACATGCTCAAAGAACGAAACGGCTTCATCATACATCGCTTCTTTTACGTCATCGGTGAATTCTGCGAAGCGGCTGGTGTCTACGCCTTTGTATTGATCGAAATGATAAAAGCCCAGCCATTGTCCGAAGAATTCTGTTGAGAGCCGACGCGCTTTCGGATCGGACAACATACGTTTGACCTGCCGCTGAAGGCCTTGTTCACTGGTCAATTCACGTGCCTCGGCTGCGCGACGCAATTCATCATCAGGAATCGAGGACCATAAAAAATAACTCAACCGACTTGCCATCTCCCAATTGGAAAGAGGTGTCGGGTTTGAGGTGTCGGGTGTCAGGTTGAAAGAGGCGTTGCTGACACCTGATACCTGATTCCTCACACCTGATTCCTGTCCACTTTCGACACGATACAGAAATTGTGGAGCAATCAGAATGCGAATCAACAACGCCTGAATCGCTTTTCGATGATCTGGATTAGCATTGAAAGCCTTGTCGTAAAAGGCGCGCAGACTCAGTTTTTCTTTCTCTGCTAAAGGACGCCGCCAAGCACGACTGGCGAAGGCAAGGCAATCATTGATGTGTCCCGGATGCGCCGCTACCTGTGCTGCATTGACTGCGTCGAATTCACGCCGTAGCGGAGTCACGTACTTTCGCATGTCAACGGGCAACGCTTCGATCTGAGTCTTGTCCATATCGGCGATTCCTTTGCCTTTCAGGTCAAAAGAATAATGTTTCGCCAGTAATCGCAGATAGCTGTCGTGATATTCAAACGAGGCGTAAAGATCATTCCAGGCGCGATTGAGCTTCACTTTCGTTACATTATCAAGCAGATTTTCGATGACAAATTTATCGTCGCGGATATATTTGACTTTGACTACGAATTCATCATGTTCAGGGACGTTGTAAGTATTGTCGAACGGCTCCGGTACGGGGTCTTTATCCGCTGGCGTTGGTTCGCCGTGTGTGTTTGGAGGCAATAAAGACGCATACTCCATTACACCTGTTCTGAAATTCCGGTAGCCTGCGCTTTTCATATCTCCGACCAGTGCGCGAGTTGGCGCACCTCTCGTCTGACCGTCGGCGCGGTCGGAAATGACGATGCGCACAACTTGATCCCGATTGCTCCCGATTTCTGCTTCAACTTGCAGATTTAGCAACGTGGGTTTTTCTGGCATCGGAACCTCAAACATGACAGAACCTTCGGAAGCAAAATCATCCGGGCCAATTGGCGTTCCGTCAGGACTCTTGCCGAAATTCAAGCGCTGCGCAGTTTCAGGGCTGACAATATCTTTTAGTTTTTTGCGCTCGCCCGCAGGCAAAATCCCGCGTCGCAAATTCGCGGCGGCTTCGGCGTCTTGTGCCAGCACGACGACGGATTCTCCGGCGGCAACGGGGCCGCGCGGAACGAAAGTGCGATACCCGACGGTGAGGTTACGCCAAATAACGACGGGCTTGTCGCCCATTGCCGGATTGACATTGGCGACATTCAAATAAATTTTTGCCGGCCCCGATTGGATCGGCCCGCGTCCGCCGCCCCGCACATACGCGAAATGCTGCGGAGATTTTACATTGAGCGAGCGATCACTGAATTCAAGCGGACTTTCATCGCCCGCACCGCCTGCGGCGACATCGCCGCGTGCAAACAACCAGCTCGGCCAGGTCACCATAAATTTTTGAATTTCATCGCATCCGGCGCGAGCTATCGCCGTATTTTTGTGATCCGCCGAAGGCAATTTGCACCAGCGAGCCGCAATTTCCGACGAGGGATATTTCAAGGTTGGGCTGTTTACGACTTGCCAAATATGTTGCGCAAAGCGAAGCGAAATCCCTTCACGGGCGGCAAGTTGTTTCAAGGTTGTATTGGCTTCACCGAGCGCGGTGCGATTTTTGAATTGCCAGGCCACAAAAAGGGCTTTGCCGTATTTATCCAATCCGAAGGGTTTTCCTCCTTCACCTGAAACGGTACGGATTCCGTTGGCGGCGTAAATATCTTTGATGCGGGTGACGGCTGCGAGTTCAAATCCGGTCTTGCCGGGATGCGTGAAAAATTCAAGCGGGCCGGAACCGATGACAGCATGGTCAGCCACAATTTTAGCGGCTCCGAGGTAGCGTTCAAGATTCGCATCCTGCATGAATTGGACATCACCGAAATTAGTGAATCCTTCGCCGCCGACGGAATCGCTGGAAGAATCAATTCCGACCTCCAGATCAACTCCGGTCAGGTCTTTGATCGTGTAGGCATATTCGCCGCTGGTTAATCGTCTGACTGTTACTTTTCCCGGATCGCCGTCGTGTTTTTTGGCGTAGGCACTGAGTTCTCCGCGAATCCAGGCGATGGCTTGCGCACATGCAGCGTCGCTCGGCTGCGGCATGGATTTGGGCGGCATGGTTTTTTGTTCAAGTGCCGCTGCGACTTTTTCCCATTGCTGAAAGCTTTCGCCAACGGAGGGTTGCGCCAGTAATTTTTCGAGATTGATGCCGGCTTTCGCGGCTGTTCCGCTGTGGCATTGCGAACAATATTGCGTAAAGGTTGCTTGTGCGGTGGTGGCGGGTTCGCTGGCTCCGTGCGTCGTCCTGACAACACTGGTGGCAAAGATGAAGGTGAGCAGGATGAAGGCTAACTTCCAGTAATGGAATTTCGATTTCGTGAATTGACGGAGATTGATAATGCTTGGCTCAAACTTCATGATGAAAAATCCTCACAGCAAAGACTGACGTGGAACCTCCGTCTCCCGCTTAAAAACATTTTATACGACCTTGAATTGTCCAGTGAATCTTTGCCTGATCGTCAGGTCACGTTCACTTGATTTATTTTTTGCTGGGTTAAGATTTCTCTCAAATCTTTTCGACCTGAGGATTTTGCGCCTCGAAAGGATTTGAGTCAACTGCGAAATCCTCGATTTCGGGGAATTGATAAGATGAATTCATCGGCAAAACAGTAAGGTTATCGGCTGCTTAATTTCAGTTGATTATTGACCTGCGAGACCTGCGGGAAGTTGCGCACCACCTGCTCAAGTTGTGAACGGATTGGCTCGGTAGCGACTGCGCCATTAAGCGTCACAATTTTATTTTTGACTTTAATCGTTATCGTAGCGGTGGCGAGGTTTGGCAGGGATGAAATTCTTTCCTTGAGATTGGCTTCCAGTTCAATATCGTCAACGTTGATGGGGAAGCTTGACGGAGAGGCTTCCTGGTTGGTGCGGGTCGCGGCGGGAAGAATACTCAGATTATTTGTAATGCTGTTGACGCCTCCTGTTTGAAGGACTAACTGTCCGGCTAAATCTTTATCAATTTGAGTTGGGACTTCACCCGCGATATTGACCGCTCCATCTTTGCATTCAACACCAATGCTGTAACCGTGCAGGCGTTTGGATTGACCGAGGACAGCTTTGATCCGTCCCATCAAAGCAATATCTGCCTTATAACGCTCTGCTTCGCCTGAGTTCAGAGTACTTCTCGTAAATTTTTCGGGGGGTGGTTGAATTCGATTGACTGATAAAAAATAATATCCCACCAGAAAAAAAAGGACGCTGGACAGCGATAATGCCAGAATGCGTAATCCAATATTTAATCCGTGTTCACCGGGCTTGCGCATTATCAATAAGAGTAGCTTCATCATCATAGGCAGTAATAAGAATTTTGAACCCCATTATTTGGTTCTTTTCAAACCAGATAAGAGTTTCAGTCGTAATAGTTATTGATGATGGCAGAAATATTTCCACCTCATTCGTCAGTTTTGCCGGCTGGAATGATGATTACTTTGAGATTTACAAAGTGTGAACATTCTATGCAATAGCTGAGATAAATACCAGTCAGAATCTGTGAATTAAAGCGATTCATTTTTTGACTAAAGTGAGGCGCACAGGTAGTATCAATCATCAATTTAACGATCCCCCAAACTTGACGCATGAAACTGACCTACTCAATTCCAATTCGAGCCAAATTGGTTTTGATTATCCTCGTGTTTGCAATCCTGCCAATGTTTGTCCTGACTTTGGTCTGGTATAACACGGCGGATGGTAATGTTTCGACTTTGGTCAGGAACTCTTTGGATTTGCGAGCCAGAGAAGTGAGCGCACAAATTACTCGTTTAAGTAAAGAGAATCCGGCAGAAATCAAAGGTGAATTACTGGAGCGAGCCGTTGGCCCTCGAACAATTGCCCTGACGAAAAATTCTCTTCCGCTGGAGGAACAAGCGGTTTTGTCACAGCGTGAAATCTTGATTCTTGATACGAACGAGACCGTCCTTTACGCCGGTCATCGAAGCTGGGAAGGGCAAGCGGTGCAAGCCGTTGCTCCAGAGAATTTAGTAGGCATTCTCAACAAAATGATGAGTGGCAGTGATGAGAGGCAGGGCTTTTTGACGCTGGTTCGCAAAGAGATGGCGGATCGTTTTTTGTGGGAACGGCAGTATTGGAGGATTCGCTATCTTCAGCATCCCGGCGCTGTCCCGTTGTCAATTTTTGTGATTGAAAAAGACACGGGCAGAGAACAGCTTGATCTGGCGGCCTTCAGTATGCTGGGCATTACCGTCGTGCTGGCGATTGTGGCGTTACTTTTAGTGTACCTGATTATCAGTGGAATTACGGATTCAATCCGCATCGTCACACGCGGAGCCAAAGCCATTAGTGCCGGAAAATTAGATACGACTTTGGTCGTTAAAAGCAACGACGAAACGCGGGTACTGGCGGATACTTTTAATCGAATGGCGGGACGGTTGCGGGAAATGATTGCGCGTGAAAGTGAATTAAAACAGTTTGAGTCCTTCAACCGACTATCAGCAGTACTCACGCATGATTTGAAAAATGCCATTCTTTCGCTGTCGTTTCTGGTAACGAACATGGAACGCAAATTTGACCGCGAAGGCTTCAAGGAATCCGCGATGCGAACACTGGCGGATTCAGTTGGGAATTTAAGAAACCTGGTGACGAAGCTGGCTGATCCGCGTTCAGAATTAGGCGAGGAGCGCCGGAGCGAAAATCTGACGCGGCTCACTGAAAATGTTTTGGAGCGAAGCCCGGTGCAATCGGGTGAAAGGTATCAAATCACAACTGATTGGAACGAAAATGTGCGCTCCGTCGTTAATGCTTCAGCGCTTGAACGTGTCATTGAGAACTTGATTATCAATGCGATTGAGGCGATGCCCGAAGGCGGAAAACTTTTGATTACGACTGCACAGGAAGGCGTACACGCCATCATTAGCGTGAAGGATAGCGGCAAAGGGATGACGCCGGAGTTTATTAAAGATCGGCTTTTTCATGCGTTTGCGACAACGAAGCAAAAGGGAATTGGCTTAGGGCTTTTTTCCTGTCGTGACATTATCGAACAACACGGCGGAACCATCGAAGTGGAAAGCCGACAAGATGTCGGGACAGAATTTCGGATTGTTTTACCTGCTGAAGAAAAGCTGACACAATTGGCAGGACAGATTTGATTATGGCTGATGAAGTAAAACAAACAGTCTTAATTGTAGACGATCACGAAGGAATTCGGGATCAGCTCTTTTGGGCCTTGGAAGATCAATATCAAGTGCTGCAAGCCGCTTCACGAGCGGAGGCTTTGGCGCATCTCGAACGCGAAAATATTGATGTGGTGCTGTGCGATTTGCATCTGCCACCACTTGTTAATGAAATTACCGAAGGCGTCGCGGTGCTCGAAGCCGCACGGAATTTTAATCCGCCACTGCCCGTAATTATTCTGACGGGCAGCAAAGAAAAAGCTGTTTCGGTGCAAGTGACGGCACGCGGAGCGTACGGCTTTTTTCAGAAAGATGATTTCTCACTGGATGAAGTGGCGATTATTGTTCGCCAAGCCGCTGACAAGATCAGGTTAGCGCGGGAAAATTTCACCTTAGAACAGGAAAACGCCAATCTCCGCCAACAGGTCGCCGGAGGTTTTGAGGAAGTCGTCGGCTCCAATTCTAAATTACAAGCCATCTTCGCACAGGCCAGAGAAGTTGCTTCGACCAGCGCAACAGTCTTGATTACCGGTGAATCGGGAACCGGAAAAGAAGTGCTTGCCCGTGCCGTCCATCGTGCCAGTCCTCGCGCGAACAAACCATTTGTCGCTTGCTCCATTGCCGCTTTGCCGGAAAATTTAATTGAATCGGAATTATTCGGACACGAAAAAGGAGCCTTCACCGGAGCCGCGACACGGCGGCAAGGCCGGTTCGAGCTGGCGCATCAGGGAACTTTATTTCTGGATGAAATCGGCGAACTTTCACCGTCCATGCAGGTGAAATTGCTACGTGTTTTGCAGGAAAGACAATTCGAGCGATTAGGTGGAAAAGATTTGTTGAGCGTTGACATCCGCGTCATCACGGCGACGAATCGTAACCTTGAAGACATGGTCAATCAGGGAACGTTTCGCGCGGACTTATATTATCGCTTGAATGTTGTGAGTTTAGAACTTCCGCCCTTGCGCGAACGCCGGGATGATATTCCATTACTGGCGGCGCATTTTGCCCGCAAAGCTGCGCAAAAACATGATCGCCCAATCCCCGGATTTACAAATGCGATGATTGATGCCTTGTCCGCCGGAGCCTGGCAGGGAAATATTCGTGAGCTGGAAAATGTGATTGAAAGGTGCGTCGTGATTAGTTCTGCGGCGACATTAGATGCCGATGTCCTCCCTGAAAAATATCGTTTGCCGGGAGTGTTTCCGGTGGCGGCTCAAAACGGAATAGTGGAAAGTGCCTCGCCGATTGTGCAACTGGCAGCGGGTTCCAATGGCGACCTGAAAACATTATTTCATCAGGAAGATTTTTCCTTCGACCAGGCGATGACGGATTATAAACGCCAACTGGTGCAAACAGCTTTGCGCGAATGTAGCGGCTCCCGCTCTGAAGCCGCACAACGACTCCACATCAGCCGCCAATACCTGCATAAACTGATTAATGAATTGGGTGTTCTGGATTGATTACTTAAAATGCGGAAGCCTGCACGAAGTAAGGGCGTCTTTTACTCGCCAG
>JAYVZE010000109.1:0-18345 GCA_043783625.1 Blastocatellia bacterium | reverse complement strand
GATCCGGCATCGTCGCGCATGAGTAGCGCACAGCAATCACATGCTCATTCCCTTGAGACATTGGCTCGAAGGTCAGGCTAAAGGGCAGCGTGTTGGGATTGTAGGAAACTTCGGTTTCGGGCGTTGCTCCGACTGTGCCGAAGCGCTGCATGAGCTTGCCGTCAACGTAAATCTCTGACGCCCCGAAATGCACCATCACCAATGCCAGCGGCTGATGGGCGAGCGCCGGATCAACTTGCAAGCGCAGCCGAAACCAGCCAATGCCGCGCCAGCCGCTCTTGGGAATACTGTCGAGCGTGATGGCTGTGCCCTTCAACGTTTCCCACGCGCGATCATCGAACTGTGGGTCAGCAAAGCGCGGCTCATCGCCGGGCGAATATTTCCAGCCGAGCTTGTCGAGTTCGACCGCTTTGCCATTTTGCAAGCTGTCTGCCGTGAGTGTAAATGTATCCTGTCCTTGTGCGGCGGCGAGCCACAACCCAAGAATAAGCAATAACCAATGGGGCTTTATCTGCATGCTTCCTCGCGGTGGATTGGATTCGAGTTTGATGAAGCATTGTATGGCAGGAAGTGGAAGGGTTCCTAATCGTTTTCGTTCAGAGTTCACGCTTCAGCGTGCAATCGCCAGCGAAGCGCGGCGCGGACACGCTGAAGCGTGAACTCTGAACCTTAACTCCGAACTTTAGCGTCCGCGTCTTTGTTGCCGCGCTTCTTTGATTTCATCTATGGTGATGAAGCCATCGTGGTTGAGGTCAAGACGGTCAAAGGCTTTGGGTTTGCGCGTCCATTCGTCGCGGGAAATTTTGCCATCAGAGTTGCGATCCAATTTGGCAAATTTTTTGGCGACGTGCGCCTCTCTGCGCTGCTGCCTTCTTTGCTGTCGCCCTAAACTCCTCTGCGCCAAAGCTGGTAGAGTCAACGCACTTAAAATGACAATAACAACTAATATTTTTTTCATAACAAATGCCTCCCGATAAATAATCGTTAACGGCGGACAGAATAAAAATTAATCCTGTTTGCCTGATACTCAATTAGACATGAGGAGGCAAGATTTAGTCTTGATTTTTTCAGCGAGGGTCAGTTTTAACTGCCCTCATTTTCCCTTGACCTGTAAAAACACGTGAACGCCTTTTTTATTGGACGTAATCACATCCGGCAATTTATCGCCGTTCATATCGGCAATCGTGAACTGCGTACCGACACCGGAATCGTTATCAATTTCGTGTTTGATCCATTTCACTTCGCCGCCTTTTTCGCGTTGCAATTCAAACCACACAACGACTGCCGGAGCGTCGGGATTTATATCGCCGGTTGGCCCGTGCGCCCAATATCTTTTGCCGGTCACAAAATCCATCAAGCCATCGCCGTTGATGTCGGCAAGCATTAACGAATGCGTTTGCGAGATCGAATTATCAATTTCATGCTTGCGAAAATGCGCTCCCTCACGGTCGCGGTACTGCTCAAACCACCAGATGCCAACTTTATGCGCGGAGCTGGTAATCACATCATTTAAGCCATCGCCGTTCACATCGTAAATCTGCATGTTCGCGCAATCTTCGCCCAAATCCATTTTGACAAATTTCCACGAAGCGGCAGTGCGTGGATCTAGCGGAGCTTCCCAGTAGCCTGTATTTATTACGACATCGTTGCGTCCATCGCCGTTGATGTCACCAACGCCCAGCCCGTGAGAATAGCGAAAAACGCCATCCGACTTGGCTGTCTGCGCAGAAGATTTGATGCTGATCGGATGTTTGATGAATTCTCCGTTCACATCAGTACCCGGTTCAAACCAATTCATCTGTGAATCATCAACGGAAAAAATCAGCGCGGGTTTCGTATTGGTAGCGCGGCTGTAATCGCGTTTTTTTACCTTTTGAAGAATGCCATAAAGTCCGCCGCTACCCAAATCATTCAGTCCCGGAGAAAGCATCAACTCACCCAACGCGGGGCTTTCGTTACAGGCATTCGCGGCAATTTTGTGAGCTGCCCAGACACCGCCTTTTTCGCCCGGATTTTCACGCCACAGCACGGCAGGAATCCCCGGCGTATCAATCAAAATTTGATCTACCCAGCCATCATTATTCACGTCCCACGCGAAATTGACGAAGGAATTACTGTAACCTTTCGCCGCATCGAAGGCTTGCGCCGGAGCGATTTCGTGCGCTTTCCAATCAGGAGCTTCGTACCAGAAATTCCCTGCCATCACGTCCATTTTTCCGTCGTGATTAATATCGCCAACTGCGACACCTTCGGAGCGAAATTCTTTATCGAGCGTGAATTTTTGAAATTTTACCTCATGAGCTTTTCTCTTTCCTCCAAGCTTTGGAAATTTCATCTCCGCTTCAACTATAAAGGTGAAACTAAAAATCAAAAAAGTAATCCCAATTAACAAAAATAATATATTTTTCATAAATCTTAGATACTAACACGTGTGCTTATTTGGCACTTTTACAGTTCCTACGATTCCAGCGAACCGTTACAATTTCGGCTTTAACAAAGCCCTCTGCCTTGTTTTCTCTTTTCCCTATTTCGTCCTCATTCGAACTTAATGGTTTAAACGTTCCACCTGTAACTTCCATTGAAGTATAAAAGGTGAAGGTGACATCCTTGTACAAATACCAAGATGTAATTACCCCACCCGCAGCCAAGCCGCCGAGGTACGGCTTTTTCTTACGCTCCTCAGATGTAATAATCTTATTTAGAAAAAGCTCCAGCCCCAATGAATCGAGAGCTACTGCCCGCATATACACCGTACTCCCATCAAACCGTTTGGGGTATAAAGTCATCTCGCAAACATTACCCTTCGAATCGTATTGGGGAGTCATCCAAATTTTTGCGCTAACAGAATAAGTACGAATACGAGAACCATACTGTTTATTGATTTCGGATACTGTTTGCCCCGATGTAGAAATAAGGCAAATGCTAAGAGCGAAAAAAATGAATGCTTTTTGAATCATGGTCTTCTATTCTTCCTTTGGTCGCGGTGGATTTGACCAATGATTACGGGGGTCTGCACCACTGACAATAATTCCTTTGGCGTGCCAATCAAGGTACGCGGTGACATCTGCCGCGCAATAACGCATCGTTAATCCGCACCGCCTGCGCTCAGATTCATTCGCTTTCGATCCATGCAATAACAAATCGGAGTGAATCGAAAATTGTCCGGCTTTGAGAATATTATCAAAGGGTTCGCCGAAGTTTTCAGCATCGGCGACGGATTGGTACAAGATTTCCGATTCGTCATTTTCGTGCATTTGCGAAGTCAATTCGCCGTGATGATGCGAACCGGGAATGAAGCGCATCGCGGCATTTTCGACATCGGCATCATCAATTGCTAACCAAACCGTTACTGCTTTCGATGGAGATAACGGCCAGTACGTCGCGTCCTGATGCCACGAAACTTTTTTGCCGTCTTTGGGTAATTTGCAGAAAAAATGCGATCCCCACGCGATGACATTTTCGCCGAGAATATCTTTGACGTAAGCAACAATGCGCGAATCGGTGAGCAAATCATACACTTTGCCGTGCTTCATGTGTGCCGTCGTGATGGAATAGCTATCTTTCCCTTCGGCTAAATATTGCGCCAGTAATTCATCAAAATAATTGCGGACATCACCAGCTTCAGCTTCGTCAAATAAGCGAATACCTGTCACAAAGCCTTCCTGATTGAACGAAGTAACTTGTTCACGGGTTAACAATTTCGGATTTTCGGTGCTGCTCGGATGAAAGCGCAAATCGCGTGGCTGCGAATGAATGTCATTAATTTCAGGTGTCGGGACTGGAATGAATGGAGTCATATTTTATTGTAGTTGTAGCCTTCTATTGCTTCACAAAATTCACTAACCAATTCGTCACACGCTCCGCTTGTTCCGGCAAAGTGTTATGTCCCGTTTCCAGCGCGAGCATCAATTCTTTCTTCGCCGTAATAACGTTATATGCTGAATACATCGAAGTCGGCGGACAGGTCTCGTCATTGAATCCCCACGTATAAAATCCAGGAACTTTCACCCGTCGCGCAAAATTGACGACGTCATAATATCTGGAAGTTTCAATTTTTTCTTTCGTGCGCAGCGATCCTTCACCAGAGGCACGAAACATGTGCGGCCAGCCGCCCGCGCGATTGTAAAGGTATCCCCAGTCTGCGTCGGTTTAATCGTTTCAGGAGCAAATCCCGCTGTCGCTAAACCGCGATATTTCCTGCCATACATTTCCGTGGTAGCGATGATTCGCAGGAATCCAGCTTCTTTCATGGTTCCCGCTTCAATCATCAAGCCTGCCAGCGGAACCGTCATCGCTTTTTCGGAAATCGGCGGCATCATTTCCGGGCCGAAGCTGTAGGTCACATTAGCATCAGGAACGGGCTGTCCATCCTGAATCACAGAAATTTTCGCTTTGACAGTTTCACCCGGCTGATACAGCCAATTTGCGTGATCCAGCGTGACGCGAACCGAGACAGTACCGATCCGCTGCTGCGCCATCGCAGTTGAAATCACGAGAACAAAAAGAGCCGCGCTCACACAAATTTTCTTTGTTATCAATCTGACCATGAAGAATCTCCTGAAAATGATTTTGTTACCGCATCTTTGGGAATTGCTAAAATAAATTAGCAGATGTTAGGGTAAATGGCTATGAAGGTGAAGACAACAATTTTAGTCCGCTGCCCACGCCGCGAAATCATTATCGAAGGAGTCACTACGGACTCAATGATTTACTGTCGGGTCTGTCGGAAATGGTGTCGGGAAGTGGAAGAAGCGGAACCTGTGCGGTGTGAACTTTCAGAAAAAATTCGGGATGGGCATTGTTGCTAAAAGGGCTTTGAGCTTTGTTTTTTGGTCTTTGGGTAGCCTCACCAAGAGTTTGTTTCAGGCGAAAGTTACCCGGATGTAACTGAACGTTTGGTATGCATGCCCAAATACCAAAAGCCAAAACTCAAAGCCCTGACTTTATTTTAGACCCGCGACATCAACATCGAACGGCTGGCAGCAGCTCCCCTATTCTGCCCCTGTTTATACGCAGCGATGGCATCCAGGATCGTCCGGCTGTCAGCCTTCAACGGAAGCGCAAGTTTATCAGCTTCCTTGATAAACGCTTCAAACTCGCGGTATGACATCCGGCTAATTAATCGTAAGCGATCCTTGATGGAAGTCATCTTAAAAAGCTGCGTCAATAACAAATATGGATGCGCCCACAGTTGCTCGCTCATCTGAATGCTGGGCGTACGTTGTGACGGGTAAAGCGATTCCAGAAAACTAAACCGCAGGGTCATCCAAAAAGCCTGTATTTCGTATTCGTCGTGCTCAGATTTTGAAATAAAATTCTGTCCCTTGGGTAAATAAAACAGATCGTCAAAATTTTCTTCAGAAGTCACTCCATCAAATCGCTTTAGCTCCTTGAGAACTTCTAAATCCAGATTCAGCGAAACGGTTTGGCGTGCTTTGACACTGCGATCAATTTTAGGATCGGGAGAAACGCACGATCTCAGGATTCTGACAAACCGATCCTGCGGCAACGGATAAATAATGCCAAACGTCTGAAAATCATTCGGTTCAAATGGTGAGTAGGTTTCTTGCAAAGTGAGGTTCATTTTTTACTCCAGATTCTGGCCAACGCATGAGGCTGTACGCGTAATTGCTTATTTTACTGCGGGGAATTCTGTCCTCGCTTATCTGCGATCAACAAAGGACTGCGAATACTGTCCAGATTTCCGGCAAGAAAGTTTATTCAGACAAAGAAGAGAGGGGCAATTGCCTAAACTTCAGGGGAAACGATAAGTGAGAACTGAAGTCTTATTTATACGATTAGTGACGAAAACTGTCAATCAGGAAATCCTTTTGAGTGACTCCACCTGCAACGCATCATCAGATTTACTGAGGCTCCTGGTTCCGATTTATTATCAGGAAAAATATACATAGAACGAACAGCTTGCCGCATCCCGAAAATAGTAAGGGGGCAACCGATGCTATTCACACTGCTAATGCTCAAACCACCACCCCTTCAATATTTTGGTTTCATCTCCGAAATGGTATGATGCGGTTCGCTTCATATAAACAACAAATTTTCATCGCTTTTGCACTACCAACTCAATCAAAACTGAGTGTCAGGAGAACCCCGAAATGAAAGCCAAAGCCTGCCTCTTTGCATTGTTGATTGCAGGGATTCCATTTTTCCCGGCTATTGCACAGAACACACAACAGCCTTCCCCATCACCGTTCAAAGGTCTGCAATTCCGCAGCATCGGTCCGTATCGAGGAGGTCGCGTCACTGCCGTTAGTGGAGTCACGTCGCAACCCAATGTCTATTACTTCGGCGCAACAGGCGGCAGTGTCTGGAAGTCTGTAGACGGCGGGACGAATTGGTTGAACGTGTCCGACGGATTTTTCGGGACGGGTTCTGTCGGCGCGATTGCGGTCAGTGAATCTGATCCAAATATTTTGTATGTCGGGATGGGCGAAGCTCCGATTCGTGGCAATGTCTCGCATGGCGACGGTGCATATAAATCAATGGATGCAGGCAAAACGTGGAAGCGCATTGGGCTTGACGATACGCGCCACATCTCACGAATTCGCGTTCATCCGAAAAATCCTGACATCGTATACGCCGCTGTGCTTGGTCATATTTTTGGCGCGCACGATCAACGCGGCGTTTATCGCAGCAAGGACGGCGGCAAGTCCTGGGAAAAAGTTTTTTACAAAAATGATCGCACCGGAGCGATAGATTTAATTCTTGATCCCTCGAATCCGAATGTGATTTACGCCGGAATGTGGGAGGTCAAACGCACACCGTATAGTTTGGAAAGTGGCGGCAAAAATGGCGGACTTTTTAAGTCTACCGATGGTGGAGACACGTGGACGGAAATCACACGAAATCCCGGCGGGCCGAAAGGCGAAAACATTGGCAAAATCGGCGTCACCGTTTCGCCTGTGAATCCTGAACGGGTGTGGGCAATTATCGAAGCCGAAGACGGCGGCGTGTTCCGTTCCGACAACGGCGGCAAAAACTGGACGAAAGTGAACGAAGCACGCAACCTCCGTCAACGTGCGTGGTACTACTCTCGCCTCTACGCCGACACGCAAAATGCAGATCGCGTTTATGTGCTGAATACGGGGCTTTATATCTCGAACGACGGCGGGAAAACATACGCACAAATTCCCGAACCACACGGCGACAATCACGATTTGTGGATCGCTCCGAATGATAATCAACGGATGATAAATTCCAATGATGGCGGCGCGAACGTTTCATTTTCCGGCGGCAAAACCTGGAGCGAGCAGGATCAGGCAACCGCGCAATTTTATCGGGTGCAGGTAGACAACGATTTTCCGTATCACGTGTACGGAGCGCAGCAGGATAATTCCACTGTAAAAATTACCAGCCGCTCATCAGGATTTAGTATTGGAATTCGTGACTGGGAAACTACCGCTGGCGCGGAATCAGGTTGGGTGCAGCCTTCGCCGAAAGATTCCAACATCGTCTTTGGAGGCAATTACGGCGGATTGCTCGAACGTCTCGACCATCGCACCGGACAATCACGCGACCTCAACGTTTACCCTGATAACCCGATGGGTTGGGGCGCGGAAGGAATGAAATATCGCTTTCAATGGAACTTCCCGATTTTCTTTTCGCCTCACGATCCGAACACGCTTTATACGGGTGGCAACGTACTTTTCAAAACTACGAACGAAGGGCAAAGCTGGACAGCAATTTCGCCTGACTTAACCCGCAACGACAAATCAAAACAAGGCTCCAGCGGCGGCCCGATTACGAAAGATAATACGAGCGTTGAATATTACTGTACGATTTTTTGCGGGATGGAATCGCCCGTCAAAGCCGGAGTCATTTGGACAGGTTCCGATGACGGCTTAGTTCACGTCACACAGGACAGCGGCAAAAATTGGAGCAACGTCACGAAGAACATTTCAGGCTTGCCCGAATGGATTCAAATCAATTCGTTAGATGCTTCGCCGCACGATGCAGCTACGGCGTATGTAGCGGCGACGATGTATAAATCTGACGACAATAAACCGTATTTGTACAAAACGAATGATTATGGAAAATCGTGGAAAAAAATCGTCAGAGGATTGCCCGAAAATTCCTTCACGCGCGTCATCCGCGAAGACCCGCATCGCAAAGGATTGCTTTATGCAGGCACGGAAACTGGCTTGTACGTTTCTTACGATGACGGAGAAAATTGGCAGTCGCTCCAATTGAATTTGCCCGTCGTTCCCGTCACAGATTTAGTCATTCAAAAACGCGACAAAGATTTAATCGTGGCTACGCAGGGCCGCGCATTTTGGATTCTCGATGACTTGAATGTGCTGCATCAAATGAAGGATGAAATTGCAAAAGCCGATATTCACCTCTTCAAACCCGAAGACGCCTATCGCACTGTTGGCGGCAGTACGCCCCTTTCCGCCACCACCGCAGTCGGACAAAATCCTGCCGCTGGGGTGGTCGTTTATTACCAGCTAAAAACCAAAACTACCGATGAAGTCACGTTGGAATTTTTGGACGCGGCAGGCAAATCCGTTAAGAAATTCACGAGCAAACCGAAGCCCGAAGAAGGTGCGCCAGCACCATCCGTGGCTGAAGATGAAGGCGGAGGATTCGGGCGTGGAGGTGCAACGAAAGTCAATACTGAAGCAGGTCTGAACCGCTTTGTGTGGGATACGCGCTACCCCGATGCGACGAAATTTCCAAACTTAATTATGTGGGCTGGCAGCGTCACCGGCCCCAAAGCCATACCCGGAAATTATCAAGTCAAATTAACTGTCGGCGGAAAAACATTCACTGAAAATTTTGAACTCAAAAAAGACCCGCGCCTGACGACTTCGCCGGAAGATTTCGCGAAGCAATTCGACCTGCTCTGGAAAATCCGCACCAAGCTCAGCGAAACTCACGAAGCAATTTTGAAAATTCGTGATGTGCGAAAACAAGTGGACGATTTCACCAAACGCGTCGCCTCGCAACTAAATTCAAAACCTGTCATTGACGCCGGCAAAGCACTCAACGACAAAATAAAATTGATCGAAGAAGCCCTCTACCAAACCAAAAATCAAAGTAGTCAAGACCCGCTGAATTATCCGATTCGGCTGAATAATAAACTGGCGGCGCTGGGCGGTTCGGTCAGCGGTTCTGACAACGCTCCGACCGATCAGGCGTATGTTGTCTATGAGGATTTGTCAGGAAAGATTGACGCGGAGTTGAAAAAGCTGGAAGAGGTTTTGAAAGCGGAAGTGCCGGGATTTAATAAGGCGGTGAAAGATTTAGAAATTCCGGCGGTGGTGATTAAATAACCCTATAGCTTAAAACGCCTAACCTGTTATTATTTATTTTAAGCTAAAAGTTTCTCTTGAGTGAATATTATGAAAAACCTACTAATCTTATTTTCTATTTTTGGTCTAATTACTCCCACATTTAGCTGCAATGCTAAAGGTCCCGCTCCGACGCAACAAGTCGTGTCAGATGATGGTGCGCGTTTTTCAACTGAGGATCACAAAAAGTCTAAAGGTGTTTACTACTCTCTCGTCTTTCCGAAAAGTTGGAAGGCGAGCGAGAGTGACGATGACAGAGTTGTTCAGAAATTTATCAGTGAAAATGGACAGGGTACGGATTTATTTCTTCTGATTATTAAAGACCTTCCTGCTGGAATTACTGTTACTAAAGCTGATATTAAATCTTTGTATTCGAAAGATGGCTTAAGTTCGTTCGTTCCTGATGATGCCAAAATTATTACAACTACCCCCTACAAAATAGGTTCTGTTTCGGCTGGAATTATTGAATATATTAGGCGACGAGAAAAAAAGGGGTACGTAATTAATACGCAAGTAATTTCACTGATTATCATTCAGGAAAAGAACGTTTTACAGTTTCAGTTGGAATCAGCCGCTCTAGCCGCCGACGCTGAGCAACTCAAGAAAAAATTTGATTCCTTACGCCCAACTTTTCATCAAATAATCGACAGTATAACTTTTAACAAAGATCGTAAGTAACTTCCATTCATTTCTACTGCCAGTTCTTAAACCAAAAACTTTGGAGAAAACTAATGAAACCACTCTTCTTTCTATGTTTTATACTTTCCATTTTTTCAGGTATCGGTATCTCCCAACCCGTCGGTTACGCCGATAAAATTCTTGGGCGTTGGGATGTCACTGTGCAAGGTTCCGACGGCGTGAATTTTCCCTCGTGGTTTGAAATTCAGCATCGCAAGGAAACGGAAATCATGGCGCGGGTCGTCGGACATTTCGGCTCAATGCGCTATGCGTCTGAGGCGTCTTTCAGTAACGGTGAACTTACCATCAAAGTTCCTAAACAATACGAACGCGCTCCTGAGGTGCTGGTCTTTGCGGGCAAACTGGAAGGCGAAAAACTATCCGGTACGGTGCAGGATGAAACTGGCAAGACAGTGAACTGGACTGCCGTCAAAGCCCCTGAAATGCGGCGTACGGCGAAGCCTGTTTGGGGAAAAACAATTGAACTTTTCAATGGTAAAGATTTGACCGGATGGAAGCCCCGCACGAATGCGCATCCAAATTGCTGGTCAGTCGAAGGCGGATTGCTCACGAATAAAACTCCCTGCGCGGACATCATCAGCGATCAGAAATTTACTGATTTCAAATTGCATGCCGAATTTCAAAATGTGAAGGGCGGCAACAGCGGAATTTATTTACGCGGGCGTCACGAAGTGCAAATCAATGACGCTTCGGGACAAGCCATTGATCCATTGCGAATGGGTGCGGTGTATGGATTCCTGAAGCCAAACGCCAACGCGACAAAAGCTCCCGGCGAATGGCAAACGTTTGACATTACCTTAATCGGACGACGCGTGACGATAATTTTGAACGGGCAAACGATTATTGAGAATGAAGAAATTCCAGGAATTACGGGCGGTGCGCTGGACAGCAATGAAGGTGAGGCAGGCCCGATCATGTTACAAGGCGATCACACGAAAGTGGCGTTTCGAAAAGTAATGATTACTCCGGCGAAGTAAGAATTGGACAAGGAGACAAGGGGGAATCTATTTTTTTCATAAAAATCTCCTTGTCTCTTAGATTTTTTAGTATCCAGTATCATCCACGAAGCTGGCTTCCGGTGCGTTATTCCTGACGGATTTAATGCCATTTTCCATTCCTGCCTCAGACGTATACATTTCGCTTTTGCCGATGTAGCTCCCGTCCGCACCTTTCAACGAGAAGAATGGCTCATTCGCTTTTGAAGTGCGACGATCAAATTGTGCATCGTTTTTGGCACTGTTGCGCACGTCGGCGACTCCGGCATTGGCTTCCGCTTTGGACTTATAAAATTCACTCGTCAAAATGACCTCACCATTCCCGGCTTTCAAATTGACTACGAGATGTCCATTATGGGTTTTCGTCATGACAAATTTTCCTGCCATAAATTCTCCTTTTCCAAGTTGTAGTTTTTTGTTATCGAAGCGAAAAAACTGCTTCACCTGTTGAAACCGCTGAAGACAGCTTAAAAGCAGTGCGCCGAATAATCAAGCCACTGGCAATTGAATTCTGAATCGCGTCCCTTTCCCAATTTCTGATTCAACTTCAATGGCTCCGCCATGCATTTGCACCGCACGGAACGCCTGCGCCAGACCAATGCCACTGCCTTTAGATTTCGTAGTGAAATACAAATTGAAGATTTTTTCCTTTAACTCTTCAGGAATTCCGGCTCCGGTGTCCGCAATTGAAATTTCGATCTGGTTGCCGACCTGCTCAGAGCTAATCGTCAACGTGCCCCCGTCCGGCATTGCCTGACAAGCATTAATCACAATATTGAGTAAGCCCTGCTTCAGCAAATCAAGGTCAGCTTCAATCTTCAAATCAGCGGCAGAATTTTTTAGCACAACCTTGATCGGCGGTTCGGCATTGACGGGAGCCAACAAAACCACTTCTTCGAGCAAAGTTTTGACCGAATGCTTGCGCGTTTGCATCGTCACTGGACGCGTAAAATCAAGGAAGGTTTGCACGACACGATTCAGACGATTGACTTCCGAAGTCAGCACCTCGACGTGATTGCCGGGATCGCGTCCGGCTTCGATTTTCGTACGGAGTAATTCCAGATGCAGCACCATCGCATGCAGTGGATTTTTTACTTCGTGCGCGACGCCGGAAGTGATGCGACTGAGCGCGGCAATCCTGGTGGCGTAATCAAGTTGTGATTCCAGGCGCTTCAACGATTCAAAATCGCGGAGCGTCAACATCGCTCCGGCCAGTTTCCCCTGCTCTTCAAAAACCTGCACCGTAGCTAATAATTTCTGCGGCTGATGGTCAGCAGATTCCAGCGTCAAAGTCTCTTCACGTGCCTGACCGGAATTGAATGCCCGTGTTATCAAAAGCGCGACAGGATGCGTTTCATCCAGTACTTCACTAAGGATTTCGCCGCGCAGTTGCCCGCTCCCGTTCAGCTTCAATTTTCCATTCAGCAACAACGCTTCCGCCTGCGGACTGGACATCATCACGCGCTGTTCTTTATCCAGTAACAACATTCGATCCGGCAAATTATTGACGACCTGCCGCATTTGATCGCGCATCGCTTCGACTTCGGTACGGTTGCCTGCGAAGCGTCGTCCCAGCTCCCGCAAACGTTCCGCCGCACTCTGCAAATCCTGCCCTGAAGCCTCGTTCGACTGGTTTTCACTTTCCCGCTCAAGCAGATCAATCAGCCCGAAAAATTCCTGGAGCGGATGCAAAATCACGCCCGACAATAACAAAGCCGTGAGCAGGCTCAGCAGAATTGTGACCAGCGCAACAATTAGTGACAACCGCAGTGAAGCAGCAATTTCGTTCAATAAATTCGCGGCTGTTACACCTACGACAAATTTCCCAAACGGTTGATTATTGACGTTGAGCGGAGTCGTGATTTCGTAAATATTTCGATTCTGACGGAGTTCATTCCATTCCCGGAGCCAACCTTTATTGGAAAGCTTTTCAATAGGAAGATTATTCGCCGAATTTCTCAGTTGTTGCGGATCGTGTTCGGCAATAATTTTTTGATCGGCATTGATGATGGCGAGGTAAGCAAAAAATCCACCATTGGCGGCTAACCACGATTTGACTTGCGGATCGTCGCGGATTGCATCTTGCGCGGATTTCTGAGGGTTATTCGTGATGGTTTGCTGCGCCAAGGTGAAGACGCTGGACGCAATCATGTTACCTGCCGCCACCTTGGAAGCCAGGTGAGCAGACATCAATCGCGCGTTCACGAAATAGGTCAACGCGACGACAATGACAACGATCAAACTAAAAATGACCGTCAGGTAACGAGCGCGTACAGACATAAAGCTTTTAGCAGTTAGCTAGTAGCTGTTAGCCATTAGCCGTTAGTTCTGGCTAAGTGCTAATAGCTAACAGCTAATCGCTATTCTCTCCCGTAATCATCCTGCAATCTGACAATATCATCTTCACCGAAATAGGTTCCGCGCTGGACTTCGATGAAGACCATTGTTTCGATGCCGGGATTTTCGATGCGGTGCGCCGTGCCTTGCGGAATGTCTACGGCTTGCCCTGCATTCAGCAAAATGTCAGTGCCATCCAGTGTCACGTTCGCCACGCCTGCCACGACATACCAATGTTCGGCGCGTTTGGAATGCATCTGATAGCTCAGCCGCTTTCCGGCATACACTTCAATGCGTTTGACTTTGTAAGTATCCGCTTCATCCAGCACCGTGAAAGTACCCCACGGGCGTTCATCATATTTGGGAGAGTTCATAAAATCAGTGATGAGTGCTGAGTAGAAAGTGCTGGGTGCTGAGTTGAAAGACACTCCTTACTCAGCACCCAGCACTTTCTACTCAGCACTATTTCTTAAACAATCGTCATTCCACCGTCCACCACAATCGTCTGTCCG
Organism: Blastocatellia bacterium; assembly: GCA_043783625.1. Taxonomy (GTDB): domain Bacteria; phylum Acidobacteriota; class Blastocatellia; order RBC074; family RBC074; genus JAFDVL01. The sequence continues at coordinate 4,491 of JAYVZE010000109.1, read as the reverse complement.
GTGATGTAGCTGGAAGCTTCGGCAGCTAAAAATACAGCGACGCCTTTCAATTCGCCTTCTCTGCCGATGCGCTTCATTGGATTATTTACTTCAAGTTTTCCAGCAATATTTTCCAGCGATTTTTCGGTCATCCGCGACGGGAAAAATCCCGGCGCGATGCCGTTCACACGAATATTATATTGCGCCCATTTCGCTCCGAGTTCGCGCGTCAAAGCGATCAAGCCGCCCTTTGCTGCAACATACGCCGATAGATGATGATCCAACTCCGGCATCGTAGAAATCATCCCCAGCACCGAAGCAATATTAATAATGCAGCCGGATTTCTGCTTAATCATTTCTTTGCCCGCTGCCTGCGAAAATAAAAACGCGGCTGTCAGATCAATATCCATGACCATTTGCCAGCGGTCTAGCGGCATCTCTTCAGCGGGCTGGCTCCAGGTAACTCCGGCGTTATTGACAAGGATGTCAATCTTTCCATACGCCGCCACCGTCCGCGCCACTGCCGCCGGAGCGACTTCAGGATTCGAGACATCACAGACTGCGCCTTCCGCCTGAAAGCCGCGTTGCTTTAATTTGTCTACCGCTTCGCTGAGCCATTGCTCACGACGCGCCAACAGCATGAGCGAAGCTCCGGCCTCGGCTAAACCTTCCGCCATTTCCAAACCCAAGCCGCGTGAACCACCTGTTACCAACGCGACTTTTCCAGATAAATCAAATAATTGTTTTAGTTCAGGCACGATGCGAATTCTCCTAAAATTTTGTTCAGCGTTCACGCTTCAGCGTGCTGTTCGCAAAAGAAACACGCTGATGGTCTTAGAAAATTAATTCCGGCAATGCGCTGAAGGCGCAGTCAGATGGTAGCCAGTGGCAAGACCGTCTTCGGTCGCAGCCTCTGGGTAAAAGCGTAAATAATCGCGCGTCTTGAAGGGACGCGAAGATAGAGATACGAATATCTGCCGCCCCGCTGGGGCTTGGGAATTCTATTCGAACTTTTCCAGGGGTTGCGCGAAAACGCTTAACCCCTGGCTACCATCTGGAAGCCCCTCCGGGGCGTCTCACGCTTGCCGAATTTAATTTTCAAATATCAAAAGCTTAAACTCTGTACATCAACTCTGAATAGATCAATCTCAAACTTAATTGTAAAACGATTAGTGCTAAGCGACAATGTGCGACGAATCTGGATTAATTTCAACTCTTGAAAGGAAATAATATGTCAACTGAATCCCCACTCCTCGTCACTCTTGAAAACGGCATCAAGCGCATCACCTTCAATCGCCCCAAAGCGCGTAACGCGATCACGCCGGAAATGTTCGGGCTTTTTTCACAGGCGATTCTTGATTCCGTCAAAGATGATTCCAAAGTCATTATCCTCACCGGAGCCGAAGACGCCTTCTGCGCCGGAGCCGATCTCGGCGGATTCAATGCCATGGATTCCGCGAATTACGATGTCTCGGAATCACTGCGTACCACGACAAATCCCGCGATCATTGCGATGCGCGAAACGCCAAAGCCGATCATCGCCCGTGTTCACGGCTTCGCGGCTGGCATCGGATGCAACTACGCTTTGGCTTGTGATTTGATTATCGCTTCTGAAGAAGCCAAATTTGCCGAGCTTTTTGTTCGTATCGGATTAATGCCGGATGGCGGCGGAACGCATTTTGTACCGCAACTGGTCGGCTACCACAAAGCCTTTGAAATGATTGCGCTGGGAGAAACCGTAACCGCGCAGGAAGCTTTCAAATTAGGTATCGTAAATCGTGTCGTTCCTTATGCTGATTTGGATTCTACCGTTAACGCTATTGCCGAACGATTGAAGGCTTCACCCGCAATTTCATTGGCTAAAATTAAAGCCGGATTGAATTATGGGCTGACGCACAGCCTCGCCGAATCGCTGGAATTTGAAGCAATAAATCAAGCCGAATGTTTTCATTCTGCCGACTTCCGCGAAGGCGTTTTAGCTTTCGTTGAGAAGAGAAAAGCGGTTTTTAGTGGGAAATAAGACGATTTCAAACAACGGGATGGGAATGCCTTTACTGGGAACGCCCGCATCCTGCGGGCGAAACTGTGGCGAGCGAATCCCTGCGATGAAAACTGTAACCGTAGTACGGGTTCGCCCGCAGGATGCGGGCGTTCCCAGTAAAGGCACTCCCTCCTGCGCATCTGGAATTGAGGTCGCGCTCGTCGCAGATTAACTCTCTAACAAAAATATGAAAATTCAGGAAACCGCCGAAGCGCAACGCCTTCAGGAAGCGCATGACCACCACATCCCCTGGAAAAAATGGGGACCATATTTAAGTGAACGGGCGTGGGGAACCGTCCGCGAAGATTACTCCACGAACGGTGATGCGTGGAATAATTTGACCTACGATCAAGCCCGCTCCAAAGCCTATCGCTGGAGCGAAGACGGCATCGCAGGCATCTCTGATCGCCATCAAAATTTATGCTTCGCGGTCGCGCTTTGGAATGGCAACGACGCGCACCTCAAAGAACGATTATTCGGGTTGTCAGGCCCGCAGGGCAATCACGGCGAAGATGTCAAAGAATATTATTTTTACCTCGACGCGACGCCAACCCATTCGTATTTAAAATATCAATACAAATATCCGCAAGGGCGTTTTCCCTACGAAGAATTAATCGAAGCCAATCATCGCCGGACTCGTCAGGAACCTGAATTTGAATTGCTCGACACCGGAATTTTCGATGATAATCATTACTTTGAAGTAAACATTGAATACGCCAAAGCCGCGCCCGAAGACCTTTGCATCCGCATTGTCATCACGAACCGCAGTACTGATTTTGCTTATCTTGAAGTGCTGCCGACGCTCTGGTTTCGCAACACGTGGGCGTGGGGAGCGGATGACCGTAAACCCCGGATTCGGGCGGATGAAGACAACCTCAATGTCCTGCGCGCACGTCATTTTGAAAATGGATTGTGCCAGTTGATTTGCGATGATGCACCTGCTTTTCCTGAACTTTTATTCACGGAAAATGAAACGAATTATCAGCGGCTGTATGATTCGCCAAACACCTCAACTTTTGTCAAAGACGGCATCAATGATTACATCGTGCATGGCGACAAAAGTGCCGTGAATCCGGCTCGCAGTGGCACGAAAGCCGCCGCTCGCTACCGCTTGAATATGGCTCCCGGCGCGACGGCTACGATTAAGCTTCGATTGACCAATGACATTGCTCCCAAGCCTGCCCTCGGTTCGCGTTTTGATGAAATTTTTGATGCTCGAATGCGTGAAGCTGACGAATATTACGAAGCACTTTCGCCGAATCTCCAGAATGAAGAATTGCGCCAAATACAGCGGCAGGCGTTCGCCGGAATGATCTGGTCGAAGCAGTATTATCATTACGATGTGCGGCGCTGGCTGCGCGGCGATCCCGGTATGCCGGAGCCTCCGCGCGGACGTCAGAAAGGGCGCAATCGTGAGTGGAAACACCTCAACAACGAAGAAATAATTTCGATGCCTGACACGTGGGAATACCCGTGGTTTGCGGCATGGGATTTGGCGTTTCATTGTGTGCCGTTCGCCATCATTGATCCTGCGTTTGCGAAGGCGCAATTAATCCTGATGCTGCGCGAATGGTACATGCATCCGAACGGTCAGATTCCGGCGTATGAATGGAATTTTTCTGATGTGAACCCGCCGGTTCATGCGTGGGCTGCGCTGCGTGTGTACCAGCTCGAACAGGAAGTTTGGGGACGTAGCGACCGCAATTTTCTGGAACGAATTTTTCATAAACTGCTCTTAAATTTTACCTGGTGGGTCAATCGCAAAGACGCCGAAGGTAATAACGTTTTTCAAGGCGGCTTTCTCGGACTCGATAACATCGGTGTCTTTGATCGCAGCGCAGCTTTGCCCGGCGGAAGTACGCTGGAACAATCCGACGCAACCAGTTGGATGGGAATGTACTGCCTCAACCTGATGAATATGGCGTTGGAGCTGGCGAAAGAAAATCCTGCTTACGAAGATGTCGCCTCAAAATTTTTCGAGCATTTCGTTTACATCGCCCGCGCCATGAATAATATGGCGGGACAAGGAATTTCGCTCTGGAACGATGAAGACGGATTCTATTATGATGTGTTGCAATTGCCACATCAGGCGGCGATCCCACTGCGTGTCAGGTCAATGGTAGGGCTGATTCCATTGTTCGCGGCGACGACGCTGGAAGAAGAAACCGTCAACAAATTTCCGAGCTTCAAACGCCGGATGCAGTATTTTATTGATACCTTCCCCGAACTCAGCGTCAACATCGAAACCAGAGCCGATGAACATGGGCTGCGAAGATTTTTGTCCTTAGTAAATTCTGATCGGCTCCGCAAAGTTCTGCGGTTTATGCTGGATGAAGAAGAATTTTTATCGCCCTACGGAGTGCGTTCGCTCTCGCGTTATCACTTGGAAAATCCTTATAAAATCCAACTCGAAGAAAATTCTTATGAAGTGAATTACGAACCCGCTGAATCACAAACTCCGCTGTTTGGAG
>JAYVZE010000108.1:0-3676 GCA_043783625.1 Blastocatellia bacterium | reverse complement strand
AGAAGCCCGCACGCAGTAAGGGCGCCTTTTTAGAACAAATACTTCGTTTTAAAGCTAATAACACAAATGTAATGGCGCCCTTACTGCGTGCGGGCTTCTGCATTAGCACCAAACAAACTGGCAGTTTTGCACACTTCAGATGTATAATTCTTGATTCGATGCAGTTATGAAATTTTAGTTATACGGAGCAATGTCAACCTTGAATTTTTCTGACCAACCATCTCATGATCTGACCTTAGGAATCGCCGGATTTTCTTACGCCGACCTGTATCGTCCGCAGCGTTTGCGGGATTTATCAGAAGCGTTTTACGCTTCACTTGATCAAGTCGAGACAGAAATCTCCACGCAGTTTGCAGCGTACCGTGCGGTTAAAGGCGAAGGCTATTCGCAAAAAGACGAATCGAATCTGCTGGTCAAAGTCGCGCCCCATCTAAGCCGCTTTGTCGCGCAGCTTTTCAACGTCGAAGCAGCCGCTGATGTCCATTTTAGAAAAGCGGCAGACGAAGCCGTCATCTCCGAATACAAAAAACTTTTTATCCAGCGTCGCGCCAAGAAATTAGACGCGGCGACGGTGGAGGCGGCAGTTGCGAATTTCGATGGGTTGCAAGCACAGATTGATTCATTGATGGCGAAGCAAGACCTCGCCACCACTGATTTAGAGTTGGCTTCCGCCAGACTCTGGCACGCGAACAAAGAGAACGTGGAAGTTCTCAGCACCCTTGAAAAATGGGCGGCTGCGTTGTCGCTGACGATCCCGGAATTAACGAAAGACTGGCTGAGCTATCGCTCGCCGCATCCGCTCGAATTTTCGAGTTTAGTCCAAATCGAACGCCGTAATTCTGCGCTGCCTGAATTAATGGTCGGCCCGGATAAATTGCTGCGCCGACGCGATGGCTTCAAGCTGACTGACGAACGCATGGAGAACCGCCAGATTCTCGACGAAGCGCATTATTGCTTGTATTGCCACGAGCGCGACAAAGATTCCTGCTCCTCCGGCTTCGTTGAAAAAGACGGATCGTGGCGCAAAAATCCGTTGGATATTCCGCTGGCTGGTTGTCCGTTGGATGAAAAAATTTCGGAGATGAATCTGCTGCGCGGGCAAGGCGATGTGCTGGGAGCTTTGGCCTTAGCCGTGATTGATAATCCGATGTGCGCAGGCACAGGGCATCGCATTTGCAACGATTGCATGAAGGCGTGCGTCTTCCAAAAACAGGAACCCGTCAACATTCCTGAAATTGAAACGGGAACGCTGACAGACGTTTTGAAATTGCCGTACGGCGTAGAAATTTATGGTTTATTGACGCGCTGGAATCCGCTGAATGTGCGCCGCCCTTATTCGCTGCCATACAACGGAAAAAATGTGATGGTTGTCGGACTGGGGCCTGCCGGATATACGCTCGCGCATTATTTGCTGAACGAAGGTTTTGGCGTTGCAGGCGTGGACGGTTTAAAAATTGAACCGCTACCCAAAGATTTGACAGGCGAAGGCGGAAATGTTCCGAAGCCGATCAAGGACTGGAGCGAAATTTATAACGCGCTCGACGAAAGAAATCTCGAAGGCTTCGGCGGCGTCAGTGAATACGGTATCACGGTGCGCTGGGATAAAAATTTCCTAACACTGCTGCACCTGTTGCTCGCGCGGCGCGATCATTTCAAAGTTTATGGTGGAGTTCGTTTCGGTGGAACTTTGACGATTGAAGATGCGTGGGAATTGGGATTTCATCACATTGCGATTGCGACAGGCGCGGGGCGTCCGACAATGGCAGGAATGAAAAACGATATGATTCGCGGCATCCGTCAGGCGAGCGATTTTCTGATGGCGTTGCAACTGACCGGAGCTTTCAAAGAATCTACGATTGCGAATTTACAGGTGCAACTTCCTGCACTGGTGATCGGTGGCGGACTCACAGGAATTGATACGACGACAGAAATGTTTGCGTATTACCCGGTGCAGGTCGAAAAGATGTTGCATCGCTACGAAACATTGGTCGCAGATGCTGGCGAAGAGCAATTCTGGTCAGTGTATCGAACCGACGAAGACCGCACGACGATGCAGACTTTTATTGAACACGGACGCGCCATTCGCGCTGAACGCGAACGCGCTGCGGCGAGTGGAGTGAAGCCGGATTTTGTCCCGCTCGTCAAAGTCTGGGGAGGCGTTTCGCTTGTTTATCGCAAGTCGTTACAGGATTCTCCCGCGTATCGTTTGAACCACGAAGAAGTCACCAAAGCTCTCGAAGAAGGCATCAGCTACGTTGAAAATATGTCTCCGGTCGAAGCGGTTCCTGACGAATTCGGAGCGGTCTCCGCGATTAAATTTGAGCGTCAGGCAAAGGACGAAAACGGCAAGTGGTACGCGACGGGAGAATTCGTCACGATGCCCGCGAAAACTGTGTGTGTCGCGGCTGGAACCAGTCCGAATGTGATTTACGAGAAAGAATATCCGGGCACGTTTGAGCTGGATGATCGTCGGAAATATTTCAAAGGCTACAAACTCGAAAATAATCAATTGACCGCCGTGAATAAAGGCGAAACAGGATTTTTCACTTCGTACGAAAGTAATGGAAGATTCATCACTTATTATGGCGATAACCATCCGGTTTACGCCGGGAACGTAGTGAAAGCGATGGCTTCCGCGAAGCACGGATACAATGAAGTCGTGCGTTGTTTTGAAGCTGAAGTTGCGGTTTTAGATTCGTCACGGCAAACGCTGCGCGATGCCGATTATGAAAAATTTGCGGCGCATCTGGACGATCAATTAATTGCGAAAGTCGTCCGCGTCGAACGCCTGACGCCGAACATCGTTGATGTCATTGTTCGCGCTCCGCTGGCGGCGCATAAATTTCAACCGGGTCAGTTTTATCGCTTGCAAAATTTTGAAGTGAACGCGCCCGTCGTGAAGGGGACGCGGTTGATGATGGAAGGATTGGCGTTGACGGGAGCCTGGCACGAACCCGAAGCCGGATTGCTTTCGATGATCGTGTTGGAAATGGGCGGCTCTTCGGATTTGTGCGCGATGCTCAAACCCGGCGAAGAAGTCGTCGTCATGGGGCCGACCGGAACTCCGACCGAAATTCCGAACAATGAGAATATTTTGCTGGCAGGCGGCGGACTCGGCAACGCGGTTTTATTTTCGATTGCCAGAGCGTTGAAAGCGGCGAACAATCGCGTCATTTATTTTGCGGGCTACAAAAATGCTGTAGACGTTTTCAAGCGCGAAGAAATCGAAGCCGGAACCGATCAGGTAATTTGGAGTGCCGATATTGGTACGATTGAACCAAAGCGTCCGCAGGATTTGACCTTTAATGGAAATATTGTGCAGGCGATTAAGGCGTACAACGAAGGTCAGTTAGGCGAACGACAATTCAAGCTGTGCGACATTGATCGCATTGTCGTGATTGGCTCTGACAAGATGATGGGAGCGGTGAAAGTTGCTCGCAAATCGGGCGCCTTAGCCGGAGTTTTCAAACCCGAACACGTCGCCATCGGCTCCATCAATTCGCCGATGCAGTGCATGATGAAAGAAGTCTGTGCGCAGTGCTTGCAGAAACATATTGACCCCGAAACTGGTAAGGAAAGCTTTGTCTTTTCATGTTTCAATCAAGATCAATTGCTCGACGCCGTAGACTTCGGACACCTTGACGACCGCCTGAAAGCGAACTCCGCGCAGGAAAAA
>JAYVZE010000107.1:0-3830 GCA_043783625.1 Blastocatellia bacterium | reverse complement strand
CTCCGCTTTGTTCAATTGACTACTTTTGAACTTATTTCTCACCATACAAGTAAGGGCGTTTATGTAATGACGCCCTTGCTGCGTGCGGGCTTCTGCCTTATGTTTCAGCCGCCATCCATTGCTTCAGCCGATCCAGACTTTCCACAAAAGGCTTCATCCCTATCCACAACAAAATCGCGGCGACAATATGGGCTATCGTACACACAATCATCAATGACCAATTCACCATATTATCATTGTGAAAAACGTAATCCGTCGTCATCGCTACTGCCGTTGGCCCGATTCCGAGTCCAATTAAATTAATCACGAATAAATAAACAGCCGAAGCCTGTCCACGCATTTCATTGGGCATAATTTGCTGGATCGCGGCGGGAGCGACTCCGAATGGTGCGCTGGCGAGAAAAGAAGCTGGAATCAGTAATAAAATTGCCAGGGTAGAATTCGAGACGAGCGGATAGAGCATTCCAAACGGGAACCATAAAACGCCCACCAGAAATCCGACGCGCATCGTTGCATCACGGTAGCCTCGTGCCGTCATTTTATCCGCAACCCAGCCGCCGGAAGCGACGCCAAGTGTTGCGAAAATGCAGACGACCGTTCCGTACACAATGCCAGCTCGCGCTGAAGTCCAGCCATGATTGCGAACAAACATTGTCGGAATCCACGCCGAAGCTCCGTAGGATGAAAATGACAAGAGTGCAAATCCAATGGTATGACAGGCAAACGTTTTCCAGTTGGAACCGATATATTTGGCGACTTCGCTGAAGGGCACTTCAGCTTTTTGCCTTGAGCCATCCGCCATCGTGATCATTTTTAGCCCGCGCCGTACTGGTTCTTTGATCGTATACATCAACAAAGCCAGCAGCACTCCCGGCAAGCCGACGATGAAAAAGATGACTTGCCATGGACGCGTTGCGCCTACGATTGGCAGATTCCACGCCTGTTGTTTTTCCGCCAGTCCGACCACAATGCCGCCGAGCAAAAAGGCGAGTCCTGATCCAATGTAAATTCCCATTGCGTAAATGCTGATGGCGGTAGCGCGTTTCTCTTTCGGGAAATAATCGGAAATCAAAGAATAAGCGGAAGGCGAAAGTGCCGCTTCGCCAACACCCACTCCGATGCGAGCCGCCAGCATCTGAACGAAGTTTTGCGCCAGCCCGCAACTGGCGGTCATGATACTCCACAGCACAAAACCGACAGCAATCAGCCCGCGCCGACTATAGCGGTCAGCGAGCCGTCCCAGTGGAATTCCGCAAATTGTATAAAAAAGCGCGAAGGCAAGCCCCATTAGCAGGCTCATCTGCGTATCAGAAATTCCCAAATCGCGGCGAATCGGTTTGACTAATAAATTTAGAATTTGCCGGTCTATAAAAGAAAAGACGTAGACAAAGGTGAGAACGGCGACGACGTACCAGGCATATTTTATCGAAGGATACGGCTCTTCGACCGGAACAGGTTCCGGTGCGCGAACAGGTTCAGATTTCATTAGTACTCCTGTGGTGCTTGCAAGTTGGTTACTACTTTTTCTTGTTTGATGGAATGCCTGAGAACCCTATGGTGACTGGCGAAAGTTGTCAAGCAGTTGGATGGAAGGTTGACAATCTGAAGCAATTTCTTTGAAAAAGAGCCAGAATCCTTGACGCTGATAATGGTTCGGCTTAGTCTTTGCCTTCCGACCGGAAGCTAGTCAATTTTAAAATCCATCAGCAGGGAGAATTATTATGGCGGAACCAGTAATCATTGATGCAGTTCGCACTCCGATTGGTAAATTTCGTGGTGCTTTCCGCGAAACTCGTTCCGATCAATTGCTCGCGCACGCGCTGGAAGGTCTTGTCAAACGTACTGGAATTGACAAAGCGAAAATCGAAGACGTGCTGGCCGGATGTGTCACGCAATCCAATGAACAAGGCGTCAACATTGCACGACGAACTGCTTTGCTGGCAGGATTTCCAATTGAAACGCCGGGTGTTGCACTCAATCGTTTTTGTAGCTCGGCGCAGCAGACCATTCATTTTGCCGCGCAAGCCATCGCCGCTGGCGATATGAATTATGCGATTGCTTCCGGCGTCGAAAATATGACGCGCTGCATGATGGGCAGCGATTGCAGTGATTATAAAAACATGATTTACCTGCCGATGCTGGAGCACTACGATTTAGTGCATCAAGGCATCAGCGCGGAATTAATCGCCGATCAATGGGGCATCACGCGCCAGGATGTTGATGCATTTTCAGCGGAATCTCATCGCCGTGCGTATGCTTCGATTCAAGCTGGAAATCATAAAGAAATCGCACCAGCGAGCGGTATTGACGGCGAAGGAAATAATATTTTACTTGCGTACGATGAAGGCGTTCGTGTGGTTTTGAATCTTGAGAAAATGGCGACGCTGCCAACGATTTTCAGACCGGATGGGAATGGAGTTGTGACCGCCGCGAATTCCAGTCAAATTTCTGACGGAGCGGCGGCGGTATTGGTGGCGAATCGTGAAGTCGCCGAAGCGGATGGATTCAAACCGCGTGCGAAATTCCGTGCCAGAGTTGTCGTCGGCAGCGATCCGAAATTGCAATTGACGGGGGTAATTCCGGCTACGCAATTGGCTTTGAAAAAAGCTGGATTAACTTTGCAAGACATTGACTGGATTGAAATCAACGAAGCTTTTGCTACCGTAGTTTTGTCTTGGGAACGCGAATTAAAACCGGACATGGCGAAAGTAAATCCGTGGGGCGGAGCCGTCGCGCACGGTCATCCGGTCGGTGCGACAGGATCAATTCTGATGGCGAAAATGTTGTCGGGACTTGATGCGGTTGATGGTCAGTTTGGATTGCAAGTGATGTGCGCCGGACACGGGATGGCGACGTGTACGATTATTGAAAAATTATAGCGCAAACTTTCCAGTTTGCATTTTTCATAACGAATTTTTTAAAGTAAAACAGATCGCGTCAAGTATCAGGTTTCGATTCGATATTTAATGGAGAAAAGTCGCAACCTGCGAAGGTTGCGCTACATTTTATGCAAATCAAAGATAAAACATTTTTAGTTTCCGGCGGAGGTTCAGGACTTGGCGCAGCCACAGCAAAACTGCTTGCAGTATCCGGCGCAAATGTCGTCGTCGCAGATATCCGCCGCGAAACAGGTGAGGCTACCGCGAATGAAATCGGCGCGAAATTCATCGAATGCAATGTCACCGATGAAGAAAGTGTCAAAGCTGCCGTCGCCTTTGCGGTGGATACTTTCGGCGCATTGCACGGAGCTATCAACTGCGCCGGCATTGGCGTCGCTGAAAAAACGGTTGGGAAAGAAGGTGCGCACGCGCTCGCTTCCTTTGAGCGTGTTATCAAAGTGAATTTGATCGGAACATTTAATGTGATTCGATTAGCGGCGGCACAGATGGCTTTACAGGATGCGCAGCAGAGCGGCGAGCGCGGAGTCATTATCAATACGGCTTCTATTGCGGCGTTTGATGGGCAAATCGGGCAGGCGGCGTACTCTGCTTCTAAAGGAGGAATCGTTGGAATGACTCTTCCGATTGCGCGTGACTTGTGCAAGCTCGGAATTCGGGTTGTGACGATAGCGCCGGGATTATTTGATACGCCGCTTCTCGCAGGATTGCCGGAACCAGTGAGGCAGGTGCTAGGTTCTTCTGTACCATTCCCATCCCGCTTAGGTCAGCCGTCAGAATACGCCGCGCTGGCAAAACATATTATCGAAAACGAAATGCTCAACGGAGAAGTCATTCGTTTGGACGGTGCGCTGAGAATGCCGCCGAAATGAGATCGGAGTGCTGAGTGAAAAGTGCTGAGTAGAAAAGTGCTGAGTGCTGAGTTTTCGGAGC
>JAYVZE010000106.1:0-13232 GCA_043783625.1 Blastocatellia bacterium | reverse complement strand
GTGGTAGAAACCGTCACGCAGCACGAGCGTCATGCTCCATTTTTGAAGGCTCATCTCGAACCGTTGACAGGAACGTTGGATTCCGAATGACAGCCAGTTGACCACCTCCGTTGCCCACTTTTTACCGTAAGACCATGAACAAATGTCCACAAATTGCTGCTGCCCGAAATTTCATCGGCATTGATGTCGCGAAGGAGGCTCGGGCGGTTTTTGTTGATGGGACCCAACAACATTTCACCTGTGTGAACGAAGTCAAAGAGTACTACCCTCATTACTGAGCTACCGGAACTCGGACAGTTGAACCATCGGGAGATTGCCGCGCTGGTCGGCGTGGCTCCGTTTCCTTCGGAAAGCCGCAAGTTCAAAGGCAACCGCTTTTGTCGCGGCGGGAGAAACCCGATCCGCCGCGGACTCTCTTTGGCAACCCTCAACGCGACGCGCTTTAATCCGGTGATTAAAAAATTCTACGACCCGCTGGTCGCACCAGGCAAACCCAACAAAGTTGCCTTACTTGCTTGTGCCAGTAAACTTCTCGTCACCCGCAAGGCAAGGGTTCGGGATGCTTCCCCCTGGCGACCCAAATGATCTCCGCTCGCCACTTGATTTTTATCACACTTGCTGCCGGCGGGCTTCTCCATTAAATGCGCTTCTCATCATTATTTTAATTTCTCCTGCACGGTTTTAATATTCGAATCCAACCAGCCTCTTTCATTGCTGTTGCGGCATCTTTCGCGCAGAGCTTCGAGACTTTTCAGCTTTGCTGCCAGCGCGGATTTTTGTGTGGGATCAGTCTTCAAAACCACCTCGCATAAATGCAGTGCCTCAACAAATTTCTCCGCTTGAATTTTCTCATTGGCTAATTTGATAATGCCATCTGCACCTCCGGCGAGCTTCATTAAATCTGGATAAATTGCCGAAGCCGGAATCTCATACATCGTCGCTGGATTCAAATCAAAATACCCGACATACCCTTCGTAAATCCCACGCACCGACCACGATAATTTTCCGTAAGATTCGCCAATATCCAATGCTGTCGGGAGCTTGATTTCATTCATCAAAGTCCAAACATCTTTCCCCGCATTCATGCCTTTCACCGTCTCATCGTGGACATACAAAATCGCGTCACGATACCGCGTCAGTAAGCGCGTAATTTCCGCATTTCCGCGAATGGCATTCCCGTGACTAGGCAGAACAATTTCCGGTTTGAGCGCTAAGACTTTATTAATAGAATTGACGTAATCCAACGCCCAACGCGGCTCAGTTCCGCGTAGTGTGTAGATGTTCGGGAACGAATCGTAGTAATTATCCCCAATAAAAGCGATTTTGGATTGCGGCAGCCACACCGTCAGATGATCCGGCGTTTCTCCTGGTGTCGAGAGAATTTCAAACTTCACGCCGCCAAGTTCAAATTCGTATTTCTCATCAAACAAAATATTCGGCTCGATTTTCGCGCCGTAATTTCCCGGCCAACTGGTTGGTTTTGGCGTATTAATCGAAAACTGTGCGGAGTTCCGTTCCGCAAAAAATCCATTCAACCGCGCTTGATAATGCAGGAATTCGACGTGATTTTTCTGCGCAATGATTTTCGTCTCAGACTGCTTCCACGCCTGAACGCCACCTGTATGATCGCCGTGTCCATGCGTGAGGATAATATACTTAATGGCGGCTTTAGATTCTGCTTCCAGCAAGCGTTTATGTAACGCCGAATTGAACGCAATTGACGTATCAATAATCACATTGCCAGCAGCAGTTTTCACCAGAAATGTATTGCTCCAGCCAACCGCCTGAAAAATATTGTCCGTGATTTTCGTTGCCTGTTTCTGATCCTGCCCGACTCGAATCAGCGTGATTGGATTGGCTGGAACCTGGCCGCTGGCAGTGACTGTCAAAATCAATGAGAATAGAAATACTACTGTTGCGTTGATAATTATTTTTCTCATAAGTTTTTATTGGATGAACACGAATTGGCACGAATCATTTGTTTGAGCTTCAATGAAGCTGTGTAATATTTTACGTGTAAATTCGTGTTCATTCGCGGCTAAAAAAGTTAAGCATTAGAATTCAAAATCGAACCCATCCGCCACGCTTCCGTAGTGATTCCGGTTCCCTGTCCATTGGCATTCACATTTCCACACATCAAATCCCGATAATAATCTGTCCAGCCGTGATCTTCAGATTGCGTGTAGCCGCTTCTGCCGCCACCGTCCGCATCGCCACCCGGCATTTGAAATCCTTTTTGTGAAAAATGATTGCAGACACCGTGCAGCCATTCATGCAACCAGATTTCTCCGATCCTCGGACGAATCCAATCTTCGCGGGGAGAATTTCCGACTGCCGCATAAGTTGCATGATTTGATTGTTCGCTCGGCCCCATTCCCAAGCCCCATCCACCAGATGGAATCGCTTCGCCCGTAGCAGAATTTACTAACGGCCAAAAGACAAAAATCGAATCGTATTTCCCCGGTGTCACAATCCGATCAATTTCCGGCTTCGTATCAATTGGCGAAGGCCAGTAAATTTTGTCGCCCATCGCGGTCAGTGAATTGAGGCTGCGCTCAATGTACACAGTGTCCGTCGTGATGGTCACTTCCCCTTCGGAGCATTCGTGCGCCAGTTCGGGAAAATGCTTCCAGGCTTCCAGCGCATCATCCACTTCCGCTTGCTGTAACTGATGCTTGAAATCTTTATTTCGCAGCCAACCCAGCGGCAAGCCGACCTCAATCGAAGGATAAATCATCAATATTGCTTTCCATTCAACCATAGTGTTTTTCTCCTGAAGGTTTTGCAGTATGATTATCTTGTCTTGAATTTCTCAAAGTCTCAATCCCGAAAGGTAGCTCATGAAAAAACGTTTGATTTTGTTGTCGGCAATATTTTCTCTCCTGATCGTCAGCGCAGCAGCTTCCGCGCAGGTGGTCGCACCATCGCAACCAAAACCTGAAACGCAAATGGCAGCGATGCGCGACGGAGTCAAGCTCGCGACAGACATTTATGTGCCCGAAGGAAAAGGCCCGTGGCCAGTGATTCTGACCCGCACGCCCTACAACAAATCTACGTCGCTTGGCTCCGGCAGACCTTCACTGTGGACTGGCAAAGGCTATGCCGTAGTCGTGCAGGATTGTCGTGGACGTTTTCAGAGCGAAGGAAAATACCTGCCATTCATGGACGACCATCTTGACGGCTACGACACGGTCGAATGGATCGCCAAACAATCCTGGTCAAACGGCAAAGTCGGAATGACGGGAGGCTCCGCGATGGGCATCACCGCAAATCAAGCTTCGATTATGGCTCCACCGCATTTGACGGCGATGTATGTGATTGTCGCTCCGGCGAGCGCTTATCAGCATTCACTTTACACCGGAGGAATTTTCCGCAAAGAGATGAACGAAACCTGGCTCAAAGCGCAAAAAGCCGAAGACATTTTGAAGCTGACATTTGAGCATGCAATTGATGACGGCTTCACGAATATGCGCGAAGGAAAACTGCACTGGGAAGATGTCAAAGTACCCGTTTACAATCAGGGCGGCTGGTACGATATTTTTGAGCAAGGCAACATTGACAACTTCATGGGCTTGCAAAGTCGCGGCGGCGGATTAGCTGCCGGAAACCAAAAATTAATGATGGGACCGTGGGCGCACGGAACCGTTGAAGAAGTGAAATATCCGGCTTCCGCATCGTTCGCGCTTGATCCAACCGAACAGGTCAGATGGTTTGATTACTGGTTAAAAGGCGTCAACAACGGAATTATGGATGAGCCTTCCGTCAAATATTTTGTGATGGGAGACACGACCGATCCGAAAGCTCCCGGCAATGAATGGCGGACGGCGCAGGCGTGGCCGGTTCCCGCTAAAACAACGTCATTTTTCCTGAATGCCGGCGGAGCATTGAACAATGCCGTCATCAGCGATAAGCCCGGTTCAAGCACGTATTCCTACGATCCGAAAAATCCAATTCCAACCATCGGAGGCGCAAATTTATTCGCTAAAAAAGGCCCGATGGATCAACGCGCCATTGGCGAGCGAAAAGATGTTCTAAAATTCCTGACCGCTCCGCTTGACACTCCGGTAGAAGTTACTGGCCCGTTAACGGTTGAGCTGTGGGCTTCATCGGATTGCCCTGACACCGATTTTATGGCGAAGCTGGTAGACGTTTACCCCGACGGGACGGAACGTTTAGTGCAGGATAACGGGATTCGGGCGCGCTTTCGTGAAGGCTTCGATCACGAAGTTTTTATGAAGAAAGGCGAAGTCTATAAATTCAAAATTGATCTGTGGTCTACGAGTTTGATTTTCAATAAAGGACATCGCATTGCGGTACATGTATCAAGTTCGAATGACCCGCGCTTTGATCCGAATCCAAACACCGGAAAACCGCTCAGAGCCGATACTGAAACGAGGGTTGCGAACAATACAATTTATTTTGATAAAGCGCATCCGTCGCGGATTTTATTGCCGGTGGTGAAGGTGTATGAAAATAAAGCGGTGAGTGCGCGATAAAAGATGATTCTTGAAGTAGCAGTTCTCAATGTAGTTCCCGGACGTGAAGCCGAGTTTGAATCCGCCTTCCAAGCCGCGTCCGGGATCATTTCTTCAATGCCGGGATATATTTCTCATCAATTGCAACGCTGCATTGAGAAAAATTCGCAGTACATTTTATTGGTGAATTGGGAAACTTTAGAACATCACACGCAAGGATTTCGAAGCTCGCCGCAATATCAGGAATGGCGGAATTTACTTCACCATTTTTACGATCCGTTTCCGACGGTGGAGCATTATGAATTGATTCTCAAAAAAGTTGAAGTATAAACGTAGCGCAACCAGCCATGGTTGCGCTACGTTTATACTTCAATTTTTCATCGCCTCTTCCAACAAATCCCACTGCTCCCTAGTCACAGGCATCACCGACAAGCGCGGCAGGCGTACCAGATCAAAATCGCTGAGTTCTTCGATGACTTTAATGTCAGCCAATGAAAGGGGGCGCGGCAAGCGCCGTTTCGATTTGATATTCACGACGACGACTTTTTCATCAGCGTCATTGGGGTCAGGAGCCGCATCGTTGATGGCTTCGGCGATTCCCACAATCGCTTTTTCATCGCCGGAATGATAGATGAGGATTTCATCTCCCATTCGCACTTCGCGCAAGTGTTTGAGCGCGAGATTGTTATTCACGCCGTCCCACACCGTCTTTTTTTCCTGCTCCAAAGTCTCGTACGAGTACTCATTCGGCTCCGTTTTAAATAACCAACGTCGAGGCATGTTATTTTCTCTCTTGTTAAATTTTCTGGCAAAGCTTCGGTGCGCTAATGATATAAAGTTCCGGCTTCAAGTCAAGCCGTGAATAATTATAACGATAACGATCCAGGACAAGGAACGATAGCGAGCTGGTAAATACTGAGCGCTACCGCTTTTAACTATTTTGACAAGTCGGCAAATTCAGCCTGCGTAGCTTTTTGCAAATCATCTGGAGACAGAATTAGTTGCAATCCTCGCTGTCCCGCACTGAGGCTGATGCGCTCGGATAAAATGGCGGTTTCATCAATCCAAACCGGGAATTTCTTCTTCGCCCCCAGCGGAGAACATCCGCCGCGAATGTATCCCGTTAATTGAAATAATTCCTTCACAGCGACCAATTCAATTTTTTTATTCCCGCTGACAGCCGCAATTTTTTTCAAATCCAGCTCCGCATTCGCCGCGACAAGGGTCATCAATATTCCACTTTTGTCTCCGCGTGCGACCAAAGTTTTGAAGACGGACTCAGGCGGCATTCCAATCTTGTGCGCCACCGTGACGGCATCCAGCTCATCCTCGTTGAATTGATACGCCTTTAATTCGTAGGTGATATTTAATTGATCGAGGATTCGGGCGGCAATAGTTTTCATAAATTGTGTTGGCTTGACTTGCATCATTGTCGAATGCCAAGATGAGCATTCCCTTATTAGACATTATCTGAAATAAAAAATTATCCACGAAGGAACACGAAGATTGCACGAAGGAAAGCAAAAGTTAATTGGTGATGAAACCAAACGACAGAAAAGTAAAAACCTTTGTGTTACTTCGTGCAACTTCGTGGACAGTTAATTCCGATAATCCCTATTATTTTCAATGGAACGAGATGATTTGCAAATGAAAATTGCTTCCTGGAATGTGAACTCAATCGGCGTGCGCTTGCCGCATGTTTTAGATTGGCTGAGCGAAAATCCTGTCGACGCACTGTGCCTTCAGGAAATCAAATGCGTAGACGAAAAATTCCCGGCGGAAGCACTGCATGAAGTCGGGTACAATTCCGTAATTTACGGGCAGAAATCTTATAATGGCGTAGCAATTCTCTCGAAATCCGAAGCCGCCGATGTCGTCCGTGGCTTCGCCGGAGACGCCGCCAGCGAACATAAACGCTTCATCGCTGCGACCGTGCAAGGCGTTAGAATTGTCAACACGTATTTCCCCAACGGGCAGGCGCTTGATTCAGATAAATTCGTTTTCAAAATGCATTGGATGAAAGAGCTGCGCAATTATTTTGATCAAAACTGCGATCCGGCTGCGCCCGTGGTGTTGTGCGGAGATTACAACATCACGATTGATGATCGTGACGTGTACGATCCGAAAGCGTGGGAAGGTCAAATTCATTGCAGCCCGCAGGAACGTGAAGCCTTACAACATATTTCCAGTTGGGGCTTGATGGATACCTTCAGAATTCACGAACAGGAAGCGGGGTTTTATTCGTGGTGGAATTACCGGGAAGGTGGCTTCCGAAAAAATCAGGGGCTGCGCATTGACTTCATCATGGCGACTGAATCGCTGGCCAACAAATGCGTCGCCGCGTGGATTGATAAAATTCCTCGTACCTGGGAGCGACCGTCAGATCACGCTCCGGTTGTCGCTGAGTTTACGCGATGAACAACTCCGTTCCGAACTGTTCGTGCGCCAAGTTGACGCGATTAGAAGGCGCGGCGGCACATGCTTACAGCACACAATTTCTGCACAAAGAAAACAAAGAAATAGCAATGCTCAGTTGTCGTGAATGCGGTGTAAAATGGCAGCGAGTTGAAGAAGTGAAACGTCCTTCATTAATTAAAATTGGAGTATAGAAGTATGGCATTGTTGACCCGCACAAATTCGCAAACTGATGAACTGGAAATCTTAGTCAACGATCAATGGATGCTTTTCAGTGACTATCGTGAGAAACAAATTGACGAAGCCTACGATAAATCCATTGTCTTCCTGCGCAATCGTCTCAATGATGATGACCTCTCAAAAGAGCAAATAAACCAACAAGGAACCAAACATGGCTGAACAAAATAACCCGATGAGCAATTCGCAAACATTGGTCATCAACAAACCTGACTTCGATTACATCACCGTCGAACAAACTGATGGCAACGCTTCGGTTGTCAAATTTCAACTCATGAACCCAAGTATCATGACCGGAGACGTACTCGTAATTCTTGACGGTTCCGACGTGATTTTTCACGGCATGATCGGACGCGTTGAAGATGGATGGGCAACCGCCGCCGATAAAACCGGATCGTCGCTGGACGTGACTTTCCCTTCTGAAATTGACATTTAATTCGTACAATAAACTTTTAGTTTGTTGCGGGTTAATGCCACAAGTACAGTTGCCAATGTTTGCAACAAACTAAAAGTTTATTGCACCTAAGAAAATTATGAAGCCTGCAATTTCTGACTTTTACAATATTGATTCCCTTCTCACGGAAGAAGAGAAACTGACACAAAAATCTGTTCGTACTTTCGTCGAAGAACGCGTCAAACCAATCATCGCCGATGCCTATGAAAAGGCTTATTTCCCGAAAGAATTAATTCAGGAAATTGCTGATCTCGGATTGTTCGGCGTGACCTTGCCTGAGAAATACGGCTGCGCCGGAGCCAGCAGTGTGATTTACGGTCTGACAACACAGGAACTCGAAGCAGGCGATTCAGGCTTGCGCAGTTTCATTTCTGTGCAAAGTTCATTGTGCATGTATCCGATTTACGCCTTTGGCAGCGAAGAGCAGAAAATGAAATGGCTTCCGCAGATGGCCGCCGGAAAAGTCATCGG
Organism: Blastocatellia bacterium; assembly: GCA_043783625.1. Lineage (GTDB taxonomy): Bacteria > Acidobacteriota > Blastocatellia > RBC074 > RBC074 > JAFDVL01. The sequence goes on along the minus strand of JAYVZE010000106.1, from coordinate 5,180 downwards.
CTGCTTCGGATTAACCGAACCAAATTCCGGTTCAAATCCTGACAGCATGATTACGCGAGCAGTACGCACGAAAGACGGCTGGCTGCTCAACGGCAGCAAAACCTGGATCACCAACGGAACGATTGCCGACCTGGCAATTGTCTGGGCAAAAACAGAAGACGATAAAATTTGCGGTTTTTTAGTGGAAAAAGGCACACCCGGATTCACTGCGCCGGAGCTGCATCACAAAATGAGCCTGCGTGCTTCCGTAACTTCGCAATTATTTTTTCAAGATTGCCTGATCCCTGAAGAAAATCTTTTACCGGAAAGTAATGGTCTAAAAAGTCCACTGATGTGTCTGACACAAGCCCGCTACGGCATCGCGTGGGGCGTCATCGGAGCCGCGATTGATTGCTATCAAACGGCACTGGAATATGCCAAGCAGCGCGTGCAATTTGATCGCCCGATTGCCGGGTTTCAATTGACGCAGAAAAAATTAGTCGAGATGGTCACAGAAATTACGAAGGCTCAGTTGCTGTGTTTGCGGCTGGGAAGAATGAAAGACGAAGGCGAAATGGATCCGTTGCATGTGTCAATGGCGAAGATGAATAACGTGCAAATGGCATTAGATGTAGCCCGTTCCGCCCGTGGCATCCTCGGCGGCAACGGCATTATGGGCGAATATTCCATCATGCGCCACATGGCAAATCTGGAATCTGTGTACACGTACGAAGGAACGCACGAAGTTCATTTGCTTTCGATTGGGAGATACATTACCGGGCTGAATGCGTTTTAGTCTTGAACTGGGAGCGCAAGCATCCTGCTTGCCGCGAGCGCGTGCAACGCCGCTCGCTGACGTGGCGAAAAGTACGTCCGCTCTTCAGGGAATTTCCTGTGTGAGGTGGTTTGCTTCGCTGCGCTGGCAAACGGCAAGCAAGATGCTTGCGCACCAATCGTTATTTCTTTCTCGCCTTCTTTACTCTGATTTCCGTAAATAAATCAGCTGTATATTTTTCAGCGCGGGCGGCATCATCAGCGGATCGTATAAATCGGCGAGCGAACTGTTCGGGAATGCGGCGCGTGTTTCCAAAACTTTGGCGGCTTTTTCCTCAATGATTTTGATTTTTCCCCCGGTCGGGCTTTCTTGTCATCCGAAGCCGCCGTAAAAATTTTGCCTCTAATCTAAATTAAGTTAAAATCTATTTGAGGTGAAAAATGATTAAGACTCTAGAAAAACAGCCGAACTCAAAACCGTCAGCTTTGCCAAAGATACCTGGATTTTGGAAGTGCCGCCCGAAGTCTGCCGAAACGAAGGTTTTGCCGACGGCACGTTGATCAGCCTGACGCTGAAAAACGATTCGATTTCGGGCATATATCTCAAACCATCCAAAGAAATTGACGATTTTGTTCACCGGGTTGTTGAAGAAGAACGTGAATATTTTGAGGAGATGAAGCAACTTGGCGACTGAAAAAACCGTTTATTTCCGATACGAGGAATTCACGCTATTTACAAAACTGTAGATGTAAAGAAACCTTAATTTTTTTAGCCCCCCATTATGTTTGATAAGGTTTTGGCTAAGATGCACCAGAGCGTCCGAATAAATCGGTTAATCGTTCAAGGTCATGCTTATGATGAAGTGATTGACGATGACTTGCTCAAGGCTGACTTGGAGAATTGCGTTCTTTCGGGCTGGATAGCAGAACGTCAGTGGGATGAAGATTTTAAAGAATGGAAATATCTGGTAGAAGGGAAAACTTTGGATTACGATAACATGTGCGTCGTGGCTAGACTCGGCTACAACGAGGCAACAGTCGTTATTACAGCATTCAGATTGTTATGAACAAACCAGAAAAAACAAATTCTACTCAATGTGATGTATGCGGTGCGGTCGCAGCACGGGTCGTGCGGCACACAAAAGTTTTCGGACACGGAGTAAAGATGATGGTGGTCGAGGACATTCCGTACATGAAATGCAGTTCGTGCGGTGTTGAATATCTTACTGGCGAGACGCTTGATAAATTGGATCAACTGCGACTTCGACAATCTCAATTAGAACGTCAATCTATTCCTGTCGCAAAGATTGCCTAAAGTCATTGTCATGGCACCAGAATTACGAATTATAAAACCCCTTTACTCTCATTAATTATGTCTTCCCACGGCATATTACCAAGCCGTATCCAATCAAGTGCAGCAATTATATGTGCAAAAGCAATTCCGAAAGCGATATTACCTACTTTGCAAACTTGATAGCCGCTATTTTCTTTGGCTGACAAGTGAAAGATTGTTGGCTTATTCTCTCCATTTTTTTTATAGACAGTACTTAGAAAATTACTGTTGCCAGCAATGATCAGTTCGGGGAAAAACTCATAATCTTTCTTTGTTAATTCATCTAGCTCGGCTCGCAAAAAATCATCAATTTCATCTGAATTAGTGTTGTTATTTTTAAGCCCGAATCTTGAAATTATCATTCCAAGGATTGGATTTCGATACTCTGGTAGATGCTCAATCGGACCGGGAGGTAACACGTTTGTATCAATATAGGAATCAAGTTGATAGAGCTTTCCCTTTTTTCTAGTTGAACAAATTTTCTTCACTTTAATGATCTGAGAAATCGATTTTTTAAATGCTTCACTTGTTAAGCTATGCTTTGCTTCAATATACGCGTAAACCGCTTCAATAGGCATTTGTGCTTTTAATTCAAAACTATCTCTATAGAGAAGTCGCAAAGTTGGAAATCGCTCTTGGTCAAAAATAATTATATCGTCCCCTGCTTTTTTGCCGCCAGAACTAACTACAAATCCTCTGCAAATTCCATATTTATTCGGCAAAAAGTCTCGAAGCAATCTACACATGGCAATTTCAAATTCATCCCCCTTGTCGAAGTTGTATTCCGTAGAAATATCATCGAATCTTTTGGCGATTTTTTCAGAAAGTTTGGAAATGTAATTATCGTATAACATAGAAATATGGTTGAATCACGAGTCTCGCTTACACTAAATCCAGTATCGCAATTTCAAAATGAAATTACTGTTGCAACTTTAGCCACTCCTCAAATTCCAACAAAATCTCGTACTGATCTTTTTCATTGGATTGGTTCAGAAAGTCAGTGAGAACTTTCGCGGTTAGAATTCGAAGCGATTTACTTTTCTTGATTTCCTTATAATCAGCACTTTTCTGCAATTCATACATCTCAAATTTCTTGCCGTCGTAGCGCCAAATTTCTTTACCGCCAAACGCCGCATAAATCTCAAATTTAACTTTAGAATCGTGATAAATATCAACTTCGAGGATGATGTCCGGCATTGGATCGTGACTGAAATCTACGCGGAGCTTGTCGGGTAATTTATCAACCGATTGCACGTAAAAACATCCGTCCGGCTCAACGCCTTTTAAGTTTTTACTGATCTTGATAGTCGAAGAAAAATAGTTCAAAACCTTAATTCTTTTGCTGACACTAACAATTTGAACAATACCGCAAATCAAGACTGAGAAATATTCGTGGGTAGTTGAGAGAGTTTTAATTCCAAGAATTCCGCTGTCGTAGCTGATACGCAAATGACTCGCTTCGCCAACTTCATTTACCAAAGTTTCGTAATCATTCCACGTCGTATTCCCAAAAGTTACATCCATTTTTTCGGGCAATTTTTTGACGATGGAATAGAGATCAGACTTGCGGCGACTAATCCGATAATTGCTTTTTTGCGTCGTTTCTTTCGTAACTAACATTTATAAAATCTCTGCATCAAAAAGCGTACAACCAACGTCCCGTTTGTTGCTCCTTTGGAATCGCAAACGAGACGTTTACGATACACTTTAATATTGCACTACTTTTTCTCAAACAAACGATACCGCACTTTTCTCTGCTTTTCGACGGAAGCATTGGCAGCCTCAAACAATTCACGAACCTGATTAAAATCGCGCTGTTCCAGAGCTTCTTTGATTTGCTGTAAGTTTAAAATCATTTCACCAACGGCGTCGCGCACATTCACCTCATTCGTCATCACAATATCGCGCCAGACGCTCCACGAACTACCGGCTAAGCGAGTCATATCACGCCATCCCGTAGCCGCTAAATTCCGTGCCAAGGCATCATCATCGTTGTTAAGTGTATTCGCTAAAACACTGGAAAGCAGTTGCGGAAAATGGCTGATGAGCGCGACTGCGGCATCATGTTTTTCAGGTTGGGTAATGAGTGGTTTGGCTCCGAGTGAGGCGACGAAAGCTTGCACTTGCTCGAATTTTTTGGGGCTACTCAAAGCATCGTCCATCAAAGCCCACGTTGCACCATCGAACAAATCCGCCCGTGAATATTCAACCCCGGTTTGTTCACTGCCCGCCATCGGATGACCACCGATGAAGCTGATTTCTTTGGGGATTGATTCGCCTGCGACACGGCAGATTTCTACTTTCGTGCTGCCCGCATCCGTGACAATCGCGCCGTATTTTATTTGCGGAGTTTTGGTTTTGAGGAAATCAAGAATCGCGCCAATCGGAGCCGCTAAAAATATCAAATCCGCCTGACATAAAGCGTTCCGCTCGAAGCTCTCTTCGTAGGAATTTACCAAGCCCATTTCAACTGCCAGTTTCGCTCCGCGATTCCCGCCACAGGCTGTAATTTTGCCCGTAAAACCTGCGCGTCGTAACGCCAGCGCGAACGAACCTCCCAGCAATCCGCAGCCGACAATCGTGATTTGTTTGAAGCTCTGCATCAATGCACTTAATTTATTAAATCGTCCGATCAACGGCTGGCGCAATCAATTTCAACTGTTCCATTAATTTCTCAAACTGCTCCGGCAACAACGACTGCGCACCATCGCACAAAGCGCGTTCCGGTTCATTATGCACTTCGATTAATAAACCATCGGCTCCGGCGGCGACGGCGGCGCGTGCCATTGGCGGGACTTTATCGCGTCGTCCGGTAGCGTGCGAAGGATCGGCAATGATCGGCAAATGCGAAAGTTTTTTGACGACGGGAATCGCAGCAATGTCCATCGTATTTCGCGTGTACGTCTCATAAGTTTTGATGCCGCGTTCACACAAAATCACCTGATGATTGCCGCCGGACATGATGTATTCCGCTGACAGCAACGTCTCTTCGACGGTCGCCGCCGGGCCTCTTTTTAGCAATACGGGCTTATCAAGTTTTGACAAATCTTTGAGCAAATTAAAATTTTGCATGTTGCGTGCGCCGACCTGCAAA
>JAYVZE010000105.1:0-26336 GCA_043783625.1 Blastocatellia bacterium | reverse complement strand
CGGGTCGGCTCCAACGAAATGTTGGTTTTTTGCGGAGTATACGAATTTTGCAACTGAAAAGTTTCACTCCGCAATAAAACCAACATGAATTAGACGGATGACCTATGTTTCCAATAATGGAAAGTTCTTTCCATTATTGGAAACTAATTACTGATAATGGAAACATCCACCTCTCCATTATTGGAAATATTCCCTTGCAGAAATTTCGCCTGCACTTCAGCCATAAATATATTTTGGCGCACAGTGCCTAAAGGAAGAATTAGTAATACTATTTAGCTAACACTGCTTGAATAGCACAACTCAAAACTTCTACCAAGAAAAATTTTTATTCACTCAATTTTCTCATTTCGGGTTCACCCTACCTTGAACTTCGCGGCCGTTTGGAGTGCGACGGCTCGGCGTAGCTTTAGTATTCTTCACATAACTTGTCGTGCAAGAAATACCAAAGCTACGCCGAGCCGTCGCACTCCAAACGCTCCGCGATGCGTAAATTAAATATCCGGTGCTGGAAGAATTATGAAAGGTAGTTTAAGATTCGCGCATTATGTCAGAAATCCCCCCTAAAGACTGGCCCCGCGCGCCAATTCATCGCTTAGACACCGACGGTGTTTTTATGATTACGGCAGCGACTCTGCACAAAAATCATTTTTTCAATTCATCGGAAAAACTAAGTTTACTTGAATCAAATTTGCTGACATTGGCAAACCAATATCAGTGGCAATTAGAAGCGTGGTCAATCTTTTCCAATCACTATCACTTCATAGCGCGGAGCCTGCCAAATGCTTTAGATTTGGGTGATTTTATCAAGCATTTACATAACAACACCGCCCGTGAATTAAATCAGCTTGATGAAACAGTAGGGCGCGAAGTTTGGTACAACTTTTGGGATACCAAATTGACGTTTCAACATTCATATTTAGCTCGCCTGAATTACGTGCATCAAAATCCCGTCAAGCATGGTTTGGTTCCTGTCGCTAATCATTATCAGTGGTGTTCCGCCGCCTGGTTCGAGCGCACGGTCACTGCCGCCACACGCAAGACAATTTACGGATTCAAAACCGACAAGCTAAAAATCTACGATGAATTTTAAGCCATCCGAAGCGCGGAGCGTCTGGAGTGCGACGGCTGGGCGTCACTTTGGTATGCATTAAATCGCTGTGGACTTCCAATGAAAACCTCTACCAAAGCGACGCCGAGTCGTCGCACTCCAAACGCTCCGCGTCATTTTATGTGGCTTTCAAGTTCACTTCGGCATCAGACAAGCGAAGGTAATACGGCGCAGCGTTTTCATATTTCGACTGCGAAATGATTGCGGCGGATTTCGCTACTAATTCTTGCGCCAAATTCATTTCCGAAGCGTTGATGAAATCCACTTCCGGCGAAATGATTTCTGCGACTTCTGGCATCGTCGAAATGCAATGCTGCAAATTCAATGCTTTGATTTTGGAAGCTACATCGGGCATTGCGATGATCGAATCCGGCACAACGACGCGAACTTCAAGGCTTTCAGAAACGTCTCGCAGCCCAAAATATACATCGCCGCGTGAAGCATTCAAGACGACGGCGATGGGTTCATCAATAATGTTTGCAGCCAATGCCAGCGTATCAAACGTGTTCACACCAAATTCTTTTTTCCCCGCACTTCGCGCCAAGCCCTGCACGGAAGCGATTCCGGCGCGGAGTCCGGTGAAGCTCCCAGGTCCTGTGACTACAATGAAATTTTCAATGTCTTCAATGGTAATTTCTGCGGCGCGTAATCCTTCTTCGATCAGGGGAAACAAACGTTCGGATTGTTGTAAGCCGGAAGTATCCTGGTGAGAAAAGATGATGTCGGCTCCACGGGAAATGGCGAGGCACAGAGCGCGGCTGCTGGTGTCTACGGCGAGGGAAAGTTTGAATTGCGATGACGAAGATTTCATTTGATTGCCTTGCGATTTAGGGCTTCGCGTTACATTATTCACGTTGCAGGAATTCGACAATTTACTATAAGAACATTTACGCTAAAAGTGTAGGAGTTAGCAAAATAAAACAATAGACCGCAGATCAAGCGGATTCGGCGGGTTTACGCGGATCTGATTTTATAATCATTCAGACCCGCGAAAATCCGTATGATCCGTTTTATCTGTGGTCTATTCTCTAACAACCATGTCAACTACTGAAAAGCCACTGACGCCGATGCTGCGGCAGTATCACGAGATTAAAAAACAATATCCCGGCACGTTACTTTTTTTCCGGCTCGGAGATTTTTACGAATTATTTTTCGACGATGCGATCATCGCTTCCAAGGAAATGGAAATCACGTTGACGGCGCGTCATAAGGATTCAGGCTCACCGGTTCCGATGTGCGGGATTCCCTATCACGCAGCCATTGGCTACATCGCTAAACTCGTCCGAAAAGGATTTCGCATTGCTATCTGCGATCAAACCGAAGAAGCCAGTGCCCAGAAAAAATTAGTCAAACGCGAAGTCGTCCGCGTCATCACGCCCGGCACTGCGCTGGAAAGTCAGTTGCTGGAAAGTAAGCATAATAATTTCTTCGCTTCGATTTGCGGCGCGGGCGAAGGCATGGGATTCGCTGTCCTCGATCTTTCGACCGGAGATTTTCACACCACTGAATTCAAGTGCGAAGACGCCTGGCAAAAGGTGCAGGAACAATTAGAAGTTTTTTCACCGAAGGAATTAATCTATCCGCATTCGCTGGAGCCACTCATAAAATCTTACCAGACCGAAGCGACGAAAACGCCGCTGGATGATTGGCTGTTCGGCTATGAATATTCCGAAGGATTACTCAAAAATCAGTTGAATGTAGCGACGCTGGACGGCTTTGGATTGAAGCAGAAAAACTACGCTGTAGCTGCTTCCGGCGCGGCGATTTATTACGTCAATGAAACGCAAAAAGGCTCCGCCGCACACCTCAGCGAAATTAATTATTTTGAACCGAATGAATTTCTGTTGTTGGATTCTACGACGCTGACAAATCTTGAATTAATTGACGCGGAAGGCAATAAAAAAGGGACTTCGCTGCTGAGTGTGCTGGATAATACCAACACCGGAATGGGAGCGCGATTGCTGCGGCAATGGATTGTCCGGCCTTCGGTCAAGCTCGGAGAAATCGAAACCCGCCTGGATGCAGTGGGAGAATTTAAGCTGAGCAACATCAAGCGCGATCAAATCCGGCAACGGCTGGAATCGCTGTCCGATATCGAACGCTTAGCCGGGAAAATTACGCTCAATCGAATTAATCCACGAGAGATAAATTCACTCCGCCAAACTATCGAAGCGTTGCCACTTCTCAGAAATTTGCTGGGGAATTTTCAGACTTCCCTGCTCCAGACTTTGCACGAAAATTTTGACGAACTTACCGATCTGGGAGCGTTGATAAAAACTGCTATTTCAGAAGACCCGCCCGCTGCCGCCAACGAACCGGGAATCATCCGCGACGGCTTCAGCCCTGAATTAGATGAGATCAGAAATCTGGCGCACAGCGGCAAAAGTTACATCGCCGCCATTGAAGCGCGCGAGCGCGGGCGCACCGGAATTAATTCGCTGAAAGTTAAGTTCAATAATGTTTTTGGATATTTTCTCGAAATCAGTCACGCCAACCGCGACAAAATTCCTGAGGATTACGAACGCAAACAAACGCTGGTGAACGCGGAGCGTTACACGACGCCTGAGCTGAAAGAATACGAAACCAAAGTGCTGGGAGCGGAAGCCAGAATCATCGAATTGGAAATCGAATTATTCAAAGAAATACGAATCAAATTAGCGAATGAAGTGCGTCGTCTGCAAGGCGTTGCTAAAACTTTAGCATTGATTGACGTGACGACTGCGCTGGCAGAAACCGCCGCACGAAAAGGATATTCGCGGCCTCAGCTTCACGAAGGCGACGAAATCGAAATCAAGCAGGGACGCCATCCAATCGTCGAATCGTTGGGTGAAAGATTTGTTCCGAATGATCTGCACATCAACAATACAACGGATCGTCTGTTAATAATTACCGGTCCGAATATGGGCGGAAAATCTGTCTACTTAAAGCAAACGGCTTTGATTTGCGTGATGGCGCAAATGGGAAGCTTTGTTCCGGCAGTTTCGGCAAGACTGGCTTTGTTGGATCGGATTTTTACTCGCGTTGGCGCAGCAGACAATCTGGCGCGTGGGCGTTCGACGTTTATGGTGGAGATGACCGAGACGGCAAATATTTTAAATACTGCGACGCCGCGCAGCCTGATTTTATTGGATGAAGTCGGGCGAGGAACGGCGACCTTCGATGGACTTTCGATTGCATGGGCGATTGCGGAATATTTACACGATCATTCTTTTCATTCGGCGAAGACTTTGTTCGCTACGCATTATCACGAAATGACGGAGCTATCAAAACTGCGCCCGGGTGTAAAAAATTATCAGGTTGCCGTTTCTGAATCGAACGGTGAAATTATTTTCCTCAGAAAAGTGATTGAAGGGACGGCGAGTAAGAGTTACGGGATTGATGTCGCCAAATTAGCAGGCCTTCCAAAATCCGTCGTTGAGAGAGCGAGAGAGATTTTGACCAATCTGGAATTGAACGAACTCGACCTGACAGGGAAACCAAAATTTGCAAAGCACCTGAAAAAACCTAGTGCCAAAATCAATCAATTATCATTTTTTGAAGGGGCGGCGGACTCTTCCGAAAACAGTTAGCAATTCTCCGAAGGTTCTGCTATATTGCTCGCTTTATTTTAGAGCAATTATCTTTATTGAAAAGTTTGAGAAAAGGAAATCAACAACCATGGCTAAAGTATGTCAAGTAACCGGAAAGAAGCCTCAGGCAGGAAATAACGTTTCGCACGCGAACAATCGTACCAAACGACGCTTTGAACCGAATCTTCAATCACATCGCTTTTTTCTGCCCAGCGAAAATCGCTACGTCAGATTAAAAGTTTCTGCACGCGGAATTAAAACAATTGATAAAAACGGAATCGAAGTGGTCGTCGCTGAGATGAGAAAGCGCGGCGAAAAAGTCTAACGAGTCGGCACGCCGACGATTCTTTTTTTGTCAGTCTTTTCGGTTAGTTATCATTTTACGCAAAAGCTTTTTAGCAAGTCAGGCAAGTAGTTAGATTACATTCTTTAAATGTTGCAGCTACTTGCCTTAACTTTATTTGCAGCCCTCAGCTACCAATAGAGTAAACCTTCAGGTCTCAAATGAAACAATATAAAGTAGAAGCGCTCATCTATTACTCGAAACTTACATTGGATAAAGAACACATAGCCAAATCTTCAATAACAGATATTCAGCGAAAACTAGATGAATATGCGCAAACTGGCTGGAAACTGGTCTCAACTAATGCCACCGACTTCGGGTTTGCCGTCTATTTTTACCTCTACTTTGAGAAGGAAACAGTCTCTTAAAATAAGAAGAGCGGAATAGAATAACCGTAGCCGCGCCAACAAGTCTACAGGCGCGGCATGGTATAAATCAGCTTATTCCACCCAGGAATTAAGTACACCAAATCGTTGAGACAGCCGCACGTATTCATTCACAATCCGATCCAACGTTATTCCCGCTTCAAACATCAAAGGTTTGCTATTATTAAACTTACGATGCTTTGACAGATTTTCATTACACTTGGCATTACGATTGCAGTTATAATCTGCGTGGACGAGAAAAGGTCTCGAACTTGAAGGATGGATGAAGAACTTGGGACTTCCCCCTATCGGGAGAAAACGATGATTAAGACTTTCGCAAATATATTACTAATTATTGGACTGAGCTTGGGGGCTTCGACTGTCAGCATCGCGCAGGATCGTGGCCGTGAAAAGAAAGAAAAACCTCCAGAAAGAATTAAAGAGCGAGAAAAGCCAAATGACAACCGTGATAATGAGAAAGGTAAAAAAGATGACCGACCCAAACGACCATAAAATCAGGTGTTCCCGAAATACAACCAAAATCCCTGCTGTATGAATAATCACAGCAGGGATTTTTTTTATTATTTATTTAATATTTGGTAATCTCTTGTCACACTTCTTGCATCAAAAACGTTTATACTATGTGTACGTTTCTGTTTTCCGCCCAAGGTCTAAAAACGAGGAGAGAGTTATGAGGTCAATATCAAAATTTAGCAGCTTGCTGGTAGCTTCAAGCCTAGCATTTAGCTCCGTAACAAATGTAATCGCTCAAACCAAACAAGACAAACAACCATCACCCGCCCCGAATGCGCTTTCAGCCAAAGAAAATCCTGAACTCATCGGCAAGCGCGATATTAATAAAGGTCAGATGAATTTCTACTCTTTGGATAAAGAGGTTGCGCTGGGCAGGAAAATGTCGGCTGAAGTTGACCGCGAAGCCAAATTTGTGGAAGACCCTGTAATTGTTGAATACATCAATCGGCTGGGACAAAATCTGGTTCTTCATTCAGACGCTAAAGTTCCCTTCACAATTAAAGTGCTGGAAGCAGATGACGTGAACGCGTTTGCCCTGCCTGGCGGATTCTTTTATGTCAATAAAGGATTAATTCTGGCGGCTGAAAATGAGTCTGAGTTGGCAGGACCAATGGCTCACGAAATTGCTCACGTCGCAGCCCGACACGGAGTCGAACAAGACACCAAAGGGCAGCTTGTCCAATGGGGTTCACTTCCCTTGTATATCTTTGGAGGAGGCTGGGCAGGTTACGCAATTTCTCAAATCGCCAATTTAGCAATCCCGCTGACTTTCCTTAAATTCTCACGCGGTGCTGAAGAAGAGGCTGACATGCTGGCGATCCAATATTTATGGGCTTCTGGTTACGATCCAAACTCAATGGCGACTTTCTTTGAAAAGCTCCAAACCAAAGAAAAGAAAAAACCTGGAACGATGGCGAAGATTTTCAGTACACATCCTGTCGTTGATGATCGGATTGATAAAGTAAAAGCTCTGCTGGTTAGATTTCCTGATCGAAGCGAATACACGCTGAATACTTCAGATTTTACCAAAGTGAAGAATCGCTTGATTTCAATCACTAACGCGAAGAGCGTCAGTGCAAGAGTTGGTGGAACCAGTGCTGAAAAAGATACGACGCGCCCAACGCTGAAACGCCGTCAACCGGCTGATCCTTCAGGAACTAATCCAGATGCAACCGGCACAGGAACTGAAGGAACCACCACTACACCTTCGACGACACCGGAAAAAAATGAACGCCCCACGTTGAAGCGCAGTGGAAGTACAGGTACGACAGATAAGCCATAATCTAAAATTAAATCTCCAGCAAGAAAAAAGCTCTCGCTTGGTAAGCGAGAGCTTTTTTCTTGCTGGAGATTATTACATTCTCACACTATTCGTTATCAGACTGATGACCGTAATTGAGGAATTCGGATAGTTACAACGTGTTTCTCTATTTTTTATCCCCAAAAACTGTGCCCTGATTCTAAGAGGTGCCCTTATTTCTTGCAGAATACTGCTCAATCACTTTACATTCCTGGCTAATAATATCGGTGGAGCAGTCAGTGGATCCAGAGGCCAATAATGTTTTGGATAGTTCCGGCTCATTTCCATTCGGAGTTTTGGGTAAATATTTTTCCAAAAACTTGGTAAGTCGCTGGTAATCTGTACGATACGCTTATTCGGTGCGAGGAGGTTAAGGGCTAATGGTATTTTTAAGAGCATTGGCGTTGCTGCAATTCCAAAAAAATCCTGAATGTAACCTTGTAAGAAAGGAGTTTTGCTTTCAACGTAATGAACAGTTGTTCGCTTGGAATTTCTGAGGAGTAAATGTTCCGGGGCATTTTTTTCCAGCCCCGAAATTTCCTGTGAAGTAAAGAATAAGTATTGAAAATTGACTGAAGATAATACTTCCTGAAGCTCACGAAATGAAACCTTCCCCTCACAAATTTCAAATAGTTTCGCTTCATCTTCTTCAATCGGACAATACACTGAATCGTCAACTAGAAATTTCATTCGTGCATTGAGACTATCAAGTTTATCTTTTCCAGTAAAACGCGAAAGCCCTGTCAGCTTTAATTGCTGACTGAGTAAAAGCGAGACTTCCCTATTGCTGCTGGCTGCCGATTTGCTTTCGAGCAAAACAAGCTCACGATACTGAAGCCGATTTATCTCTTCGACCAGCTCGCGTTTTGCATGCCACGAGACTTCCGTAGTTTCTGCCAACTGAGTAGAAAAAAGATCAAAGATCAGGTCGGAATTAAGATGAACATAAGAATTAATAAATGCGACCGAACTATTCAAATTCTCACTGACCTGAATCGCTAAAATCCAATCGGAGTTCTCCTCCGAAAATCGCCCTTCAATAAAACGACCATCACAGAGCTTCACTTTTCGCCGAACAGTAAGACCCTTCGCGTTATCAGACTGATATAATTCTGCAATTCGATCCGGGAATCCTGCGGCTAATATTTTCATCAGAGTCAATTCTGAGGCGCGAACCTGAACATCGGATTCATGTCTCAGGATTTGCATTAATTGCTGCGTTGATCTTTTGACTGAGTACACCGCGCCAGCGTCGAAAGAGAATTTATCCATACTGCGTGGAGCAAAATTAGCCTTCTCCAGCTCCAGATACTGATCCAGTTGGTCAAGTAGGTTTATTGAGGAAATTTTTCTATCGGCTGAAATTTCAAATTTCTTTATTTTTTGTTCGGCTATTATCGAAGCAAGGATTGCCGCTTCGCGTGGAACTCCAACTTTGATTCCTTCAACCAAAAGGCATGACAGGCGAGGATGAAGCGGAAACCTGGTTAACTCTTTTCCGAGACTGGAAATCTTAGTTGAAAACTCAATCGCACCCAGCGAACGCAACAAGGACAAAGCAGATTCAAGTTGCGAATCTGCTGGAGATTCAAACCAGTCCAGTGCTTGAAAATCAAAACCAAGCGCTAACAGTTCAAGGATAATACCAGACAAATCCGCGCGTAAAATTTCCGGGACTCTAAACTCAGGACGCAACGAAAAATCCATTTCAGAATAGAGCCTGATACATTTCCCGTCACGAGTTCTTCCCGCACGTCCGGCACGTTGCCGGGCAGAGGCCTGACTGATTCGCTGAATTGAAGAAATAGGCAAACCCGACCATTTGGAATGCTCTACCGTTCGTTCTAATCCTGAATCAATTACGGCACTCAACCCCTCAATTGTAATGGAGGTTTCAGCGACGTTGGTGGAGAGAATTATCTTGCGCTGTGAGGATGGAGATAGTGCATTATATTGCTCAGCAGCAGCAAGCTCACCATGTAATTTGGTGAGTAAAATCCCTTCCTTTCGCGCTATGGTTTCAAGCGCAGTTGACGCTTTTCGAATCTCAGCCGCGCCCGGTAAAAAGACTAAAACATCTCCCTCTAACTGATCGCTAACAAGTTTAGTTACCGCAGCTTGCACAAGTTCCGCTACGGACGAATTACTCGTCCCCACCAGATAGCTTATTTCAACATCATAAGATTTTCCGGCGCAGGAAATGATTGGACAATCCCCTAAATAATGGCTAATCGAAGCGCAATCCATGGTGGCCGACATCACGACAATTTTCAGGTCAGGACGCGAAGTCATCTGCAACCGACGCAGCAAAGCCAAAGCTACATCAGTCTGCAAATTTCGCTCATGAAATTCATCAAGGATGACGACGGAGACCCCGTTCAGATTTGGATTGTGGATGAGTTTTCGGGTGAATAATCCTTCCGTGAGAAACAATAATCGCGTCTGCGCGGAGGAATGATTTTCATAGCGAACCTGATAGCCAACGGTTTTCCCAAGCTCCTCATTTCGCTCTTGCGCGATCCGATTGGCAGAAAGCCGGGCGGCTAAGCGACGCGGTTCCAAGACCCAAACCTGTTGATTTTTTGAGATTTTAGAATCTAAAAGAGCCGGAGGAATTCGGGTAGTTTTTCCAGCTCCGGGAGCAGCTTCGACGATAACACTCGAAAAACTCTCTAAGTGGTTTTGGATACTTTGAAGGTAAGCATCAATTGGAAGTGGCTTCACATTTCTAATTTCTTCTCAGTAAATTAAAGGAAAATTCCATAGACATTCGCACACTCACAGGAACTCCATCTTTGATTGCAGGCTTAAATTTTATTTTGCCGGCAGCACGCATTGCTTCTTCATTTAAACCTAGTGGCAATCCGCGAATAACTTTTAAATCGGTAACCGTCCCATCTGCCCTAAAGATAGCACTAAGCAGTACTGTTCCTTCTACACCGCTATCTCTTGCCGCAATTGTGTATCGGGCTTTTTCTATATAAGTAATTACGGGTTTCAGATTGGCAGAAGCAGCCAGAACCGTATCTCTAACTTCCATCACGCCAAGATCAAGCCCCGTCACTTTGACATCGCCATCTATTTCGTTTTTTTTTCAGCAGAAGCGACCTGATTATGCGGGAATTCCCGATAATGTTCGGCTAACAAATCGCGTCCCCAGTCTCCGTTAAAATCGCGCCAGACGGAGTGAATATGGTTTGAATTATTCTGCGTATTATTGTACTCAATCAGAAAAGTTGGTGTTTGAATTCGATAATAATGCCCTTGCAATTTCCCCGTCAGGTTTGGACGTGGCGCACCTGGAGCTAAGTCACGTGCATCAAGCTGATACGATTTATCCGTACGCTCAATCGCACCCGACCAGGCAAAATAAATTTCCTCTTTTTTCGCTGCTTTAAACTTGGCGCGTCGCGCTCCTGCCACATCATCAGGCACGTTGGAGACGTATTCCTCAACCAGTTTTTCCAACATTGAAAACTGCTTTCCATTCAGGTCAGAGGCTTTAATACCAAGCTTTTCGAGTGGCTGGGATTCCTTATGATCCAGCGTCAAAATATCGCCTGGAGCCTTCGCGTCGTAAATCGCCATCTTGCGCTGCTTCTCGTCCAGCGCAGTTACTAAGCCTCTTCCCAAGTCTTCTTCAGCTCCTAAAACACGCAGTCCTTTTTGTGGAACATCGGCAAAAACTTCAGCTGGATTCGTACCGTAAAAAGCAGGTGCTTCGACTACCACTTTACCTTTGATAATCGTGAAATTATGTGAAAGATGATGCCCCTCAAAACGCCAGCCCCAATCACCTTTGCCCGGCTCTCCGAAAATAGAGACATAATAAAGTCCGGGATCGCGCGGGAACCGGCGAGTTGGTCCTTCAATGACTTGCAGAACAGGTTCAAGAGATATAATCGAAGTCGCCTTGAAATTTCCACGCTGACTGAGCGAAGCTTTTAAAAGCTCCATCGCTGCCGCTTTCTGCGCATCGTTCATATCTTTAAGCGTTAAGCCTTTACGATCCAGCGGAACGAAATGCCAGTTCTGACGCTCTGCATCATTCATGGCAAAAGTAGCTTTGGCTTTTTGATCGGCACTTAATAAAGATAATAACTTTGTCGCGGCTTTGGTCATCGCTTCAGCGCTTTTCACTTTTTCACGGGCATCAACTAAATACCCGATGCCCAAAGCGGCAATGACCAGTGTGAACACAACAAATGTAGAGGTAGCTACGCGGAATTTATTTTTCATATTTTCATTAACCTGTGTGGAGATTGGAACCGCCGTTAGGATAACAGTAAGTCGCGTATTTGTGAAGAAACGTCAAACAAATCTTGGCACCTTCTATCAGTAAAACTACCGCATAAAAGTGTAACTTCTCAAACCTTCAAGAAGCTTCTGGATAACCGGACAAGTAATCCCAGTTTGGGATATTCTAAAACAGGATAGACAATAATTACATGCAAAGGAATCCGCGATACAACACTTTCCAAAAAGCTCTAGTTAATGCCAGGCAGAAAACCGGACTGACTCAGCAGGAGGTGGCTTTTCGCCTTGAGAGAACTCAGTCGTTTGTTTCCAAATACGAAAGTGGCGAAAGGAGGCTAGATGTTATTGAGTTCGTTGAGGTTTGCCAAGCTCTTGGCATTATGCCCCAATCAATTTTGAAGAAGCTAGGAAAGGCAGATGACAAATAAAAGATCAATCCTCCAAAGATGGGGAATTACTGAAGAACAATTGACTGATCTCGTTGACCAGAACCCAAGCCTGAGGGGCATGATGCTTGGATATGTGGCAGAGAAAAAATTTCATGATGCATTTTTAGATCATCCTGAAATTACTGGGAAAGGTAAGGATGACGACCACGATAGAAGCAAAAAAGGAGATCGCCGTATTGTCTACAAGGGGCAGGTATTAACAATTGAGGTTAAAAGCCTACAAACTGCGATGGTTAAAAAACTTGGGGAAGATGAGTGGGCTGGAAAATCACAAGTTGATGGAAGTGATAGAAGGGTTGTAAAATTTTCAGATGGAACTGAGCTTAATACAACGCTGTTGTTAAAGGGTGAATTTGATTTATTAGCAGTAAATTGTTTTGCATTTGGTGAGAAATGGCGATTTGTTTTTGCAAAAAATAACGACTTGCCCACTTCCCATTTTAAGAAATACACCGAAACGCAAAGAAAGCAGTTGATCGCTTCCCTTGTTCCTGTGACTTGGCCTCCTCAGTCGCCATTTACTGAAAACCCGTTCAAATTGCTTGATGAGCTTGTGGCTGAGAAATAATTAGCCTCTCATGGATATGCTTTTTTTCCCTTTCGGAATTTTTACAAAGACTAAAAAATAGCTGTGATTTTTTCTTGCATGAACTTGTTTCTTGAGTCGAGCAATAACCGCTTTGTTCTGCCGAACCACTACAAATAAATCCTTTGTATAGAAGCCAAGCCCTTCGTAGTGGTTAATAATTTCTACGTGGGTAAGCCACTGCCGATTCGCCGAAACCTCGTCTTGGCACTTGACTATAAAAACTCCGTTATCTTTCAAAACTCTAAACCCCTCGGCCCCCGCTTTGTAATAGAGATCAGTGACGGCTCCGTGCCATTTCGGCCCCTCGTGACTGACTTCGTCACCATTCGAGTAGTACTCACGGAAAGCAGAGTGTGACCCCCCACCGGCTTTATGGTCTTTATTGTTTCTCAATAAACCTTCCATGTAGGGAGGATCAAGCACAACTACATCAAAGCTTTCGTTTTCGTAAGGAAGTTTTCGACAATCAATTCCAGTGGCTATGTCTGAAGTAAGAAGATCGTACTTGCTTACATCCACATTCTTCCAAAAAACACCTGTACCAAATGTAACATCTGCCACTTTTGAGCCGACAGGAACATGAAGGTCTAAGATTTGCGGAAAAACCTCAGCATTGCCGGAAATATAGGCAGACTGCGTCACGTCACTGGTAGCAATGCCACCTTGAACTCGCCTTGAAGATGGAAGCTCTACTTTGCCGAAAAGGGTAGCTTGGATGGAGGTAGTTGCCATATTTAGATATTATCCCATTTTCGGATATTCTACAATCTCTTAAAGATAAACCACCTGCCCGCTCTCCGCCGATTCATATAAGGCTCGCACCAATTCAAGCGATTTTCGGCTTTCGTGACCATTGATTGAAGGTTCGCGATTCTCTTTAATGGCATTCATTATCTCGACAATTTGCATCCGGTGTCCTTCGTTGGAAATCGCTGCCGGGTTCGATGAACCATCCGTCAACTGCGCTTGTCCGCCGGCTGAGGCGTCTTCACCATCAATCATCCACGTTCCAATGGCATCACCATCGAGAATTATAGTGCCGTTTTCGCCTGACAATTCCAGCCTCCGCTTGAAGCCGGGTTTCACGGAAGTCGTCGCGACGACTGCGCCCAACGCTCCGTTTTTGAAGCGAATATTTCCCACCAAAGTATCTTCGCCTTCGATCTGTGGATAGCGCAACGCACTCTTCATCGCAAAAACTGAATCCACCTCACCAGCGATCCAACGCAATAAATCTATCGTATGAATCGCCTGATTTATCAAGGCTCCGCCGCCATCAAGTGCGGTCGTACCGTGCCACGATCCAGCGTAGTATTCCGGCGCACGATACCATTTAATATAGGCATCGGCGAGAAATAGCTTGCCAAGTTTGCCTGCGTCTACGGCAGCTTTGACCGTCTGAACGGCTTCCAGAAATCTGGACTGAAAAATTACGCCGAGCGTGACATTCGCTTTTTGACAAGCCGCAATCAAAGCGTCCGCTTTCGCCAAAGTTGTTTCAATTGGTTTCTCAACAAGGATGTGCTTCCCTGCTTCGGCTGCGGCTCTGCCGTGCTCAAGATGCATTCCGCTCGGCGAACAAATGCACACAATTTGCATTTCAGAGTTCGATAAAAATTTATCGTAATCATCAAACGCTTGTGCATTATATTTTGCAGCAAGTGCTGAAGCACTATTGATATTTCGACTGTAAACCGCGACAAGTTTTGCTTCAGGGATGGCGGCAATAGCTTCAGCGTGAACTTTGCCGATCATTCCGGCGCCAACGATTCCAAATCTTAATGACATAACTAAAACCTTACTGTTAAAAAATATTTTAACAGAATGAACGGGGGTCGAGTTAATTACCCCATGCTCATCTTGCTAGTTCTTACCATGTCATTTTGTATAACATGAATCTGAAATCATTCCCACCCGGCTTATCTTCTTCAAAAAAATAATCTTAGTAAAATCTAAAAAATACAGTCAATTACTACTGGCATTGCGATTGCTCTATATCCTAACGGGAAAAGTTCCCTTGAGTTTACTAATGAGATTCCAACGATGATCGTAACCAAACCTAACCAGTCTAAAAACCTGCCCTTTCATAGCACAACTGTCGCTGAGACGGAACAAGCCTTGCAATCCAATGCGACAACGGGATTGTCGGCCTCAACTGTCTCCGAACGTCGCACTCAAGGTGGAAGCAATACGCTGCAAATAATTCGTAACTCGCCGTGGTGGCAAATATTATTACAGCAATTTGTGAGCCTGATCGTTGCCCTGTTAGCGATTGCGTCATTGATCGCCTGGTCCACTGCTGACTACGTCGAAGCCATCGCAATTTTAGTGGTGCTACTTTTCAACGGAGTCGTGGGATTCGCGACGGAATGGCAGGCCGGGCGGGCGCTGGAGGCATTGAGAAAACAAACGCATGTGACCGTACGTGTCCGGCGTGACGGCATCGAAACGATCATTGAAGCGGCTGATTTAGTGCCGGGCGATGTTGTAATTTTGAATGCCGGTGACGCCGTTCCGGCAGATTTACGTTTGATAGACTCCGCAGATTTACGCCTCGAAGAATCCGCGCTCACCGGAGAAAGTGCGGCGGTCGAGAAATCCTCCGCTCCGGTCATGCCCGCTGCTCCGCTGGCTGAACGCAGTTCCATGTTGTATCTGGGAACATCGGTTGTGGCCGGACATGGGCAGGCCTTCGTCACTGCCATCGGGAGCGCAACCGAGCTGGGGAAAATCGGTCAATTGGTGGCCAATGCGCCGAATGAAACGACTCCGCTCAAACGCCGTTTGGATGAGCTGGGGCGCAGGCTGGTCTATCTTGTCCTTGTTATTGGTGCGGCTGTCGTAGGCACAGGATGGCTGCGCGGTTACGATATTTGGCTAATAGCAGAGGTCGGTATTAGCTTAGCGGTAGCGGCAATTCCTGAAGCGTTGCCCGCTGTTACGACTTTGATTTTAGCGTTAGGCGTCTTGCGGATGGCGAAGCAGAATGCCATTGTTCGCCGTCTGGCTTCGGTCGAAACGCTAGGAAGTACGACGATCATCTGCACCGATAAAACCGGAACACTGACAGAAAATCGCATGACTGTCCGCGAATATTTTTTGGCCAACGGCGAAGTCATAAAACCGGACGAAAGCATTCCCGCACAAGATGAATTGCTGATACGCGCTCTGCGGGTTTGCATCTTATGCAACGAAGCTTCCTTTGCACTACCAACACAGGCTGAAGCTCAAGCCGTTGGCGATCCGACGGAGACTGCTTTATTACTGGCCGCACACAAATTGGGAGTGAAGATCGAACAGCTTCGAGTGGAATATCCCAAGCTGGCTGAAATTCCTTTTGCCGCAGATACCAGACGCATGCTGACGCTGCATCAATCTCCTGAAAAAAAATACTTAATCGCTTTGAAAGGTGCGCCGTCGGCGGTGCTGCCATTTTGTTCGCATTACGCGGCGGGAGATAAAAATGTGCCGCTTGATAATTCCACTCGTCAACTCTTTTCAGGGATTAACGAAGAGATGGCGGATCGAGCGTTGCGAGTACTGGCATTGGCTGAAAAAACGCTGGCAGCTCAGGACGAAAAGACATTTACCACTTCTGAACCGGATCATAATTACACGTTGCTCGGCTTCGTCGGAATGAGCGATCCGCCACGCCAAGCAGTTCCCGCCGCAATTCAACAAGCACGCGCCGCCGGCATCCGCGTAGTGATGCTGACAGGCGATCAAATCAATACTGCACGCGCCATCGCTGAAGAATTAAAATTAAGTGGCGAGGCGAAACCAATCGTTTTACATGCGCGGGATTTGGTTGGCGCAGACGAAGCCCGAATTGCTGAACTTGCACGAACTACCGATGTCTTTGCACGAGTTTCTCCCGAAGACAAATTGCAAATTGTTGCGGCTTTGCAAAATGCCCGGGAAATCGTTGCCGTCACTGGCGATGGCGTCAATGATGCGCCCGCACTGAAACGCGCCAACATCGGTATTGCGATGGGCGCACGCGGGACTGAAGTCGCCAAAGAAGCCGCTGACGTAGTCCTAGCTGATGATAATTTTGCGACTATTATCAAAGCCATCGAGGGCGGACGCACTATTTACGCCAACATCATCAAGTTTGTGCATTTGATGTTTTCAAAAAATCTGGCGGCGGTACTGGTAATTTTTACAACCGTCGTAGCAGGTTGGCCGTTACCGTTGCTCCCATTACAAATTCTGTGGCTGAACATGCTGATGGACGTGTTCCCCGCTCTGGCGTTAGCCGTCGAACCGGGCGGCGCAGATGTCATGCAACGTCCGCCGCGCTCACCACAAGAACCTTTATTATCACGTCCCCTTCTCATCCTAATTTTTTGGCAGGCTCTGATGCTGACCGTGATTATTCTGGTGGCTTATAGCTGGAGCTTGCAACGGTATGGCGCAGGCGTTCACGCGCGGACAATTGCACTGCTCGCGCTGGTGGGTTCGCAATTAGGGCACACATTTAATTGTCGTTCGCGGACACGCTCGGCCTTTACTGAGCCTTTTTCTAATCCATTCGTTTGGGCGGCAACAGTGATAGTTATCGGACTGCAATTCCTGGCGTTGTATTGGCCTTTTTTGGCGCAGACGTTGGCTCTCACGCCTCCAAATTCAATGGATTGGGCAGTCATTGCACTCACTGTCGTAGTCCCCGTCATCATTGTAGAAATCACCAAACTGGTGCAGCGCAAGGGGAAATAGAATTGTGGAGCGGGTTCTTTACCCGCCAATCTAATGCTCGGCAAACAAGGGCGGGTAAAGAACCCGCCCCACATGAACTGTACTTAATAAATTTTCAAAACAACTGAGGAAAACCTCGCAATCAGCTGCGTAAAAATCCCCAATGAATTCAATTCAACTGTCAAAACCATCCCGGATTCCAACGGCATAACACTTGCATTAAAATTTTTGTCGAGTTACTTGCAGTAAAAAATAAATAACGATACGCAGGAGATATGACTATGAAGATATTACTAGCCGTTGATGGGTCAGAATGCAGTGATGCAGCAGTCAAATCTGTCGCCGACAGACCGTGGCCGGTTGGAACTGTCGTCAAAGTCTTTTCCGTGTCAGAATTACCCTTTGTACCGACGACGGAAACCTGGGCTTTGCCTGACAGTTATTACTCTCAGCTTGATGAAGCGCAACGCGAAAAAGCGAAAGCCGCCATTGATAAAAGCGTCAAAATTTTGCGTGAACGAGCCGGAATGGTTTTGGAAATCACCACCGACATGAAAACCGGACAGGCTCAGGAAACAATCTTACACGAAGCGGATGAGTGGGCCGCCGACCTGATTGTGATTGGTTCGCACGGTTATCGTGGCTTCAAACGGTTCCTGCTTGGCTCCGTCTCGCAAGCCATCGCGTCGCATGCGAAATGCTCAGTCGAAATTATCCGTCAGCGTCCGTTGCTGGAAAGTGAGAAATAAACATGGCGAACATTTTAGTTTTAGGAGGCGGCTTTGCGGGTGTCGTCGCAGCCGAAGCTCTGGCTAAGCGATTAGGCACAGAGCATCAAATAACGCTGGTATCACAACACCGTGAATTTGTGTTTTATCCCGCGCTCGTCAAACTGGCGTTTGGTCAATGCGAAATCAGTGATCTCACCTACGACCTGCGCGAAGCCATGCTGGATCGGCGCATTAAATTTATTCACGCTGAAGTTGCCTACCCTGACCTTGATAACAATTGCGTCATTGTTCCGCATGGCGAAGTCGAAGGCAAAATCCCCTATGATTACCTGGTGTTCGCCCTGGGGCGCAGACTGGCGACTGAAGAAATCAGAGGCTTCTACACCTACGGTCATCATTTGCTGACCGTCAACTCTGCCCTCCGGTTTCGTGAGGCCTTGAAAAATTTTCATGGTGGTCATGCAGTGTTGGGATACTGCGCGGATTCTCGCTTAGCCGTCCCCGTTTTTGAAACCGCTTTCGCTCTGGATCGGATGCTGAAAGATCGTGGTGAGCGCGAGCAATGTAAAATTACTATCGTCAGCCCTGAGCCATTAGGTGGTCAGCTCGGCGGCGAGGAAGTCGTCCCGCAATTGCAAAAAGCACTGGACGAACACGGCGTCAATTTCACTCCGAATTTTCCGATTCAGGAAGTGACACAAACCAGCCTTCAATCGAGAACAGGTCAGACGATAGATTACGATTTGTTAATGCTGCTACCGCCCTTCACCGGGCCGGGCGCGGCAATGTATACGGGCATTACTGATCCGAATGGCTATGTTCGCGTAGACCGCCACATGAAAGTTACTGGCGCAGCCCGGACGTACGCCGCAGGCGATTGCGTGAATTTTCTCGGGCCGAAAATGGGACACATGGCAGTGCTGCAAGGAATGGTAGCCGCCGCTAACGTGGCTGCCGAAATTGAAGGCAAGGAACCTGTTGCCCGTTATGACCATGAATTAATGCTGGTGATTGACGAAGGCGGCGGCGATTCAATTTATTTGCAAAAACCGTTATGGGAAAAAGCAGATGCCAACATCAAGCAAGGGCGTTTTTGGAGCTGGTCAAAAAACGTTCATCAAAAATACTGGCAACGGACTCATGCTTGAACCCAAAGCTGCTTGAACGCATCAGAAAAATCACTTCGCAGGCAGCGAAGGATTAATGCTTTATCGTGCCGATTCGCCCTATATTACAGGTCGCAACGATGCGCTGCTCAAATTAAACCCGCTCAATGACATTTAAGGGGTTCACTCAGGTTGCTCTCTTTCAAATTTTCTTATATCTGAAGTCACATTTTTTTGCACCATTGGCAATGGTTCCGGTTCTGACCAGTTTCAGTCCGGCTAAGCTCGAAGTCATTTCGTCAACTTCACAAAGGATCGAAGCATATTTTTCGTAGTTATGCTTCTGGAAAAGCTTGCAAATCCCACATTCCAGAATATCAATGCCATAACCAAGTCCGAAAGTTTCTTGCTTGTCAGTAATAATATTGGCAATAAACCCGTCAGCATTTGAATTCTTACTTACTTTCCGGTGGAACGCTGGCAAGAAAATATTTGTTAACCAGGTATTAGTCAGCTTGACGGGAAGTCGTTTGAATAATTGCTGGATTTTATTTTTCGGGCTGACATATTCAGTGACGACTTCAAGGCAAATTCTTCGGATAGCTTCAAAGTTCTCACCTTGTTCGTCCAATGTTTTTATCAACGCTAAAAAATAAGCGCAAAAGTCGAGGCGTTTATCTATTGGATTTTTAGAAGTTCTCGCAAACTGAATATCGGGGGAAATATTTTTGAAATGATTATCTATGTTAGCAATGATGCTGTCAGACCTATTCGGGAAATTGATCTTAATCGCTTTGATAAAATATTTTTTATATCCGGGCATTGGGTTTCATCGCTTTTGAATTCTCTTGTTTCAATTCGACCACAAAATTTCTACCAGCAGAAGTTGCGGGTGGCAAGCAATTCCAAATCAGAAGCAGGCTATACACGAAACTTCCTGAGAATAGCTGACTCTCTCCTGAAAAGATATTCCTTGATAATTCCATAAGACAACGATAAGATTGTCTTATGATTCCCCGTTTATAAAATTCGGATTATTGCCGCCCGGCATTCACTGGACGAACTGGGAGGAATTTAATCAACATTTCAGTTTTACGGTTCAGCGTCAAATCCTGCTCGTAAAACTCAAAGCAGCGATTGATAGTCTGACATTAGCTGGTTGCACCGCGATTTATATTGATGGCAGCTTCGTTACGCGCAAAGCGGAGCCAAATGATTTCGATGGCTGCTGGGATGGTGAAGGGATTGACCCTGACAAATTAGACCCGGTGTTATTGGATTTCACGAATAACCGACGAGCGATGAAAGAAAAATATGGCGGCGAATTATTTGTCGCACAAACTCCGGCTGACCTTGAAGGACGCACCTTTCTTGATTTCTTTCAATTTGAGTTCCGGCGACAGAATCGCGTTCGCAAAGGCATCATTGGCATTAAACTCGGAGAGCTGTATGAAGATTAAAAATGATTGGCAGTATCGAAATACGAAAGGTGAGATCAACCGCTTACGGGCTGCGCTCAAGGCTTTTAATGACGCACCTGACGCGCATCCGGGAATGCATCCACGGATTATTCAGGCGCAGAAGGATGGACTCCGCAGCCAGATTGAGACGCTGACCGCAGAGATTAAAGCTTATGAAAAATTATTGAAGAAAAAACCAAGTCTTCGAGAGTTGGGAATTTTAAATAAATTACCAGAGTTATTGATTCAGGCCCGACTGAGCAAAGGATTAAGTCACGAAAAATTGGGCGAATTGACGGGCTTAAAAAAGCAACAGATTCAACGCTACGAACAAACTGATTATGCCTCGGCGAGCCTCACTCGGTTGGTGGAAATTGCGCGTGTGCTTGGAAGTTCATAACTATCAGTCCATTTTTAAGTGAGATTGCATAGGTGAAAACGAAAGGTCTAATGTAATAGCTTCCTTCAAAAGCCTTATGAGCGGCTTGTCGTCAATTTCTTCCGGCGTCTGATATATCTTGTAGAAAATCTGTTTATTTGTTCCGTGAGTTAGAAAATTATCTTGATCAATAAGTCTGTTTCCGTACCAAAAGCCGAAAAGGACTCCCGATCTAATCCCGCCTCTGGGGATCGTCGCAGGCCAGATGATGCAGATTCCTTTGTGTCCGTAAAAATACGGGACGCTGAAGGAAATCTTTTCTTTGCAGTAGGGTGGCAACGATTCCAGTACGATTTCTCGCAGGACGTCAACGATGATTCGTTCATCTTCGGGGAAGATGAGGAAGAGGTCGTGGACACTTTCGATTTTCATGATAGGGCTTCCACGATGAGTCTCAAAAGGCTTGTCGAAGAATGATTTTTCTTATTCAATTTTATTGTTTAGGTTGTTTCGGATTTCCTCGATTTGCAACAGTGTCAGTCCCGTAATGTCCGCGATAACTTGGTCATCCAGCCCTTTGCTCATCGCATTTTCAGCGATTTCTACATTTCTATTTTGTCTTACATGATACTCAGCTTCAGATTTCAGAGAAAGTATCTCACTCGCTTTGTAATGCAAATAATCCAGATAGCGGTTATAACTAAATTGGTCATCCTGTGGAAGCCGCATGTAATCCAAAACTTCGCCCGCTTCTTTCAGTCCCTTCGCTTTGAAATCGTCTTTAACTTCACTGTTTTTCAAAAAATAAATCCACTCATCCAAATTATCTTTAGCGATGTCGTTAAAATTATTTACTTTAATGATGTAGAATTCAGGGAAAATATCGGATACGTTCTCTTTCGAGAAGGCTTTTTTTTGTTTATCAGAAAGAGTCAGAGTATCTTTTTTGTGAAGCCCGAAGAAATTAGTTCCACCTTTATAAACATAGTCTTCTCCTTGCCCAAGATCGAAATAAACGATGTTCACGGATATTACTTTTTTGATTTCTGAATAGGCTTGCCCAAGTGACAAGTTTTCAGTCAAAGCCTTTGATGCACCATAGGCCATCCGATGAAAGAAATCTATCTCGTAGGTATTTTGAATTTCAACAATGATAAGTTCGTTCTTGGAATTTTGGGTCAAAATATCCACACGATTAAACTTATCGTCTTCAGTTTCCTGATTACTTTCACTTTCTAGTATTTTCTCGATACGAATGTCGTCAAAAAGCAGTTCGCTTAAAAAGCCTTCTAAAATGCCAAAATTAGCCTTATTTCGGAGTAATTTTTTGACCGCCCAGTCGAATCGAATTAATTTCTTATTCATTGTCAACTCCAAATGCTATGCCGCATTATAAGGCACGAAAATTATTCAAATAATCAAAATTCCTAGAGCTTCATTACATTTATACCGACTGTTTATGTCTTGGAAGAAGTGAGGAATACTAAAATTCATCCAAAGCATGTCAACGCACATTTTCCACACCGATGCTAACAATCGTTTTTCTTTTAACGATCTGTTCTAAAAAGTCGTTGAATTATTGGTTCAGTTGCTGCTCCAAGTACGTAAAATAAAATTGTCCAAATGGCGAGTAAAATCCAGTTGGACTTTACTATTTCAATCATCCCAGAAATAGTAAGTCCGTAGATATTTTTCTTCTTTGCATTTACTATTAATTCATCTTTGTATGTCAGGTCAATAATACTGTCAATTATATCTACTTTCCTCAGGGTTGATTTATGCAATTTCAAATACTCTTTGTTCTCAAAGGCTGTTGATTCCTCAATACCCTTTAATGCGTCCACTATTGTAATACTATTTCTATTTGCAAGATTTAATAACCTACCGTCAGGTTTATTTTCTTCGTAGCCATAAGTATAAATTTTCCCGAGAATTCTTGGAAAGTCATATCTCCTGTCCTCATCAACTTCAAAATGTTCGCCACCTAAAATTCTATATCTATTGGCAATAGCTTCAAAACCATAGTTTGAGTCTCTCATATTCCAATGAATCCATTTGAAATCTTTGTGTTTTTTTGCAAATTCGTAAAACTCATCAAGCATTTTTTTCTCAATATTGTCATAGTCAGCATCTGAAAGTTTATTAAAATCCTTTTTATCAAACTGAGCCTGTAAATGAATTGAGAATGATTTTGTATGAGCCGTCCCTAGATAGCGAATACAAATAGACGTAACTCTTGGTGTTCTACCGTGAGATGTTATGAATGATTCACAAGAATAATGAATGATTACAGATTTATTCTTATCTTTTAAAATCTCTTTTAAGTGGTCAAACCCTTCTGCTCTTTCAACTAGCCGCTTTGATATGAAAAACATTGGTCATGCGCCTCTAAAATCAGTAGTAATTTATAAATTGTACAATTAACCAGTTATTAGTTACTAGCGGAATCACCCGAAATCTTCCGTCCCTTCTTCACCTGAATCCCCAAATTCTCATCCGCTGATTCATAAAAAATTCTCCCCTGCATCATTTCATCCGTAGTCTTTTCGCCCCACTTCACTGTCTGCGCCGGATCGGGGTTGAATTTGTTTTTCGGGCTGTTGTCGTAGGTTCCGATGAAATCTACTTTGGTTCCTTTCGGGACGCGCATTGGCTCCTTCAGTAAATACACGCGCTGCCAATTGAAGTTGTAGTTCGGGACTTCAAAGACATTTTCGACGCGACCATCGGGGAAGGTAAACCGGAAGTTGTACGCCTTGCCGCGCAGGTGCATGTGGACGTGGAAAAATCTAATCAACGCATCATTTTCAAAGGTCTTCGTCGAGGTTAGCGAGTACGCGGGATCATTCGGAGTGATCGCTAAATCTTTGCGATCTCCGAAGAGGACTTTCAGATTTTTGTTGATGGTTCCGTCGGCGAAATAGATGCCGATGGAGGTTTGATCTACGCGCTCGACATCGGATGGCGCGTAGTGAATTTGCACGCCGAGCCGCATCCCTTTCGGAATTTGAATGCTGGTTCCCTGCGGCAATACGATGGGCTGCACGCCGGGAGCCCAGCCCGCCAGCATCACCGTGCCGCGTGCGCCGGGATCGAAATCTCCGGCGATAAAACCTTCTTCGGGCGATTTAAACCCGGGCGGGACGACGTGCGTATTCGCGTGATGGACTGCGCCTAAATTGCCGGGTCTGGTCTCGACGGATTTGATCCACGTATTTTCTGGGAAGACGTAATCAAAGACGAAAAATACATAATGATCTTTTTTGCCGGGCTTGATGATGTAGGGATTTTTCACTTTGACGACGACATCAGGTTCGCCGTTTTTCCAGGCATCTTTCCACGTCATTGCGGCGGGCATACTTTTGGGATTGCCTTTGGCTGCGCCGCTGTCTACCCATTTCGTAATCACGGAAATTTCTTCATCGGTGAGTCTGGGATCATTTTCATAGCGCCCGATTGCGCCAGTCGCGTGAAACGGCGGCATCGCACGGCTCACAACTTTTTCACGGATGGATTTCGCCCACGGTCTGGATTCTTCAAAGGTGATGAGCGACATCGGGGCTACACCGCCTGCGCGATGGCATTCTTCGCATCGCTTCTGAAAAATCGGGGCGACATTTTTGGTATAAGTGATGTCAGTTTTACCAGAGGCAAATCGGTTTGAGAAAACGGTCAATGCCACAAAACAGAACGACGCGAAAAGAATTATTTTTTTCATATTCAATGTAGAAAGCTCCGTAAGAGTGAAATCTTTGTAGAAAAAGATGGAATCGAATTCCAAGCTCCAGCGGAGCGACATCTCGGCTTTCCAGATGCCGCTCCGCTGGAGCTTCATCATTTAACATCAACATAATTTCTACAAAGATTACGCTCCTCTGGAGCTAAGAAATCTAACTAGCAATAGTAGAGCAGCGAAATCTTGTCAGAAGAAGAATTATACCGACAATCCCGAAAGAACCAAAAGAAATTGCTCACTACTAACCGATACTCACAGGCTAACAACCCGTGGTACGCCGCTCCGCAATAAAAAAATCGCGTAGCTTTTTCAAGCTACGCGATCAATCAACAAACAGCTGAGAACAAAACCTTACCGGCGGCGCGGTGCGCTCGCACGATGAACTTCTTTAGCGACGGTTCCGGCATTGACTGCCGCTGCTCCCGTGGGAATTTTTGCGCCAGAGGGGATAACGTACATCCGAACCTGATGGTCAGCCGTTTCGCCAGAAGGTCGGACGATTAAACGATTCGCATCAATCGTGACACCAACTGAACCATCGGCTAAGCGATCACGAACATTTTTTCCGCGTTCAAAGGCAATTGTCGAACTCTCACCTTTTTTGTAATACCCGTCAATCACAAGTTTAGCTTGCGGATCGGCTTCCAGCTTGCGCACTACGTCCTGCAAGATGTATTTGCAGGCATTATCCACGCGGGCGTTGTTGAATTTGAAAGTCGTACAGGGAGTGATTTCCTGTGCATTAACAACTGTGGCTTCCGCGACTTTGAAAGTGATAGAGCCTTTGGCTTCACATTCCACCGCATCAGATTTTAAGTTTAATTTTACGGTGACGTTGCTGCCGGGAGCCAAGCCTGTCGTGTCAAGTTTGGCGCAGGTTGCGTCGCCCATAATTGAACCGCCAGTCGTCGTCCAGCTTGGAATAATGTTTCCATAGTTGCTGCCGCCGCTGACCGGAGTCGAACAAATGCTAATGGTTTCGCCGGGTTGAATCGTTTTCGCGGCGCTGGTCAATTCAACGGTCGGAGTCGTAAAGCAGGTCGGGCAGGCATTCACGACAAAGGCTTTGCTGTCGTAGGCCGTGCATCCGCCTTCGCAATCCTTGAAAGGCGCGAGGACTTCTGCCGTGACGGTATAAGTTCCCGGATTCAATCCGGTTGTATCAAAAATAAAATTGCCAAGGCTGTCACTGATTCCCTGTCCGGTTGAAACAGTCCATTTCAAGGGCATTTGCTGCGCCTCAGACGTGCCGGAAACTTTAGCGCGAAAGGTGATTTTATCGCCCACGCAAACGGTTCCAGTACTGGCGCGTTTGGCGGCATCAATCTTACTGGTCACAATTCCGTTTTCCATTTGTAACGTTGGCACGGTACGCGGCTTCAATTTGACCTGTTCCTTATTCGTAGTTTTGGCGGTCTGTCCAAATCCGACTGACACACAGAGCGCTAACAAAGCAGAAGTGAAGAAATACTTTTTCATGATGACACCGATCCTCTTGGGAAAAAACAATATGGGCGGGGCGCTTGTGAGAACTTCTTGGGGGTCGGAACAATCAACCGTTACATAACACAATCAGAATATTCCAAGCCAGTAACAGTTTACGGCAAAATCTTTGTTATCTTAATGATAAGCCGATGGCAAATATATCGCGTCCATCATCCGAACGGCAACAAAAAAATTTTAACCGCCTGGAGCGCGAGCGTCTCGCTTGC
>JAYVZE010000104.1:0-31391 GCA_043783625.1 Blastocatellia bacterium | reverse complement strand
CAAGTGTATACAGTTCGATGAGTTGAAGGGTTATTTTCACAGATCAAATTCTACTCGTTTGACCCGCTTGCCTGTCAATTTAACCCCTGATTCGCATATGAATATTCAGCACAATTTTTGACCGGTTAACATACCGCACCATCTCATCTCCAAATGCTGACACTGCCTTGATAGAAAAATATTTGCCTATCTCATCAAGTATTCTTTGTCGTCTTGCCGACAGAGTACCAACAAATAAAACATCTATGTCGCGGGGCAAATTGTGAATCGGGCGATGGACTGACTCATCAAAACCACTTAATAGCACCGAGCAACGTTTTGGGTCTACCCATCCAAGGTTTGCACTTCGCTCAATCCATTCATTTGTACGCATGAAAATGTGATCGAATAAATCACTACTTAATAATCTATCTTGATCTTTGGCTGAAATCTCACTTGCCCAAAAGAACTTAGGCACCGAAACCGCTTTAATCAACCTAATCGGGAAATATGCTCCTCGTTGCAGAAAAAATACGTCATATTCTGGAGTACGAAGAAAACCGTCGTATAAACGGTCATAGTTCTTGCGGTAGTCTAGGCAATATGTGGTGTGCCCTAATAGCTGTAAGCTTCTATTAACAGAATATTCAGCTCCCCATCCTGTAGTTTGCTCAATTTCATTAACATAAAATATATTCATGAGTTAGCTATCGTAGCTATATCTATTGATCGGCAAGTCGTCTAATATTTTGCACAGTCCTGCAATAATAAGGCGCGTAAAATCTTTTAGTGAGGCGTTCGAATATATTCGTGCATTACTTACCTAATTTCATAAAGCTCTCGCAATATACTGTGTATAGGGGAGGCCAATTAGACAAATGCTTATTTCTTAGCATTTCTTTCACTCTGTAGATAAAAGGCGAGCGCTTCCAAGGTATAAGCTGCTGGTCAATTTTTGCAGCATAATTAGTAGTCAAATTTGATGGCCTTGATAAGAGTAAACCAAGATCGTCTATATGAGAGTTGCTTAAAAACTTGCAGCGTAAAGCTTTTAGCAGTTTTCTGGCTCTTTCAGGGCTTATATCTCCCGCTCCATCTAAAGACACATCGAAAGTGAGAATGAGTCCACCACCGGGCTTTATTACTCTAAAAAACTCATCAATAATTTCCTCATAGTTATCTGTATGTTCGAGGACAGAGATACAATAGGCAAGATCAAAAAAGCCATTAGGAAAAGGTAGCGAATGCAAATCTGATAAAGTAAAATGCACGTTTGCATTATATTCACTATTTATTTTTCGATAAACATCTGTCAGGGAAGAGTCATAATCACAACAATACAAGTCAGCGAATGCAAATTGACGGCTTAAGAAATACGGAAAAAAAGTAATACCTGACCCAGCATCTAATATATTCTGCGGCCTCGCTTTCGGTACACCATCATTGCTATTTACGCCAAAACTATCACTACATTTATCAAAAACAAAAGGATACTCCCATTGTCGGCTCCATTGATGAAGAGGGTCTCTTACCCACTTTTTCGCATAATCTGACAAATGCACTGAATTAGCCGTTAAAAACGAGTCTGAGAATTTCTCAATGACTTTGAATTGCTCTGAAGTCAATAACGATTCATACTCTTGAGTTGTAGGAATTCCTTCAGTTAGGTATGTTTTATTGCTAAATGTCATAATATTTCTTATTTTAATAACTAACTGTCTAGAGGGATAGGTTATCGAGTTTAAACATTTGATCTTCAAGAATAACCAATATAACGCTGGTCATTGATACTCCATTCTCCTCTACAAAATGCCATACCTCCTAAAGGGTCAATCATCTTTCCAGTGCCGAAGATATCTCTCGGTACAATTACTAATTCGGCAGCATTCTCAACATGGTCTATACAATTATTAGAGATACTATTGTTTCCGCGACCGATCCAAGTATGAATATTATATGTCCCATGCATCATGGGGAAATTTTTAAAATGACAACAAATAATATCATCCCCTGTTAACTCAATTTCGCTTGCGACCTGTTCCCAAGTGTAGCCTCTTATTATTTGTTGCCTGTACTCATTTCCAAATAGTATCCCTATGATGGCCTTTCGAGCCTTGCCAACAGAGCGCAATTCAACAGTGAAGCTTTCACCCATTCCCACTTGATTCGTTTCCTGGCCTTTCTGATCGTATATCTTTAATGAAATGACTTTAACTTTCCCGTCCCCGGCTCGATCAGTTCTATCAGCTAAAGAGAGCTTTCTATCTTTCATTGCGCCTTTATAGTAATAGTCTATTCCTGCCTGTGTCGCCCCTTTATAGAGGATGCTTCCTGTCTCTAAGACTAAGACACGCGAACATAACCCTTCAATCGCTGGGATGTTGTGACTAACTAGCAATACTGTTCGGCCTTCCCTAGCAGCGTCTCCCATTTTACCGAGGCACTTCTTTTGAAAGGCTGCATCACCAACAGCCAGAACTTCATCGACTATAAGTATCTCCGGGTCGAGATAAGCTGCTACTGAAAAAGCCAGCCGCATATACATCCCGCTGGAGTAATGCTTGACGGGCGTATCCAGAAACTTTTCAATTTCAGCGAATGCAACAATCTCGTCGAATTTGCGGGTGATTTCGGCGCGCTTCATTCCCAGCACTGCGCCGTTCAGGTAAATGTTTTCGCGTCCCGTTAATTCAGGATGAAAGCCGGTGCCGACTTCTAACAGGCTGCTGACTCTGCCGTGCAAATCAATCTTGCCGGTGGTTGGTTCGGTGATGCGGGAAAGAATCTTCAGCAACGTAGATTTGCCTGCGCCGTTGCGTCCGATGATGCCGACGACTTCGCCGGGTTGGACTTCAAAGTTGATGTCTTTGAGGGCCCAAATCATGTCGGAGTGCTGAGTGCTGAGTGCTGAGTGGGGAGTGTTGCGGAAGCGGCGGAAGGGGGCGGTGACGGCGTTTGCTAACGAATCGCGCAGGGTGGAATAGGATGCCTGATTCGCTCCGATGCGATATTGTTTGCTCAGGTTTGCAACTCTGATGATTGGTTTCATTTAGAAAGGGAATAAGATTTATCCACGAAGGACACGAAGGACACGAAGGACACGAAGGACACGAAGGAGAAAGACAACAGAGCGAAGGGACAAGAAAGCCTAATTTGCGAAATTCCTGTGTCGTCTCTTCTCACTGTTTTCCTTCGTGAACTTTCGTGTTCTTCGTGGATGAATACTTGAGAAAGTGAGTATGAAATAAAGATTTTATCCACGAAGGTCAAAACACAAAGAAAAGGCATATTGTTAATCAACCTGAGCAATGACACAGGCGTCAAGCGGAAGCCTCAAGAATCTCTATCCCAACGAGCGTCTTTTCGTGATAGTCATAAATCACGCCTTTGACCACATCACTTTTGCTGCGCGTAGTTTTCAAGTCCTCGCGGAAGCGCAAATATAACGTGTCCACTTTTGCATCGTATTCGGCACGAAAGGGTAAGTTCGGGATTTTCACCCGATTAACTGCGCTGAGCATTAACTGATTCGGATTCACTTTCAATGTTCGTCGGATTGCCATATCACTAAACCTCTGTTGTATTCGCTTTCAATTGTAGCCGTGATGATGAAGCCATCCTCACCACTGAGTTCTTTGTACACGACGTGGAGATATTCGGCCTACCGACAAAACTCCGATCAGCGTCCCCTTGTAACCGCGCAACACTACCAACGGTTTTTCGACCGCTTCCAGCACTTCATCATAGTAGCGATTCAGATAAGGACGCTTTTCCAGGATATGATCCCACCATCGCTCATCAGTCAATCGGATCGGAACGCCATTGACTGAATTTACTATTTCAAGATTCATCCGTCACCTGCGTATATTTTTTATGCGATTCGCCTTCTCGCCACGCACGTTTGCATCGCTTTGCTCGCAAACGGCAGGCAAGGATGCCTGCGCTCCCAGGGCTGCCCATTACAAATGTCGGGATCAATAAGAATTCGATTCATATTCATACTGAAAAACTATCAGACTGCGATGGCGATCTCTTTGCTGCCGACGGGCTGCTCAGTCTGCGGTTGGCTGCGGGCAAAGCTTTCTACATCTTCGATGACCCGATTAACCAGCCGATTGGCCTCCGCCGCTACGCGACCAGGAATAAAGACCTCCCCACACTGGGAACAAATATTCGCTGGGAGATTGCTGATCCGCACACGATACTGTAACTCGTACACAAGTTCCGTAAAACCAGGACGGACAACGCCACCACATTCAGGGCACTTGCTTGTTTTTCCAGTCGTTTTCATTTTTTCTTAAGGAACCTGGGAGCGCAGGCGTCTCGCCTGCTGCGAGCGCGTGGAACGCCGCTCGTGTACGTGGCGAGAGGACGCGCTTCATCTTTAGTATATTGGCTCACCACGGGGTTTGCCTCGCTTTGCTCGCAAACAGTAGGCAAGGATGCCTGCGCTCCCAGGGCTACGCGCTCCCAGGGTTCACACGACATCGGCAAAGGTCTTTTCCATTCGTCGAAAGTGAAAGGCGGAATATACCAGCATTGCCGTTGTGATGGCGGTGGCGATGGCGATGGCTTGCCAATCAAAGGGCTTGCCGAAAATAGCGGAACGGTATCCGTCAATGATTCCTGCCATCGGATTCAGTCGTAATAACCAGCGCCATTTTTCCGGTACTAACGTCACGGGATAAATGATTGGTGACGCGAACATCCACAATTGAATGCCAAAGGGTAAAGCGTAACGGATGTCACGATATTTCACATTCAAGGCTGACATCAGCATTCCAATCCCAATTGCCAGCAACATCGTTAACAATACCAAGACGGGCAACAGCAGTAAGTTCACCGACAAATGAACGCCGTACCAAATCATCATCACCGCCATCAAGCCAAAGGCGATGGCGAGATCAATAACGCCGGCGCCGACGGCGGCACAGGGAATAATCATACGGGGGAAATAAACTTTCGTGATTAAGTGGGAGCTACCGACGAGGCTGTTACCGCTGTTCGTGATGGCGTTGGCAAAGAATGTCCAGGGGATTAATCCAGCTAACGCAAACAGCGGATACGGGATTCCATCGGAAGGGATTCCGGCTAAGCGACCGAAAAAAAGCGTAAAAATAATCGTTGTAAATAAGGGTTGAATAATCGCCCATGCTGCGCCGAGCGCGGTTTGTTTGTAACGCACTTTGACATCGCGCCAGATCAGGAAATACAGCAATTCACGATACGCCCAGACCTCGTTTAGATTCAGCGCTGACCAGCGACCCGAAGGTCGAATGCTGATGAGCGGAATGTCGGGTATTTTAGGCGTCTGGTTGGGGGAGGGAACTGGCGTCCCGATTTTTATGGCTTCGACTGATTCGTTCATGTGTGGCGGAAAAATATAGTTTTTTTGGTAACAGGAAATTGTTTATCCACGAAGGGCACGAAGGTTCACGAAGTAGAAAAACAATAGGGCGAAGGGACAAGAAAACCTACAGCGGTTTTAGATTGAATGTTCAGGGAATCAATTGCCACTAGCTTTAGCTAGTGGAGCAAGAAGGAGAGAACAGAGGCTTGAGCCAAATTTCTGAGAAGTCAACTTCCGAAGAGCTTCAGCTAAAGCTCTTCGGAATAGGATTCTTTTTCAAATTCGGCTGAAGCCTCTGAATTTAAGCTTCTTCCTGCCACTAGCTGAAGCTAGTGGCAATTGATTCCATCCACGCTGAACACTCAGCTCAAAAACGCTGTAAGTTGCGAAATTCCCGCGTCGTCTCTTTTCACTGTCTTCCTTCGTGAACCTTCGTGTTCTTCGTGGATGAGAAAATGTTTTTCTACTTTACTTTTCATCCTCGTTGTCGCTGGTGTAAGAAGAATAATGACTGGCATAATAACGATAATCGTAATAACCGTTTTTGCGATGGTCTACTTTATTCAGGACAACACCAAAGATTTTGGCGCCGACCTGCATCAATTCGCGGCGCACCCGCTGGACGGCGCGGCGTCTGCTCGTACCGCTTTGCACGACTACAATCACACCGTCTACTAATGTCGAGAGCACTAACGAATCGGCTACGTTGGTCAGCGGTGGTGAATCAATCAAGACGTGATCGAAATTCTCTTTTAGCAAGTTTACCAGCGCTTTCATTTTTTCGGAGCTAATCAGTTCGGTCGGATTCGGAGGAATGACACCACAGGGCAACACCGAAACATACGGCACGGAAGAATCTTGCAACAACGAAGTCAGCCGCATATTGCTGGAGAGATAACTGGAAATCCCATGGGCGGGATCAATGCCAAATGCTTTATGAATTGAAGGACGCCGCAAGTCTCCATCAATGACGACGACTGAGAGACCAAGCTGAGCCAGGGAAATGGCGGTATTAATGGTCGTGGTGGTTTTGCCTTCGCTGGGCTGGCTGCTGGTAAAGAGCATGGTTTTCGGTGTATTCCCAGCCGCTGAAAGCAGAATCGAAGTACGCAAACCACGATAGGCTTCACGTAACAAGGAGGCACTCTTGTCTGACATGGTTTCCGGTTGCGATAAGAGCGGGCGTTGTAAGGCTTGCGCTGTTTGACCGTCTCCTAACACTGGCAGGGATTTGATGCGTAAGCGCCGCGACATCGCCGCAGGAATTGCCGCCAACGCGGGCAAGCCAAGATATTGCGTAATATCGTCCGTTGTTTTGATGGTGTCATCAAAATATTCAATGGTCAGCGCCAACGCTATGCCAAAACACAGGCTGAGCAAAAAACCCGTCAGGATAATGCGCAAACGATTGGGGCCGATGGGAGCAACGGGCATCGTCGCCGGTTCAATAATTTGTAAATTGTTGTGTTGCTCGGCTAATTGCATATTAGCCTGATTCGTTTTTTGCAGAAATTCCGTGTACAGGGTTTTGGCCATTTGTACGTTTTGTTGCAGCAGCCCGAATTGGATATTGGCCTGGCCTTGCTGAATCTCTTCCGATTTTAATTCCGCTTTGGAACGATCCAGCGCCGAGCGTAACGTTTGTTCGTCACGGGCGGAGCGTTCGTAATCCGCTTTAAGTTTATCGGCTAATGTTTTGCGTCCATCTTCAAGCTGTTTTTGTAAGGCTCCCAGTTGTTTTTGCACATCCAGTGTGCGGGGATTATCCGGCCCGAAGCGTCCGACGTTTTGCGCGGATTGAATGGAAAGTTCGTTTATTTTCGTTTGCAATGCCGTGAGCCGCGCATCGGCAAAGGATTCGGGCAATTGTGCCAGCCGTCCTTCCTGCACTTCTTTGTAAAGCGATTGTTTCAGGATGCGGTCGGTTTCGG
Organism: Blastocatellia bacterium; assembly: GCA_043783625.1. GTDB lineage: Bacteria > Acidobacteriota > Blastocatellia > RBC074 > RBC074 > JAFDVL01. The sequence goes on along the minus strand of JAYVZE010000104.1, from coordinate 24,131 downwards.
TTTGCAACACCTGCCCATGTAATTTGCCAAGTTTGGCGACTTCTAAGGTTTCATTATTCGTGGGCGAAGAGATGCCGTGCGTAGTGGCAAAATCTGCCAGCTTTTGTTCCGCTTGTTCGAGTTTGCTTTTTAGTTCGCGCGTATTTGAATTGAGCCAACCGGAGGTGGAATTATAACGCCGCGTTTTATTGCGATAATTATGGGCAATGAAAAATTCTGCGGCGGTATTGACGATTTGGGCTGCCAGCGTCGGGTTGCTGTGTTCATACGAAATCGCCAGCATTTGCGTTTCTTCGACCTGCGTGGCACTTAACGCTCCGCTCAAAATGTTAACATAAGGCGAAAGGCGAGCGCTTTCCTGAGCGGTTCGCGCGATCAAATTTTCGGGCGAGGGAGCCGGTGGCGTTTCGATATACAACGAAGGCGGCGGCGGAGCCTGGCCTTTGACGCGTCCGGCAATTGTCTGGACAGAATCCCAAATATTTTTGCGCTGGGTCACGTCCATGAACTGGGCACTTTTATCCAATTGCAAATTGGCGACGACATCTTCCAATAAAGGACGGCTTTGCAATAAGCGAATTTTGGTTTTCATCGCGGCTGCCGTCAAATAAGCATTGTCGTACTCTTCGCTTTCAATCGAAACATCGCCTGAGCGAAAGAGCGTCCGATTTTCTAAATCAAGCTGAAGCGTTGCCGTCGCACGATAGGTAGATTTGGTGCGATAGGATTCAACCGCGACAACCAAAGTCACGATGAGTACAACAACCAAAATCAGCCATTTATGTTTACGAATCCGCCGCCAGATTTCTCCTAATTGCAGATTATCGGTGCCATTAAATTCATGGGGATAATAGCGATTGGCGATAGCATCAAGTGGAGACCGATAATAATCCACCGGAATCATGGCGTTATCAGCCGGGGGCGCGAGCCTGTCCTGCGGTAATTTTTCTTCAGTCATAATGAGGGTTCCTTACTGGCTAATGCCTCAATAGCGAATGGGCAACCGTACTGCTTGTTGCCCTAATGTACTCAAAATAGGCGCGGCGATGGATTTCATCTTACTATTCGGGACGATGATAATGTCATTCGCCAAAATGGTTTGATCGCCTGCTTTGCCGGTCATGACAGCAGAAAGGTCAACTTTGATTTCCTGCCGTTCTCCGGTCTGCGGGTTTTCACGAAAGATAATGGTGCGATTTGGCGCGGCTTTGAAATTTGTGCCTTGCGCCAGGGCAATTGCTTGTCGCAGGGAAGTCCCTTCGCGCAAGGTAAACGAACCTGGCGCGTGAACTTCGCCCGCCACAAAAAACATGTCGGATTGAGGAATATTCACAATATCGCCCGGTTCCAGAAACATATTTTGCGAAAAGTTACCACGCAATAAACCTGCCAAATTGGTCTGGATCAGTTCATATTGCGGGAGCTTCGGAAGGGTTTCATTGGCACTGCCGGTGACAACAGCTTCAGTATTCGCAGCAGCTAAGCGTGGTCGTTGCGTGGCAGTTGGCTCTTTGGCTGCCGCTGCAATAATCGGCGGCTGTACAATTTCGCCCGTGGTTGTTTTTATTTTACGGATAATAAAAACGGTCGAAGCGTGGCTGTCAGCTAATCCGCCTGCCACCGTCACTAATTCCAATAACGTCGGGCGACCTTCAATCTGGTAAACGCCGGGACTGCGGACAGAACCTTGAATAAAAAAGGAACGGCTGTTGTATTGCTTGACGACGACGTTCACACGCGGATTCGACAAATATCGCGGGTCTAATCCTTTGGTGATGAGCAAGGCCAGGTCTTCAGGTGTTTTTCCTTTGGCGGTCAGGCGGCCTAAATACGGCATCAAAAATGTGCCATTGGCATTGACGCGTCGTGGGCCGGAAAGCTCTGGCGCGTCTTCGATTTCGATTTCAATGACATCATTCGCGCCAATGCGATAATCCTCATCAAGCGCCGCCAGCACAGTGGGTGCGACCGCGCCACCACTGTTACGATGGATTGTTTTCGGCAGTGTTTCTTCACGGCTGGGAACCGTGCTTTTTTCCGGCTGGGCGAGAACCGGTACAGCCAGAATTCCACCGAGGCCAAACACTAAGCCCAAGACCCAATGATAAATTTGGGACTGCGATGTATTCATGATGTCCCCCTCTTTGACAATCTTTCTGCGAGGTCGAAAAAATTTGCTGGCGAAGTGGCAGTGACAGCCATCGTACGTTTTATCTCTAATCCTGACACTACCGCAACCAACGTTAGAAAAAGCAAAGCATGCGAAGGCAATTGCAAATTGAAATCAAAGCAACTATGGACCAGCATCCCCACCATTCCCGCCGCTCCGCCCAGTGCCAGCGCCTGAATGCGGGTGTCGTGGGATTGCAGGGCGGGCAATACTACGCGCAGCACAGTCAGCATGAACCAGCCAAGTAAAATCGCGCCCGACAATCCCGCTTCCGCCAAAAGTTGTAAATAATCATTGTGTGCCGCATTCACTGTCAAGGAACCATCGTGCTGACTGTAAATCGGAAAAGCGGTCTCGAATGCGCCCAATCCGACGCCAATAAAAGGGTGCGCACGAAACATCGTTAAGGTATCGCGCCAAATCCAACCGCGTTCATTGAAAAAACTTTGGATCGCCCCATGCTCTTGCCCTTGCGCGAGACGATTGAGCACAGGTTCAGCTCCAATCCAAAACACGCCCAGGAAAATCGCTGTGATAATTGCTGCTACAGCACTTATCCGGGCGCGAGAAGATAATGTCTGTGTACCTCTTTCACTATGCTGTCGCATCATCCGGTAACTCATGGCAACAAGAAAAATCAACTGCGCTGCCACACTAAACATCCCGCCACGCGCGAGCGAAGCAATGACTGATACCCCCATCATGGTTGCCGCAAATCCATACAAAAGTTTTTTCTCCAGACGCAATTGATGCACGATCAAAAACGCAATCGGAAAGGGCAGTAACATCTCCAGATACCCGGCATAATGCCCGTGATGTACAAATGGCCCGAATGGTGAGGTGATGGCCTGGGTGTCTACCGCACGCCACCAATAAAAACGCCCATTCCACGTCGCTTGCTGCAACAGCGCAAAAAGCGCGAGCACGAGTCCAAAGCAAATAAAAAATGTACACAACAAAGATAAGCGTCCACGTCCCGTGAAAACATTGGCGGCTACCACAAAGGCCAGCACTAACAGACCTACCCATAAAACAGCGGCACGGGTAGCTTCCACATCAAGTGAGAGACTGGTGCGTTGTCCGGTTTGCGAAGTCCACGTAATGCTTTGCCATAAGCCCAACACAAGGAATGCCAGCAGCGGCCACACCGGAGCCGGAAGGCGAACTGTCCATTGTTTTTCCCAACCAGCTTTGAGAATCCAAAGCAGCAGGACAAGAACAATCCCGACCGAACTCAAAGCCATCGCCCAGGCTTCAACTGCGCCATGTGCCAGCGCTGAAAAAACGATGATGGCAAGGAAAAGAGCTACGATAGCTTGATCCAGAAATTTACTCATCAAGGCAATTCAGTGAGTGTGAAATCATCAAACCAAAGCGTCCCTTGTGTTGGTTCGTCATAACTTGTTTTGGGGATGCGTTGCACCGTCACCAGCAAAACCGGCGCGGATGCGTTGAAATCCAGCGTGAGTGGTTGCCAATCAGAAGCTTCGGACTGGATCGGATTGCTGGCGACGATCAGGCGTGTACCATCGGGCGTGGTGACGGTTACGCGGGGACCTTCAGGAGAAAAAAACTTCGCGGTTCGCACAAAGCAAGTCAACCGATAACGCACACCTGCGTGCAGCACAATTGTCTGCTTAATCTCATTGCTGAGTCGCGTCGTATCACGTCCGAAAAAATCCAGGCGGAGCGATTTCGTACCCGTGTGCGCTACGTCAGAATCAATTGTAAGCTGCACATATTCATTGCTGCGCAGTTGCCAGTCAAATTGCGATAAGTGGTGGGGGCTGGCGGTTTCAAAGCTGCCATTCCAAAGCAGAGGGCGCTGCTCTTTATTTTCCGCTACTGAGTCCAACCAAATTTGATGAGCGGTTTCTATCTTACCGCTCGCCATCAGGTTATTCACAAAATCTGTTATTTCCGGTGCCGCGACACGCGCTTCACGATCAATTTGTTGCACAATATGCAGGGCGTCATCCACGCGAGATTTTTGTAATAAAAATTGTACCAGTTGTAAGCGGTTTTTGGTTTTCTCGCCCGTCGCCCGTGCCAAAATTTTCGGGTCATTACCGGCTATCTGCCACAACAAATCAAGCGATACAGGTAAGAGTGTTGGATCAGCCGTTGTCACGTTCTGAAATTCATCCAGTGCCTGCTCTGTGTTTCCACTGCGCAGCAAAACATTTGCCAGCCGCCAATGAATTTGCGTGTTATGCGGCGCGAGGGCGAGAGCCGCACGTAACTGGGTGGCTTCTGCCTTCAAGTCGCCACCTGCTCCTTTGGTGGCAGCTAACAATAGATAATTTTTCGCATTGAACGGCGACAGCTTGACGGCTTGTTCAGCCGCTGCTTCCGCCTGCGCTCGTGCCTGTGGGTTTTCCAGAATTTGATTGAGCCAAAGGTCTGCGTAGCGAGCCTGTAGACGTGCCGAATTCGGAAAGGAAGCGAGGGCAGCGGTCAATGCGGGTTGTTGGGCAAGAGTACTTTTCGTCGCCAAAATATCAATCACAAAACGTCCGTAAATCAACCAGCTCAGAGAGGCGCACATTACCAACGTAGCCAAAGCCACGGTGATACGGACAAGAGGATAGCTCAGGTTAATAGAACAGATCATGCTGAATCTTGATTAGCAAGACTTCTCAAGGTCTTCCAGATTGCTGTGAAGGGAATAGTGCTGTGGCAATGATAAATAGCTGAAAATTAGGATAATGCTTCGCAAATTGGCAAACGCAGTGCTAAGCAAGCATTAACGGGGAAATACAAGCGGCAAGGCAGTGGGGGGACGCCGTGGTTATGTCTTTTGAGCTGGCTTAATTTGGTCGGACAGGTGTTACTGGCGGCGGGCCAATGACGACACCGCTGACAGCACCTGAATCTAAGAGCAAGGCAGGTACGAGTACCGCGCCGATGCCGCCGAGTATCAACGCCGGAAAACCCCAGCTACCAAAAAATACCGGCACTCCTGTTTTACCGGAAGGCGGCACATAAATTCTGGTACAGCGTCCGAGGCTTTGCCCTTGCGTCACGCCAGCCGCGTTTGGCTCAGCTTTCGCTTTTGCATCAACCGCTTCCGGCGTTGTCGCAGCAGTAATTTCTAATGTGGTGGAAGCCATCATTTGCTGTGCTGAGTCAAATTCGCCACAAGGTGTTTTGATGTTTACCAGCACGCTTTCCGGCGCATTCACCAGGGCTTTGCCTGTGCTGAGATGACCATTGATTGTCGTCTCGGTAAAATTCAATATCAGGTCTGATTCGGGTTGTAACTTGAGACGCCCCAGCTTCCCAAGCGTGATCACAGCCGTTCCATTTTTACCTGTCTGAATGCGGTTGCCACTCAAAACAGTTAAGCCGGTGGTGGCAGTTTTTCCATTTACTGTCGCGTCACCACTTGTCCAAAGTTCGCCTGATAATTGCGCGGCTGCCAGAACAGGTACGGCAATGGAAGGAATAACTATCAAGAACGCTAAAATCCAGGCGTTGCAATATCTGGTGATCCGTGAAATTTTCATACTAATTCTTCCTTGCCTAACAGGTAATTTGATTGCGAGAATAACTTCAGACTTGTCGGCACTCAGGCACACCATTCCTCTTCATCAAGCCTTAAAGGAAACCTCGTGCCGAGGCAGCATTATAATATAAATCTCACCTTGAGACAGTAACAAATTATCTTGTACGCTTTTAACTCTATTTAAAACACTTGTAATGTCAAGACCAAAGCATCGCTTCTCAAATCTAGCAACGACGCCTCAGTGCGATTATTGCACCAATCGGTAGACGATCCTGTCCTCCGGCACGCAACAGAAGTTATCTGCCATAATCAGGGAAGACGAATCGGAGGTAGCTTAAAATCATTACAGCAACCGAACCTTAGGTAAAACACCTGTCCTGGGAATAGATCCATCCAGTTTGTCATGGGAGCGGCGAGGGAGTCAGGAGCCATTGACAATGGAAGCCAAAGAAAATTCAGAAAACCTCCATTACACGATCAGGCGATTTTCCGAAATTGAATCTACAATGAGATAAACCACTTTAGTGTACACAATTTGGTTGAATTGCCAAGAAAAATTGTTGGCGGGTTATTTTGTTGCTTTGAAAAACATCGTCTCTCACATAGCTTGAATCTATGTACTTTGATACTCTCCAACGAGTACCATTAGGAGGTCGCATTAAAATTCATGAGGGTCAATAATCGTTGGTTTCGCCGCACTATGATTTTGTTAGGCATTGTAACTGCGAGCTATTTTCTGCTGCCGTTCCTGCTTACTGCCTACGCCCGTGGTCTGATTCGTGTCGACGAACTTGCTCCGGCAGATATTATTATTTCGCTGAGCGGCGATGCTTATTGTTTACGTGAACGCACAGCCGCTTCACTTTACCAACAAGGACTGGCGCGTTTCGTCGTTGTCAGCGGCTATGCTTACGGCCCCGATTTGGACACAAGTATTCCTTCCCAAAATTATTTGCTGAGCCTGGGGCTACCCGCCAGTGCGGTGATGATGATGCCTGGCGGGAATAATACGCGGCTTGAAGCGGATCACATTACAGCCCTCATGCGCGCCCGGGGCTGGCACTCTGCAATTATTGTAACCTCGTCGTTTCACTCGCGCCGCGCCTTGTTTACGTTTGAGCGAGCCGCCCGCGATTTGACCTTTTATTCAGCACCCGTCCCAGCCCAAGCCCCGGAATGGCAGCCCGCCGGATGGTGGAAACGGCGGGGAGATTTTGGACGCACTGTGCGTGAATCGTTTGCCTGGGGCAACACCTTATTCAACGGATGGAAATAAACACTCAACCAAAAAAATATTGGCGCAAATGGATGCGTCGCGCAGTAATCATAATAAGCCTCTGTACTGTTTTTGCAGTCCTGACGTTTTTCTCGTTGCCGTGGCTCTTGATTCGCCCGGCAGAAACCGCACCGTCGGATGTGATCCTGTATTTTGCTTATGGCGATAAGCCGGATACAAATCAGTATGTAGCTGAGCTTTACCGACAAGGTCTGGCTAAAAAAATTGTGTGTTTGAGCGGGCAAATTACCTGGAATACTTATCCGGCAGATTTTGTACGGGAACAATTGTTGCAGCTCGGTGTGCCTGCTACAGATGTGACAACCCTGCACCTCCCACGTCTTGAGTGTGGAGCGGACTTAGCGATGATCCTACTGAATTCCCTTCAACAACAGGGTTGGAAACGTGTACTGGTGGTCGCAAATCCGATTACCAGCCGCACCATCAGCCGCGTCCTTAGCCCTCGTTTTGAGCAATCACAAATTAGTTTATTTATTACCTATTCTCCCGCTGAGCGTGCCGAGCTAAGTGGTCAATGGTGGCGCAAACATACGCAAACCCAAATGGTCGTACAACAAGGAATTGAAACAATGGTAGATTTACTGTATCCGCATTGCTGGTAAGTGATGACAGCCGAAATTTTATCCCGATGAATTTGACTCCCATAACCCCGATGCGCATCGTGCGCATCATTGATCGGCTCAACGTCGGCGGGCCCGCCAAACATGTGACCTGGCTAACAGCCGGACTGAACAAAGCAGAATTCGAGACAACACTGATTGTCGGAACCGTACCGCCGAGCGAAGGCGATATGACGGAATATGCGCACGCCGCTGGCATTACGCCGCTTATCATTCCAGAAATGAGCCGTGAATTGGGGCTGCGCGATGTCATCGTTATTGGAAAAATATGGCGCGAACTTTTGCGCCTCAAACCCCACATTATTCATACTCACAAAGCCAAAGCGGGCGCTGTCGGACGTGTCGCCGCGTGGTTGTATCGTTGGCTGACACCATCGGCCTTGTGGTTGCGTCCGCGTCGCTGCCGCGTAGTGCATACCTTTCACGGTCACATTTTTCACAGCTATTATGGAGCCATCAAAACAAAGTTATTTGTGTTCATTGAACGCGTCTTAGCCTGGCTTGGCACCGATTACATCATCACCATCAGCACCCAGCAACAGCGTGAGATCAACGAAGAATTCGGCATCGGGCAACGCCACCAATTTCGGGTCATTCCGCTAGGTATTGATTGCGATGAAGCATTAAGACTACAAAAAAAATCTGCGCTGCGAGTCGCCTGCAAAATGCGTGACGACGAATTAGCGGTAGGTATCGTCGGGCGTTTATGCGAAGTCAAAAATCATGCCATGTTTTTGGATGCAATCGCCCGGCTTGGTCAGGACGATCCGTCACTGGCTGCGCACACGCGCTTTTTTCTGATCGGCGATGGACACTTGCGCTATGAATTGGAACACCAGGCGCAGCGCTTGGGAATTGCCGACCGCGTTACGTTCACCGGCTTTCGTGATGATGCCGTAGCTTTATACGAAGAATTCGATTTGGTGGCACTGACTTCTTTGAATGAAGGAACGCCGCTCACATTAATTGAAGCGATGAATAGTGGCTGCGCAGTGGTCGCAACCGAAGTCGGCGGAGTCGTAGACATTCTTGGGCAACGAGGCGAACAATTGGCAGGAGTTTCTTGTTGGGAACACGGACTCACTACGCCCAGCCGTGATGTTGCAGCCTTTGCAGGCGCACTACGATTGCTCCTTACGCAGCCTGCTTTATGTCGTGCGATGGGTGAACGCGGACGCCTCTTTGTCCGCACACAGCTTTCCCGTGAACGCTTATTGCGGGACATCGCAGCACTCTATCAAGAATTAAAGCCATAGTTCATTGCCAATAATTGCGGTCGAGCGTGCGATAGTTGACGGCTTCGGCTAAATGTTCAGAGCTGATTTGCTCTTTACTTTCAAGGTCGGCAATTGTCCGGCTGACTTTCAAAATTCGGTCGTACGCCCGCGCCGATAATCCATATTTGGTGATGGCGCGTTCCAGCATTTGTTGTGATTCGGGACTGATTTGGCAGTGTTTGCGGATCAATCTTGGCATCATCTGCGAATTGGAAAAAGCGGGTTCTCCGGCAAATCGTTCTTGTTGCAGCGTTCGTGCTTTTTTGACTCTGGCACAAATTTCGGCAGAACTGTCGCCGATTTCGCCGCTGGAAAGTTCCCGCACTTTGACCGCCGGAACATCAATGTGAATATCAATGCGATCCAGCAACGGCCCGGAAATTTTTGAAATGTAGCGTTGAATTTGCGGCGGTGAACATTTGCATTCGCGGGTTGGATCGTTGAAGAACCCGCATGGACAGGGGTTCATCGCGGCTACCAGCATGAAGCTGGAAGGAAATGTCAGCGACATCGTAGCGCGGCTGATCGTGACTTTATGATCTTCCAGCGGCTGCCGCAAAACTTCCAGAACATTGCGTTCGAACTCCGGCAATTCATCCAAAAACAAAACGCCATTATGCGCCAAAGAAACTTCGCCGGGTTTCGGAATGGCTCCGCCGCCAATTAATCCGGCATCAGAAATCGTATGATGCGGCGCACGAAACGGACGTTGACGAACTAATCCATTTGAACTGGAAAGCCCCGTGACACTGTGAATTTTGGTTGTTTCCAGCGCTTCATCGAAAGTAATCGGAGGCAAAATTGTTGGAACACGTTTTGCCAACATGGTCTTGCCTGATCCCGGCGGGCCGATCAATAAAATATTATGTCCACCCGCCGTAGCAATTTCGATGGCGCGTTTGGCGTGAAGTTGTCCGCGCACTTCGTTGAAATCGAACGGATAAAGATGATCTTCACTGAGCAATTCGCTGACATCAATTCGCAGCGGCTCCGGCATCGGTTCGGTGTTCAGGAGGTCTACGACTTCGCGCAGATCGTTGACGGGATACACGTCTACGCCTGCGACGACGGCAGCTTCACGCGCATTTTCAGCGGGCAGAAAAAGTTTTTTGATGTTGTGGCGTTTGGCAGCAACGGCAATGGGTAAGGCTCCGCGCACAGCTCTGATGCGCCCATCCAGTGCGAGTTCGCCGATAAACAATGAGTCGTTGAAATCTTCGTTTTTGAATTCACCATTCGCGCCGAGGATGCCAATCGCTATCGGTAAATCAAAAGCGGAACCTTCTTTTTTAATATCCGCCGGAGCCAGATTAATGGTGGTTTTGTAAACGGGAAAAAATAAATTGCTGTTTGTGATGGCAGCGCGAATCCGTTCACGACTTTCACGAACCGCGAGGTCAGGCAGTCCGACGACAATCACCAAAGGTTCATGTTGAGAATCGCCGGAACGAGGCGTGAGATCAACTTCAACTTCAACCAACGCCGCATCAATGCCATACACTGCGGCACTCAGGGTTTTGAATAACACCGACACCTCCGGGGGAAAGAGTACTGCTTAAAGTCGAACAAACTTCAGTTTGTTGATCTTTATCAAGAAAAAACTTCCAGTGAAAACAATGACAAACTGAAGTTTGTCGGACTTCGGACTTACGGGAAAATTCCAAGCTGCGTATACGTCGTCGCGACTTTATTAATCGCACTGACATAAGCCGCTGTGCGAGGGCTTTTTATCGCATTCGTGCGACGAATTTCCATAATCTGGTGGTAGGCTTCGATCATTGTATTTTCTAATCCTGAACAAACCAGATCGTATTCGTCCGAACCATGTACAATAAATTTACGCTCTTCGTCGTTGAAGGTTTTGCCGGTGGCGAGTTCAATCGCACGCAGGATTTTTCCTTCGGCTCCTTCTTCGGCGCGTTGCGTCAAGCGTCCGAATCGAACGTGCGAAAGATTTTTTAACCACTCGAAATAAGACACCGTCACGCCGCCAGCGTTCGCATACATATCAGGAATAATCAGCACATTTTTTTCATGAAGAATATCTTCTGCTTCCGGTGTCGTTGGGCCGTTGGCACCTTCGAGAATTATTTTGGCTTTGACCCGCGCGGCATTTTCGCCAGTGATTTGATTTTCCAAAGCACAGGGAGCAAACACGTCACAATCCAGTTCAATTGCCTGTGCTGACGGCGTGATATTGGTCGCGCCGGGAAAATTCAAAATCGAACCCGTTTCCTGACGATGCTTAACGACAGCTTCAATATCAAGCCCGTCTTTATTGAAGATTGCGCCTTCCTGCTCGGCAATACCTGAGATAATTAAGCCACCTTCTTTTTGTGCAATCCGCGCAAAATTGTAACCCACGTTTCCCAGCCCCTGCACGATGCAGCGTTTGCCTTCAATGCCTAATTCCAAGCCCAATGCTTTCATGTCATCCGCCTGATTGCAGGCTTCGCGCAAGGCGTAAAATAATCCGCGTCCAGTTGCTTCTTTACGTCCGCGAATGCCGCCTTGCGCCACGGGTTTTCCGGTGACACAGCCCAGCGCGTTCAACTCCTGATGATTGACAGCGAGGTAGGTGTCGGCGATCCACGCCATTTCGCGTTCGCCGGTTCCGTAATCCGGTGCGGGCACGTCTACCGCCGGGCCGATGAAATTTTTCTTAATGAGTTCGTGGGTGTAGCGGCGCGTGATGCGTTCCAGTTGCGCGACGGAATATTTTTTCGGATCAATTTTGACGGCGCCTTTCGCACCGCCGAAGGGAACGTCTACGATGGCGCATTTGTACGTCATCAAAGCAGCGAGAGCCTGCACTTCATCTTCGTTGACATCAGGCGAATAGCGAATGCCGCCTTTGGTCGGGAGTTTGTGATGGCTGTGCTCGACGCGCCAACCGTAAATAATTTCAATACTGCCGTCATCGTGGCGCAGCGGAAATTCGACGCGATAGGTCGAATTGCATTGTTTGACGTGTTCCAGCATCGGCGGCGGAAGTTGCGTGTACTTCGCTGCCTGGTCAAAATATTTGTTAACGTTTTCAAAAAAGCTGACGTGTTGATTGGACATAAATAAACTCGTTGTTATGCTGTTTGCTGAGTGCGCATTCTAATCAATTACGAGGGTGCATCACAAGCAGAGAGGCGGAAAAATTATTTTATGAATTTATTACTTGAACAACTGAAAACTCAACCGCTCAACGATTTGAGCAAAGGCTTGCCGTTTGGCAGCGACATCTCTCCGGCGCAGGTCAAAGCACAGACGTGGAATATTCTGCGCGGCGATCTTCCGTTTCCGTCATTGCTGCTGAAAGAATCTGTGCTGGATTACAATTTACACACGATGTCGCAGTGGTGTGCGGGCAATAATTTATTACTGGCTCCGCACGGCAAGACGACGATGTGTCCGCAGATTTATGAGCGCCAATTGGCGCACGGAGCGTGGGCGATCACCATTGCCAATATTGCCCAAGCGATGGTTTGCGCACGCTTTGGTGTGAGGCGAATTATCATTGCCAATCAGATGGTCGGAGCCGGAAATTTGCGTGCGCTCGCGGCCTTGATGAACAGCGATGAGACACTGGAATTATATTGTTTAGTGGACAGCGTCGAAGGTGTCCATCATTTGGCGGAAGGCTTACGAACGCATCACGTCAATCGTTCGATCAATATTTTTATCGAATGCGGAAGGCAAGGTTGGCGCACTGGAATCCGCGATGAAGCTCAGGCTGCGCAAGTGTATGAAGCAATTTTACAACATTCGGCATTGCTGAAATTTTGTGGCGTCGAAGCCTTTGAAGGTTCCGCTTCGTCGCCAAATCATTTGGAAGAAGCGCACGATGTAGACGAATTTTTTGAAGTGATGAAAGGCATTGCGGATCGTCTTTCGCAAGACTGGAATCAAACGGAACGCCCAATTTTCAGCATCGGTGGCACCGCGTATCTTGATCGCGTTTTGCTGATGTCACGGAAATTAACAGACGCCTATCGCGTTGTCGTTCGCAGCGGGTGTTACGTCACGCACGATCACGGGAGCTACGATAAAAAGCAAAAAAATGCACGACTGCGCTTGCCGGAAATGCCGGAATTCAAAACCGCGTTCGAACTGTGGAGCTACGCGCAGTCGCGTCCACAACCTGATTTGGCGTTCCTGACTTTTGGCAAACGCGATGCACCGTACGATCTTGATTTGCCGTTCCCATTGTACGCCTACGCGAACGGCAAAAAGCGAGAATTGCCCGAAGCCGTCATCAAAAAAATGAACGACCAACACGCCTACATGTCAATCAATCCGGCGCAATCATTGCACATCGGCGATTTAGTCTGCTGCGGAATTTCGCATCCGTGTACAGCGTTCGATAAGTGGCGCGTGCTGCCTGTGGTGGATGATGATTATAATGTGGTTGATTTGTATGTGACGTTTTTTTGATGACTTTGATTCACGAACCCGATGAATATTAAAGGCACTTTGCAGCAATCGTATGTAATGTAGGGTTGATTAAAAAGTAGGGAAGAGAAGAAATGGTCGGGGTGGAGAGATTCGAACTCCCGACCCCCTGGTCCCAAACCAGGTGCGCTACCAGCTGCGCTACACCCCGACGAAGCTCCAGACTATACAACACTCTGCGCCAACTGACTAGCCCAAATTTAAAGTTTTAGTGAAAAGGGAAAGTCTGGGAGCGCAAGCATCCTGCTTGCTCCGTTTGCCAGCGGAGCGATGCAAACGAATTTTGCGTCAGAAATTAATTGTCAATCACACGGCTCCCCGCCACGTCACGCGAGCGGCGTTGCACGCGCTCGCGGGGCAAGCAGGATGCTTGCGCTCCCAGCGTAAAAGTTTTCCTCCGTCGCTTGCGAAACTCAAGCTGGATTGTTAGTTTGAAGTGTATGAAACAATTCATCATTTGCCTGTTTTTGTCGCTGAATCTGATTAGTGTTGTGCAGGTACAAAAAAGTAAATCTCCAGTTGCCAAGCCGCAACCCGTCGCCGTAGTTTCGAAAGACCCTATCGGCGAATCCGATCAGTTACTGACGCGCGGAGAAGACCTGGAGAGTGATAAAAAAGCTCTGGCGGTACTTGAATCTTCCTTGCTGGCGAACAATACCAATTATGATTTTCTGTGGCGTCTGGCGCGGGCGGCATACTACGTCGGCGATTTCAGCAAGGAAGAAAAAGACAAACTCAAAGCCTTTAAGCGAGGCGAGGCGGCGGCGCAAAAAGCTGTATTCGTTAAAGCTGATGGTGTCGAAGGCCATTTCTGGCTGGGTGCAAATTATGGCGGGCAGGCTGAAATTGTAGGCGCACTGACGGGGCTGAAAACAGTTCGCAAAATCCGTAAAGAGATGGAAACCGTCGTCAAACTCAATCCGGCATTTGAATATGGCAACGCTTTTTTGGCGCTTGGAGAAATTGATCGTAACCTGCCTGCGATTGCCGGAGGCGACAAAAAACATGCGATTGCTACGTTTGAGCAGGGGGTTAAATTAGCACCCGAAAACCTGGATTTGAAATTGACTCTGGTCAAAGCGTATCAGGAAGCCAAACGCCTTGATGACGCAAAACGTTTGTTGGAAGAAATTGTCAAAGCGACTCCCGTGACACGCATTCATCGGCTGGCGCAGGAAGAAGCAAAACGGATGACGGGCAAATAAAAAATGAAAGCCTTACGCTTTGAAAATCAGAAACTCCAGTTGTCTGAAATCCCCAAACCATCCGAAGACGGCGAAGCGATTGTGCGCGTCACGACGGCAGGGATTTGTAATACTGATTTAGAAGTCGTACGCGGTTATGCGAATTTTAGCGGCACGCTCGGACACGAATTCGTTGGCATTGTCGAATTTTCTCCTGATCCTTTGTGGCAAGGCGCACGCGTAGTCGGAGAAATTAATGCGGGTTGCGGTCGCTGTGATTTATGCCTGGCGAATGATCCGCGTCATTGCTTGCAGCGTTCAGTTTTAGGCATTATTGGGCGCAACGGAGCTTTTGCGGAATATGTGAAATTACCTGTGGCGAACCTCCTGCGCGTACCCGATTCGATCTCTGATCGGGAAGCCGTATTTACAGAACCGTTGGCGGCGGCGTGCGAAATTCTGGATCAAGTGAACATCACTCCGCAGCATCGCGTAGCCGTGATCGGCGATGGGAAATTAGGTCAATTAATTGTGCGAGTGCTGGCGACTACGGGATGCGATTTGACGTTGATTGGCAAGCATCAGGACAAATTAAAACTGGCGGCAGAAGCCGGAATTGCTACCATTGAACGCGACAAACTTTCGATTGATCCCGCGCAGAAATTTCATTTTGTCGTTGAAGCCAGTGGCTCTGCGCCGGGCTTGCAAATGGCTCTGGATTTAGTGCAACCGCGCGGAACCATCGTTTTGAAATCTACGTTTCACGGAAGCGTGCAGCTTGATACATCGCGTATTGTAGTCAATGAAATCAGTGTCATCGGCTCTCGCTGCGGACGTTTTGAAAAAGCGTTGGCTTTGCTCGAAGCGAAAAAAATAAATGTTGCTCCCCTGATTGCGGCGGAGTATTTGTTAGAAAACGGAGTCGAGGCAATGGAACACGCCGGACGATCCGGGACGTTGAAGGTGTTGATAAATACTTGATGGAGAGGGCTTTGGTTTTTAGGCTTTGATCTTTGTTTTTGGTGATGAAGAATTTCAGGTTCAGAAGTTACTTCGTAAGAGAAGCAAAGACCAAAAGCCAAAGATCAAAGCCCTCACTGGTGATTTTTTTATGCAGACAATTGTGACGCCGATCCCTATTCCTCGTCTTTGCGTCGTAGCGGCGGCTTCGATTGAATTCAAAGCGGTCACGCAGCAATTGAGTGAAACAATTTTTTCTACGGATGATGATTTGAATATCTGTCGCGGACGCGCCGGACGCAATCAGGTAACAGTTTTGCAAGCGAATATCGGAGCCATCGGATTTCGGGAAAAGCTGGTTTCCTACCTGCAAAAACAGGCTTGCGATGCAGTCATCGTACTGGGATTAGGAGGCGGATTATCACTGGATTTGAAAACCGGAGAAACGATTCTTTACGACACTTGTTTTCTGTTTCGACCTGAGGAAGATACTTCAGGCGAAGCGCAAACCTGTGATTTTAATTTGTCTTCGTCACTGCGTCAGCGTTTAATGAACGATGGTTGCCCCGCAGTTTTTGGAGCTGGACTCACGATAGATTTTATGGTGACGACGCCGGATGAAAAATTATCCATGGGCGAATCTTACGGTGCTGCCGTGGTAGACATGGAAAGTTATGACGTGATGGCGGCGGCTGCACAATTGAAAATTCCCATCGTAGTTGTCCGCGTAATTCTTGATGAAGCGACACAAAAAACGCCTGATTTTAATATCGGAATTTCAGCCGATGGCAAGATGAGCGATTTGAAATCCGCCCAGGCAATGCTGCTGCGCCCGTTTGCTGCAATGATTTTTTTATTGAGTTTGCGGAGTTCAATGCAAGCTTTGCGGCGAGTTTCTAAGATGGTTTTGGCGGGTGAGTGGGGGATTAATTTTTTAATTAGACAGGATTGACAAGATGAACAGGATGGACAGAAAAGATTAATGCTTATAAGGGTTTTGTAAATCCTGTTGATCTTGTCAATTCTGTCTAAAGAATATTCATGAAAGCATTTATCACCGGCGCAACAGGATTTGTCGGCGGCAATCTCGTCCGCCTTTTGCTCTCCGATGGAATTCAGGTTCGCGCCTTAGCTCGTCAAAATAGTGACCGCCAAAACCTGAAAGACTTACCCGTAGAAATTATCGAAGGCGATCTTGATGACGCCACTTTTCTTTCCGATTACATCACCGGATGCGATGTAGTTTTTCACGTCGCCGCGCATTATTCTTTGTGGCGCAAAGATGCCGATTCGATTTATCGGGCGAATGTGACGGGGACAAAAAATATTTTAGCTGCCGCGCAAACCGCAGGTGTCAAGCGGTTCGTGCATACCAGTTCCGTCGCGGCGATTGGCGTTCCTCCACAGGGAACTTTGGGGAACGAAACGACGATTACTACCGCAGAAAAATTAGTCAGTGCCTACAAAAAATCCAAATTCTTATCCGAACAAAATGCGCTCGAAGCCGCTCAAAATGGGCTTGATGTCGTGATTGTAAATCCTTCGACTCCGATTGGTGCATACGATGTGAAGCCGACCCCGACAGGAGAAATTGTGCTGCGGTTTTTGCAGGATCGGATGCCCGCGTACGTGCATACAGGATTGAATTTAATTGATGTCGAAGACGTAGCGCGTGGGCATATTCTGGCGTGGCAAAAAGGAAAAACCGGAGAACGCTACATTCTAGGAAATCGAAATTTGACGCTACAGGAAATGCTGCAAATTTTATCGAACATCACCGGCAAGCCCGCACCAAAATTTGCCGTCCCGCATGTGCTGCCATTGGTCGTGGCGTATTTTGATGAACTGATTCTGGCGAAGTATTTTGGCAAGACTCCGCAGGTGTCATTCGATTCCGTGCAGATGTCGAAGTATGCGATGTATTACGATTCGGCGAAGGCGGTGAGAGAGTTAGGATTGCCGCAACAACCGATAGAAAATTCGATAGAGAAGGCGGTGAAGTGGTTCAGTGAAAATGGGTATGTGTAAGCTCTCAATCAAACATACGCCCAATTGATACTCGCGCTAAATTCTCCCGTTTCGTAAAAATCTTTTACTCCGTGAAGCGTTTGTTCAAGAGTAAGAACATAATTTTCAGGGTAGTCGCCTGTTTGCCCTCCGATGGTTAGATTAAATTTTCGAGTGTTTGTTTTGCTTGGGTCAATCAATGTAGGGAATTTGTCATCATCATCATCAGCAGCAGCACCAGAAACAAGATATTGCCCATTTCCACCGCCAACACACAGCCAAGCGTCTTCAATGCGCTTTGGAGACATGAACATATAAATCATTGAGGTCGCACGCATCTGCAAACCGCTATATCGTTTTTCAAAACACCTTGCCATTCACAAACTGTCAATCTCAATACGGTCATTGGCTCAATGTAAGGAGAGTAAATGGTGCGCTCGATTGGACTCGAACCAATGGCCTGTTGCTTAGGAGGCAACCGCTCTATCCACCTGAGCTACGAGCGCACGAGTTAGTTTCGGGTTTCGAGTTTTTGGTTTCGGGAATTATCCCCGCGAAACTCAAAACCCGAAACCCGAAACTAATTTCAAGATTGATATTTTAGCAGTGAGTAGACATCATAACCAGCCAGTTTTTCGCGTCCGGGTAAAAATTCCAATTCTACGACGAAGGCGAGTCCGGCGACTTTTCCGCCGAGCTTTTCGACTAATTGTGTGACGGCCTGCGCGGTTCCTCCGGTAGCCAGCAAATCATCCGCGATCAAAACGTTGTGACCTGCGCCGACGGCGTCCTTGTGGATTTCTAAGGTGTCGCTGCCGTATTCTAAATCGTAGCTGAAGCTTTCGACTTCGGACGGCAATTTTTTCGGCTTGCGCACGGGGACGAAGCCTGCGCCCAGATGATATGCGAGTGCTGGGGCGAAGATAAATCCACGGGCTTCGACTCCGATGACGGTATCAATTTTTTGACCTTGATAATTTTCTGCCATCGTATCAATGATGGTCTTCAATCCCTTTGCATCTTTCAGCAAAGTCGTAATGTCGTAAAATAAAATTCCGGGTTTCGGAAAATCCGGCACTTCGCGGATCAGTTGTTTGAGTTCGGTTTCTATCGTCATTCGGGGTTCCTTTTTAATCTTAATTATTAGAATTTATTGTCCACGAAGAACACGAAGGGACACAAAGGTTTATAATTTTTCTTCTCGCTTTTCCCCTTCGTGCCATCTTCGTGTTCCTTCGTGGATAAATGTGTTCAATGGTCAATTCTAAATTCAAAAAATCGTCCTGAGACGGTTATATCGGTTTCATCAAGGCTGGTAACGTCCGAAAAAATCGGGCCGGTCGCCAGGTCTTGCTTGAATTCATCCATGTCTTCGCGGTCGCCTTCGGCAATTATTTCGACGCTGCCATCGGGCAGATTTTTGACGGTTCCTTTAATTTGATGCCGCGCGGCAGCACGCTTTGCAAAAAAGCGATAGCCGACACCTTGAACTACGCCACCAATAAGAAATCGTCGTGCAACCATGAGATGAGCAATATACAAGAAGAGAGGATGGAATTAAAAGCTGGTGAGGTGGATGACTTAATCAAGAAAAAGAATTTATCCACGAAGGACACGAAGGAACACGAAGAGAACACTGAGGGTGAATCATTCAAAACTTCATGATTTCCCAACTATGTTAGTTTGCTTT
This sequence comes from Blastocatellia bacterium, assembly GCA_043783625.1. Lineage (GTDB taxonomy): Bacteria > Acidobacteriota > Blastocatellia > RBC074 > RBC074 > JAFDVL01. The sequence continues at coordinate 4,975 of JAYVZE010000104.1, read as the reverse complement.
TTCTTCGTGTTCTTTCGTGTCCTTCGTGGATAAGTTTTTATGGAGTTGCATGTGAAGCCCAATGCCGGGCGAGTTCGGAATGCACGTATTGATTGACTTCGGCGGGCGTCGTCAAGGTTAGCGCGTGATTGGCGATGCTCTGGGCGGCACTTAAATCTACGGCTCTGATGATGCGCTTAATCATCGGAATGGCACTGGGAGTCATACTCAAATCGCTCAGCCCCAGCCCTAATAAAACTATTGCCTGCGTTGGATTCGAGGCCATTTCTCCGCAGACGGTGACGGGGATTTGGACGGCGTGCGCGGCATCGGCTAATAATTTGATGGCGCGTAAAACTCCGGGATGAAGTGAGTCAAATAAGTAATTGACGGCTTCGTTGGAGCGGTCTACGGCAATTAAATATTGCGTGAGATCATTTGTGCCGAGGCTGAAAAAATCGGCTTCACGGGCTAAATGCTCAGCCAGAAAAATCGCCGTCGGAACTTCGATCATGACTCCAATTTCTAAATCTGCTTTATGTGTGAGGTGCTGATTTTTTAATTCTTCAGCGACTTCGGCAATTTTCTTTTTTGCCTGTCGCAATTCATCAGGGTTAGAAATCAGCGGCAACACAATTTTTAAATTCCCGTATGCGGCGGCGCGCAAAATGGCACGAAGTTGTGTTCGGAAAACTGCTTCAACTTTGAATGAAAGCCGAATCGCGCGTAAGCCCAGAGCCGGGTTGCGTTCAGCACTGAACCCGTCCAGATATAATTTGTCGCCGCCCAGATCGAAGGTGCGAATGACTGCGCCTTCGGCTCCGCTGGTCTCCGCCAGAAGTTTATAAATTTCGTATTGTTCGTCTTCAGAAGGCAGTTCCGTATCAGCTTTGGAATACAAAAATTCTGAACGGAAAAGTCCGATTCCACTGGCGTTGAATCGCTTCACGGTATCAATTTCGTCAGGCAGTTCAATGTTGGCACGCAGCGTAATCAGGTGTCCGTCACGGGTGATGGCAGGCAGTTCGCGCTCTTCTACAAAATGTGAAATTTCTTCTTGCGCACGCACGCGTTGATCCAGGTAAAAACTGAGCGTTTCAGGGACAGGGCGCAGAATAACGACACCTGAATTACCATCAATAATAATTGTTTCGCCGGAACGCACACGCGAGGTGATGTCTTTTAATCCAGCGACAGCAGGGAGGTTCAGGCTGCGTGCGATGATAGCCGTATGCGAAGTCCAGCCGCCGCTATTCGTAGCGAATCCGCGAATTTTCTCAGAGCTGATTTCAGCCGCAATCGAAGGCAGAAGTTCGTTGGCAATTAAGATTGCGTCTTCAGTAATATCAGTAAAACTACGTGGCTGGGTTCCGCTCAAAATAGCGATGACACGTTTGGAAACATCTTCAAGATCGGAACTGCGCGAACGCATGTATTCATCAGCGATTCCGGCATACACCGCCAGCAGGCGATTCGTTACTTCGCGCACTGCCCATTCAGCACTGGCGCGATGATTGCGGATGAAGCCTTCGACTTGCCGCCCGAGGCTTTGGTCTTGGAGTAATAAAACGTGAGCCTCAAGGATGTAGGCCTGCTCTTCACCTAGAGCGGCGCGCAGGCGATTCTGGACATGCTGAAGTTGTTGCTGGGCAATTTCTACAGCTTCCCGAAAGCGGGTAATTTCCGGCTCTATCTGTGCTTCCGGCAGATTTAAGCGAACGACATGTCCACGCGGATCATCCACAAAAAAAACCGTACCGATGGCAATTCCGGCACAGATGCCGATGCCTTCGAGACGTTCTTCTGGAGAGGGTTTGGAGTGTGGAGGAGCCATTAAGACTTACGCTTTCAGTGGACTATTGCATAAAGCAAAGATGATGAGCGTATTGTCAATGATTTTCAAGGGCTTTCTTACTCCGGCTCGCCAAATTTATTTTGAATCAATTGGCATAATGCTTCAAGAGCTTCTGTTTCATCGGAACCGTCAACGCTCAACTCAATTTCTGTGTGTTGTGTGGCGGCTAACATCAAAATCCCTAAAATACTTTTCGCATCTACTTTTTTTTCCGGTGAATCACAGCGCAGAAGTTGTACCGAACTCGAATAAGAATTCGCCAGACGTACCAGTTTCGCCGCAGCTCTGGCGTGTAATCCGAGTCGGTTTGGAATGATGATGCGACGTTGGATCATAGAAAGTGATGGGTGATGAGTAATGAGTTTTGAATACTGAGAACTCGTCACTCATTACTCATCACTTTCTCCTACTTTGGCATTAGCACTTCGCTGGCTAAATAAATATTTTTCTGACCTTGTTCGCGGACTCGTCGGGCGATGATCGGGAGCGTTTCATCGGGTTGCTGATCGGCGAGTTTGATGACCATTGGCAGGTTAACTCCGGTCACAACTTCGATGGGCGCGGAGCCTAAAAAGGTACAGGCAATGTTGGTTGGCGTACCGCCGAACATATCGGTCAGGACGAGAACTCCGGCTCCTGCGTCTACTAATTCGAGGGCTTTGCTGATGGCTTCGCGTGCCAGTTCCAGATCGTCATGCCAGCCAATAGAGATGGCTTGGATGTGCTGAATATCTCCGACAATGGTTTCGGCTGCGCTCAGCAATTCAACTGCTAAGTTGCCGTGTGTGACAATGACTCCACCGATTAATGGCATATATAGTAAAAGGGAAAGGGGGAGAACTTATTCTCTAAACTCTATTCCCTTGTCCCTATTTCTTCACATCGCGGTGCATCACGTGCGCGTGATGCCCATTGCGATTTAAATATTTTCCAAGTTGATTCGCCGTGTAAACCGAACGATGTTTGCCGCCGGTGCATCCGATGGCAATCGTGACGTAGCTTTTTCCTTCCCGTTGATACATCGGCACTAAATAATCCAGCAGAGCAGTAAATCGGTTCACTGTTTCTTTCACCTCATCGCTGGTCTCTAAATATTCAATAACAGGTTGATCGTTGCCCGAAAATTCTTTGAGTTCAGGAACGAAATAAGGATTCGGCAAAAAACGGACATCAAGCATGATGTCTGCATCAATGGGGACACCGTGTTTGTAGCCGAAACTCATCACGGTGATTTCTGTTTTGGCTTCGGCAGAGTCCGTCGTAAACCGCTTTTTTAAATACGCCCGTAACGAATGAACGGTGTGATCCGAAGTATCAACGACGATGTCGGCCAGTGAGCGAATCGGAGCCAGTGCTTTTCTTTCTTCGTTGATGGCTTCGAGGACAGTTCCTTCACCAAGCGGATGCGGACGGCGCGTTTCACTATAGCGACGTTGCAGTGCGGCATCACTGGCTTCCAGAAAAATGACAGTTAATTCAAGATCGGAACGACTACGAATTTTGGCATAGACCTGCGGAAAGCGTTTGAGGAATTCGCCTTCGCGGATGTTGACACCAAGCGCGGCGCGGGTGATGCCGGATTCTTTACGCTCGAAGAGTTGGACGAAACTGGGAATGAGCTGGACAGGTAAATTATCTACGCAAAAATATCCCAGGTCTTCGTAGACGTTCATCGCCGAAGACATTCCAGAACCGCTCAAGCCTGTGATGATGACAAGTTGAGGAAGCATAGTTAGAGAAGGTGTCAGGTGTCGGGTGTCAGGTTTTTATTTCCTGACACCTCACACCCGTCACCTGACACCTGTTTTTAAGGTTCAATTAAGCCAAAATTTCCATCTTTACGTTTATAAATGACGCCGACGCGCTCAGTTTCAGAATCACGGAAAACCAGAAATTGCTCGCTGCTGGTGTTGACTTCAAACATTGCCTGATCCGGCGTCATTGGTTTGATGGAGTAACGGCGCGAGCGAATAATTCGTGGCGCATTTTTTTCGCGGATCGCTTCCGTCTCAATTTTAGCCACTGCAATTTTAGCTGGAACTGCCGGATGTTTGAGCGCGATGGTCTTACCTTTAAGCTTTTGCGCCTGACGATAAAGCCGATTAATGGCTTGCGAGACCGAAGCGTACATATCATTTGAATCAGCCAGACTGGTTAATTCATGTTCTTTCCAATGCACTACAATTTCGGCGGCGTGTTTATGATGTTTTCCCACACTTAAAATGACATGCGCTTTGAAAGCACTTTTCATCAGTGTATCAAGCTTCGCAAAATGTTCTTTGGTATGTTCTTTGATGGCAGGAGAAACGGTGAAATTACGACCGGTAAATTCGACTTGCATGGCACTGCTCCTTTGAAAAAAGTTATTGGTCAGCGTATGGGGCAGGAAACTTACAACCTCAATCTATCAAACGAAAGAACTCTGTAAAAGTTCATGACGAGGATTTAAAAACTTTGTTTTCTTTCGCGCGATCCGGGGATGCGCAATTGATCACGATATTTGGCGACTGTCCGGCGCGAAAGCTTTTGACCATCAGCCGCCAAACGAGAAGCAATGTCATCATCCGTCATCGGCGCTTTACTATCTTCGGCTTCGATCATTTTTTTGATTTTGAGTTTGATGATGCGGGTCGAGATTTCTTCGCCGTCGTCGTTGGTCATGCCTTCGGTGAAAAAGCGGCGCAACTCGATGACGCCTTGCGGCGTGTGCGCGTACTTGCCATTGACGACGCGCGAGACGGTCGAGAGATGCATGCCGATGTCTTCGGAAATATCTTTGAGCATCATCGGGCGAATGTGTTCGACGCCGTAATCGAGAAAGTCGCGTTGCCGCACGACGATCTGTTCGCAGACTTTATAAATCGTCTGTTTGCGATGTTCGATGTTTTTGAGCAAGTCAATCGCCGAGCGCACTTTGTCTTTGATGAAATCGCGCTCTTCTTTGGTCGTCGTCTCTTTGTTCTGGAGCATCTTGCGGTATTGGCGATTGATGCGCAGTTGCGGCAAGCCGTCGTCGTTGAAACGAATCAGGTAATCGTCTTCGATCTTTTCAATGTAAACCTCTGGCTCGATGTAATTGGTTTCAGGCGGCGCATAACGGCGACCGGGGCGCGGGTCGAACTGGCGTATGAGTTTGAGTTC
>JAYVZE010000103.1:0-14605 GCA_043783625.1 Blastocatellia bacterium | reverse complement strand
CAAGTGTATACAGTTCGATGAGTTGAAGGGTTATTTTCACAGATCAAATTCTACTCGTTTGACCCGCTTGCCTGTCAATTTAACCCCTGATTCGCATATTTTGTAATATCGCCTAACGGATCAGTAACACTGATAAGACGTTCATTACCGTCATAAGCATATTGCCAGTTGCGCCCCAATGGATCAGTTGCAAGACTGACTTTACTGCCGCTGTAGGTAAATGTGATGGAACGACCCACAGCATCTGTGATTTTTGTCAGATTCGCACCAGAATAAATTAGCGTCGTAGTATTTCCGTTGCGATCAATCATCGCGATCATTTTGCCTGTCGAATCAAACCGCGTGACTTCGCCATTCCTGGTACGATACTCAAATACTCCCCCTGCTTTTTTGGTCAGGACATCGCCGATTTGACCTGTCGTTTCATTGGTGGTGAATCCCATCTCTCCGCCAGTTGCCGCGCCGCTGGTGAAACTGAATAACTGACCTTCACTGTCTTCAGCAGGAACCAACCGGCCTGCGCCGCCTTCCTGAAAAAGACCCGTGAGCTTGATGGAGTAATTGTCTTTCATCCCGCGTCCAAAACGCCCGACTTCGCCGCCAAGCGCAAGGTTGGTGGTGTGCTTTCGTGTTAATTCGAGTCCGCCTCGTGCGCCACCGAACGAGATGTCCGTCATCGTTTCGATTTTATTTCCAGTAGTTAAATCAACGGGAGCTTTGGTTAGAGCACATAAACAATCTGTACATTTTTTCGGTTTGCGCGGTTTTTTCGGCGGAGTAATGAAATGCCATGCAAAATCACGAAGACCATACGGCTTGCCTGTGGTTGGATCAATTTCTGGTTCTACAATACGCCCATCGGCACTGACTCTGCCAAAGCCGTAACGTACCCATTGCACGGACTTATGCTCGAACGAATACAGTTCGACGCGTGTCCCCGGATCGGAGTGCATCATGTTTGGGTAGGTGACAGGTAGTGGTACGTCACTGACTGCGCCGCCAGGTTGTGCCGTCAACACCATCGCGGTAGTCGCAGTCGCAGGCAACGGCGCAGGGATGCGATCAATCGGCAAAACAGTGATAGACATGCGCGTTATGGGTGAGCCATCGAGATTGCGGATTTTGGCTCCGGCAGGAACCATCAATTTGTACCCCGTCAACATTGGTGTCGTAGCGATAGTGTCCTGCGTCGGATTAATTTCGACATCGTGCGCGACATCAATCGGCGGTAGGTAATAAGTATCAGGAATGACATTCACTTTTCCGGCTACGATATTGGCGGCTTCGGTGATGACCGGATACGTTCGATTCGGTGCACTGGCAGTGCGACCGTCTACCATCAGAGCGCGATTTTGTCCGGCGGTGACTCCCGTTAACAAAAACGATCCGGCGGCATCCGATTGGGTGGATTTATTATCCAGCGAAATCGTTGCGCCAATGATTGGTTCATTGAGCGTGGAAAGAACACGCCCAGCCAAAGCTGTTTGCGTCCCCGACTGCACATTCAACGAAGCTTGCGTTGTGCGCACGGTATCTGCGCCATCAATGATCGTATTGCCGCGAATAATTGGCGTATACGAACCAATTGAGACAGTTCCTCCTACCGTTATAGTCAAGGTCGAAGTTGCGCCTGCTGTAATTTGTTCGGGATTAAAACTCGCAGACACATTGGCGGGCAATCCGGTGAGCGACAGCTTCACGAGTTGCGTGAAATTCGCCTGTGCGCTGGTGATTTGCACGATGTAAGTCGCGGAACTCCCTTGCGGTGTTGTCACATTAGCAGGCGCGAGCGCAAGCGCGAAATCCTGTGTATTCGAGACCGTGAAAATACTGAATGTCCGCGCACGTCCTGCCGCAGTCGTGAGTTCAATTGCACCACTGATCGCGCCGTTGGGAACAATCGCGCGGACTTCGGTGCTGCTGCTGAAGGTGACTTGCGCGGTGATGCGTGTATTGCCGTTGCCTGTAAAGGTCACAACCGGATCGCTGGTTCCCGCCTTGAGCGTACTGCCTGTCAGAATGACAGTGACGCCAACCGCGCCGCTCTTGGGATTAAAATCCGCAATCGTCGGGCCGGAAGGTAAGACCGTAATTGCAATGGTCTGCGTCGTCGTCGCGTTCTGATTGTCTGTGGCAGTGATCGTCAACGAATAATTTCCGATGGCATCGGCGGCGGGCGCGAGTTTCAAGGTATATGCGCCATTGCCATTGTTGCTGAGCGTAGCGAATGGCACACCGGAAAGATTGACTTGCACCGTTTGATTGCCGTCAGGATCAATCACGCTCAAGTTGGTATCAAGGCTTCCGCCTGCCGCTACTGTCAGCACGGAAGGTGCATAAATCGCGGGTGGGCGATTGGTATTCGATGCTGATAAAACAATGTCCGGCGCAATCGTTGTCAAGTTGTTGATGTTTACTATGACATTGGCGCGTTGAACTTTTTCGACGCGATTGTTGGGGCGCAGATACGTCACATCCAGCGTGATGGCTTCGCCGGATTTCGCGGAAAGATTGCGCAAAATAAATCCGCCATTGCCGTCGGTTATGGCACTCTGTCCGTGTGCCTGGACGACTACGCGACGCACGGGCGCAGTGCCATCGCTTTCGACTACGCGACCCAGGACAGTCGTTGTCGTTTGTGGTTGCGCGGCAAAATAAATTCCAGCTTCTGTGATGGCGTTGGCGGCGGTTTCAATCCGTTGTCCATCGGTGGAAACGGTTGCTGTACCTGCCTCAATAAAATTGCCCAATTTGTCGCTCGCGTCTTTTTGTTCCCAGCGAAATAATTTCATGCTTGCGCCTGCGCCGTAGCCGTCCGCATTCGGGAAAGTTAATTTCGCTCCCACGCTCAACGTCGTTCCGAAAGGACTCACCTGCACCATTGCTTTGCTGAAAATTCCGGTTGGCAGTGCGACGGGAACACGGCTGTTTTCGATGGCTGTTAACGTCAGATTTCCTCGCGTTGTTCCATCAGGAAAAGTCGCAAAAGTGCTGGGCTGTACTTCCAATGTAGCTTTGCCGACAGCAGAATCCAGCGTCACAATTTGTGGATTCGTACCGCTGCCATCATTGTTGTTCGCCCCAAAAACAACCATCGGCCCGGCAATCGCTTGCGCGGAGATTGGTTGCCCCAACGGATTGTCGCGTCCGGCAATAACCGTGGTACGCAATTTCAGTTTTTCATAAAGATTCGTCGTTTTGCTGCTGTCAATTTCGATTTGCGCTGCGCCTGCCGGAACATCGGGCAACAAAAAACCACCTTCGGCATTGGTGGTTGCAGACAGAGTTGTCCCTGTCAGTTTTACTGCCACGCCGCTCAATGGTTGTCGTTTACTGTCCTGCACAATTCCACTTAGCGAAGTGCGAACGGTTAATGCCGTGAGGCTGACGGATGATCCCTGCGGTGTTTGTATTTTTACTGCGCCGCTTTCCGCGCCGAACGGAACGATGACCCCAAGCTGAGTGGGTGTGGCAGAAATAACGCTCGCTTCGGCATTTCCAAAGTGCACAATGTTATCGGAAGGATTCGGCGCAAAACTGATCCCGTTGATCGTCAACGATTGACCCGCCAATACCGTATTCGCGCTGAAACCGGTAATCATCGGAGACACATTGCTTTGCGTTCCGGCGAGTTCAATTTCGCCTAAGTTAGAAGTGGGAAAGCCTGTGCCACTAATCGCCAGATTGACACGTCCGCGTCCAATCAATGTGCGCGGAATTTCAATGTTGATTTGATCTAATCCCACGAAGGTGGAATGCCGTCCCACATATTGCGGCACCAGGCTGGTTCCGCCGAGGACAACGCGCACAGTTTCATTGGCATTGCCATCGTTGTTCGGATCAGGAGCGCGACGAATCCCTGAAACATAGATTTCCATAAATACATGTTCACCCTCCGGCCCCAAATCCAGCGGCCTAGTGAAATAGCGTTTGGTGACAGCATCAAAAAGAAATACGGGTTCGTAGTTTTGTGCGCCGCTGGCTTTGACGCGAATCGCATTGGCGGCAAGCACGCCTTTTCCATCCTGACTGGCGGTGAAGACGGCAGGGACTACGGCGTTGATTTGTACCGTGCCTTCTGAATTAGTGCCATCACCGGAGACAACAGTAATGGTAGCTGTTCCTGAAGCAGTATCCGCTGGCACGAGAAAATTGATTTGTCCGGGTGAAATAAAAAATTCCGGTGCGATGCGTTCGATGCCTTTGCTATCACGAATGATGACTACCGTATTCCCCAATGATGTAGGCAAGGGCAACCCCGGCGCAGGCAAAGTTTGATTGGCTAATGAAGTGCCGAAAGCAGACGCAATCGAATCAGGCGCGACAGGCAGCAATTCAAAACTCGCGGCGGGAACGACTACCACCGGAACAGGATTAATAACTTTTTTCGCGCCTTTCAGCGGTGTGTCGGAGCGCACGATGGTTGCAGTCGAACGCAAGACAGGCGTTTGCCCCAACGGTGCGAGCGCGGGTTGCACGATCAGCAACGTGGTCATTAACCAGTGGATCCACAGCTTGGGACTGTAGCGATGACGACCGAAGATGCTTGTTATAACTGACTGTAATTGTTGCCCGATGCTGTTCATCAATCCACCTCAACTTGCGTGAGAAATTCAGCCACGAATAAACTGCGCAGGCAGAGATCAGTTGCGCAGTTTGTTGGAAAAAATTCCTCTGTGGCTGTTTGTTAAATCAATACTTCAGACAGTTTCTTGAATTATGAATTGCCACGCCACTTTAGTGCGTGGAAACGAGCCAACAACAAGACAGGGCTTTAGCCAAATATCTGAGAAGTAATCAAAAAGTCCTTCAGCTAAAGCAAATCGGAAAAAGAACTTTTTATTAATTCGGCTGAAGCCTCCTTGCCAGACATCGCCTCCCACTGAAGCTAGTGGCAATTCATAAATCCTACTAATTCATAAAATGAAGCAATTGATAAATTCATTGCCGAAAATTGTCTGAACCATTGGTAAATCTTATTCCGTCTGCCGAATGCGTTTCCCCGACTCCGTGATGTACGTGATTTCTGACGCGCCGCCATAGCTCGCCGCAATTTCCATGCGAGTCACACGCTCGCCATTGATGAAGCGCGGCTCGTTTTTGGCAATGGTCAGGTCAATCGTCGCCGTCGCTAAAATCACGCTCATTCCGGTTGGCAATGTTACCGACGCTGTGGCGGTCGAAGCCGCTAAACTGCCTGTCAGCGTGACATCCGGCGCATTCGTGCGCGCCCCGACTTCAGGCGTGACGGTGACTTTTACTGTTGTGCCAGTCGGAATATTTGCGCCTTGCACTACGACACTGACAGGGTTGGGGTTGGTTTGCGCAGTCGGAACTGTGATGTCCGGCGCAGCGGCAAAGGAACCAAGCGGGGTTGAAGGAGCGTTCTGACCACCGACTGATGCGATAATCAATTGCGGAATTACTGGTGGTGCTGGGGGTGGAGTACTACTGCTAACGACATTTGGGATGGAGGGTTGAATATTAGGAACAAACCTTGTGAAGTTGTACGATTCCAAGCGCACATATCCAAATGATCCATATCCCTTGTCCGGTGAGGTTCCGCCGCGCACATAAAGATTCACAAGTCCTGTAATATTAGTTGCTACAAGCCGAATCGCCCCTCCAGCACCTCCTCCTCCGTAAGATGCAACCCCATCGCCATTGTGACCGTTTCCGCCATCGGCAAAGATTGAGGCTACTGATCCAGTAAATGTAATTGTGCCGGATGACGCAAGCAGTATTGCGCCACCACCACCCCCACCAGAATCTCCTCGTTGTTCCTTGAATGAGCTACCGCCGCCGCCACCTGATCCACCTATTAGGGGAAGCAGAAGTCGGGAACCATAAGACGAGCCACCGATACCAAATGAATTTACATTACTTCTAGGTATTCCTGCCTGTCCTGCAAGCACATAGCCACCGCCGCCGCCATCGCCGTAGACAGAGCCGTCAAAGCTTCCTAGTCCACCACCGCCTCCACCTGGACCATCACCGGTGTTGCCATTGAAGTAAGGATCAAAGAGAAACCCTCCGCTTCCTCCATTAAATCCTCCCGGTCCTCCTGCACCACCAGTCGTCTTTATAGTGCCAGAATTATTAAAATTGCCATTTTTGCCACTTATATTAATCGCTCCCGCAATCGTCACGTCGTCCTTCGCCAACATAAAGACAGGCGTATTTTTGGCGTTGCGCTTAAACGTAACGGTCACTCCGGCTGGAATATTGATCGTGGTGTAATGAAGCTCGCCGTTGTCTGGAAGCTGAACTTCAATGTCCTTTGTTGGTGCAAATGCGCCCAGTGCTCCTGTAGAGCCGCTTGTGTAAGTCTGCGCTTGCAGTACAACAAACGAGCAGGCGAGCCATAAAAACAGGAAGGCGCATGGCGCAATTTTGGGTGTAAGTTTTTCTTGCTGGTTGAAAGGCATGGGAATCTCCTTATGCAATCTGAATTGGAATTTTGGTTAATAACTCTATTCGTGCTGTACCTCACGGCACTGTAATAAAATTGGTTCCTGTATCAAAGCCGCCAGAGCGCAGAGTTGGCGTAACGACAACAATGAAGCGACGACCTGCTACGGCGTTGTTGTTGACTGTAAGCGTGGCGGTCAACGAACTGCCGTTCGCATTCACGGTGATATTCGTGACGCTGAAGTTGGCTTCGATGGAACCGTCGCTGTTGATAAATTGCAGCGCATTCGCACCGCTTAAATTGACGCCGCTGATTGTCAGGTTGACGCTTGCGCCCTTCGTCGCAGTAGTTGGTGAAACCGCTGTAATCGTCGGCCCTTTCATTGTGGAAACGCCACGACTCGCAAGAATTCCACTGACAGCGGCGGTGGTTCCATAACGAATTGAAACAGGCATTGCCGTCATTATTGCCGGAGTGGTGATAGCGGCTTTTCCGAAGCGCACTGAAACAGGCACAGCCGTCAGCGTCGCAGGCGTGGTCGTGGCTTCCTTGCCGTAACGAACCGAAATCGGCATTGCCGTCATCGTGGCAGGCGTAGAGGTAGCTTCCTTACCAAAACGCACGGAAACGGCACGGGCATACGCGGAACGCAGAAAATCCGAGTTCTTGATCGTCACCTGTGCTTCGCCATAGACCGTGGTATTAGCCGCACTATTAGCACGCACTAAAATCAATGACGCAGGCGTTGCCGCCGCCAAAAATGGTGCCGTATAAAGACCTGCATTGGTAATTGTCCCGACGACATCGCTGCCGCCTTCAATCCCGTTGACGCTCCATTTCACGCTTTGATCGCCGTCCAAAATCACGGTTGCGGTGAACTGAATGGTGTTGCCGGAAGTCGCAGTCGTCTTATTCGGTGTTACTCGAATTCCGCGCACCGTGAACGCATTACTGGTCGTGGTCGTGCCCTTCGCGGTCGAGAGCGCGAGCGTTCCGGTAGTCGCGCCTTGCGGCACTTCAACGACAGCAAATTGTGCATTCGACGAAACAATTTTCGCTGCGACACCATTGAAAGAAACCGCGCTGACTCCCGCGCCGAAGCCTGTGCCGTAGAGGGTGACTTGATCGCCGGGGACACCTGCTTGCGGCGAAAAATCCAGCACCGTCAGATCATTGATCGTCAGGCGTTTGATCGCCGTGAAATTTCCCGCCGGATCGTATTCATACACATTCGCTTCACCAGTCGGTGTCAGCACCGCATGCAGACGTCCGTTGTTGTCGTACAAATAGCGCGTGGTCGTTTGTGCAAAAACAATCGATGACAAAAACGCCAGCGCGAGAAGTGCGGGTAACAAGGATTTATTGAGCAGGTTTTTCATTGGTCTCTCATTTGTCAGGAACAGCCGCGTTGCCCGTTAAGATTTGTCGCGCCGCAGCATTTACGCCGTGCGTGTGTGCGCCGATGCGTTCATCCGCCCATTTCAGGATGCGCGGCAAAAAACGGGCGGCGATAGCATCGGCACGCGGATCATCGCGCCACAATAAATATTTCTGCCGTGCCTTTTGTGCGTCTTCGTTGCGCCCTAAACTCAGGTAAAGCGGTGAAAGAAATTGCCACGCCCCGGCATCTGTCGGGTCAATTCCAAGCAAGGCTTCAAAGTTTGTGCGTGAATTCGCCAACTGCCCAAGCGAGTAGTTTGTTTGTGCTAATTGGCATAAGACTTCGCGGTCACGCGGATAAGCTTGGGAAATGTTTACCAGTTCCGCCGCCGCTTCTGATAACTTGCCTTCGGCACGCCACACCAAAGCTCGGTAATAACGAGCGCGAAGCGTTGATCTGGGATTTTGCGTGGCAAATTGTGGCTTGCTCAGAACACGTTCCAATAATTCAGCAGCCCGGTGAAGTTGTTCGCGTTCCGGGCCAAAACGTTCCGTCCGCATCGCTGCGATGGCGGCATTCGTCAGTAAATCAGGATCATCTGGATTTAATTCACCGGCGCGACAAAATGCTGAGAACGCTGCGCCAAATTGGGTTTGTTCGAGCAACGCGATGCCGTAATCATTCCAGCGGCGAGAGAAGTTCGCAGTTGACGGTTCGCGGTTATTGCTGCGAACTGTCTTTACTCCGAACTGCGAACTTTTATTACCGACCACCTCTTTCGCTTCCGCCATTACCACAATAGGAACGGTCATCTGTCGGTTTTGTCGTTTGAGAATAAACTCTGAATATTCCTGATTGAAGCGGCGATAATTTACTTTGGCACGTAGCGTGAAATTCGCAGTATTGCTGCGAACTGGTTTCACTGCGAACTGCGAACTTGTGGCTTCCGGCAACCGAAACCGATACCGCACGACATCAGAACGCCCTGCTGGTATCGCGTTGTCATACGCCTTGAGATTCGTCGTCCAAATTTGATGCCGTGTGATGGTACGACCTTGTTCATCCAGAATAATTTGTTTGTAGATGTGCGCGCTTTCGTCGAGCATTCCATCGGCTTTGATATATCCGCTGCGGAAAATTTGCTTGCCCGTGGCATCAAGGGCTTCAAATTCTACCCATGCTTCATACAGATCGCGGACTTCGGGCGGGAAGGAATGCGCAGCATTTCGATTGGCGATGACAACCTCGGCAGTAACTTCTTCGCCGGGTGAAAATGTTGCCTCATTGCCATCAAGCGGCACAATCAATTCTCCCGTTGCTTCACGGCGTAGTGCGAAAATATCTATTGCTAAAACTTCCTTTTGTAAAAAGGCGGTTGTTTTTTCTACTTGCTCAGCTTGACCGTAAAATTGTGGGACGGCAGTATTCGCGCCCAACCAACGATGCGATGCAATAAAGCGGGTGTCAGGGAAGAGGTGTGAGAGATCACGATCCACCTGAGACCCGACACCTGACACCTGCAACCTCTTCCCTGCTTTATCATTCGTACTTTCCACTTTCGGCATGTGACAGGCGCGGCAATCTGTTCGTTGTTCGCGGTAATAGAAAGGCAACACGGATTCATGCGATGCGCCCGATTGTTGCCATTCGTCGTAGGCCGTGAAGCCGCGAATATGTTTGTAATTATTGAGCGTGGGCGGCGCATCTACTTTATGGCAAGTGGCGCAGAATTCCGGTTGCCGCAATAACGGACGCATCACGGCGCGTTTATGTCCCGGAATGTCGGCGAGAATTTGTTCATCGGTGAAGTCACCATAAACAGGTGCGCCATCTGAATTTGCTAACAACGCGGGGCTACGGATCGTGTAGCTCCCCGTGCCATCCAATCGCGCTTCGGTAATGGCATGGCAAACGGTACAGGTTACACCTTCGTTATCAAGTGTTGTAAAAGGTGCTTGCTGTTGTTTAGCGGACGCATTGAGTGCGCCGGAAAAGAGTGCGATGGGGGTATGACAGGACTCACAATGCCGCGTAAATTCGATCCCGCGAGTCTTCAGTAAAATATCTGCCGACTCTCGATAAAATGGCTCTCGTGCCGCATTGCGATGCAGTGACTGTGACCAGGCGGTATGTGTATCGGAATGACAACCAATGCATCTGGTCGCCGAAAAAAATTGCTCGACGGGAATATAATTGCCGTCGAGCGTTTGCGCATTAGACGGGCTAAAAGGGCTGGTTGGTTTAGTGATTGCAAGGTCGGATTGCGCACTAATGACTGGGGACGAACCGATGATCCAGGCAAAAGCTACTCCAAAAAAAATGAGGAGCAAAGTGAATTTAATTTTGTGTGCAAGGTTTCGCATCTTGGAGCTTCGTCCATCCAGGGCTGCCAGCAAAAATATTTCCGGGCCTACCTGCTTCGATCATTGCTGTTCGATTCTATTGCCGACGACTGATGGCTGATGTTACATTGTACGTCTCGTCAAAAGCCGACAAAGCAACACAAACCATCCGCCGTCGCTGGTGTAAGCGACAAAGGCGCAAATAAATTTCCATTGCCTGAAAATATTTTTTTCGGGTATCGAAACCGGAGGGAAAGGGTATGGCAGAAGATGTCAGGCAGTTGCTCACGGATTGGCAACAGGACGATCAGGAGGCGTTGAATCGGCTGATCCCGATTGTCCACGATGAATTACACTATCTCGCGCATTACCATTTACGAATGGAGCGAGTTGGGCATACGTTACAGACTACGGAACTGGTGCAGGAGGTGTATTTGCGGCTGGTGAAGGTCAGGCGATTTGCGACGACGGAGGAAATGAATTTTCGCGCCTTAGCCGCTACTCTGATGCGCCGTATTTTGATTGAGTATGCCAGGAAACATAAGGCAAAAAAGAACTGGGGCGGGATGAAACGTGTGACTTTTGAAGAGCCGCTAAGTCTCCGGCAGGATCGGGTCGCAGAATTAATTGATCTGGATCGGGCACTGAATAAATTGGCGGAATCCAATGCGCGAGCCAGTCGCGTCATTGAGTTGGGATACTTCGGCGGATTATCAGGCAAGGAAATCGCGCAGGTGTTAGGTGTTACGGAACCAACTGTTTCCAAAGACGAAAAGAAAGCGCGTTTGTGGTTATTGCGTGAATTGAATGGTCAGGTCGGGCATTGACCAGATAGGGCAATGATATGGATTCGGAATGTTGGGATCGCACTATCGAAATCTGCGCAGCCGCGCAAGAGTTGAAACCTGAGGCGTGTGACGCTTTTGTGCGCGAGGCTTGTGGGGACGACCAGGAACTGCTCAAGGAAGTACAGCAATTATTGCAACAGAATGCAGAGAAGAACTCCTTTTTAGACCAAAGCCCAACGGAGATTGTAGCGCAGGAGATTGCTGGCGAATTGCTGCAATACCAGACCGGACAAGTTATCAATGATTACACCCTGCAAAAACGTTTAGGCAGCGGCGGCATGGGGGAAGTTTGGTTAGCCGAAGATTCCAAGCCGCGCCGCAATGTTGCGCTCAAACTTTTGCCGCTTGCCTTCAGCCAGAACGCCGATTGGGTCCATCGTTTCAATCAGGAAGCGTATGCGGCTTCACGATGTCAGCACGAAAATATCATTGAGATTTACAAAATCGGACAGGAAGGCGAGCAGCATTTTATTGCGATGGAATATTTCGTGGGGAAAACCCTGCGAGAACGATTACAGGATTCTAAACTTGAACCTTCTATCGCCATTCATCTTGCCGTACAAATCGCAGCGGCACTCGAAACTGCGCATGAAAAAGGCGTAATTCACCGCGACATCAAACCCGAAAATATCATCGTGTCGGCGCAAGACAAGGTGAAGGTGCTGGATTTTGGGATTGCCAAATTGACGACAGAAACGCTGAGCGATGAGGCAATGAAGGGGGAAGAAGAAACGGATGCGCCTGTGACTGCTGTTGGCAAGACGATGGGGACAGCGGGGTATATGTCGCCGGAACAGGCGAAAGGCGAACCACTGGATCATCGCACCGATATTTTTTCGCTGGGCTTGGTGCTGCTGGAAATGGTGACGGGGACAGGATTGTTTGCGGGCAAAGAGAAAAAAGAAGTGCTGGAATTATTGCAACGTGAACAAGAGCCGTTGCCAGCGAATTACAACTTTAAAGGAACGCCAAAGCCATTAGCCCAAATCATTCGCAAGGCTGTCAAACATGATCCAGCGGCGCGTTACGATACGGCGCAGGCAATGTTGACCGATTTGCAAGCATTGCAAAACCGCGCTGCCATCAGGCAATTCAAGGTGAGAGAGAATTGGTTGAAATTGGCAATCGCGGGAATTTTAACTGCTTTCCTTTTGGCAGTGTTTTTTTCAGTGCAGGAAGTCTGGGAAGAAAAAGTGATGCGCGAAGGGCATACTGCCGCTGTGCGCCGTGCGGTCTTTTCACCTGATGGCAAACTGGTCGTTTCAGTCAGCGAAGACAAGCGCGTTATCGTGTGGGATTTCGCTTCGCGCAAACAATTAAAAGTTTTGACCGATCATCAGGGCTGGGTGACTTCGGTTAATTTTTCGCCGGATGGAAAACTGTTTGCCACCGCCAGCGAGGATCAAACCGTAATTATTTGGGACACTGAGCATTTGGAAAAAAGAACGATTCTGCGGTGTAATTACCCTGTTCATTTTGTCGCTTTCTCACCAGATGGAAATTTGCTCGCGGCCTCATTATTTCCTAGTGATCGTACCATGGAAGGCAAAACAATTTTGTGGAATACAGCGAACTGGCGGATCGTCCAGCAACTTCCTAAAGGTACGGATTATGCCAACCTGCTTTTTGCTCCCGACAGTCGGAGCTTAGCGACACGTCGTTACCAGTTTGATCTGTCCACTGGTCAAGCACAACCCAAGCGTGGAGACACCACAACGGGGAATTGGGGAGAGTTTTCACCAGATAAGAAAATGTTGGTGATCGTGGGCGGCGGCGGTGACGTTGATTTTTTTGCATTGCGAGAACCGGGCAAAATCACGGATAGCAAGTTGCTTGGAAGTTTCCACGCGCATCAGGATTTCGGACGTTCCGTGGCATTTTCGCCAGATGGAAAACTTGTGGCAACAGCTTCAGAAAATGTTGTGTTGTGGGATGTGGCTACGAGGCAGATTTTAGGGCGTTTTGAATATGATTCGATTGTGTGGGGTGTGACTTTTTCACCGGATGGCCGCTGGCTGATTTCTACGCATGGCGATGGCGCAATCTTAGTTTGGGATGTAGCCGCTCGTCGTCGCGCCTCTGGTTTCAATGGTCACGGAGATGCGGTTCGAGCCGTTGCAATATCATCCGATGGAAAATATATCGCTTCGGCAGGGGATGATCGTGCCGTGATTATCTGGAATGTCGAGAGCGGAAAAAAAGAAATGACGCTAATAGGGCATAACACTCGCATCACAGGCTTAGTTATTTCACCCGATGGAAAATGGGTGGCATCCTGTGATCAGGATGGGTATTTAATTCGTTGGGATTTGAAAACAAGGGAGCCGCGTTGGAAAGTAAGAGGCGCAAGCGTTAGTATTGGACTTTCTATTGCACCGAATGGCAATTGGTTAGCCCTTTCATATAACGTTTATGACGCAGAGGATGGACGTGAAGTACTAAGATTTGATGTAGGTGGTACTGAACAAACAGCTTTTTCGGCTGATAGTCAACGGCTGATTGGAGTTGGCGCAATTCTTCATTCCTGGGACACTGCTAAGTGGCAAAAGTTGAATCAGCGGAAAGACGTCGATAGTATGTCCATCGGTGTCAGTTATGCGCCGGACGGCAAAAACTTTGTGGTGGGTGACGCGCAGGGGAATATTCGGATTTGGGATGCTAAATCCTTACGCCCGTTGGAAATTATTGGTAAACACAACGCACGGATTAAGCAACTTACCTACACGCCCGATGGCAAAGAAATCATTTCAGCAGGCGATGATAGAAAGATTGTCGTGTGGGATGTGAGCGGGCGAAAACAACTCCGCACGATTGGCGCGTATACTTCCCCTGTTTATTCCATCGCGCTCTCACAAGATGGCAAGAAATTAGTGGCAGGTGGTCATGATAAATTGGTGCGACTTTATACTTGGCACCACAAATTGTGGGGGATTGAGTTGGACAAATATGCACGCTATTTGCGACAATCCCTTTGACCTGAAATTTCACCTAAAGGAATAAATATGACCACCGCAACAAAACCAGTACGTGAACAAGTTTCCGCCGAAGAATGGCAGGCGCGGGTAGACCTTGCTGCGCTGTATCGCTTGACGGCTTTGTATAAATGGGATGATTTGATCTTCACGCATATTTCGATGCGCGTGCCGGGGCCGGAACATCATTTCTTAATTAATCCGTTTGGGTATTTGTTTGAAGAAATCACGGCGTCTAGTTTGGTGAAAATTGATTTGCAGGGCAATAAAGTGATGGATTCGCCGCATCCGATTAATCCAGCCGGATTCGTTATTCATAGTGCGGTTCACGAAGCACGGGAAGATGCGATGTGCGTTTATCATACGCATACGCTGTATGGTGTAGCCGTCTCCGCACAGAAAAACGGACTCCTGCCGATTTCGCAACAATCGCTGTTTCCCCTGTCTTCATTGGGCTATCATGATTACGAAGGCGTCGCGCTCAATGACGAGGAGAAGCCGCGCTTAGTCGCCGACCTCGGCACGAATAATGCTTTGATTCTGCGTAATCATGGATTATTGACGGTCGGGAAAACCGGAGCCGATGCGTTTCAAATGATGTACCTTTTGGAATCGGCCTGCCGTGCGCAAATCTTAGCGCAATCCGGCGG
>JAYVZE010000102.1:0-11989 GCA_043783625.1 Blastocatellia bacterium | reverse complement strand
CGAAGGCTTTGAACTTGAATCCGTCATGAATGATACATTGTTGCAAGCCTATTTATTACAGCCTGAACGCGCACAATACGAATTGCCGCAAATAGCTCTTGAATATCTTGGACAGGAAATTTCATTGAGTGCTGATGCTATCGAATCCGCGCAGCAAAAAGCTGATTTGACCGGACAATTGGCAACCATTCTTGATCACAAAATCGAAGCCGCTGAGCTGAAAAAAGTCTACCAAGAAATTGAACTGCCGCTCGTGCCAATTCTTTTTGATATGGAGCAAACGGGCTTTCGCGTTGACAAGAAAGTTCTCAGTGAATTGTCAGTCGAAATGCAACGCGAGCTGGATCGGCTCACGATTGAAATTTACGAACTAGCCAGAGAAACATTCAACATCAATTCTCCGAATCAGCTCGGTGAAGTTTTTGAACGGCTCAATTTTGAAGTCTCCAAACGCACCAAAACCGGAAAAATTCAAACCAACCGCGAAGTCCTTGAAGAGTTGGCTGAGACTTACGAACTGCCGCGAAAAATTATTGAGTTCCGTGAAATTTCCAAGTTGAAAAGCACTTACGCCGATTCCCTGCCGGGGCTGATTAGTCCGGTTGATGGACGGATTCACACGACGCTTAATCAAACTGTCGCGGCTACGGGACGGCTCAGCAGTGAAAATCCAAATCTGCAAAATATTCCGATTCGGACAGAACTTGGTCGCCGCATTCGACGCGCTTTTATTCCAACGGAAGGTAACGTCTTGCTGTCAGCCGATTATTCGCAAATCGAATTGCGATTACTGGCGCACGTTACACACGACGCTGAAATGCTGGATGCTTTTCGCAATAATGAAGACATTCATTCCCGTACCGCGCGTCGCGTCTTCGGAGCTGAGACGGCTGAAGAACTAAAAGATAAACGCCGCGTGGCAAAAATCGTCAATTTTGCTATCGCCTACGCTGTCGGAGCTTTCGGGCTGGCTCCGCGTGTCGGGATTTCTCGCGGCGAAGCTAAAAAAGTCATTGAAGATTATTACGCGACTTACACGGGCGTGAAAAAATACATGGAAGAAATGCCGGAAACGACGCGGGCGGCAAATGGCGTAGTCCGGTCACTGTTCGGACGCTGGAGAATTTTGCCGGACATTTCCAACAAAAATCACAACCTGCGCTCACGCGCTGAACGCGAAGCCATTAACATGCCGATGCAAGGCAGTGCCTCTGACATAGTAAAAATTGCGATGCTTAATGTTCATCGGGAACTAAGGAAAGCAAACTTGCAAACCAAAATGATTTTACAGGTTCACGATGAGCTGGTTTTTGAGGTTCCACCAGCCGAAATTACAGAAGCTTCTGAGATTATCAAAAAGATGATGGAAGCGGCTGTCACACTTGACGTTCCACTAATTGTTGAACTCGGTTTAGGTAAAAACTGGATGGCTGCAAAACCATAAGCATAAAAAAATCAAGAAGTTTACATAAACTATCTCGAAACGATGTGAAGTGACCTTAGCTAACCATAGCTAACATTCAGGAAATTAAAGTGTTGACACAACAAGACGTATCGTATAGATTCACGCGGAAAAGTTTATCTTGTTGCGAAGTGTTTTCAATAATATTTTTGACATCTTCGTGGTAAACTTAAAGATAACTTGAAAATTTTGTAGCGAAAGCCAGCGGTATCAGCGCGCTAACAAAAACACTTGATTGAAAGCAGAACACGAAGAGTTAGATTCCCCTTAGCATTTAGCTATTTTGTACCAGATCAAGTGAACAAACGTTATTTATCAAAAGATTTTTTGTGGATTGCTGTTTGGTTAGTCACAAGTTGACAGGCACTAAAGCCAGAGCCAAACGGATAATTGAGAAATTAATAATTAGTTCCAGGAGGAAAGATATGAGTTCCGCGAGAAGAATATTGGGCTTGATGGTAATGCTGGCACTGTCAGTGAGTGCGGTGCTTGCGCAAACCCCTCGTTCGGATGATGATCCTCGCAATCTGGCTCCGACCGTTTCCGGCGGAACTGGACTTTTCACTGTGTATGATGCACAGACCTTACGAAAAGGCGAGTTCAACTTTGGATTTTTTGCCAATCATTATCATCGCGATCCAGGCGATGTCCGGTTTCAAGAGTATCCGGCCAACTTTCAAGTCGGCTTCAATGATCACCTTGAATTCTTTGCGAATTTCGAGGCGCAGCAAGTAGTTGTCTCCAGACGCCCTGCTTTGCTCAGCGGTTTCTATTTACCTGATGTCAGAACCAGTACACTGGCTCCCGGACGAATTATAATTCGCCCCGGTACAAATGTGATTGGAACAGTCGCCGGGGATCCTTGCGGCAACGGTGGCTTTGCTGGTCCTTGCGGAACATTCGGTGCTTTTACCGCTCGTCCTTCCGGTAACAATGTTGCGATTTATCCCGGACTGGGAGCGCCTGTTGGCGGTATCCTTCCGGCGATCCCTGCCAATGTGGTTCCAAGTTACCTGCCTAGTGCTCCATTCCTGTCCCGCTTTTCCGGTTCAGGTGTTGGCGACATCACTTTGGGCGGCAAGATTCGCTTGACTGGTCCGAATAATCCTTTCGGTTTTGCTATTATCCCCACTGTAAAAATTCCGACTACGTCAGAATTGAACACTGGGTTAGAGCGTGGTCGTTCAACTGGTGCCTGGGATTACGGTGTTACTTTGGCGTTCGATGGTCGCTTGCACAAACATGTGAACCTGAGCAGTAATATTGGCTTCATTAAAATCGGTGATCCGAAAGCTGAAAACATGCGTCTTGGTTCGTTGTCAGGTCAGGCTGGTGTTATCAATGGTTTCGGCAGCAGCACAAGCGCTCTTGATTTACCAAACGAGCTTCGTGCTGGTATCGGAGTTGACTTCCCGCTGAGCAAATACTTAGCGCTGGCGGCTGAAATCACTGGCACTCGGTATGTCGGTGGACGTACACCTTCCCTAATTACCAATAACCCGACCAACCTTGTGGCAGGAGCCAGAATTTTTCCGTCGCGTTGGATGTCAATCACAGCAGCGTATCAACGTCACCTGAATTGGCAGTCAAGCCTGGCCGCAGCTAACAGCACTCCTGATGGATTCATTGCTGGATTATCGTTCGGTCATGTCAACAAACGTGAACCGGCGATCCTCCCCAACAATCCTCCAACTGTTGCGATTAATGTTGGTGGCGTTAAAAACAATACTGAAAATCTGATTCACGCAGATGCTTCAACAGCCTGTCCCGGGGACAGCATTTCGTTGAGTGCTACTGCGAATGATCCAGATGGCGACACCTTGTCATATAAATGGACTACCACTGGTGGTCGTATTATTGGCGAAGGTGCCAACGTTGTCTTGGATACTACTAGCTTAAATGCTGGCGATTACAGTGTCACACTTGAAGTTGACGATGGTTGCGGCTGCGTCGCCTTTGACACCAAAACTGTCAAGGTTTCCAATTGCGCCGTCAAGCCACCTCCAATGGTTTGCCCAAGCGCACCGAACGTAACGTTGTCCACCAACCAGGTCAATGGTGGTGAAGCGGTTACAGCTTCAGCCAGTCTGAGCGGTGGCAGAGATTACGGTACGCCTAGTTACAACTGGACAGTTTCCGGTGGAACCATTGCTTCTGGTCAAGGTACGGATTCAGTTCGTATTGATACAACCGGATTAGATGGACAATCAGTCACGGTGACGGTTGAAGTCGGTGGGATGAATGCTTCCTGCGCGAACACTGCTTCTGCCAGCTTTAATGTGGCGAAGAAACCTGAGCCACCAATATACCGTGAGCTGACACCTTGCACTACCTTTAAGCAGAATAACGCTCGCGTTGACAATGCTTGTAAGGCAGTTCTACAAGATGCGGCGAGACAGTTGCAAGCTGATCCTCAGGCTCAACTCGTAGTGGATTCATTCCGTGGCGAGAAAGACAAGACTGCTGATCTTGATCTGCAACGTGGTAAGAACGTCCGCGACCGCTTAGCCGATGGTGGCTTAGGCGCAGCCATTGACGCAAACCGTATTGTTGTTCGCCCAGGTGGTGTTTCAACTGATGGTTCGCAAGTCAAGCTGACGCTTGTTCCTGCCGGAGCTAAGATGCCTGATGGCGGTTCGCCTGCAACTCTGGGTGATGTCACTCCAGAGAAAAAGGCCGCTGTTGTTAAAAAGAAGCGTCGTCGCTAAATCACAGTCGTAGCAATACGGCGAAATCAAAGGCAGGTGGTCATTACGATCACCTGCCTTTTTTAGTTATGGTTATCTCAAGTCCTGTTAATCCTCAACTGAAGTTTGCCCGTCGTGTTCGTGAAGGAAAAGAACCGGAAGCGATTTTCATCGAAGGTGAACGACTGTGCGAAGAAGCCCTGAAATCAGGGTTGTCGCTCATCGTCGCATTTCATTCACCCGATCCCTCGCCGCGTTCACAACGCATTCTTGAAGTGCTGCGTCAGCAAAATTGCCATACTTACGAAACTACGCCTGAAGCCTTTGAAGCCGTCAGCGATACAGTCAATTCTCAAGGCATTATTATCATCGCCCAACGTCCGATCCGGGAATTCGAGCAGGTCATCAAAGCATCATCAAATTTGATAATGACCTTTGACATGATTCAAGACCCTGGAAATGCCGGGACAATGATGCGGACGGCTGAGGCTGCCGGAGTGCAAGGGCTGGCTGTGCTGAAAGGTACAACGGATTGCACTTCCCCCAAAGCTCTCCGCAGTGCGATGGGCGCGGCCTTTCGACTTCCGATTATCGCCAATCTCGAAGCCGAACAAATTATCGCAACTTGTCGTGCGTACAACATCACCATTGCGGCGACTGCCTCCGAAGGTTCTATGGTGTATAGTGATTACGATTGGAAGCAACCAACGATGGTCATCTTCGGCAACGAGGCAAATGGAGTGAAACCGGAGATACTCGCAGCGTGCGATGTTCGTTTGAGCATTCCGTTGCAAGCTCCGGTTGAATCGCTGAACGTGGCTTCCGCCGCCGCGATCATCCTTTTTGAAGCGGCGCGGCAACGGCGAGAAAAAAAGAATTCTTAACGCAAGGGTTCAAGGGAACAAAGAATTTTTTTCAATATATCATCTTTGCCCCCTTGTCCCCTTGAACCGTTGCGTTAAAATTCTCTCGCAAACAATTTGTCGCCAGTTCTCGTATACTACAAAGTTATGAGCAATCCTGAACTCCCTGAAGATGATGCTATTACCGACCGTGTCGAGGGCGGTGTCCGAAAGTTTTTTGAAAAACTTGGCGGAGCCATAGATTTCACGCTACGACGCCCGACTGCGCCGCAAATCAAAACAGATGTTACCGCGTTAATTCACCCGCTTGAAAATGCCATTGAAGCGAAACTCCGCCACGAAGGTTCACGCGTCATCGCACCAAATCTGATTGAGCTGCGTTACGATTACGAAACCTATCAGCAACTCACTGGCAAACGCCGGGATTTTTTAGAACGGGAATTGCGGCTGTCAGTGTATGAGTACATTCATAATCGCCGCTACGCTACGCTGGGCGATGTTGAGGTTAAACTCGCCTACGATATGTTCACGCGCAAGCTCAGCATCAAGGCGCATTTTCCTGATGAATCTGTTGCAGTCAATGAACCTGAAATCGCCACACCGAAGGCGGCTCAACTCAAACCCGCATCATTTACCATTACGCTCAAAGCCCAAGCCTTTGAAGTTCGGGCGCAGAGTGACAACCGCCTCACCGTGGGACGCACGCACGACAATGCTTTGATCATCGAAAACAGTTCTGTCTCTAGTGTCCACGCCGCCTTTACTATTTCCGCACAAGGAACGGTGTACCTGAGTGATCTGGGCAGCAGTAACGGGACTTTCGTCAATGGAGTTCAAATTGTGATGGGCGAAAAAACTATCGTCAAATCAGGTGATCGCTTAAAGTTGGGAGACATTGAAATCACTCTGGAAATTAATTAATGCAGAAGCCCGCACGCAGTAAGGGCGAAGAATATAGCACAATTACTCTGTTCGTTTTTCTGGAAATCGCTACCTGAGAAAATGACAAACTGGAAAGTTTGTCCTACATCTGCCCTATGAATTTTCCCTTCATTGCCACTCTCGTCTTCATTGCCGGAATCATCGGTCTGTTACTTTCCTTATTTCTTTCCACCTGGCGTTTTTCGCATCAGCCGCTCCCCGCCGAAGCCTCTGATGTACCCGATGATTTCGGGCCGAAACTTACCAGCAATCGCTTGCGGTATGTTCGTTGGGTCTTTGCGGCGATGGTTCTGGCGGCATTTGGTTTTCACGTATATTGGGGCTTGTTTGCGGCTGGCCCCGTGGACGAAAACAAAGAATTTGCGCATCTGAAGAATACCCGCGACCAACGAAATCGCCGCGATGCCGAAGCAAATTTGCGCGGCTGGATTTTTGATCGTAATAAAGATTTCAAGCGCTGTCTGGCGAAATATCGCTACCTCAATGGCAAGATTATCCGTGATTATCCGTTAGGCGCAGGCGTGGCGCACCTGATTGGATACAGCGGATTAGCGCGTGGCGACGCGTGGTTAGAACGCGCTGTGGTCGCGCAACCAAAGCCGAAAGAAGCTGAAAAATCCGCGTGGCAAAAGCTGCTTGATAATTTCAAATTTGAAACCGACGAACCGAAAATTGATGCCGGACGCGACATTCAATTAACGGTGGATTACGATTTGCAGCGTGCTGCCTTCGATCAATTGCAGGGACGCAAAGGCGCAGTCGTGATGCTTAATCCGCAAACCGGAGAAATTCTGGCACTTGCCAGCGCACCCGCTTTCGATCCTGATGACATCAACAACGATATAAAATGGGCGGAGATTCGCGGTAATCTCAAAGATCGTCCGCTCCTGAATCGTGCGCTGGATGAATATTACTTGCCAGGTTCAACCTTGAAAACATTGACTGCGGCGGCGGCTCTGGATGCTCGTATCACCGACAAAGTTTTTTTCTGTCAAGCTGCCGGATGGACTCCGCCAGGTTCCGGTCGTCCGATTCGTGACGATGAAGGCGAAGCCCACGGACGCATCGGATTTGAAGAAGCCTACACGCATTCCTGTAATCAGTATTTCGCGCAGCTCGGTGTTGAAGTCGAACGTCAGCGTATGGGCGAAGCAGCTTCCAGATTTGGCTTGAAGGTTTTTGACAATGCGGCTGATTCGATTGGCTCTGGTTCGGTGCGCTTACTGTGGAACAGCGAAAATAAAATCCTGAATGATGTTCTCGCGCCGTTAAATTCGACGTTTGTGAACGGCAACAAAATTACGAAATACGATCTCGCGCTTGAATCAATCGGGCAAGGCTACGTGCAATTAACACCGCTGCAAATGGCAATGGTAGCGGGAGCCGCCGCGAACAATCAAGGCAATGTAATGCGTCCCTTAATGGAGATGGGACGCCCTCCCGTCGCGCTCAGTCAGGCGATGACAGCGGAAACTGCGAAGCGCATTCGAGAGTTCATGCAATCCGTAGTGCAACGCGGAACCGCCGCTGGAGTTTTTCGTCAAACGATCTCCGCTCAGGGAATCACGGCGGGAGGAAAAACTGGAACCGCACAACGCGAAGTCCCTGTGATTGATCCGAACACGGAACGCCCTGTGACGTACCGTGACGCTCGTGGCAAAGAACGAATCAAAAAAGAAAATCGGATAGATTCCTGGTTCATCGGATTTGCCCCTGCGAATAATCCACAGATAGCATTTGCCGTAGCCGTCGAAGGCGGAGGCTACGGTGCAAAAATCGCCGCGCCAATTGCTGCCAATTTATTGGTCAAAGCGAAAGAATTGGGTTTATTGAAAGCGGATGGAACAGTTACGCCTGCGCCAACAACGACTGCGAGTCCTCGTACAAATCGAAGGCGAAGATAACCAGTACGCGAGTGCCATTGGCATCTCTAAAATAGTTGAGGAACGATCTACTTTCAGCACAAAGATTTTCAGCATTCATCGCTCCTCGCGTGATGTGCACTCGCTCACGCTCGCGTACTGTTACTCGGAGAAGAATGATTCTTGAAGTTGCCATTCTCAATGTTATTACGGGACGCGAATCTGAGTTTGAAGCTGCGTTCGAAATCGCATCAAAGATTATCGCCGCGATGCCGGGCTATCTCTCGCATCAGCTTCAACGCTGTCTCGAAAAAAATTCTCAATACATTTTGCTCGTACGTTGGGAGACGTTAGAACACCTCACAATCGTTTTTCGACAATCACCGCAGTATCAGGAATGGCGACACTTGCTGCATCATTTTTATGATCCGTTCCCAATGGTCGAACATTATGAATTGATTCTCGAAAAGAATCAGTACGCGAGCGTGAGCGAGTGCGCATCAGGCGAGAAGTGATGTGCGCGGAACGCTGAAAAAAAACTAAAACTACAACGATGTAAACAGCACTCGCTCACGCTCGCGTACTGTTTGTGCGGCAACTCCCGCGCTAAATATTGGGAACAACTACAACTCAAATTTTAATTCTTCGCCACAACCTATCGTTGACCATTTCTGCGCTAGATCTTTCAGCAATTCTCTTCCTCGTTCGATCTCCTCCACGCTCACATTCATCGTCGGTACTGAACCTTTTTCGCAATAGCTTTTGATCTGATCCAGAAAATTTTCGTTCGTCGCGGGAAGCAATCCCCCACAGCTCATATTGATACGCATTCGTCAGTCCTTCGGCGTAGATCGCTTCCCTGCCAACCAAACTCATATCGGTTAATTCTTCCGGCGAAAATCCTTCGGCGACGAGGCGAATAAAACCGCGTAACGGGAATAAAAATTCCACGGCAAAATGCACCAGCTCGTGCGGAATGATGCCTTGCTGCCAGGCTTTCAAAACGCAGCAATGCGCGGCAGATTCAATGACTACGGTGGTTTTCTCTTCGGGAGGTTTTCCTTTTTTGAATTTTACAGTGATGGTGGAATTTTGCATTTTCTTGTAGCGCGAGCCATGCATTCGTTTCTACAGAAGTCTATTTGCAGCTCGCTCCAGAGGAGCGAAATGTTTATAGAAACGACAGCAAAAACAGCAACAAGCTCCGTAGGTGCGACATCTGCATCTGGCACATTCCGCTCCTACGGAGCTTGCTTGCAACATCACCACCCCTATAAACATTTCACTCCTACGGAGTTGAAGAATTTATTTACGAATGAAGTTCAGCTTGTTCGCTACGTTATTTACTTTTAGATTTCCGCTCCAACGCCTTCACGAAATCTGAATATTGCGCCGCATTTTTGCAAGCTTCTCCGGTTGGGATTTTGCCTGTTAATAACGCTACCGTGACGCACGCTGAAGCGGGAGCCATTTCAGAACTGGCTGAATTTGTTTCGTGATAATGGTTCGGGACTCCCTGCGCTTTACAGGCATCGGGCGATTTTTTGATTTGCGGATTGCTCATATCAATCGGCTCCCGACGAAAATCATGCGCGGGCACGATGTAGCCGAATTCGTCAGGACACAATCCAAACATAAACCGATATTTTTTCGTCATTGCATCGCGGATGCCCGGTTCTAAAGGTGCTCCCGTGTCAGCCGCAGGACAATCGCGGCGGCGATATTTTTCTAATCCATAAAAAATTTCAGGAAATAATTCTCCTGGTGTCGTTACAATTTGCGCGTCGCCTAAATTAATATTGTAAATCGTAGTCTTAGATTGCGGGTTCCCTTCTGCATCG
Organism: Blastocatellia bacterium; assembly: GCA_043783625.1. Lineage (GTDB taxonomy): Bacteria > Acidobacteriota > Blastocatellia > RBC074 > RBC074 > JAFDVL01. The sequence goes on along the minus strand of JAYVZE010000102.1, from coordinate 2,332 downwards.
GGATTAAAAATTGTATCCAGCACGCCGAGCTTCAATAAAAGCAAATATCCCTGATTATCCATCTTCACATGCAGGTCGGCTTTCTTCACATCCAGCGCGGTTGTTTTGCTCCATTCGCCTTTATCCAAAGCCTCTAACGCCGCTTTGCCAACATCGCGTCCGATGGAATAACAACGGTCAAAAGTGTAGTCAGCGTCCTTATAGACAGGAAATTCTTTGCCATCAAATTTGATGCGGTCGGTTTTATTGCGATTGGAATCACCAATGATCTCGACTGCGCCGATGGGGCCAGAAATATAAACAGCCGTGCCGCCAACTTTTTTCTCGACGACTTCACGCGCCATGTGAATAAAGTCCGAAGTGATTTCTTTGTTCTTCGATTCCATTGATTCAGGATGCGTATTCCAATTGATGAGCGTGCTAATCGTCTGATTTGTTTTCGTATTCACGAATTGCATCACGCGCATTTCTTCATCAAAAAATTTCGGCGGACGACCTCCGTTGCGTACCTGCATTCCGGCGATGCTCGGAGATTTCACCGGATCAGTAAATCCAATTTTGAATTTCGCTGGCTGAAGATTTTTAGCGGCTTCTGAAATACTTTTTGCAATCATGCGATCTACGAATTGCAGGTATTTCGGATATTTTCCATCCTTCATGAAACTTTCGCCCCACGCGCCAATTGAATCGGGGCCTTCGTGATTATGCGTCGCAGCGACGAGAACTTCTTGAATGCCAAGTTTTGGATCAAGCAATTTCTTTACTTGATTGATGCCGAAATATGCGCCTTCAGAGTAATACCCAATCAGGTCAACGGCGACAATCGCAATGCGCGTAGAGCCATAATCAAGCACAATCGTCCGCGCCCACAAATCATCCCGCTTGCCCGTCGCGAGCCGATTATCACCAAATCCCGCCATAAAAATTCCGTCGTACTTTCCCTTGGAGCTGGCATCAATTTTGAAATTTTCTTCGTCGTCCTCAAACGCTTCGCCTTTGTCCCAATGCCCGTTTTTATTGGTGTCGGTGAACTTTTCCCCCCAGACTCCGGTGTCGGTGACGCCTCCATTCCACGCAGGATTTTGCCCGAATGGAGTGATTGGAATTGCCGAAGCTCCGACTTTGAGTTGAGGCTTTGGAGCCGCATAAACAGGGGTCAAAATGAAAAGTAGTAAAAAAGAAATTGTTAGTTGACGTGACATATTCCTCCGACTGGGAGCGCAAGCATCTTGCTTGCTCCACGAGCGCGTGAAACGCCGCTCGCGTGACGTGGCGAGAATAAAACTTACTTCGCAGTGAACTTCCTCACCACAGTGGTTTGCATCGCTGCGCTCGCAAACAGCCAGCAGGATGCTGGCACTCCGACATAAATCTGTAGATGAATTCCTGCTAATACTTTAAGATGCCTGCTTTCGCTTTACAACCTAATGAAAGGGGTTTTGATGAGTTTGAAACCGACAATTATTTTTGACCTGGGTGGCGTGTTGATTGATTGGAATCCGTATCACCTCTACCGCAAGATGTTCGATTCCGATGAAGAGATCAAACAATTCATAGAAGAAACTTCGATTCTGAAATGGAACGAAAAACAGGACGAAGGGCGACCATTTTCCGAAGCCGTAAAATTATTGAGCGCACAACATCCGCGTTATGATAAGCAAATTCGGGCTTTTCATGAACGCTGGGTCGAAATGATGTCGGGAGAAATTACCGGTACGGTCGAAATTTTACGGCAGCTCCGCGAACAGGAATATGAGTTACACGCGCTGAGCAACTGGTCAGCCGAAACCTATCCGTTTGCGCGCAGCCGCTTTGAATTTTTGACCTGGTTTGAGGAAATAGTCGTTTCCGGCTACATCAATTTAATTAAGCCTGATCCGCGAATTTTCCTGCATTTGCTGGGGAAAATTGGACGTGAAGCAACAGAGTGTATCTACATTGATGATTCAAAAGTGAATTATGAATCCGCGCAGAAATTAGGCTTTACAGCAATTCATTTTCAATCACCGGAAAAATTACGAGAAGAATTACAGCAACTTGGGATTCTTCTTTAGCAAATGCAGAAGCCCGCACGCAGTAAGGGTGCTCTTACATTTAAAATATGTAAATTAGAAAACCGCGAAAGTTTGAGTGAAGTACTGGCGCCCTTACTGCGTGCGGGCTTCTGCAATATTCTCAAAAAAATAGGAGCAATCGCGCTTGCGACTGCCCCTTTTAATGGAGTCTTTAAGAACAATAGTGTGAACATTGTTATGGAAGAAGGTGAAATAAAGAGGGTCGTTAGGCAAACTGAAAGAGTGTATCAAAACGCCATCAATCGCCGCCCGACCCG
>JAYVZE010000101.1:0-11127 GCA_043783625.1 Blastocatellia bacterium | reverse complement strand
CTCCGCTTTGTTCAATTGACTACTTTTGAACTTATTTCTCACCATACAAGTAAGGGCGTTTATGTAATGACGCCCTTGCTGCGTGCGGGCTTCTGCCTTGCTACAACAATCGCTCGCCCGCCTCGATTGGCTCGACGATAATTGTTTTATATGCCGACAATCGTACCTGTCCGATGCCAAAGCCTTTTGGTTTAGTGACGAATTTTTTCTCGCAATAATTGACGCCGATTCTGGCTCCGCCTGCACCTTTCAAATTAGCCTGAGAAAACTTTGCGGCGAGCTGTGCCGCTTCCGTAATGCTTCGCACGGGGATCGGCATGGCGCGGCTTTTATTGCGTAAGATGACGTGAGAGCCGGGATAATCTGCCGCGTGAAACCAGAGGTCGAAGGATTTCGCTACGCGGAGTGTGAGGTTGTCATTGTCTTTGCTGGTGCGTCCGACGAGGATTTCGTAGCCATCGCTGGATTGATAACGACGTACTCCGCTAATTGGTTTTTGCTTGTCTTTGGGCGAAGAAGTTTTCGTTGTTCGCTGTGCCGTGCCGCGCTGAATATTTCCAACTTCTGGTTTGAATTCATTCAATAATTCAAACGTAAAAATTGTTTTTAGTTGCTCAATTTGCTGATTGATTTTTTGGATGCCGGCTTCGACTTCAGGCAATCGTGCGTTGATTGTTTCGATGCCGTGTCGGGCTTTTCGCGCGGATTTGAAATAATGTTCGGCTAATTCTTTGGGTGTCGAAAATTCTTTCGCCGGGATCGAAAGCTGAACCTGTTCAGGATCGTAATAATCCGTGACAGTGAACGATGAGCCTGATTTTATTGCCTGATGTAGATTGGATAATAATAATTCGCCAAATTTCTGGTGTTCTTCAAAGCGCGAAAATCCAGCCTGTTCGCGCAAGAAATTTCGCTGCAACGTCGTTTGTTTTTTCAGCCGCGTATTCAATTCTGTCGTGAGCATTTGCTTCGTCTGAACAAAATGTTTTCGTGCTTCGATTAAATTTTGCGCAGCGTCTACGGCTTTGTTGATGGAATCAAATTTGGTGCGAACGCGCTGATTCAGATGATGAAATTCGATGGAAGAACATGTGATAGAAAAATCTTCGCGTCCGATTTCCTGCCGCAGTTCTGGCAGCGGAGCCGAAGAATAAATTGAAGCTGAAAACGCTTCCGCGATAAATGCTTCGTCGAGTAATTCTTTCAGCGCGGCATCTGCCGATTTTGTTTTGGCGCGAAAGGCAAGCTCTTCGGCGAGTTGTGTTCCGAAGCCGAAGAATGAAGCAGCGGCGGTCGCAGTGACATCTCCTTCGTGTGTTTCGAGCAATGATTGCAACTGTTCGGGCGAACAATAAAACGGATCAAGTTTATCATTCGGGAGCATTGGCTCAGCATAAATTCCAGTCTCAAAATTATGATCCCGGAGCGCGGCGATGATCTGATTTTTTTCGAGGATGAAAACATTCGCGCTGCGTCCGGTGAGTTGAATGATTAAATCGCGTGGTGTCTCAATCCCGTTTTCATTCGTTGCCAACAGCGAAAATCGCACCATTCGATCATAACCAAGTTTTTCAATTTCGGTGACGAGCGCATTGCTCAGATATTTTTTGAAGAGGTCAACAAAGTGCGTATCAATGCGGGCTTCGGCGTAAAATTGCTTAGCATTTCGATGGGTCAAATGAAGAGCTAATAGTTGTGGATCAGTCGAAAGATACAACCATCCACTTTCACGCAAGCGTGTTTCAATCAACAATCCGGTGGTTCCAAGTTGGATGATTTTGCCGAGTCTTTGATTGAGTAACAGGCGTCGAAGCTCAATCGTAATTGCCGCTAAAATAAAATTTTCCATAACTTAATGCAGAAACACGCACGAAGTAAGTGTGACATGCAAAACGCCCTTACTCCGTGCAGGCTTCCGCATTTTATTTAATGTTGACCCGTACAGTGTTAGTGGTTTTGCCATCTACAGTCAACACAATATCAACGTCGCCACGCCCGACAAGGCTGCGCGGAATCAGCGCATTGATTTGATCTACGCCGACGAAAAATCCGTGTGCGCCGGAATAAACTACTGTCGCGTCAACGCCTCCGATTTTGGCGGTAACGGTGCTGCGGTTGCGAATTCCTGTGCCATAAAGTGCGAGATAAACCTGATCGGTAGCGAGGCTTAGATCAATCGGAATTCCGGCATAACGCCGGAGTTTCGCATCGTATTTCGCCACCTCTTCAAACGTCGAAGCCGTCCCGCGTACACGTTGAGCCTGGGCGGCAGCGAAGCCTTGACCATTTGAATCAGCCGAGAAAAGTGCCGGAGCGATCCGCGCAATTTCGATGGTTCCGGTTGAAAAAATTCCTGCACTATTAGAGACGATCACCGTCGCAGTTCCCGCCGCAAGTTCGGATGGAAGCAGGTAATTTATTTGAGTGGGCGAGACGTAAAATAATCCGGCGGCGCGCTCGACACCGAGGCTGTCTTTAATGATAACAGTGGTTCCCGCGAGCGTGGTTGGCAACGGCAATGACGGAGCCAGCAGCGTTTCCATTGCAAGGTTAATTCCAAACAACGAAACAATTGAGTCAGGAGCCAGAATTGCATTCGGGGTGTAGCTTCCGGCGGAAACTGAAGTTGCTGTTAATTTTGCGCGGGAGTAGGTGCGCTCAATGCGTGTCGCGTGATTTGCCTGATCGCGGACTTCGACAAAAATGGACGTTTCTCCGTCCGTTAAATCAATTGGTGTCGGCAGATTAATAGTGATCGTTCCACCGTTTGAAATCGTAGTTGTCGCGGCCAGATTTGTACCCGCAGGAATGGCTCCGACGGCGCGATTCAGTGCTACAACTAACGAAGCAGGATTGATCCCGCTTTCAAGATCGTAGGTTCCAATGACTAATCTTGAAAGTTTGCGATCCTTCGCGGCTTGCGAAACGGTGGGAATCATTGAAAGCGTCGGACGCAAATCATCTTCTAAAAATCCGGCATAGCTTTTATAACCGAAATTGTTGTTGATGACGCTAATATCAATGGGCGAGCCAATATCAATCCAGCGAATAATTTTCATGCGCTCTTCCCACGTCAGCGTGAAGCCGGACGACGGCGGCGGCATTTGCTCTCCGGTGTAATCCAAATCGCAATCATAAAAATTATAGCCGAAAGGAATTGTGGCAGGATTTCCAGGGACGGATTCGGTCGGGCGATCTTCATTGCGCCTGCCATCTAAACGCTTCCCGAAAATTTTCCACGCGAGCAAGCTTTGGCGCGCTTGTCCGGCGCGAATGTAGCGCGTGACTTGCGGCCAATACCAATCCCCCTGCGGAGAAATCGAACGCGGCAACGGATTCGCCAGCGGGTCTTTGTGAATGGCTAACGTCGCATAACCCGATGGATATTGACCATCGGGGATGTAATCGCTCGAACGGCTGAAGTTCATATAGGTGCTATCACTCAAATCCAATCCACCGGATTGCGTACCATTGGCTTGATGACACGAGACGCATTTCGCCTGAAAGATCGGGCGAATATCGCGGAAATATTCCAGCGTTTTGAATCGTTCGGAGGATTCTGTGATGCCCGGATTTTGAGAACCGTCCACGTTGAGCATGGGAGTTGTTTGCGACAAATCGCGGACGCTGTAAGTTGTTTTCGCCGCTGCGGTTAATTTGAAATCCAATGAAGGTTTGGCATGTGCGTGACAGCCTCCACAATTGACGCGCAGCTCTCCCGGTTGCACGCTATGCCACGTCTGCGCTGTGTTTAGTACCATTCCGTTACGATCAAGCGTTTGAAAAGTGAAGGGAACATTGCCCGGAATTTTAGCGAGGAATGACGTGTCTACATTGCCCTGCGCGTCAAAAACTCCTTCTTTGCGGACGGGGATTTCTCCCAGAATCCGAATGCGTTCGTTGAAATTTGAAGTGAAGCCGCGCCCGTTATTCGGGTAACGTAAATCGCTGGTGGGCTGCATGGATAAAATGCGAACAGCGTAAATATCCTGATCGGCATAGACTCCGGCATCGGCTCCCTGAAATGTCCAGTTGCGGTTTCCGTGATTCAAATGCTGAAAAAATGGATCACCGAAGAGAGGTGAAGTGTCACGCGAAATTAACGATGACGAACCAATCAAGGCGAGCGGAGTGCCTTCCGGCAGGCGCGTATCAGCTTTGCCGTCATTAGCGATGCGCGGTAAGTCTACGGGGGCGGGAACGCCGTAAATGAATTGATAAGGAACTACTGCGCGGGGCCAGATTTCATTGTATGCCGGATCATTTTTGATAAGTGTCAGTTGATCGGGAGTCCCCAAAATCTGATCGTTTCGCATGGCGTAGATGCCGGAATCGTAGAGCGGATAATCCAGTCCCGCCCGCAGAAAATTCAACTTATGATTTGCGGAGCCGCGTGTATAGCTGACGAGAATTGAATTATTTGGAGCTGCCGAAGGATGCGAGAATTTCCCGACACGGTTCTGATTGCCATTCGCACAAGGACTTTGCGTGACTAAATCTCCAGGGAAACAGGGAGCGGGGAAGTCGTCAGCCGTCGTGAAGGGAGTGAGGCGCGAATAGCCCCAGCGTTTCAATCCAAAGTCAGTTTTGGTTGATTGTTTTTCGTCGGGTAACGGTTGAAAGGCTGATTGCTTGTCAGCGGGGGCTTGGACAGGAAAGCTGTACAATTCTCCAAAGCCGTTATTGTTCAAATTATAATATCTACAAACTACAATGTCCCCGTTGGACGCCTGGGTCATGAAGTGATGCGCAATGTCAGTGTCGCCAAAGCCGGAAAATGTATCGAAATTGGTTCCATCAGGCCAGATTGACCACAACATAAAACTGCGATCATCGCGCGATCCCATGTTTTCCCACGAGGTAAAAACAATGCGCCCGTCTTTGAGGACAAATGGATGCATCGCTTCCGATAAGTTGAAATGTCCAATCGCGTGTTGATTCTTGCCGTCGCCATCCATCACCCACAATTGCATGGTGCGCAATCCGGCATGTGCTTTGGGCTTGTTAGGAATGTAATTATCGCGCGTGGACGTGTAGACAATTCTGCCATCCGGTAAAAACGCCGGACCTGTATTGAAAACTCCCACCTGTGTGCAATTTGTATCAGGACGCGAACAATCGTAATTCGCACCATTGCCCGTATTCGGCGAAAATTCCTGAAAGGTTAACCGCGTCACTTGGCGAGTTGCCAAGTCCATTCGGTAAATATCGGCGCCATCTCTGGACATCGACAGGTTTCCATAATCAGCGCGGCGTTGTGTATTGACGTTGGTTACATTCGGGAAGAAGCAGAAAATCACCGAACGCGCATCGTAGGAAATATATGGATCCATAATCGCGCCGTTCACGCCTCCGGCAAAGAGGACTTCTTCTGATCCATTGGGATGTAGCAACATTAAATCGGAATTGGCTTCCGGTAATAAAGGAGTGAAGGCTTCCGGTAGATAATTGACAATCTGATCGCCTTTGCGGGGACAGCGAACGTAAATAATATCGTAATTCACCGGCGGATTGACTTGCGCAGAGACTGTCGAAATATTCGGTGGCGTGAAGGGGAAAAATAAAATACACAAACAACCAAAACTAAAGAGAATAACTTTTTTCAGCATACAACGTTCTCTGCGCCGTGAGCGGCGGAGCAATAAAATAAAGTAATCACGTATTAAGTGAGAAGCAGGCGTTGGGGAACGAGACCAATGGCTACTTAGGCGAAATCAGGTTGTGGCGTGAAGGGGCAAAACTTTGGGAAAACTTCCCAATAAACGGTACAACGTATTAATGCAAATGATTCTTCCGTAGGTGAGTTATGAAAGGGGGTTGTCTCGTGAACAACGCGTGGATTCTGCCTTGTTGAATCACCAGTGTCAAGTGGCGCACCTTCCAAACCATCATAATTGAGCAGGGAAGCGGCGAATCGTCGAAGTGTGTGCAGTTACGGATTAAATGTAAGGCAGGCTGTTAGCCTGGTTTACTTCTTACCGTAAATTCAATCTTTACCCACTCCGGGAGAGCCTAAGGGAGGCTTTGACTTAGAGTGGTATATGCTTAGGCGTATGTTGTAGATGGTTTATATCTGCCTGGACATATTCAGGAAAGGCTACCTGCTACTACCTGCTACTAATGGATACAAAATTGCTGGAGCAGATAGAAAGTTTTTTCATTGGTTGAGGCCGTAAAAATCGGGCTTCGGGTCTTTGCGGCCGGCATCGGATGAATCAAGCGGTTCGCTATTTTTAAAGTCAGATCAACAATTTGGTGGCGGCAAGAGCGCCTTCAGGAAATGAATCAACAGCAGTTTACTGGCTACCTCACCAAAGATTTTCTTGAAGCTGAAATCGGTAAACGGGTTGAGGTATTTTGCCTTCATTCTTTGATTGGCTTAAATTATTGGTCACTTTACAAATTTTTATTGTGCGGCTTTTGACGAAGGCTGTTTCGATCCGCTTTCCAAACGAGGAATCAGGCAGGGAGCAAGCGGATTTATTGCTGAGTTCAGAGTTCACGCTTCAGCGTGTCAACGCCAGCGAAGCGCGGCGTTTGGCAAACTAAAGTTTGTACTCTGAACTACCAACCAGAAAGCTGTCGGGCTTTTACATGAGTTGGAAGCACTGCACTTGATAAAGGTCTTGAAAGATAATATTGCTCCGCCTGAAACTCGGCTCTCCAATAAATACAAAGGCATCCTCACCAAAGAGCAAGGGCAAAACCTCAACGAACGCCTGCAAGAAATACGGAGTGAATGGAACAATAATTAATTGACACAAATGTCGTGTCTGATTATTTCTCGGCTTCTTTTTCCAATGCTGGTATGGCTTTCATGGATACCGTCATTGACGCGATTCCGAATCTTTCGATCATTACTCAAATAGAATTGCTCTGCTGGAAAACAGACGCGATCACCGAACAGAATGTCAAAGATTTTATCGCTGATAGTGTAGTTCTCGATATTAGCCCCGATGTTATTACCCATTGCGTCAGCCTGCGCAAAAGCAAAAAAATAAAAACACCGGATGCCATTATTGCCGCTACAGCTTTGGCGAATGGCTAGACACTTCGATGTCAATTAGATTACTCATTCTACTAAGACATGACTTTCGACATGACGATTGTGATCAATATAAACTCTTATTGAATATTTAGGTTTACTATTCGTGGGACCGTAATCGAACACCCAAGCATACTTTTTTACGCTTTCATCATTGGCTATTGAGTATTCTGAAAATAGCGATTGGTCAATGTTATTTTTTATACAGTAGTCCCTGACACTATCTGTTGCCATAGCGTGAGCTTCATCTTTCGTTATACGTTGAGAGCAACCCACGATCAAAGTACATGCGATGAAAAATATGCATAATTGTTTCTTTAATATTTTACTCATCAATACTGTGGACACTTTTTGACGGTCAATTTTCCGTAAGTTGTTGATTCTACATAGTTGCACGAATTAAATGAAAGTCAGGTATGGGAGCATACTTGCAGTTAATTTATTTTTGATTTTGTAAACTATTGATTACAAAAGAGCTTTCAATCTAAAAAAATGTCCACAGTATTGTTCTCGGCATGTTTAATAATTACAAAATATTACTTTTACTTACATAAGTAGTTGTATTTACTGTTTCCGATGGCTTTCAACCTCATCAATTAGCCGTTGCTTTTCTGAGTCCAGAAACTGATAGTATTGCTCAAATTCTTCTTTTGTCGCCCAATGGATTTTTGTTAAGCCCAACTTAGTTCGCCAAAGTCGAGCCTCAGAAAAAACCACAAGCTGCCCTCGATCAAAATCAAAAATGATCTTGGTTTCACCTCCGGGACCAGGCTCAAGATCGCGTACATCCAAGTGAAGGAAAATCGCAGTTCTATTAGCTAGCCACTTTGTTTCAATAACTTTCTCGATTCTTTGAAACTCCAAAAAAAACTCGGCATGTATTCCTGCTGTTTTCCAGAATGTAATTTTTGCACACGGAAAAATTGAACGACCTCCCTGAACCTTAACTCCTTCGTTTGCTTGCCAAAAAGAATTTTCAGGAGTTGCTCGTTCATCCACAAAGGTTTTCATTAATAAACGATCCCAATTAGAAATTACCCCCCAACTCAAAACTAACGAGCAGAATATCAGTGAGCCTCTATATTCTTGTAAGTACGAATAGATTTTGTTAAGCATTTTGATCTCTTTTCTTGATACTCATAATTTAATCACAAAATATGCTGATGAATCTTGAACGAAAATCCAGTAACTGCTTTGGGTTTGCTGTAATATCAGCACCCAATTGGTAAGCAGCATTCCCAGCTAGAATATCGCCTGGCTCTCCATGGTATCGGTCACGCATATTATAGGCAGAAGTGGCAGCATATTGCCCATAGATTCCTCCTGATAGGTAGGTTGCGACGTGATGCGTTACGTCGTCGTGTCTCCCGTCTTTACCTATATCCCAGAATTTACTTTTAAAACCACCATCTCCTCTGTAAAAAATCCCGTTTGGGTCTGAAGTCGTTATATACGGGCGATCTCGCCAAGGACTTCCTGCCGTCGTACCAAACGGCGCACTTGTCAGTTGTGTTTCTTGACCTTTATAAAATGCAACCGCACTAGCATAGCTTGAGCCTAATCCTGTACCTCCCAAATAAAAAGCACTTAGTTTTTCTTCAAATTTAATAGCCGACCCCTTCAGATCATTTTCATTAAATACTTCATTCGCTAAATCTTGGGCTTTATCCGCAAAATTGTAGCAAGGATTATTTTTAGAAGTAGTTTGACTATTCGGCTCTGGAGTTCCTTCCGTTGCTTTTCTTTGCTCTTCTTGCTTCTTACGGGATGGTCTTGGTTTAAGAGGAGTTCTTTTTTTCGGTGCAGACTTCTTCTGAGGTGCATAGTAGCTTGTTGGTATAAATGTATCATTCGGCTTGACGTAGGCTAGATCAAGACGAAGCAGCCTCTCGACATCGTGACACATGGCAGGAGCGCCATCCATTTGACACTTATATTCCGGGTAAGTCTGACCCGGGTTGTTAAAAAAAGTAGGGATGTCAGGTTCAACATAGATCGGCGGAGCATTTGCCGGATCAGAAAAGCCGACATTGACCCCACGTGGATCAAACTCTGCAATTGGTCCCGCCATACCATAATAACCAAAATATATAACTTTAGTTCCAGTAAGGATGTCGTCATGATTGAAGTCAATCGCTTCATAGCGCGTTCCATTGTAGTGTGAAATATACTGGCTGGCGATTTTCATGTCCCCGATATAAACGCTTCCAGTGACAAAAGTTTCTATTGGTTGCCCGTTGTAATAATCCTCAATCTCGGCGACGACCTTGCCGCCTAACACACTAGATCGCAAGTAGCGGGTTCTCGGGTATGAGTTACGATACAAATACTCACGCTTGACAACTTCACCGTCCCCATCAAACGAATTCGTGGTCACTGAATAAGGATTTCCTCCTGCTACTGAAGTGTTGCGACTATCGGCGTCGTAAGTGTAGGCAACAACAGAGTCCTGCGTGACATTTCCGGCAGCATCGTAGGTTGTTCCACTACGCCTGTCGTTCGTGAAGGTGGCAGTAAAACTATCGTCGGTACTCCAATATTTCCCGTTACGAACCGTCGTTTGCCCCCACACATTGTAAGTATGGTTTTGACGATAAGGCACTGCCGAGGTTGCTGGATTACTAACTTGGTTGTTGAAGTTTCGGGCTTCTACGCCCGAGTAAGCTTCTGACAATCTTCCCTGATGATCGTAAGCGAAAGCACGGTCAAATTTTTCATCCAGTTGGTTCTGTGAAAACTTGACAGTAGTGTTTTGATGAAATTGTGCTTGCGACCACGCCGCAATTGATCCACCCGTGGTTGAAAGTTTGTATTCGGTAAGCTGTTGCCGAATATTGTAACTGGTGGAGAGATTATATCCATCACCATAATTAGCGGACTTTATCGCGCCCGAAGTTCGATACTGCATCCCTGTCGCATATTGCGTGACTCCGCCGAATCCGGGCGTCGTGATGGAATTTAAGGCTCCATTTTTGTGGTAGCTGTAATTTACTGTTTGACTGTTACGAACATCTATCAGGCTGGTAAGCTCGCCTGCTAGATTATATCCGTAGTTAAGTTGCCATGCCCCTGACACACCGCTAAAGGTTCGTGATTCAGAAGTGAGTCGGGATAATGTGTCATAGACGTAATCCGTTTGCCCCTGTCCGTCAATCATCTGGGTGCGATTGCCGACTGAATCGTAAGCAAACGAAACATTCGGTGTTGCCGCGACACCGGAAGGTACGCCATAGACAATCCCGGTTTTCAAACCTCGACTGTTGTAAGAATACGTCGCTGAGGCTCCTCGCGCATCCGTGATTGTAAGTGGGCGATCTGCATTGTCATAGGTATAGTTCGAGACGTAACTCTCAATCGGGGATTTACTGGTTTGCACTCGTCCATAACCATCAAACGTTGTTAAGATTTCCTGAAATGTTCCGTTTGCCCCTTCATATTTTTTGATGCTGGTGGCTTGATCGCGGACATTGAAAGAGCTAATTGTTGTAGAGTTAACAGTTGTTGTCTCCCACTCGAACGCCTCTTCTTTGAAGGCGCGTCCGAAGACATCCTGTGTGATTTTCTTTTTGCGACGTTTCAACACACCGCCAACGGTTTGCCCTTCGTCTTTGACGGTGACTTCCGCGCCTCCGGCACAGCCGCAGCTACTGTATTCAACTATTTTCTGTGTGCCATCCGTATTGGTGGTAATCGTTGGACGACTGTTCCAATCATACGCCTGTTGCTTCCAGACATAACCCAGCGTCAGGTCATCACCAACGGCAGCCCAACTGCCATTAATTTCCGTCGGGTTGGATTGCATGGAAAGCCGACCCATATTGTCATACACATTGTAAACAGATTTTTGTCCGCCGATGCTGCCGGGATGATCCTGAACGGTGGCTCGCGTTCGATTCATTCCGTCGTACAAGGTGATTGAATAAAATTCATTCGCGGCAGTCAGATCATTCACCGTTGACCACGACTGCACATAAAAATGTGACGGCGCATAGTAATAGCGCGTGTACGCCTGATTCGTCAGATTGGTTTGTCGCGTCAGCCGCCCCGCCCAATCATATTCCTTTGAAAAAGCCGCTCCCTTC
>JAYVZE010000100.1:0-44434 GCA_043783625.1 Blastocatellia bacterium | reverse complement strand
GCAGCACGCTCGAACCCAATATTTTCAATCAATATTTCTATGAGCGCGTCAAAGAAATCGTCGGCGAAGATCAAGTCGGAAGCCGCTTTGTGGCGATTACTGATCCCGGCTCAAAAATGCAGCAGGTCGCCGAACGCGATAAATTTCGTCACATTTTTTATGGCCTGCCAACCATTGGCGGACGCTACTCCGCGCTCTCGAATTTCGGGATGATTCCGGCAGCGGCGATGGGATTGGATACAACAAAATTTCTTACGTCAGCTCAAAAAATGGTCGAAGCCTGCCAAGCCAATACTGACAATCCGGGCTTAACGCTGGGAGCAATTTTAGGTACGCTCGCCAATCACGGACGCGACAAAATTACGATTATCGCTTCGCCGGGGATTCATGATTTGGGCGCGTGGATGGAACAATTGATTGCGGAATCCACTGGCAAAGAAGGCAAAGCCATCATCCCCGTAGATCGTGAGTCAATCGCCAACGTCAATGTTTACGGCACTGATCGCGTTTTCGCTTATGTCCGGTTAACTTCTGCGCCAGATGCTGAGCAGGATGCGCAGGTCGCCGCGCTCGAAAATTCCGGTCAGCCTGTCATTCGAATTTCGATCAACGATATTTACGATTTGGGGCAACAATTTTTCTGCTGGGAAATTGCTACGGCGGTCGCCGGCGCGATTATGGGCATTCATCCGTTCAATCAACCCGATGTCGAAGCTAGTAAAATAGAAACGAAAAAACTGACTAGCGAATATGAAGAAAAAGGTTCACTGCCAGCCGAAACCCCAATCTATGAAGGCGAAGGCATGAAGCTTTTCACGGATGAAAATAATGCTGAAAAGTTAGCCGGAAGCGAACCTTCACTCGCGGGATATTTGAAAACATTTTTGGATCAAATCGGAGCCGGAGATTATGTCGCCGTACTGGGCTACATCGAAATGAACGAGGCGCACGAAGCCGCGTTGCAAAGCCTTCGCCATGCCATTCGTGATCATAAAAAAGTGGCGACGTGCCTCGGCTTCGGGCCACGATTTTTACATTCGACCGGACAGGCTTATAAAGGTGGTCCCAACAGCGGAGTTATCCTGCAAATCACTTGCGATGATGCGAATGATTTGCCTGTTCCCGGGCAAAAATTTACGTTTGGCATCGTCAAAGCGGCACAGGCACGCGGCGATTTTCAAGTGCTGTCAGATCGCGGTCGGCGTGCGTTGCGTATGCACCTGGGCGCAGACGTGGCGGCAGGGTTAAAAACACTGGAAACAATCGTGAGTGAAATTTTGAAATAACATGCCTTCAGCAATATCTTTAGACAGGATGGTCAAGATTTTTTCAGGGTTTACAAAAATCTTCCTAAATCTTGTAATAAATCCTGTTCATCCTGTCTAAAAAATCTGCGCCTTATGCGCTTTCTGTGGTGAAAATAATTAGGAGAATTTATGCAACTTGGAATGATTGGATTAGGCAGAATGGGCGCGAATATGGTGCGTCGCTTGATGCGTGGCGGACATAACTGTGTCGCCTTTGATTTGAATCCTGAAAGTGTGAAGGCAATCGCCGCTGAAGGCGCGACAGGGGCGACATCATTGGATGATTTTGTCGCCAAGCTGGACGCTCCACGTGCTGTTTGGATTATGGTTCCATGCGGTGATCCAACCGAAAAAACGGTATTGGCTCTGGCGGAAAAACTACAAGCTGGAGACACCATCATTGATGGCGGAAATTCATATTTCAAAGACGATGTCCGCCGTTCGCAAATGCTCAAGGACAAAGGCATCAACTACCTTGATTGCGGAACCAGCGGCGGCGTGTGGGGCTTGGAACGTGGCTATTGCATGATGGTCGGAGGCCCGCAGGAAACGGTGCAACGGCTTGATCCAATCTTTAAAACATTGGCTCCGGGCGTGGGGACAATCGAAAAAACTCCGGGACGCGAAAATTTAAAATCCACTGCCGAAGAGGGCTATTTATACTGCGGCGAATCAGGCGCAGGACATTTCGTCAAAATGGTTCACAACGGGATTGAATACGGTTTGATGCAGGCGTACGCCGAAGGCTTAGACATTTTCCGCAACGCCAATCTTGACAGTTTACCGGAAGAACATCGCTACGATTTCGACATCGCCGACATCGCCGAAGTCTGGCGGCGCGGCAGCGTCGTCGGTTCGTGGCTACTTGATTTGACTTCGATGGCATTAGCCGAAAATCCATCACTGTCAAATTATTCCGGCTTCGTGCAGGATTCCGGCGAAGGACGCTGGACAATCCAAACCGCCATTGATGAAGCAGTTCCCGTAGATGTATTAGCGACTTCCCTGTTCGCACGATTTAGATCACGGCAGGATCAGACGTTTGCGGATAAAGTGTTGTCAGCGATGCGGAATAAATTCGGTGGGCATATTGAGAGACCGACGGGAGGATAAGAATTGATGAAATTTCTTGCCTCGTTTGCAATTGTATTTTTAATGACAGGTTGCCGCTCGGTCGAATATCAAACAGGCTCGGTGCAATTACCACCAACGCCAGCTACACCCGATCAGCTTTACTGGAAAAGATTACGAAATACTTATTCGCATTTTAGTCAGATAAAAGTTGAACTATTGAATGAACGAAAGGAAGCTATTTTTCTTCCTCATACTTATCCGCATGACAGTGAAGCGCATTTAGAACGTTTCAATGAAACAACAAAACAATGGGAGCCAGGAGAAAATGGAAGAGAAGCATGCGTATCGCCTGAGAAATTTGTAGAAATCAAATCAGGTAAATACCAGGAAATTGTGGTGGCTTGGGATAAAGCATTTTCACCACATGACCGCAGTAAATTTGGAGTCGGCTATGGTGGTGGCTCTACAGGCGAAGAACGCCCGTTATCAGGTACTTATCGCTTAACTTTAAAGTATTCGACAACTCACGAATGGAAAGATACAGAGAAACTTCCACAAACAAAATCGCCCGAATTTATAGTAAATTGGGACGAACAAGGTAGGGTCAAAAGTGATAAGGGTGGTTGTTAATTTCAGATGAATCTTGAGGAGCAGTTATGCAAGACATCACACTTGAAAATGTGTACAAGCAAGTTACGCAGTTACCATCAGAAGATCAGCAGAAACTGATTGAGGCAATTAGTGCGAGGCTCAAACGTAAGACGCTGGGCAAGCGTGTGCAGCCGAGTGCCCCATACAAAGATCGTTCGCGTGAGCATCAATGGCTCAAGGAAAATAGCCTTAATTATATTGGTGAATGGTTGGCTCTTGATGATGGAAAGCTAATTGCGCACGGTAAAGTAGCAGCAGAAGTGTTTGCCGCATCCGATGCGTTAGGCTATGAACAGCCCTTGATCTTCTTTGTTGAAGACCCGACCATTCCAACCTTTTCAGGACTTTAAAAATGCCCCACTCACTTCAGTTTGACGTTGAGCATTCCTATTTTTCCAATCAGGGCGGGATTTGGCTACCAACATTTTTGACGGTTGGGGCGAAAACCGTTGAGTGTGAAGCCAACGTTGATACGGGCGCAGAGTTTTGTATATTTCAGCGTGAGCTTGCTGATCGCCTTGGTTTAAACTTGGAAAATGGTCTTTTACTTCCGATGCAAACGCTGAGTGGGCGGCTCAAGGCTTACGGTCACGAAGTCCAACTCAGTACACTTGGGTTGGCATTTGATGTGACTGTATATTTTGCAGAAGATTATGGCTTACCGCGAAATTTGTTGGGAAGAAATGGCTGGCTTCAACAAGTAAAACTGGCAGTGACTGATTACGAAGAAACGCTCTATCTGAGTGCTTACGAACCGCTTATCAATTGAGAAAAATAATGACCGACACAACTGAACAAAAACAAGCTCTCGGAGAAATCGCCGATCCGTGCGTGATGGTAATTTTTGGCGCGGCGGGAGACCTGACAAAACGTAAGCTCATCCCCGCGCTTTACAATCTTGCCAAAGGCAATTTGCTGTCGCGCGAACTCGCAATTATCGGGGTCGGGCGCGATGCTTTCACGAATGAAACCTATCGTGCGGAAATCAATGCACACGCGAAGGAATACGCGAGCGATGAACTTGATCCTGATTTGTGGGATTGGTTTCAGCACCGTCTTTATTACGTGCAAGGCGAATTCGGCGACGCGGCAACCTATCAACGGCTGCAAACTCAACTCGAAGAAGCTAACAAAGATCACAATACGCATGGCAATTATTTGTATTATCTGGCAACGCCTCCAACGTTTTTTTCGACGATTGTGAAACAGCTTGGCGATTCAGGTTTAGCCAAAGAATGTGACGGGCAATGGCGGCGCGTCATCATCGAAAAACCTTTCGGACGCGATCTGGATTCGGCGAAAGCTCTCAACCGCGACATCAAGCAATCACTCGCCGAAGATCAGATTTATCGCATAGATCATTACCTCGGCAAAGAAACCGTTCAGAACATTTTGGCGTTTCGTTTCAGCAATGGAATTTTCGAGCCGATCTGGAATCGCAACTACATTGACCACGTGCAAATTACGGTAGCGGAAAGCCTCGGCGTGGAGCAGCGCGGCGGTTATTACGAAGAAGCCGGATGCCTGCGCGACATGCTCCCGAATCATATTTTTCAGTTGATTTCATTGACCTGCATGGAACCTCCGATTTCATTTAATGCTGACGATGTACGTGATGAAATGGCGAAGATTTTGCACGCGATTAATCCTTTCGACCCTGAAGAAGTTTTGACCGACGCGGTACGCGGACAATACGGCGAAGGAGACGTTGGGGATCAAAAAGCCATTGCCTACCGCAATGAAACAAAGGTTGCGCCGACCTCCGCAACGGAAACTTTTGTGGCGGTGAAACTGAAACTGGATAATTGGCGTTGGGCAGATGTTCCGATTTATGTGCGAACCGGAAAACGTTTGCCGAAACGTTTGACTGAGATTGCGATTCAATTCAAGAGCGCACCGTACATGTTATTTAGAAATACAAATGTAGAGAAATTACGCACTAATCGTCTAGTGCTGCACATCCAACCGGACGAAGGAATTTCGCTTCGCTTCGGTGCTAAAATCCCCGGCCCGGTAGTGAATCTTGGAGCCGTAAAAATGAGCTTCAACTACAAAGATTATTTCGGCAGTACACCCAGCACCGGTTATGAACGGTTGATTTATGATTGTATGAATGGCGATCAGACCTTGTTCCAACGCGCCGATATGGTCGAAGCCGGATGGTCTGTCGTGGATCCAATTCTGGATGTCTGGAAAGCTTTGCCGCCGCGTGCGTTCCCGAATTACAAGAGCGGAACGTGGGGGCCGAAGGAAGCCGATGATTTGTTAACGCGTGACGGGCGACATTGGAGAGAAATTAGTGATTAAGCTATGATGTCATGAGGTAGTTTTTATGGCTCACACAGAAGTACTTGATGTAGTAATCAAATCAGCTCCCATCAAAAAAATGGTGGAAGCTGCTATCCCTGAACTTGAAGCCGGAGATCGGCTGACGCGTCGGGAATTTCATCGCCGTTATCAGGCAATGCCGCACCTGAAAAAAGCGGAATTAATTGAAGGAATTGTTTACGTGAGTTCACCTGTCAAACGAAAACATGGGAAATATACCAGCCACATCAACGCGTGGTTGTCAATTTACAGCTTTGCTACCACTGGCACCGAAGTCGCAGATAATACCACGACAATTCTCGACGAAGATAACGAACCGCAACCCGATGTTTATCTAAGAATTGAAGAAGAGTACGACGGACAAACCTGGTCGAATGAAGATGACTATGTCATTGGCGCACCTGAACTCGTAGCGGAAATCGCTTCGAGTAGCGCGTCTTATGACCTGCACGATAAGAAAAAAGTATATCGTCGCAATGGAGCCAAAGAATACATCGTCTGGCGCGTGAAAGATCAAAAACTAGATTGGTTTGCTTTGCAGGATGGTGAATTTGTTGAGCTGTCCCCCAACGCGGAAGGAGTCATTGAGAGTACAGTTTTTCCCGGACTGCGCTTAGCCGTCAATTCACTTCTGAGTGGAGATATGCCTGCGGTTTTGGCAGAGTTACAAAAAGGAATTACCGCGCCTGAACATCAGGCATTTATCGAATTATTGAAACAGAAAAAAGCCGATAAACAAAAATAGTTGACTGAATATTTTCAAGGAGAATCCGATGAAACAGAAAATTAAAATCATTCGTTATCTGGTCAGTACAATGGCGATTAGCTGCGCTTTATCGCTCGTCAGTCTGGCGCAAGTCGCTTCCGGCACACAGGCAAAACCCGCTGCTCCTCCGGCGGCGGCACCTGCCAAAGAATGGCCGAAAGACCGCGTTGAAGGCTTAATCGCGGAATGGACACGCGCCAAAAACTGGACGAAAGAATATCTCGACAAAATGCCGGAAGACGGTATCAATTTCAAACCTGTCCCTGAAATTCGCAGTTTTGCTGAACAATTCCTGCATTTAGCCAACGCCAATTTCAACTATGGCGTTCGCGGCACAGGCGCAACGAATCCGTATCAAGGAAAAAATCTTGAAAAGATGGACGAGTATAAAAACAAAGCGGCACTCGCCAAAATCGTGATGGAAAGTTATGACTTCGTGATGGCTTCGATCAAAGCGATGGATGTTGCGAAACTGGAAGAACGAATTCCCGTGCGCGGCACAAACATTCCCCGCGCAGAGGCTTTAGTCATGGGCTTTGAGCATCAAACCCATCATCGCGGTCAGACCACAATTTATCTGCGCTTGAAAGGCGTAGTGCCTCCGGCAGAGCCGTTTTAAATTTGCGAACTAAATGTAGCGTAAACTTTTAGTTTGCGCTGATTACATTACCAAGTTATTTTCAAAAGTACCTGTAGTGTGAACAGCGCAAACTAAAAGTTTACGCTACATTTTTAAGCAATGAACATCGAAGTCGTCACTTATCAAGACAAATTCAAAGAAGATTTTGCTCGCCTCAATTTTGCGTGGATTGAAAAATATTTCAGCATCGAAGAAGCGGATCGAAAATACTTATTGAATCCGCGTGAGAATATTTTAGAAACAGGTGGAGAAATTTTCTTCGTGCTGGAAAACGGTGAAACCCAGGGAACCTGCGCCTTACTGAAAATTGACGAGAAAACTTTCGAGCTGGTCAAAATGGCAGTAGATAAATCAGCCCAGGGAAAAGGTCTGGCGAATCATTTAATGCAAGCGGCGATTGATTGGGCGCGACAACAAAACGCCAAAAAAATCTTCCTCGAATCTGGCACAAAGCTAAAAACGGCGATTAAGCTGTATGAAAAATTCGGCTTCAAAACTACGCAGCTTGGTGCAATTGAAAATTCAGAATACTCGCGCGTAGACATTGTGATGGAATTATTACTGGATTAATTTTGCCTGCCTCTTGTTTTCTTCAAACCTCTCAGCGTACCCTCAGCCTGAAGTTGTTCCGACTTTTAAAATAAATTTCGACGGAGAAAAATACATGCCCTGGAATCAAATCTATAATCCAGTTGCCGGAAGTGTCCTGTGGTCTGCGCTGGTGGCTGCCATCCCCGTAGTCGTGTTGCTGGGCTTGCTTGCATTCTTTCACATGCGTGCGCATCTTGCCGCTATCATTGGCTTAGCGTCTTCCCTGCTCGTAGCGGTTTTGATCTATCACATGCCTGTTTCACTGGCATTGGCTTCGGCGGCAAACGGTGCGGCGTATGGATTATTTCCTATCGGATGGATTGTGCTGTGCGCGATTTTTATTTATGACATCACGGTCGAAACCGGGCAATTTGAAATCATCCGTGCGACCGTTGCGAACCTTGCCAGTGATGATCGTATTCAGGCTTTGATTATTGCTTTCAGCTTCGGAGCCTTTATCGAAGGTGCAGCCGGATTCGGCACGCCTGTCGCAATTTCGGCGGCGATGCTGATTGGTCTGGGCTTCAAACCGTTATTGGCGTCAGGTATTGCATTGATTGGAAATACTGCGCCAGTGGCGTTTGGCGCACTCGGTACTCCGGTGATTGCGCTGGCAAAAGTCACCGGATTACCACTCGAACAACTCAGTGCCATGATCGGGCGACAGCTTCCTTTCTTTTCGGTGATTGTTCCATTTTGGTTAGTCTGCGCGATGTCGGGATGGCGAAAAATGTTGGAGGTCTGGCCGGCGTGTCTAACCTGCGGATTGAGCTTTGCCATCGTGCAATTTCTGGTCAGCAATTATCACGGGCCGTGGGTCGTAGACATCGCCGCGTCTATTGCTTCGATTATTGCGTTGTTAATTTTATTAAAATTCTGGCAGCCCCGCGAAGTCGTACAACAAGCCGATAAAACCATAGTCGCACGCCCTTCCACCAGTGCTGCATTACGTGCGTGGATGCCATGGATTATTTTATCCGTCGTGGTTTTTATCTGGGGATTGCCACAAGTCAAAGCGTGGATGAACAGTTTCAGCCTTATCAATATTCAAGTTCCCTTTTTGCATAACATGGTGCAGCGAACTCCGCCCGTGGTCGCTGTTCCCAAAGCCGAAGAAGCAATTTTCGCCTTCAACTGGCTTTCTGCCACGGGAACAGGATTATTGATTTCAGCTTTAATTTCAGGGCTTTTGCTGGGATTGAAGCCGCTGAAATTAATCCAACTTTTTCGCAATACAATTTGGCGCGTACGCTATTCGCTCATCACAATTTCCGCGATGATGGCGATTGGATTTTCTACGCGCTACGGCGGATTGGACGCAACAATGGGACTCGCCTTTGCCAGCACAGGCAGTTTCTTTCCCTTCTTCTCGGCAATGCTCGGATGGCTGGGCGTGGCTCTCACTGGCAGCGATACATCATCAAATGTTTTGTTCGGAAACCTACAACAAATCACGGCGCAACAAATCGGAATTTCTCCCGTGCTGGCAGCCGCCGCGAATTCTTCGGGTGGTGTGATGGGCAAAATGATTGACGCGCAATCCATCGTCGTCGCCGGAGTCGCCACCGGACAGGAAGGCAACGAAGGCGAAATTCTGCGCTACGTTTTTTGGCACAGCCTTGTGCTGGCGATGCTGGTTGGCGTGATGATTTATTTGCAGGCGTATGTGTTCACGGGGATGATTCCGGCGGCGAGGTAATTTTTAAGAATAACTACGATTGCGCATCATCACGAATTCATCTACCATTTATTTCGCGCCCCATTTTTTCGGAGTCGTGAATGTATCTCAGTCGTTACGTCGCAGCCTTTCTTTTCATCTCAATTTTTTCGTTTTCTATTTTTGTGCAGGATCACAAAACAAAACAAATTTTTCAGGCAGCGCAGATCAAACTTTCTTCGAGTGAACTGCATCGAAGTGATTCGAGGTAACGGATTAGAAATTATGAACAAATTATCAAATAAAATTACAGTTTCTGCGCTTCTTTTCATGTTAGCTCTCGTGCCTGCCATCGCACAGAAAACAAAAGCTCCGGTAAAAAAATCAGTCAGTGCTCCAGCGAAAGTTGTGGCTCCGACTGCCGCTCCGGTCAAAGACATTGATGGATTTTCGTTGATTGGTAAACCAGTGCCGGATGTCACGCTGCTGGATTTTGAAAAGAATCAGCCTGTTCAATTATCGAAATTCAAAGGCAAGCTGACGATCATTACTTTTTGGGCGACGTGGTGCGGGCCGTGCATCAAAGAGATGCCCGCCTTCAGCAAATTAGTCGAAGATTATCAAGGCAAATTGCAAGTCATTGCCATTGCGACAGGCGATGATCGCACTGATACATTAGCCTTTAAAAATAAGCACCCCGATTACCAAGTCACGTGGCTGCTTGATCCTGATTGGGAAAAAGACAGCTCAAATCTGGCGAAATCTTTTGGCATCATCGGATTGCCCACCAATCTGTTTATTGATGCCGATGGCAAGGTCGTAGATTATTGGCGCGGACTGGAAAACACGGAAGCTTTAGTCAAAAAAGTGCAGGAATTAATGGCGAAGTGAAAAGACCAAAAAATTCCCCTCCTGTCCTAGGAGGGGTGACTGCAAGGCGGGGTGGTAAAGCTTCACAAAACTAACCATCCCCAGAGGAGCTTTTTACATTTAATTTCTTAGCCTTTCCGGTTAGTCGAATTCCAAAAAGTACAATTAATATCCCTGCATAAAGCACAGGCTGCCGCACATCGGATTTTACCAGCCAATAAAAATGGATGACTCCTAAAATTGCGGCTGGATACACCAGCCGATGCAGTTGATTCCATCGCTTGCCGCTCAATTTGCGAATCGAAAATTTATTGGAAGTGATCGCCAGTGGAATCAACAAAACAAACGCCGCAAACCCAATCGTAATAAATGGACGCTTCACGATGTCTTTGGCGACGCTGGGTAAATCAAAAACCTGATCGAACCAGATGTACGTCGTGAAATGCAGACAAGCGTAGAAGAATGAATACAACCCAAGCATGCGCCGCAGCAGAATCAGCCAATTCAATTTTTTAATTTTTCGTAGTGGCGTGATAGCGAGAGAAATCAGTAGTATTGCCAATGCCCACGTGCCTGTGTTGTGCGTGATAAATTCGACCGGATTCGCAGTCAAGTCATTTGTAAAAAAACAAATCATCAATCTTATAACAGGCAACAAGCACAGTAGATGTACGATTACTTTCACGAGCTTGAGGTATTTGTTACTCATAAAAAATGCAGAAGCCTGCACATAGTAAGGGTTCATCTGTGAATGAAAAAGGCGCCCTTACTACGTGCGGGCTTCTGCATAAATGCTATTAAAAATTCTTCCGTAAATCCATTCCGCTGTATAAACTCGCAACCTGATCAGCATACCCGTTGAACATCTGCGTCTTCGTGCTCTTAAAGAACTCCGGCAAGCGTCGCTCCGTTGCCTGCGACCAGCGTGGATGTGCGACTTCAGGATTGACGTTGGAATAAAATCCGTATTCATCTGAAGCCATCATATTCCACGTCGTGCGCGGCTGCTCCGCCATCAATCGAATGTTGACAATGGACTTGATGCTTTTGAAGCCATACTTCCACGGCACAACCAAACGAATCGGTGCGCCATTCTGATTCGGTAATGATTTTCCGTATAATCCAGTCGCCAGAATCGTCAGCGGATGCATCGCCTCATCTATCCGCAATCCTTCGACGTAAGGCAAAGTCAATCCGCTAAATTTCGCCAAAGGCATTTGCTGCTTATCATAGATCGTAGCGAACTGAACATATTTCGCATTTGAATTCGGCTCCACATATTTCAGTAAGGCATTCAACGGAAAACCCATCCACGGAATCACCATTGACCATCCTTCGACGCAGCGGAAACGGTAAATACGTTCTTCTAACGGAGCAATTTTCAACAATTCATCAAGATCAAATTTCTTAGGCTTGTTGATTTCTCCTTCAACGTTCACCACCCAGGGAGTTGTAATCAGCGTGTGGGCATTGACGGCAGGATCATTTTTCGCAGTGCCGAATTCGTAGTAATTGTTATAGCTGGTGATGTCTTTCAGTGAAGATGGTGTTTCAGGATTAGCAGTAGAATCGGATTTCCTGCAACCGGAAAAACCAATCGTTGCCGCCGCAGCCGCCAGCATAAATTGACGACGCTGACGAAAGATTTTTTCGTCTGTAATTTCTGAAGATTTAATCTCGCTCTGTTTTTTTATCAGCATAAAAGCTCCTGATTATGAATCGTAGCGCGGCTTTATTTTATTCCCGTGCAAGCACTTTTGCACTACAGGGATCATCCTACAAATCGTCTATGCCCATTCAACAATATCCTCTTTCCGTCATTTTTGTAGCTCAAATTTCAATTTCACACATTTTCGTATTTTCCATTTTTACTATGAATATAACCTCTTGAGATCGTTGAAACGCTTACCTGTAAGACCATCTATCTCTGTGTTTTTCGACGTACGATCCTCCACAATTCTGTAGCGCGACAAAAATCCTGCGACGATATTGTGGGCAAATATTGACGAATCAAGCGTTCGTCAAACCCCCTTGATACATTTTTCGTACTCAGCCTGAAGCATCTAATTCTAAAGGGAGTTACTGAGTAATCTGCTAAATACAATTGAGCGTCAACTACGCCGTCGCAACTTGGGTTAGTTTTCTGGCACAAGAAATGCACCCTCAAAGTTGTTGTTCTTAGGAGCGGCATTTTTTGTTCGGTAATTATTCAAGATGTCTCTGGTATTCGAAATCAAGAAACACAGGGACGCATTTTTAGAAAGCTTTGCCGGGATATTAATCCCAAAAAGAAAAGAGACTGGTTTCGGTTTGCGACGCTAGACCAGTCTCTTTCTCCACTTCACGTTTAATGAAAGGAGCATCACCATGCTAACAGAAAAGTTTCGGCTTCACAAAATTCAGTTTTCGCAAGTGCCGCCTTACTTAAAATTCAGACTTCTGATCATCGCTTTCTCTTTCCTCTTTTTTGCCATAGTCACACAGGCGCAATCGTTTCAGGGTGGATTGCGCGGATCAGTCAAGGATGGAGAAGGTAATGTTTTACCTTTGGCTGCGTTGACTTTGACGAATATTGAAACCAATGTTGTCCGTAACACAACCTCGAATGAAGCAGGCGAATACGTTTTCGAGAAAGTTGAGCCGGGCAAATACAAACTCAGTGCAAATCTGAGCGGTTTCAAGAAAACAGAACGCAGCGATGTCATTATTGAAACGCAACAACAAATTTCATTAGACCTTGCGCTGCAAGTTGGCAACGTCGTCGAAACCGTCATCATTACTGGCGAAGTTGCAATGATCGAAAGCGCAACGGCCTCGACGGGTACAGTTTTGAGCAAACAGATTCTAGCGGATTTGCCCAACTCAGGACGCAATCCATTTATGATGTCGGCGATTACTCCGAATGTCATTCCAGTGGGTAATCCAACCTTTAATCGCCAACAGGATCAAAGTGGCTCTTCCGCGATTTCACTCGCAGGAGGGCCCGTGCGCGGCAACAACTACATCATTGACGGAGTGCCGATCACTGATTTAGTCAATCGCGCTGTCATCGTTCCTTCGCTCGAAGCAGTGCAGGAAGTCAAGGTTCAAATCAATACTTACGACGCCGAAGCGGGGCGTACAGGCGGCGGCTTTTTTAATACGACGGCCAAATCCGGCAACAATGATTATCACGGAAATATCTTCGGATTCCTGCGCCCTTCTTCGATGCAGGCGAACAACTTTTTCAATAACCGTAAAGGGATTGCCAAGCCTGATGCGCCATACAAACTTTATGGCGGAGCCTTCGGAGGCAAAATTAAATTGCCCTGGCTTTATGACGGCAAAGACAAAACATTTTTCTGGTCTTCGTTTGAAGGCTACCGAATGGATACATTTTTAAGTGAGACTTTCACCGTCCCAACCGACCGCGAAAAGCTGGGAGATTTTTCGCAAACCAAAAGCAGCACAGGCGCACTGGTCGTCATCAAAGACCCGCTGACCGGTTTGCCATTTACAGGTAATATCATTCCGACTTCACGCCGTGATGTCGCGGGTTACAACATCGCGCAGTATTTTCCTAAAGCCAACAGCGCAGGCGATGCACTGTCAGGGCTGAATAATTACACCGCAACTTCAACACTTTCAGACCGTGCCGATCAGCAAACACTCAAAGTAGATCATTCGATTGGCGAGAAGTATAAAGTCAGCGCGTTTTATGCGCATTACGGCAGCCGCGAACCGGAAGCCGATTACTACAAGAATATCGCTAACCCAGGCGGAACACTGCTTTTCCGCAATGTTCATGCGGTGGCGGTGAATAATATCTATGCTTTAAATTCGACGACGGTACTCAGTTTGCGTTATGGCTACAACACATTTACAGATAGCCCGAACACGGTCAGTGCAGGCTTTGACGTGCCGAGTTTAGGCTTTGCTAACAGCTTCACCAAAGACATTGTTTTTAATAAATTTCCTCGCATTAATATTGCAGGCGCGGCGTACGGTTCAGCCACGCAAGCAGCTCTTGGTTCCGGTGCAGCTTCACAGCGTCGTTATTATTCGCACAATCTGCTCGGCAGCGTTTCTAAGCTCATCGGTAAACACAGCCTCAAAGTTGGTGCCGATTATCGCAAGATGTTTTCCGACTTCACACAAATCGGACAGGCCAGCGGCGAATTCAGTGTCAGCAAAGGTACGGTCGGTAATGAACTCGCCAGCCTGATTTTAGGCTTGCCTGATTTGACCCGCACCAACAATGCGCAGATTGCGAAGCCGCTGCAAACTTATGTGAATTATTATGGCACGTATGTGCAGGACGATTTTCGTGTCTCACACAAATTAACGCTCAACCTCGGATTACGTTATGAGTACGAACAGGGGTTGCAGGAAAAAACTAACAACTTAACTGTCGGGTTTGATCGCAACGCCACCAGCCCGCTGGTAGTTCCCGGACTCAGTTTAAAAGGCGGATTAATTTACGCCGGAGTCAATGGTAATCCAACACAGCAGACGCCGGGAGCTAGTAAATTCGCCCCTCGCGCGGGCTTTGCATTTTCTCTTAACGAAAAAACTGTAATTCGTGGCGGCTATGGAATTTTCTGGGCACCGCCGATTTTCACTTTCTCAGTAACTGGCATCGGAGCCTTAGGATTTTCTTCGATTACAACGGTTGCTCCCGGAGCGACGCTTTCCAATCCTTTTCCTAACGGTCTGAATCAGCCCATCGGAAGTACTCTTGGCTTGTTGACGAATGTCGGCGATACGATTCACTTCGTAGATCAAAATCGTCAAGCCGCGTACGTGCAACAATACTCGCTGGATATTCAACGCGAATTGCCTGGTGGAATCGCCCTGACTTTGGGCTATACCGGAAGTCGCGGATCACGTTTACAAATCGGCAGTATTAACGATTCAACGCTCAACATTAATCAGTTGACGGCTGATAAATTGACGCGCACTGATTTGGCAACCAAAGTCGCAAATCCTTTTTTCGGGATTGTCAAAACCGGCAGCCTGAGCGCAGCCACCGTTGAGCAAAGGCAGCTTTTACGACCTTTCCCGCAATTTGGTGACATCTTCGTCCATCAATCCAACGAAGGAAAATCTTTCTATAATTCAGTCACCGTCAAGGCGCAAAAGCGAATGACAAAAGAGATGAGTTTTCTGACTTCTTACACGTTCAGCAAAATGCTGGATAACATCGTCGGTCAAAGTAATTTCTATTCCGGCACCTCAAATTTCGCAGTGAATATTTACGACCTTGCATCGGAACGTGGCTTGTCAGCGATTGACACACCGCATCGTTTTCTGTTCAGCGGTAGTTATGAATTGCCCTTCGGCAAAGGTAAAGCCCTCCTGAGCGACAATGCATTTCTAGATCGTATCGTAGGCGGTTGGCAGCTCAATGCCGTTGGTACATTCCAGAGCGGGTTCCCTCTTTCAATCACACAAGCCAGCAATAACACGCTGGCCTACAGCAGCGGTCAACGCCCGAATGTCGTATTGGGAGTTGATGCCGCAACTGCCGGTTCAATTGGCTCCAGAATTGATAGCTATTTGAATCCAGCAGCCTTCAGCGCAGCTCTGGCACAAACCTACGGCAACATTAGCCGCACTATCGGAATACGTTCACCCGGACAAAAGAATTGGGATATTGGATTAATCAAGAACACTACGATCCTTGAAAGTTTCAAAGCTCAGTTCCGCATCGAAGCGATTAATGCTTTCAATACTCCTGTTTTCCGGGCGCCTAACACGTCATTCGGAAGCGCGAGTTTTGGCAAAATTACTTCACAGGCGAATTTTGCCCGCGTCATTCAATTGAGTGTGCGCTTGATGTTCTAGGACAAGTCCGAAGCGTAAGGATTGCGGTTCTTACGCTTCGGATTGATAACGAATTACGAATGGTTCTTTGCAGAAATGAGTTAGGTTGGGAGGAAATTATGCGTAGCGAGTTTGTTCGCAGTGTATCTACGCTGATTTATTCAGGTCTTGTCTTTCTTTTCTGCTTGCAATCAATCAGAGCTGAAAGACCTCAACCAAAAGAGCAAGGCATCTGGTGCGATCAGCAGACAAAGTATCAATTAACAGGTAAGCACAAAGAATTATTAGTTGCCAGTTTGCGCCGAATTACAGGTTATCAGCAACTAGATTTTTCAAGTAATGGTGCTTTGAGTTTAGGCGATCCCGGTTCTATTTCTGAAGGCTCTCCGATGGCCAGAACTATTTTGCAGCAAGTCCTGGACGGTGGATCAGAGGTTATTATCGAAGACCATTCCAATTCGCAATTGGTGAATTTCGGTCAACTGGATGAAGGGACGCGTTACGAAGATTGGGTTACCCGCAAGAACTTCACGATCTGGCGCGTGCGTATTGATTTCGAGGATTTCCGCAAAATGCAGACATCACCTGAAGTACAAGAAGCCTTCGATTCAGGCATCACAACGTTGCACGAGCTGCTACATTCACTGGGACACAAAGACCCCGATAACTTTGGCGAAGTGGGTAAATGCGAGGAAATTATCAATCAGGTACGGACTGAATTAAGTTTGCCGGTTCGTGAACATTATCACGGCGTTCCACTCATTCAACTGAGTAATCAAGCCGTCATCGTCCGGGTAAGATTTCGTGAGCGTTTGGCAGCGAAGGTTGCGAAGATTGTACGCCCGACACGCTGGAAAACTCATTACTTGTTTTTTGTGATGGCAATTACAGATGAATCCGGCTCAGCCTTGATTGGCTTGCGCAAATAGCTACTGGATTTTCAGGAAAAACATTGCTCTTTTTTATGGCACAGGCACAAAGAATTTTCTCTTCACCGCTGGCACAACGGCTGCTGGCGTATGTCAATCTGCATGACCGCGAAAACTTTTGGGAGCAGTTACGCGGGGATTTTTTTGGCGGCACAGTGGCGGCCTTAATTGCTGTTCCCTACGGAATGGCGTTGGCTGTCGCCATGGGGCTGCGTCCCGAAACCGGGTTGTACACTTCAATTTTCGGTGGATTGATTGCGGGAATGCTTTCCAGTTCCCCCGTACTTATCAGCGGATTATCCGCGACTGCGGCTCCAATTATCGGTGCGATCACGCATCAATACGGGGTTGGAGCTTCACTGCTGACAGGTTTTTTATGCGGCCTGATCATGACGTTGATCGGAGCGTTACGGCTGGGACGCTTTGCGAATTACTTGCCGCAATCCATCGTCGGAGCCTTTACCAGCGGGCTTGGCGTGACCATCTTTGCTTCACAGTTAAGTGTTTTCCTGGGAATAAAACCCGACAAGTTGGGCTTTAATTTAGGCGTATTTGATGATCTCGTCGCAGCTTTTATCGCGCTGCCCACTTGTCAGCCGCAAACTTTATTGACTGGAGGAATCGTTGTTGCGGTCATGATTTTTTTGCCGAAGTGGAATGAAAATATTCCGGCTTCAATCATTGGAGTTTTACTCG
The DNA here is from genome assembly GCA_043783625.1 of Blastocatellia bacterium. Taxonomy (GTDB): domain Bacteria; phylum Acidobacteriota; class Blastocatellia; order RBC074; family RBC074; genus JAFDVL01. The sequence goes on along the minus strand of JAYVZE010000100.1, from coordinate 27,120 downwards.
CAGCTCTCGTGGCAAATGTTTTTGGCTTTAACATCGCCCGCGTGGGAGCCTTGCCCAGTGGATTTCCATCGCCACAATTTTTGTACTTCGATCTCAATGTTCTGCCTTCGTTGTTGCATCCGGCATTAACGCTGGCAGGGTTGTTTACGATCAATCAGGTGTTGACCGCACTGGCGGTGAATCGCTCCAACAATATTTACAACCGCGAAAAATGCGACCGCGAATTAGTGGCGCAAGGTATAGCAAATTTAGTAACCCCATTTTTTGGTGCGCCTCCCGGCGTCGCTATGCTGGCGCGGACTGTTGCCAGTACGCGCGCCGGAGCGATGAGCCGACTTTCAGTGATTGCGCATAGCTTCATCCTGATTTTATTCATCCTTCCCCTGCGTGGCGTAATTGCACAGATACCGCTGTCAGCCTTGGCTGCGGTGACGGTAATGGTTGGATTGCAGTTAGCTGATTGGCGCAGATTTGCCGCGCTTCGTCGTTTGGCAAAAATTGATGCTGCAATTTTTTTGCTCACGTTTTTGATCGTGATTCTGAGCGACCTCGTCACGGGCGTTGGTATCGGATTTTTAATCGCGATGATTTTATTTGTGGAGCGTGCGGCAGAAACGACGCGGCTGGAAGCCATTGTCACTACCTTGCCTTATCAGACGGCGCCTACAGAATCAGGCGTCCGCGCCTATCGAATTGTAGGACCATTATTTTTTGCCACAAGTGAAAGAATTTTAAGTCAGCTTCGCGTCGAACCATTCGCTGAAGCACTGGTGCTTGATCTGACATTAACAGGGTCGGCGGATTCTTCCGCGCTTGATTTATTTCGTAGTGCTTTTGAAATGCAACGCACTCGTGGCGGCGATTTATTTCTCACGGGAATTGACGAAGCACTTTTCCAACTATTCGAAGACAGCGGCCTGATCGAAGAATTAGGCGCAGCCAGATTTACCTTAAAAACTGAAACCACCAAAGAGAGTGAACGATTTTACGCGCTCTTTGGAAATTTATTACGCTCACAAAATTGATGTCTGTACTCGTTGCGCAAGCGGCGGGATTTTTTCTCCACAACTTTCAGAAAGGATTTTATGAACAGCAAAGATGTAAAACCAAACTTATCTCCACTTGGAATGTCGCGCCGGAATTTTGCGCGAATAACTGCCATGCTAACCGCAGGCGCAGCATTACCTTTTTACGGCGAATCACAATTGGCTTACGCGCAGCTTTCCAAAGTCGGGCCGTTACCGCCAGATGCCGTCAAAATTAATGCGAATGAAAACCCGCTCGGCCCCTGCCCGGAAGCCATCGAAGCCATCACCAAAGTCATTGCCAGAGGTGGTCGTTACGAATATGAAATGACGGATGAATTTGCCAAAACCCTGGCAGAACTTGAGCAACTAGACACGGAATATATTTTGCCGTTTCCAGGTTCCAGCGACCCGCTGCATCGTGCCGTGCTGGCTTACACCTCCAAAGAAAAACCGTTTATTATGTCCGATCCCGGCTACGAAGCCGGAGCGCGTGCCGCCCAATTTATCGGTGCTAAAGTAATCAAAATTCCCGTCACGAAAACTTTCGCGCACGATGTGAAAGCGATGGTGGAAACCGCCAAGGCGACAAAAGCCGGACTGATTTATATTTGTAATCCGAACAATCCGACGGGTACGATTACGCCTCGCAGCGAGATCGAATGGGTGCTGGCCAACAAACCTGAAGATACCCTGTTGCTGCTTGATGAAGCCTACATTCATCTTTCTAACGAGCCGCTCTGTTCCGATTTAGTAGCGATGGACAAAGACCTGATTATTTTGCGGACATTCTCAAAACTTTATGGGATGGCAGGACTTCGCGCCGGTGCCGCGATGGGTCGCCCTGACTTGCTGAAGAAGCTACAAAATTACGGCGCAGGTGCGTTACCATTGACCGGAATGGTTGGCGCCACTGCCAGTTTGAAAGTCAAAACCCTCGTCCCGGAACGACGCAAAATCATCAAAGACGTGCGCGAAGATGTGTTCAGTTTTTTAGAGAAAAATAATTTTGCCTTTGTGCCTTCAGTCAGCAATTGCTTCATGCTTGATGTGAAGCGTCCGGCGAAGCAATTTGTGAAAGCCATACAAAAAGAAAAAATTTACGTCGGACGCGCCTGGCCTGTGTGGCCGATGCATGCCCGCATCAGCATCGGAACCCGCGAAGAAATGGCGAAATTCAAAACCGCTTTAGTGAAGGTCATGAACGAATCTCCGTTGCAGGCAAAGACTGAATAAAATAATAGCAGCGGCATTCTGACCTTCTGAATGCTGCGCACTGACAACCATCTCTTCTCTTTCCTCAGCCTTACTGGAACAGCTCTGATAGAACAAAATTACGCCTCCCCGCAAGTGCGGGGAGGCTCTCTCCTACCGTTTCTTTTGTAATGCTTCCAACTCTGCAAGGCTTTTGCCTGGACTCCTTTCTGAATTGATTTACAATAACCCTGTTCCCAAACATCAACCTTACTGTCGAAATCGTTTGTCTCTCAACTCAGAAAGGTCACTATGAAATCTTGCTGCTATTCGTTGTTTTTGTGCCTGTTTATCTCGTTGGTCAATGTGAGCGCGCAACCCAAAACTGCACCTATGACGTTGCCGGAAAAATTATCAGCGGCGGAATTCACCCGACTGATTCAGGAATTTTCTGAAGACGGTGGCGAATTTCATTCTGACAATTTAATTTCTAACGAGACGACAAACCTGCAAATCGCAGATCAGCTCAAAGCTCTGCACACATCAGATGGCGCATATATTGGTGTCGGAGCGGAACAAAATTTCAATTTTATCGCCCTAACTAAACCGCGTATTGCCTTCATCATTGACATTCGCCGTTTGGCAGTCGTGCAACATCTGCTTTACAAAGCGTTGTTTCAGCTCTCGCCCGCACGAGGCGAATTTCTGGCGCGATTGTTGAGCAGACCGCTCAGCAAATCACCTGTGCCGAATGCCAACCTCAATGATCTCGTACAATATTTTTCAACCGCCGCAGTGGATGAAAAATTCTACGCTGCGAACGTCGCAGAAATCCGCAAAATCATTCTGAGAGATTTTCAATTCACGCTGACCGAACAGGAAAATCAGGGATTGGATTATGTGATGAATGAATTCAAAATCAAAGGGTTGGAACTCGCCTATCAATTGAAAACAGGTGGTGGAATGCGTGGCGGAATGTTTCCGACTTTCAAAGAAATTCTGACGCAAACGGATTTGCACGGACAGCAAGGTACGTTCTTAGCCCATGACGAAAAATATAATTTTGTGCGCGAATTACAGCGCAAAAATCTGGTGATCCCCATCACTGGAAATTTTGCCGGAACCAAAGCCTTCGCTGCTGTCAGCAGTTTTTTACGCAAATATAATTTGACTGTCGCGACGATGTACACTTCCAACGTTGAGCAATATTTATTTCAGTACCACGTCTTTGATGGCTTTGCCGAGAATGTCAAAAAATTGCCAACGAATGAGCAGAGCTTATTTATTCGCACAATTAATTCTCGCATGCGCCATCCTGCGCAGAATCCCGGAAGTATGTTTACGACGCTGATGCAGCATATTCCGATTTTTCTGGAAGATTACAAGGCTGGGAAATATACAACGTACGAAAATCTAATCACGACGAATTACATTAGTGCAGAAGCCCGCACAAAATAAGAGCACTCTCTCACATGTGAAGACGCCTTTACTTCGTGCGGGCTTCTGCCTTTTCAGATTCCTGATTTTTCTAACAAACAAACAAAAAAGCTTTCACACCCATGCTTGTGCGTGAAGGTCCTCACACCAAAATCTTGCGTCAAAAACTTCGGAGCCTCAAGCCCAAGCGTAGTCAATCGCTCTTGCGTAACATCGCGGAATTCAGAATGCACCGCGCAAAATTCTGCGATTACCGCCTCGCCTTCTTCCGGTTCAGTCGAGCAAACCGAATAAGCTAATAAACCACCCGCTCCCACCTGTGCAGCAGCATTTGCAAGTAGCATTTTTTGCAGTGCGACTAATTCGTTAATCTTCGCCTGATTTATTTTCCATTTGATTTCGGGATGCCGTTGCAATGTGCCCAAGCCCGAACACGGCGCATCCAATAACACCAAATCAAATTTTGTTTCCATCGCAAGGGGCAAAGGTTTGCTCGCGTCGAGTTGCAGCAAATTGATGTTCGTCAGGTTTGCTCGCGATGATAATTCGCGCATCGTTTGCAACCGATGCAAATGTAAATCGCACGCCACAATCAGGGATTCATCCGGCAATAACGAAGCCATCAACGAAGTTTTGCTGCCAGGCGCGGCACAGAGATCAAGTGCTGAGTGCTGAGTGTTGAGTGCTGAGTTTGTGGTTAGATGTGCAACCAGTTGCGAAGCTTCGTCTTGTAAATAAATCCAGTGGGATTTGATGGCTTCCGGTTTTGCCGACAGATTTCCGTCTTCAATGACAAACGCATCCGGGCAAATTTCAGAGGCTTGAAATTGTAGGTTATGCGCTGCCAACCATTCGCGTGTCAGGGCTTCGTCTTGTACTTTGCGATTGAATCTGAACGCTGTGCGAGGCGCATGATTATTGGCTTTGGCTAAAGCTCTGGCCTCATCTTCGCCAAATCGTTCTGACCATTTTTGTAACAGCCAGCTTGGATGCGAAGTTATGACGCTTAATTTTTCTAGCGGGTCTTTGATGGCTACGATGACATTTTCAAGCTCGTCTTTTCCCGTGCGTTGTACTGATCGCAGCACTGCATTCACTATCGGAGCTGCACTTTTCTTTTTGTGGAGCTTGACCAAATTTACAGATTCGTTAATTGTGGCATGAGCCGGAACACGATCCAAAAATAAGAGCTGATACAAACCGAGCCGTAGCGCAATCACGACTTCGGTATCAAGTTTTGTTATTTTTCGTTTGGTAAAATGTTCGATGAGAAAATCTAACCGACCTTGCCAGCGCAGTACGCCAAGCGTTAGTTCGTGCGCCAGTCCATGATCGGCGGAAGATAAATTTTCATAACGCGGAGCCGCCAACAAATTGCTGGCGTACGCGTCTTCATTGGCGACGCGTAACAGAATTTCAAAGGCAGTAGTTCGAGCTGGAGAAATATTCATAACGGAGCGACAAGCGAGACGCTTATCGTACACTTTGCCCTACCTGCAACTTCGCACCATTCAACCAATCCTTTGCAGGCATCGGTTTTTTGCCAGCGGGTTGGACTTCGGTGATTTTCAGTTTTGAATTTTCACCACACGCGATGGCGAAATCAATTTTATTCACTTCGCAGATTGTGCCTGATGCTATTGGCTGATCGTGAGTTTCGGCACTGGCATTAACGATCTCAATTTTCTGCTCATTGATGAAAGTGTAACAGCCGGGAAACGGAGTGAAGCCGCGCATGCGATTGCGAATTTGCGTTGCTGTCTGCGTCCAATCAACCAATCCGTCTTCACGTTTCAGAATCGGCGCGTAGGTGGATTCAGGATTATTTTGCGGAATCGGAGAAATTTCACTACGTTCAAGTTTCGTCAGTGTTTCGACCAATAAATTCGCACCTAATTCCGCCAATCGCATAGTCAATTCAGGAGTCCGTTCATCTGCGCCAATCGCCAGTTGCCCCTGCAACAAAATATCTCCCGTATCCAATCCTTCATCCATCTGCATAATCGTCACGCCGGTTTCCGTTTCGCCGTGAACAATCGCCCAATTGATCGGAGCCGCGCCACGATATTTCGGCAACAAAGAAGAATGCACATTAACGCAACCAAGCCTCGGAGCTTCCAGCATCCACCCCGGCAACAATCGCCCGTACGCTGCTACGACACCGACATCAGCGGATTTGAAAAGCGGCTCCAGTTCCGCTCGCGCAGTTTCTGACCTGAGAACAGTCGGCTGATAAATTTTGATTTGATGTTGCTCTGCGACAACTTTGACAGGCGAAGGAGTAATGATTTGTTTGCGTCCCACAGGTTTGTCAGGCTGCGTGAAGACCGCATAAATATTGTGTCCGGCGGCGATGAGTGCATTCAGCGAAGGCACGGCAAATTCGGGCGTGCCCATAAAGATTAGGTTCATAATTTAAGAGCTTGATTGACTGAGCGATTCCAGTTTGGTGAGCCACTCATTGAAGTGCGAACATTCGGCACGAATTTTTTCGAGGCCGATAGCTTCAGCAATAATCGAACCGTCACTTCGCTTGCGATAGCCTGAGCAAAGCGATTGTATTCGCTTAGATGGAGCCGTAGCAGGATCGTCATTGATTTCTTCCGGCGAATTGAATTGCACTTTAATAGCAGTGAGCGCATCACATAAATCAAGCTCTGGAAAATTTTCAGCAATTATGTCCGGTGCGGCAAAAAGCAGGGCTTCAAACTCATGCAGTGAAAAATAAGGATAAAATTTTTGATGGGTAATTTCTTTGCTAGTGGCGTCTTTCAAGTGTCGTACCTTGTCGTGGCACGATCCAGTTGGTAATGAACTATTTCCCGGCCAATCTTCGGGGCGTTGGTAATAATCAAACATTGTTGTGACGAGTGCGGCACTCGAATCATTGATTAAGCCTAGCAACGTTTTTTTGATTTTCGACCAGGAAACTCTCCCACCTTTGATTGCAGGCGCACTGCCTTGTGGTTCTTTGGTTGGAATTATAACAGCAACTGGAAAAACACTGAGAGCAGCTAGATGCGGCGATAAAACCTTCTTCACAAATTGTTCTTCTGTTTGCCCTTCAACCAGAATCAAGACCTTGCTCATCTTCATGGCCTCCCGCCGACCAAATTCATTTCCCAGATTTCACCTAAGCTGTAATCATCTAACCAGTATTCAAGCTCTTGTGAATTAAGCCGCCTGAAAACAGATTCGTCTTTCACGCAATCAACCACGATAACTTCTTCTGGCAGAAACTGACTAACCATCGAAACGGATTGAGTGGAAACTATCACTTGAGATTTTGTCGCCACGCTGCGTAACATCTCAACCAAAAGCCCAATTGCCGAAGGATGAAGTCCCAGCTCCGGTTCATCAATGATAATAAGCGATGGCGGATTTGGCTGAAGCAATAATGTCGTCAGACAAATAAATCGTAAGGTTCCATCAGAAAGCTGAGAAATATCAAAATCATCCTCAGAGTTTTTATGCTGCCAGCGTAAACGAACTCGCTGTGCGTTTTCCGGCATTGGATAAAGAATGAAATCTTCGATGAATGGTGCAGCCAACTTCACGGTATTAAGGATTCTGTTGTAATAATCCAGATGATGATTTTTGAGCAGGTAAAGAAATGATGCCAAATTTGCCGCGTCCGATTTTAATTCGTGATTGTTATAGATGTCTGGATTCTGTTTGACTCTTGCCTCTGGAGTTGTGTCTTGAAAATGATAGACTATCCATTTTTGCAATGTATCTACAATCGAACCTTGCCACCAAGCCTGCTGAATAGAAAGTTTTGTTTCTTTATGCCCACTTCCTAAAGAAACCCAGTTCTGATTTTCTTCTCTTCGAAGACGATCTAAGCACTTTTCGCTATCTAAAGTCAGTTCACTCGAAATTGCAGATTTAAGCTTAAATTCATATTCAAAAATCTCAATACTGCCATTTCCTATTGTCAACCCAACTTGAATTTCTTCTGTATTTTTGCGACCAAAATGAAGCAGGTAATCGGCCCCCCCGTTTTGACCGACAAAGAGTTGCAAGCGATTATTAGCTAAGGCTTTCAGTAACTTAAAAACAGAAAGAAAATTCGACTTTCCCGCACCATTTGCACCAATCAACACATTGAGATCGCCAAGCTCAAAGTCTCGCAATTCTCGGATTGATTTGTAGCCTGTGACAGTGATGCGTTCCAACGTTCGCATAAATTACTCCCACTCGCCGAGTTTGATTTTCTTTTTGATCTTACGCTTAATCAGGTCGCGTTTGAGCGGGCTGAGCATTTCGATGAAGACTTTGCCCTCAATGTGATCTTTTTCGTGCAACACGCAGCGTGCCGCTAAGCCGTCCACTTCAAACGTATATTCTTTGCCGTGAATATCCAACGCCTGTACGGTTACGATTTCGGGGCGTTCGACTTCAAAGTAAATGCCGGGGAAACTCAGGCAACCTTCTTCACTGACGATCTTGCCTTTGGTTTCGACGATCTGCGGATTGATACACACGATTTGTTTTTTCCCGTCTTTGCCGCCACTGACATCCATCACAAAAATCTTTTGCGAGAGCGCAACCTGCGGCGCGGCTAAGCCCACGCCTTTCGCATCGTACATTGTCGCAAACATATCGGTAATAAAATCTGTTAATTTGCCGTCAATGTTGGTGACTTCTGCGCCTTCTTTTTGCAACACAGGGTCGCCGTATTTCACAATTTTCAAGGTCATTAATTTCTCTCTTTTAGTAGCCAGCAATCTGCTGCTTATATCCTTCAAAATTCCGCGTCATTTCTTTCAGCGAATCACCGCCGAATTTTTCGCGCATCACCTTTGCCAATACAATCGCAACCATCGCTTCGCCAATCACTCCCGCCGCCGGAACTGCTGTCACATCTGATCTTTCAAAGTCGGATTCTTCCGGTAATTTCGTCTCAATGTTCACGCTGCGAAGCCGCTTTCTCAGCGTCGCAATCGGCTTCAAATAACCGCGTACGCGCAACTCTTCGCCGTTTGTCATGCCACCTTCTAAGCCCCCGGCGCGATTCGACATTCTACCAAACCCGTCTTCGTCATGATCAATTTCATCGTGGACTTGCGAACCGGGCATCGCAGCATTTGCTACACCGTCACCAATCTCAACGGCTTTGACTGCGTGGATAGACATCACGGCCTGTGCGAGCTGCCCATCAAGCTTCACCGCCCAACTTGTGTGCGATCCAAGTCCCGGAATTAAACCTTTTGCCACGACTTCAAAAATCCCGCCGAGCGTGTCGCCTTCTTTGTTCGCTTCGTCAATTCGTTCGACCATTTTGGTCTCAAGGTTTTTGTCAGTCACGCGCAAAATGTCATTGTTGTAAAGTGCTTTGATCGTCGCAAAATCAACTGCCTGATTGGTAATCGAAAGTTCTCCGAGCGTGATGACATGGCTGGCAAGATCAACATCAAACGCCAATAATAATTGCTTGGCTAAAGCCCCAACCGCAACGCGCATGGTAGTTTCTCTCGCACTCGCACGTTCTAAAATATCGCGCAAATCACGGCGGTCGTATTTCATTCCGCCCACCAAATCCGCATGCCCCGGACGCGGACGCGTGACCGTGCGCGGACGCTCAATCGGAGCTTCCGGTTTTTCCGCCGCCATCACTTCGAGCCAATTCTTGTAGTCCCGATTTTCCACCATCAGCGCAATCGGGGCACCAATTGTTTCTCCGTGTCTCACACCTGACAAAATTTGGACAGTATCAGTTTCGATTTTCATCCGACCGCCGCGCCCGTAGCCCTGCTGCCGCCGCCACAATTCGTGGTTGATAAATTCCTGACTGATTGGCAAACCAGCAGGCAGCCCTTCGATTGTTGCAATTAATGCGGGGCCGTGTGATTCGCCTGTGGTCGTAAAAGTAAAATTCATAATTTTCAAGGTGCGGCTACGCTGCCTTTTCCGTCGGTAGCTCATCAGCAGCTTTTCGAGACTGTTGATAATTTTGAAGGATCACAGGCTTAGGTTGACGAATCACGACAGCCCGTTTTTCAGTTTGTTGCCGTGCAATATAAGACTGACCTAGTGCCACGACGTCATATCCATATTTTGCGGCAAGCTGCTCACGAATAACGTGAATTTCGTCAATAATTGAGTCGTTAATCATCGCTTTCCCCCATTTCTTCAGGTGTACAAATTACTGGCGGCTCAAATCCTGCGCTACGACAGGTTTGCTCAATCTTGCTTCGCATTTGTGCGTTGGCAATATGCTTGCAATTCCAAGTCAAAAGGTAATCTATTCCGTTGACGCAAGCGATAGCAATATGAAGGGCATCTTGTGCGGCCTTCATTGGCAACGCATGTTTTCTGACTAATTGAGCAGCCAGCAAAACAGCTTCATTTGTGATTTGCAAAAGTGGAATACCTGCCAGTACTGCCATACGTTTAGTAGCTTCATTAGGGTCTCCAGCCATTGCTTCTTGTAAGACCGCATCAGAAACAAATAGATCAAATTTCGCTCGTTCGATTTCCCACCAATCAGCCGTAAGTTGTTGTCGTGCAGCGCGAATCAAATCACGATTCGGTCGAGCCACCAAATAACTCACCAAACTTGTTTCAAGATAAACCGACTCTTTTGCCATTCTTCCTCTCACCCGAATTTAACCTGTGTAGCAAAGTTTACTACACAACGAAGTATAGTGACTTTTGCCACGATCCGGCAACTAACATTGAATCATTCACCTCTTACAGGCATAATTCACAGCTTACTTCATTCAATTTATTTTTTATTTTTCAAGGAAATTTCTATGTCAGTCTCTTCATTTCATCACATCGAACTCGCGCCGCCTGATCCCATCATCGGCATCACCGAAGCCTTCACCAAAGACTCCAACGCCCACAAAGTCAATCTCGGCGTCGGCGTTTATCAGGATGCTGACGGGAAAATCCCAGTTTTAAAAGTCGTGCGCGAAGCCGAAGCTCGTTATTACGCCAGCGAAACTACGAAAAGTTATTTACCGATTGATGGATTCGCTGCATACAACAAAGAAGTGCAGAAATTATTATTTGGCGCGGATTCCGCCATCATCGCTGAAAATCGCGCGGTGACAATTCAGGGCGTCGGCGGGACAGGTTCATTGAAAGTTGGTGCGGATTTCCTGAAGCGATTTTTCCCTGAAGCTGAAATCTGGATCAGCAACCCAAGCTGGGAAAATCATCAACAGCTTTTTGAAGCTGCCGGATTCAAGGTCAACAGCTATCCTTACTACGACGCCGAAACACACGGATTAAACTTCCCTGCGATGCTCGCAACCCTGCAAACATTACCTGCCAACAGCATCGTAGTCCTGCACGCCTGCTGTCATAATCCAACTGGCGTAGACCTCAGCAACGAACAATGGCAACTTGTCATTGACACTGTGCAAGCCAATAATTTAATTCCCTTCCTCGATTTTGCGTATCAGGGTTTTGGCTCTGGATTGGATGAAGATGCTTTTGCCGTCCGCGCTTTTGCGGAAGCCGGAGTGAATTGCGTCATTGCCAGTTCGTTCTCAAAATCGTTTGCGATGTACCGCGAACGCATTGGAGCGTTGACGGTTTTGACAGCAAATGCCGAAGAATCCAAGCGCGTGCTGAGTCAGGTCAAGCGCGTCATTCGTACGAATTATTCCAGCCCTCCATCGCATCCGGCGCAGATTGTAAATCTGGTATTGAGCGATCCCGAATTGCGTCAGCAATGGGAAGATGAGCTGACCGAAATGCGCGAAAGAATTTTGGAAATGCGCAAGAAATTCGTAGAGATGCTGCGCGAAAAAGGAGTCGAACAAGACTTCAGCTTCATCGCCAATCAGCGCGGAATGTTTTCGTATTCCGGCTTGTCGCCTGAAGCGGTGAAGCGGCTGCGCGATGAATTTAGTTTGTATATTGTAGGAAGCGGACGCATCTGCCTAGCGGCGATGAACGACCACAATATTGGCAATATTTGTGCGGCGATTGCGGAAGTAACTTAATTTTATTAAGCCTCCAAAACTTGGGACGAATAAATGGTCAGGGATTCGTACTCTTCACAAAACGCGTAGTACCAAAGAAAACACGCTTATGATTCCGATCTTGAGTGTGCCTCCATTGCTAAGAGCAGTAGTAGCTAAATAAAGAAAGGGTGGAAGCCTTCGCTTCCCCCTTTCTTTATTTGCTGAAGCGTGAACTCGAACGACTTGCTACCTGGAAACAGTTAGCCAAAGATACGCTGAAAATCCACTGTAATGCCTTCGCTCTCGACGATTTGATTGGTCAATTTTTCTTCTCTGTCACGTGTCGTCACAAAAATCGTATTGGTAAACGGTTCAATCGTCCACACAGCTTTGACACCATGCGCGACTAACAGGTCGGCTTTAACCAGTAAATCCTGAATGTTCTGGCTGGCGGAAATGACTTCGATGGCTAAGATCGGCGGGTCGGGGAATCTCGTAATATCACGCCGGAAATTGGGTTTAATTTTCGCTTTGGGATACACACAAATATCCGGCGTGAGTCCTTTATCTATATCTAATGTCAGTTCAGGTAAAGGCTCAATTTCAGGGTTTTCCAATAACTGCCGGGTAATTTGCAAGCAAATGTAACTGTGATTCAATGATGGCATTTCTTTTTCCTCGACACCAATCTCTGTTTCTAGTTCTGCGATCATATTTTTACCTCATTACGCCGATAATACTTTGGCTGCCTGTTTATTGTATCGCCCTAACGCCGTCAAAGGAAACTGATTCCGATACTGATGATAGTTGATATAAAAATGTCCGGGAAACCCCGTACCGGCAAATTCTGATTCCGACCAACTGCCGTCCACATTCATCGTAGTCAATAAATATTCAATCCCGTTCGTCACGCTGTCAGATTCGTAATCTCCCGCCGCCATCAATCCCATTAACGCCCACGCCGTTTGTGAAGCGGTGCTTGCGCCTTTGCCGCGCAGTTCTGGCTTCTTATATGACTCGCAGGTTTCGCCCCAGCCTCCATCGGCGTTTTGCACGGAGCGCAGCCACTGCGCCGCACGCGTCACTTCATCGCACTTCATCCCAACACCAATCGCCTGCCATCCGACTAAAACCAAATACGTCCCATAAATATAATTCACGCCCCAGCGTCCCCAGTACGCGCCGTCGCTTTCCTGCAAATCCTGCAAAAATTTCAGCGCACGACTCATCTGCGCATCGGTGAAGAGTTTTTCTCCCCACGCTTTTTGGATGTGACCGAGTGCTTCGAGAATGCGACTGGACACGTCTGCTGTCGGCGGATCAATCATCGCTTTCAAATCACCGTAGGGCATCTGATTCCACAATTCATTTGTGTTATCAACATCGAACGCGCCCCAGCCTCCGTTTTTGCATTGCATTGACATCGCCCATTCCATCGCGGCTTTGATGGCTGCTTGCTTGTATTTTTCGTCGTCTAATTTGAGCGGGAGCAGCGCGAGGACTACGGCTCCGGTGTCGTCTACGTCGGGGTAATAATCGTTGTGAAATTCAAACGCCCAACCCGCCGGTTTGCCCGTGCGGTTGTACACCGCCCAATCGCCGTATTTGAAAATCTGTTTGCTCAGCAACCATTCGCCCGCCGCTTTTAATTTCGGATGCGAAGGCGAAAGCCCTGAATCAAGTAAAGCACTGACTGCAAGTGCTGTATCCCACGTCGGAGAAACGCAAGGTTGTGTGCGGTAATACATCGCTTCGCCACTCAAGGAAGAGCCTTCAGAAATTCCAAATCGGTCAATCGCTTCAAGTCCGCGTTTGACGTACGGATGATCGTTGCTGTAACCGAGCGAGTGAAGCATGAGCAATGAATTCAGCATTGCGGGGATGATACCCGCCCAATCCCCCGGATGATCCTGACGTTCGATGACCCAACGCTGCGCCGCCTCAATTCCCTTTTCGCGTAACGGAACCAATCCAATTTTGTCCGCGAATTTCAAAACTTTATCCGCGAACAAAAAGCACGAACCGACAAAAGTATTGTCATTATTTTTAAGTGAAAAATCTGCCGCTGCTTGTGAACCTTCGACGTATAATTCATCACACGATACGCCGCGTTCATACACGGGTTTCTTATCAATCACCGCTAATAACGGCACAGTTGAAGAGCGCGCCCAGCTTGCCATTGAGTACACATTGAACGGAAACCACTTCGGCAAAAACATAAACCACGGCGGCAAGGTAGGAATTCCTTCCCACGGAAACGCGCCGAATAATGCCAGATGTAATTTTGTGAAGACGCGCGATTTGGATACGCCACCACGCGCCAAAATAAACTCACGCGCCTTTTGCATACGCTCATCGTCAGGATTCACGCCCGCCAACTTGAGCGCAAAATACGCTTCGACCGAAGTGCTGATTTCACCGCCATCGCCGTAATACAATTCCCATCCGCCGTGTGCTTGCTGTTCACGCAAAATGTAACGCGCCGCCTGCTGAATCTGCTGCGCACGATCCGTACCGAGAATCCTGTGCAGCATAATAAATTCAGCGGTCAGCGTGACATTCGCTTCGAGTTCCGCCCACCAATATCCTTCGAGTTCTTGTTGGGCAAGCAAATATTCTTGTGCGCGATTGATGGCATCTGTGAGGCGTGTGGTGGTAATTTTATTCGTTGTATTTTGCAGAGAGATCATCGCTTCTTAGAGTTCTGAGTACCGCCTTTAGGCGGATTCTTTACAAGCTTCGCCGCCTAAAGGCGGTACTCAGAACGTTGTATTCAAAACTTTTCCCGCACGCGCAAATAGCTCGCAAAACGCGGCAATCCGTTTTTCGTCAAACCGCGATAAGTATACGTCACGAGCGTCCCGATGGCAGGTGGATTGGCGCGGACAGCATCTGTAAACCCTGTGCCAATTTGGAAGCGTTTGCCGTCCGCCGTTTCGACTTGCAACGCGCCCATTTTACCTTCGTATTTTCTCTTGCCTGGCACATAGCCAATCACCGTCGCCTCTGCATCATCCAGCGGTTTCAATTTCAGCAAAGCATCGTTGCGCCCCGTAATATAAGGCGCATCAGCACGATGGAGCATCAAGCCTTCGCCGCCACCGCGAACAACTTCTGCGAGTTTGCGTTGGAGTGCTGCATTATCGGTAAGGCGGTATTGCTCGACGGCGATGAGCTGCGAAAAATTTGCCTGCGCAACGATTCGTTTCAGATTCTCGTAACGCTCCGCGAATGTCCCCGATGCATCAGGCAATTCAAACACCATGTATTTTATCTGCCGCCATTCCGCGTCCTGCGGTGAAATTTTGCGCACATACCCCGACAATTTCTCAAACTGCCCACGCCCCACCCACAACTCTCCATCAAGCGCGTGTTTCGGCAATTTCGCCAGAAACCAAGCAGGCGCAGCGATGACATTTCCCGCTCGCGAACGAAGCCTTTGCCCGTCCCACAATGCGCGTACACCATCATATTTTTCACTGATGAGATAAGGCGTTGGATCAATATCGGCGTGGGCTATGTTGGCGAGTAATGGGCGCGGCGGGTCGGATGATTGCGCGTGAGTGGAGAGCGTAAATAACAAACAAAAGGCGGATGTAACAATGTGGGATAGTAGCTGCATTAGGAGTTCCTATTATTGTTCGATAAGAGTCTGATTGATTTTCGGTATCTGTGATCGCAGCAGGTAAGATGCAACTAAACCTTTAGCTTCGATTACAACCTACCAATAACCATCTTCCTTTTGCGCAAACAACTATTCCTGCGCTCCATCCTATCGGCAAGACGTGAGTGGTCGTAGTTTGAGCTGTGCTATTTTCTCTTGTACGGTAACTTGCTTTGATCTTGATAGTACGGATGGTCAAGAAGCCGAAGAAAGCGACGGAATGATCGGGAATTTTCAGCCATTATAATTACATCTTGTGCAGATGTAATTTTTTGAGCATCTCGACGTTTATGGTATGCGTTTTTAATAATTATTGAGTTCAGTAACTTTTCTGCATCAGCTATAGAATCTGCTTTATCAGCTATGACGGCTTTCTTAAAACTAGCCGTTATCTTGTAGCGGTTGCTAGGTGCCTTAAATACATTAACATCTGAAATCAACCAATTCTCAAATTTTCGATTTTTTACAACTACACGAACCTGAGAATGCCCCAATTGCTGAAACGCTTCTTCGAGTTGTTTAGCCCAATCGCCAGTACACTCAGTCCGGTTTTCCCGATCAATCAGCACAACAACTCTTGCCGCTTGTTTATTCTTTAGGATACCTAATTTATCAACTGCGGCTCGTGCAATTTGTCCCGCTGATGCTTTTGGTTGCATGTTTGCATAGATTGGCGCGAGAATCTGAATTCCTTCAATTGCGAGCCGTTTCGTAAGAAGCTTTAACGCCTCCATCTCGGCGTCACCATCAACAATGATCCCGATTTTCACCAACCACCTCCCGGTACACTTTGACCCACTGCACCTGAGTCCAGAAATTCAGATAAGCGAAAATCGCCATTTTCCCAACCTTCTTTAACTGACGGGTCAAGCATTGTTAATTTATTAAGAGTAGTTTCGCCTTTTCTCCGAGATGCAATCCAAATTTCTTCTGGTCTTAGCAAGTTGGTCAGGATAGGAGAATGTGAGGTCACAATCACATTTGTATACTGGCTGATCTCCCGCAAATGATTGACGATAACTCTTACTATCCAAGGGTGAACCGAGTTCTCTGGTTCTTCTAGCAAAAGTAAACTATTACGTGAATCAGCGACTGCAACTAATATTGCCAAAGCATGCATTGTTCCATCAGAAAGCTCTTCTACTCCCCAGGGACGAGTCACCCCTTCCTCCGTAAAAAAAATACCTAATCGCTTATTATGTAGGGTCTCAATATTTATTGTTTGCAAACTTGGCATGATGTCCTGCATTCCAGACTTGACAAGCTGCCAGGTCCCCGGCGAGTTAAGTTGCATCCAATCAATAATGCCGGGAAGATTTTCTCCTAAAGGTGAGAGTGCTGGATTAGGCAAGGGAACGCCGGGTTGCCGTGTAAACGAATTAGAAAACTGGTAGACCTTAAATCCAGCAACAAATTTAGCGAAAAACTGGAGTAGTCCAACCGCTTTTTCCTCAATAAAAAGTGATGATTTAGAGCGAAAATCTGCGGCACTTCCCAAGCTCCTTGAAATCGCCTGAAAAGTACTTTTCACCTCTCCTTTATAAAGCATTGCGACAGGATCATTGTTGACAGTCTCAACCATTAGCTCATCGGCTATGTTTCTGGTTATCTTGACAATCTCTTTGTCGGTTGCATGCTCGCAAGTAGCTTTGATAACAAAACTTTCTTCCACTATGTGAAATGGCTGCCTAATTCCTTTGCCAGTAGTGGTAAATGAAAAACGGTGACAAACTTTCCAGTGCTTACCATAGCCCGGTGTTACATAAGTAGTAATGTCACTGATCTGCTGATGAATTTCTGAGCCGCCCATTTCAAGTACAACTTCAAATTCTATTGGTGCTTTGCTTCTACTGCTTCTTCTAAAAGCAATGTTTTCATAACCACCTTTGTTAGCAACAGCGGTTTCTAACCCTAATTTATAAACCTCAGAAAGAAAATGTATCGCGCTAGCGAAATTAGACTTCCCTGCTGCATTCGGGCCAATAATTGCGGCAAAATTTTCAGGAGAAAATGTCACCTTCTTGAGCGATTTGTAATTACGCACAGCTAGACTATGTAATCGCAACTTAACGTAAGGGGTCTCTTCATTCATAAATTTCAACTCGCCGCCAATTCCTCTTCCAACAACTGACGTTCATACAAATCAGCATATTCGCCGCCAATCCGCATCAATTCTTCGTGCGTACCGCGTTCGACGATGCGTCCGTGATCCAGGACACAAATCATATCGGCATCTTTCACTGTAGAAATTCGGTGCGCGACGATCAGCGAAGTGCGACCTTTCATGACGCCGCGAAGCCCTGACAATATCTTTTCTTCGGTGTACGTGTCTACGGCGGAAAGCGCGTCGTCCATAATCAGGATTTTCGGTTCGCGCATAATCGCACGGGCAATCGCGGTACGCTGTTTTTGTCCGCCGGAAAGTGTGATGCCGCGTTCGCCAACGAGCGTTTCGTATTGTTTCGGGAAGCCGCTGATGTCATCCGCCAAACCTGCTACGGCGGCGGCGCGGGCGATGTTTGGAGTTTCGGATTTGTCTACACCAAACGCGATATTTTCGCCGAGCGTTTCGCTGAACAAAAATGTTTCCTGTGTGACGTAGCCGATGCTTTCACGTAAGTGTCGCAGCGCGATTTCACGAATCGGCTGATCGTTAATGAATACCATTCCCGGCGCAGCATCAAGCAAACGAGGAACTAAATTCATCAACGTAGATTTACCCGAACCAGTGCGTCCGATGAAGGCTACGGTTTGACCGGGTTCGATAGTCAAATTGATGTCGCGCAGAACTTCCGGCGTAGTTTCAGAATATCGAAACGTCAGGTTTTTAAATTCAATTTTGCCTTGCAAATGACCCACTCCCTCACGGTCAGAGTACTGACTCGCAGCATCCGCAATCGCCGGTTCCACCTGCATAATCTCGTGCATCCGCTTCAGGCTTGCCGTGCCGCGCTGCACCAAATTTGTCACGTAGCCCATCGCAATCAGCGGCCAAATTAATTGCTCCAAATATAAATTGAAGGCGGCAAAATCTCCGAGCGACATCTTGCCCAGCGCAGTCTCTCTGCCGCCGTACCATAAAATTGCAGCAAATCCGAGGCCAATCAGAAATTGCATCAACGGACGAAAAACGGCGGAGAGCTTCACTAAATCAAGATTGCGGTCAACATATTGCTGATTGAGTTTGTCGAAATTTGAGATTTCGGATTGTTCCTGCGCGTAGGCACGAATCACGCGGACGCCGTTCAAATTCTCCTGGGCACGGGCGGTGATGTCAGAGAAAAATTCCTGAATTTTTTCAAAGCGGATGTGAATTTGTTGTCCGAACCATTTCACTGTCAGCGACACGAGCGGCATCGTAATCAATAAAATCAGGGTCAATTTCCAACTAATCGTGAACATAATTGGAATCACAATCAAGCAGCGAAAGAGCGTACCTTCGCCGTACATAATCGCGGGACCGACAATTTGACGGACTGCGCCGAGGTCATTCGTAGACCGTGCCATCAGGTCTCCGGTGCGATTATCCTGATAAAATTGCAGCGGGAGTTTTTGCAGGTGTGCATAAAAATCATTCCGCAAATCGTATTCGATAAAACGCGACATGTTGATCAGCGTACGGCGTTGCAGATACAAAAAACAGCCGCTGACAATGCTGGCACAAATAATTAAGAAAGCATGCTGCGAAATGATTTCGATGGTGACGCCAGCAGTTTTTAATTCGTCAATCGCTTTGCCAACCTGGTTGGGAACGAAGACACTGAAGATCGTTGAGCCAAGCACAAACAATGTGCCTGCGATCAAACGCCAGAGATATTTTTTTTGATAGCTCAGCAACCACGCGTTGCCGGTTGGGTATTTCGTCATATATTTCTTGCCACGAATTAACGCGAATTTTCACGAATTAAATCAGACAGGATTAACAAGATTTTTCAGGATGCACAGGAATATAATTCATTGATTGGTACATCTTGAAAATCTTGTCATAAACCTTGTCAATCCTGTCTAAAAATTCTTCGTGAAAATTCGCGTTAATTCGTGGCTGAAAAAAATCATTTCTCTTTCAACGATCTTGCGACTAATCCAAGTCCGCCGACCAATAAAATCAGGATCGTCAGCACATTGAACAAGCTCTGATTTTGAAAATAAACATTCAGATTGGCGATGATGCCAACGAAAATAATAATCGCTCCAGCAAAAGTCAGCAGCCAACCGACCTTCGATTTACCGTTGAAAAACAGCATCCCGATTCCTGCCAACAACGGAAACAGCGACATCCCGAACCCGTTGTAGCCATAAATCAGCCACGGCGACGTGTACACATTTACGTTTTGCAAGAATAAATAACCGCCCGCAATCGCCATTGCCAAACCAATCAAAAACGTCCCGACACCGCCCGAAGTTCCACCCGCGCCGCGCGTCCGGTTGATTGGCTCTAATGGTTGATTGAGCATACTTTCATAGCTGTCATAATCCTGTTTTTCTTTATCTTTTAGTGCCATTGCTAAACCTCACTGTGATCGGAATTATTCGGGATATTGCGATTAGGCAAAAAGCATTCTAACGTGTGGTGAGAAATGAAACAATCCGCCCTATTTTCTAAACTCGAAGCCGAAGCTGCCGCCTGCCTGATTTGCGAACGCATGCAGGATCGCTGCGCTGTGTTCAGCAAATTAAATGGAACGTTAACACCGAAAATCATGTTCATCGCCGAAGCGCCGGGGCGCAATGGCGCAGACCGAACACGGATTCCTTTTCACGGCGATGCTTCGGGTGAGACATTTGAAAAATTGCTGGCTTCGATCAAACTTTCGCGGGAAGAAATTTTCATTACGAATACGGTGCTGTGCTCTCCGCGCAAACCAAGCGGCGCGAATGATAAGCCAACAAAAACTGAAATTCGTAACTGCTCTGATTTTTTACGACGGACGATTGAAGTCATCAATCCACCGATTATCGCTACGCTGGGAGCGGTTGCGCTAGACGCATTAAAACTCATCGAACCGCACGAATTCACCTTGAAAAGTGCTGCCGCGAAAATTTTAAATTGGAACGGACTTCAACTTGTACCGTTATATCACCCAAGCCCGCAAGTGCTGATTACGGCGCGAACATTGGTTGAGCAGTTACAGGATTTCAAAATGGTTGGGGGAGAAATCAAAAGGCAAAAGGCAAATATCAAAAGTGAAAAGGGCGGCACTTGATTTAAGAAATTCAGAAACGGCTTTGCTTCCGAATCCCACTTTTGCCTTTTGATATTTGCCTTTTGCCTTTTGATTTCTTTCGTATTTTTCTTCTCAACGTTTTTCCCCCAGCCGCAGTAGTTACTAATGACAGAGCAAGATGGAGGTTGAAAAGATGAGCAGCAACGTTGCCGACATCGCTCTCGTGATGAACGAATTTTCTCAGAGCAGTCGTCCGCAGTCACAACTTGAAGCACTGATCGAACGCGCTCGCGGCGGTGACGCAACTGCTTTCGATCAAATAATGATTGCGCATCAGCAACGCGTACTGGCTACGGCGTGGCGGATGCTCGGCAACAAAGAAGACGCCCGCGATGCGGCGCAGGAAGTATTTTTGCGCGTCTACAAACATTTGCACAAATACGACACGCAGCAGGAATTTTCCGGCTGGCTCTATCGCATCATCATCAATGTTTGCAGAGATGCGGCACGGAAACGAAAAGATAATCACTCTTCGTTTGAAGCTGAAATTAAAGCCGGACATTTACTAAAATTGACGAGCAATGACAATTCCGAACACAACGCCATCAAAGCCGAGCAGCACGCCATCGTGATAAAAGCACTGTCAACCTTGACTGAAAAAGAACGCGCTGTAATTGTGCTGCGCGATTTAGAAGGATTAACCACCGAAGAAGTCGCACAAATTTTAGGCTCTTCGCAGACAACGGTGCGCTCACAAATCAGTACGGCTCGTACCAAAATTAAACTTTACCGCGACCGCTTTTTAAAAGGAGGTCAGCGCAAATCATGAACTGTAAAAAAGTTGTACAACTTATCCCGTTATTTGTCGAAGCCGATTTAGCAATTGCCGAAATGCGATCCGTCACAGAACATTTAGAAACCTGTGATTCCTGCGGCAATACGGTGAAAGAATTTCAGGCGAGCCAATTAATGTTGCGCTCTGTCACGTTGCCAGAATTTGACGAAAATGTTTTTTCGCAGGTGCGCAGCTCCGTACTGGATGAAATTATACGTCCGAAGAATACAGATTTGATACACCCAATTTGGAATTGGAAAGCTGCATTTGCAGCAACACTGGCAATGATATTTTTGACGAGTGGAATTGCGATGTATCGAAGTAAGAGCAAGGAAAATATTACAACTCAAGCTTTCAATACTCGCGAAGTAGAAGCGAATAATTTTAGTTTCACTTCATCTAAAAAACCTGTAAATGCATCAACGTCATTCGCCTTGAAGCAAATTCCTAAGCCCCGAAGCGGGCGCAATTCAATAGCGCAGGGTGAAGCGAGCGTCAGCAAGCGTAACCATGGGAACGTCAACACAAATCATCCAAGCCCTGAAAGGGTGATAGCTATTAACGATCAAATTATAGCTGCAGCTATCGCCCCTTCCGGGGCTAATAATCAACCTGTGAACCTTCCCGGGGTTGACACCCCGGGCTTTATGCTGCTGCCGCCTGCTTTGCAGGCTGAAAATACAACGACGCTTACCGCGCCGAATTCTGAAAAATCCACTTCCGAGCCTGAAATGCTCAGGATGGAAATTCAAACGGCTGACCCGAATATCAAAATTATCTGGCTCCTGCCGCAAGAACGAATGAATACACAGTCCGACCATAAATAGTGGAGTAATCATTATGAAAAAAACTATCCTTATTTTCTTGCTCGTTTTATTTGGTTCTTTGACGATTTTCGGCGATGACCTGAAAGAAACTCCTGCCTTCAAATCGCTGAATCTTTACAAAATTAAAATTGAATCTGAACTGGCTGGACTCAAAACAAAATTCTCCGAAGATTGGCCCGAAGTCGTCGCCAAAAAAACAGAACTACAAGTTACCAAACGCGAACTCGAAAAATTATTACTTGCCAAACAACCTCCGCTGGATGCGTTAGGAAATTCTGTCGGAGACCTGCTCATCAAACGCGTTCGGACAGAAACAGAGTTATTAATACTCCTGCGCAATTATCATCCAACACATCCAGACATCGTAGCCAAGAAAGCGGAATTACAAGTCATCGTGCAGGAAGTCGAAACGATCCTGCCGCCATTTGTTCAGACGACCAATGAACAGAAAAAAGAAGAGCCGCAAAAATTTCAGGTAAAACTTTTTGAGATCAAATATAAGCAACCGGAAACTCTCGCCAATGCGATTACAGCACTCGGTAGCGGTTTACCAAATACAAGAATTGATCCGAACAATAATCTCAAGACAATTACCGTACGTGATTTTCCTGAAAATATCGCCGCCATTGAAGGAGCTATAAAACGACTTGATTTGCCTGATGCTGCTCCAGTGAGTATTCAAACACAGATTTATTTAATTGCCGCTTCAGATGAGGCAGGTGATCCGGGAACTTTCCCCAAAGAAATTGATCCTGTACTTGCACAGCTCAAGTCTACTCTCAAATATAAAAACTATCGTTTCGTGAATACTTTTATCAATCGAGTAAATGATGGTGGAAGTTTTGAATCAAGTGGAACAGGCTACAATACAGCAGGAAGTAATACACCGACCATTATCCAGTGCAAAATGGGACAAGTCAGAATCGCGTCAGATAATACAGGGAAGGAAGCAATTCGTATTGGAAAATTTAGTTTCAGTGCAAGGGTTCCTATGCAAGTCGGTCAAGGAAGTATTCAATATCAGGATGTCGGAATAACCACCGAATTGAGCTTGAGCGAAGGCGGATTAGTCGTTGTTGGCACAGGTAATATGGGACTAACCGATGGCGCAATGATTGTTGTCGTCAGTGCTAAAAAAATGAAGTAGCTTTAGTTCAAATTTACTTGATGCAAAAGGGCGATCTTCACAGGTCACCCTTTTTGCTTTGCGCATCGTATCTGCTACGCTATAAATACCAAGCTAGGCGACAAACTATGTTGAGCATGGAGGGTGAATTTTGACGCAGTGATTTCAGTGGCATCCGCTTAAATCTGAAAGTAATCGAACGAAACACAAAGTTTCTTTCGATGAAGCAACTTCCGTTTTTGATGATCCATTGCACGAAGTTTTTCCTGATCCAGATCATTCAGAAACTGAAGTCCGGTTGATTGCCCTGGGAACCTCAAACAAGGCGAATTTGCTGTTTGTTTCTTTTGTTGAGCGTGATGAGTCAATTCGCATTATTAGCGCACGAAAAGCCACACGACAGGAATTGTACGATTATGAAGAAGGAAGTTGAACTACTCACTGACGATGGTTACGACTTGAATGATGAGTTGCGACCTAAATATGACCTTAAAGAATTACGGGCTGCGGCACGACGCAAGAAACTCGGCGTTACTGTGCAAATTGAGCCTGAAGTAGCCCTGTATTTCCCTGACAATACAGCGGTCAATGAAGCGTTGAAAACATTAATCCGCTTGACCAAGCAAAGCGTATGACGGCAGTAAGGAAAATTCAATAACCTTTAGCCTACAAGGGCGATCTTCACAGATCGCCCTTTTGCTTTGCGCTTCTTTCGTCTCCGCGATATAACTTTCTCCTCGCAAACATTTCTACTAACCTCTGAAAGGTCGCTCATGCATAAAGCGTTACTCATTATTTTTGTACTGATTATTTTTCCTGCCGTGACAATTGCTCAACCTCAACGTCCTGAACCAATTCCACTCTGGTCGAATGGTGCGCCGCTGGCGAAAGGCTCTGCTCCGGCGGATATTCCTTCGATTCAGATTTATAAGGCGGCGCAAAATCTGGCGACAGGAGCCGCTGTCGTCGTCTGTCCAGGCGGCGGATACGGCGCGCTTGCCGATCACGAAGGCTATGATTACGCGAAGTTTTTGAATGGCATTGGCATCACTGTCGCCGTCCTGAAATATCGCCTTGCGCCGTATCAACATCCGGCTCCGATGCTGGACGCGGCGCGGGCGATTCGTTATCTGCGCTCCAAAGCTGACGAACTGAAAATTGATCCGACCCGCATTGGCATTATGGGTTCATCGGCGGGTGGACATTTGACGGCGACGATGGCTACACATTTTGATGATGGTGATAAGAATTCTGCCGATCCGATTGACCGCGTGAGTTCGCGTCCTGATGTAGCGATTCTCTGCTACCCCGTTATCACGATGCGCGAAGATTTCACGCACAAAGGTTCGCGCAAAAACCTGATTGGTGAAAATCCTGATCCGAAGCTCGCAGATTTGATGTCGAATGAAAAACAAGTAACGGCAAAAACTCCGCCGACATTTATTTTTCATACGATGGACGATGGCGCTGTCCCTGTCGAAAACAGTTTGCTCTTTGCCGAAGCGTTGCGCAAAAATAAAGTGCCGTACGAAATGCACATTTACGAACACGGCAGGCACGGCGTAGGCTTAGCACCGTATGATAACGCACTGAACACATGGTCGAAATTGTTGGAAAATTGGTTGCGTGCGCGTGGCTTCATCAAACAAATGTAAATAGAAACTATGCTTGCTGTAAGATTGGGGGATTCAATGACAATTACTCAATCACAAAAACCTAACCTGGTTTTCGCACCGACAAATTCGAGCGAGTGTGTTACAGCACTGGCACATTACTATCGCGGCGAAATGGCACGGATGCAAAGCTGGCGCGACCGGATTGATCGCACCACGAACTGGGCGATTACTGTTGTGGCCGCACTGCTTTCCGTTTCGCTTTCATCGCCGCAATCACACCACGGCGTTTTGCTATTCGGCATGCTGCTGGTTTATTTGTTGCTTGTGATTGAATCGCGCCGTTATAGATTTTTTGATGTTTATCGCCGTCGCGTTCGATTAATGGAGAGGAATTATTACGGGACGGTTTTTACGGCGGACAATTTTAGTGAATATGATTGGATGGGCGAACTTGGACGAGACATTCGCAACCCGCAGTTTTACGTCACCTTATATCAAGCGATGGCGCGCCGCTTACGCCGCAACTATTGCTGGATTTTTTTGATCTTGTTGCTGGCCTGGATTCTCAAAACAACGACCAGCGTTTTGCAACCTAAAAATGGGGCAGCCGAATTCATTAGTTCGACGAAAGAATTATTTAGCAATGCTGCTATTGGCTACATTAGAGGCTGGATCGTGATTTTAGCCGTCATTGGTTTTTATGGCTGGTTAGGATACGTTCTTTACAAGCACAAACAAGCTGAAGGAGAGCTATCCTACAGCCCGGTTCATTTTTAAGTTCACAAAGGAAAATTATTATGCGTGAAGAAATAGACAGTTTATTTCCTACAGTAAAAGTCAATCGTAGAAACTTTATGGCAACGACGCTTTGCACAGGCTTTGCATTGGCGGTGCAGCCAATCAATGCACAAGACGTCATCACAACAGACACGAACGGCATCGTCGCAGGCGAAGTAAAAATTCCTACGAAGGATGTCGAAGTGCTGGCGTATCGCGCGATGCCGGCGAAGGGCAAAAACTTTCCGGTCGTTTTAGTCGTGCAGGAAATTTTCGGCGTCCACGAACATATCAAAGACGTATGTCGCCGCTTTGCGAAGCTTGGACATTTGGCGATTGCAGTTGAGCTTTATCAACGACAAGGCGACGTTTCTAAATTGGAAATGAAAGATGTTTTTCCGATTGTTGGTAAAGTTCCTGATGCGCAGGTGATGTCCGATCTTGATTCAGCAGTTGCGTGGGCGGGCAAAAATAAAGGCAATACGAAAAAATTGGCAGTGACTGGATTCTGTTGGGGCGGGCGCATCACGTGGCTTTATGCAGCGCACAATCCCAACGTCAAAGCGGGCGTCGCGTGGTATGGTCGTTTGGTTCCAGGGCAACAAGCGGCTCCGTTACAGCCTAAACATCCAATTGATTTTGCGGCTACATTGAAGGTTCCGGTGCTTGGATTATATGCAGGCAAAGACGGTGGCATCCCGCTTGATTCAATCGAAAAAATGAAAGCGGAACTCGCCAAAGGAAAAAGCAAATCTGAATTTGTTGTGTATCCTGAGGCAGAACATGGCTTTCATGCAGACTATCGAAAAAGCTACAAGAAAGATGATGCACAAGACGCGTGGAAACGTTTGCAGGACTGGTTCGCAAAACACCTGAAGTAACCAGAAAAATCAGGCGGGCTGCACCTGAACGCGATCTCGCAAGGATTTTGGAACGATTAAAGGAATCAGCTCATACCAAAGAAAATGAGATTCTTTTTTATCCAGGTAATCCTCGACGACCAAAGCATCAGCGATCAAAACGGCTAAGTCTTTGAAGGTCGTCTCGCCTGTTTTATTTTCCAGCAAGTAGGCGGCTTGCCATCGTGCTTCATCGCATTCTTCTTCATGGTAGTCTCGAAATCCTTCGAAGCGCATGCAGAAAAACTTGAGAAAATGTGTGTCGAGTTGCAAAAGGTTTATTGGTCTGACTTCTTGTGGTTCAAGCTGTTCAAGGCACTTAATAAACCAATTCACACGAAATGAATTTATTCCAGCATAGCGTTCCATAGCGGCGACCAGTCTTGAGAAGTAATCTGGATTCGATTACAAATTCAATGATACTTTCAGTAAGCTAACGTGAACTCGGCGTAAGAAATGGTGTTGCAAGTAAAGGAGTTATTCGCGCAGTTTTTGCACAATTTTAGAACCTTTTACCAGTAAGCCCTTTATTTTTACCGCTGTGCGGTAAATAGTTATAAGATAGTTCATTGACAATAGTGTCAAGCGAGTATGAGATTTCAAACCAAAGAAGCACAAGAGTTTCGATTGCAG
>JAYVZE010000099.1:0-16157 GCA_043783625.1 Blastocatellia bacterium | reverse complement strand
TTGCTCCAACAGCTCGAATTGCGGTACTGTTAAATCAGTTGTATCTCCCCTTTTCCCAGTAAAAACGATTTCCCCTTAAACTGCAAACAGGTTCTATAGTGGAACAGGCGCGGATGTTCGAGGCGGAGGTGGAAATTTTTCAACTACTAAATCCGCTAACCCACTAATAAAATCAGGGTTGGAATTGAACGCCGGAACGCGGCGATACTTTTTCAATCCGATTTCGTCAGCTACTTTTTTATATTGGATGTCGAGTTCGTAAAGTGTCTCGCTGTGTTCGGAAACGAAGCTGATCGGAACCATCAACATTTGATCTATGCCTTTAGCATTTAAATCCCTAATCATATTTTCAGTAGAAGGTGTGAGCCATTTCACAGGGCCGACGCGGCTCTGAAAACATAAGTGAATGGGGTAAATATTGCCGAGAGCTTCACTAACTAATCGTACGGATTCCTGTATTTGTTTGAGGTACGGGTCACCGCGCTCGACGTAACTCACAGGAATACTGTGGGCGCTGAAAAGTAAATGTACTTTGCCTGGATCAGGATTCGGGAATTTTGCGGCTTCGATTTTTATTTGTTCGGCAAGGGTATGAATGTACGGTTTGTGGTCGAACCAGCAGGTGATGTAGCGGCGGCGAATGTGGCGCAATCCACCGCGTTTTTGCAGTTGGGCGTACAGTTCTTTGGTACTTGATCCGGTCGAAGAAACCGAGAAATGCGGGTACAGCGGCAGCACGATTAATTCCGTAATTCCATCGCGTTCGATCTGGTCAAGAGCTTCTTCGGTGAAGGGATGCCAGTAGCGCATCGCTACATAAACATTGGCTTTGATGTCGCGCGAGTTTAATTCGGTTTTGAGCGCAAGAGCCTGCTCATCGGTCAGCCTGCGTAGCGGGGAACCGCCTCCAATCTGCGAATAATAATCCGAAGATTTTTTGTTTCTGGTCGTAGAAATAAACCACGCTATCGGCTTCTGCATGAAGCGATACGGCAGGCGTACGATTTCAGGATCGGAAAATAAATTGTAAAGAAATGGACGTACATCGTCCAATGTTTCAGGGCCGCCGAGGTTGAGTAATAGTATTCCTAACATAAGAATGGTGGTCGGTGGGCAGTGAGCAGTGGTCGGTTCTGAATGCGTCGTGTTCTGGTTATTTACTACAATTGAGCCACCCACCACCGACCACTATTCCATTGTTCCCGCTTTTACAGTTGTCATTACTTCGGGATGAATATATTTACGAATTGCGGCGTCAATTTGTTCTTTCGTTAACGATTTGATGTGCGCGGGGAATTCGTCTAAATAGCTGATGCCCAAATCGTAAAGTTCAGTGCTTGCCAATTGGCCAGCGATGCCTGAATTCGTGGCTAAGCCGACTTTATAACCGCCTACCATCGAAGCTTGTTCGTCTTCGATTTCTGCCTGCGTGATGCCGCTCACTAAATATTCTTCGGTGATTTCTTTCGTTAATTGAACCGCTAGCTCGACATTTTCAGGCGCGTAAGTTCCCGTAATAATGAATGGCCCATCAGCAAAGCCTGAATCTGAAAAATGTGAATTTACGCCATAAGTCAAACCCATTTCGTCGCGTATTTTCAAGCCTAAACGCGAAGACAAGGTTGATTGTCCGAGTGCGCGATTCGCTACGACTGCCGCTAGATAATCAGGATTTGCGCGTCGAAGTTGCGAGGCATGACCCATCACCACATCTACGCTGGCCTTGTCGTTGAGCTTCACGATGTCATCAATCGGAGCCGTTTGCAAAGCAGTTTTCTCAATCGTTAATTCCGGTTTTGGTGCGCCTTGCCAATCACCGAAAAGAGAAGTTACCAATGTCGAAACATCAGCGGGCTGAACGTCTCCGACGACGACGAGAATCATCGAAGCTGCACCGTAATGTTGTGCATAAAATTGCTGTAGATCCGCCGTTGTGGTCGCCTCGATTTCGCTGATACGACGTTCTGCCGCATAGATGTGAAACGGGCTTTGTTCTTCAAAAACCAATTGCGAAAAACGTTCCATCGCACGGCGGTCTGTTTCATCCTGCGCCCGCTGAATCGAAGCAACATTCCGCTGCTTCATTTTCTCGAACTCATCCTCTGGAAAAGTCGGTTCGCGGAGCTGTTCAGCTAATGCTTCCAGCACTGTCGCAAAGTCACGGCTCAGCGATTGCGTGCTGAGCGAAATCGAAAACGTATTGGATGAAACACTGGCTCCGGCTCCAAGCGATTCCAGTGCTTCCGCCAGTTCCAGTTTGTTACGCTTCCGGGTTCCTTTGCCGAGCATATCGGCGGTCAGTCGCGCCGTAGCATATTTACCGGAAGGGCTGAAATGCGACCCGCCCAACAAGTATCCCGAAACGGAAACTGTGGGGTTCGCATGATTTTCGAGAATCAATAATTTGATCCCGTTCGCCAACACTTCGCGTGAAGTGCGCTGCGCAAATAAATTAGACATAGGTGAGAGGGAAAGAAGTCGAGAGAGTCTATTGAGTCCTTAGAGTCTGTAGAGTCTTTTCATAATCAATGACTCTACAGACTCAATAAACTCTAAGAACTCTACAGACTTTCTTCTGTACTTTCTTTCGGGACAAAGTAACCGACGGTACGAGCATCGGTGACGAAATATTTATTGACGACACGCTGAACATCGGCGGCGGTGACGGCTGCGATTTTCCCAGGAAAGTCCACGTACTCTTTCCAATCGGACATGCCTTCCGCTTCGCCCAACGCGCTCACGACTCCGAAGGGGCTATCTCGTAAATAAATTAAATGAGTCGTAATAATATTTTGGGCTTTGCTTAGTTCAGTTTCGGTAATGAATTCAGTTTTTAATTTTTCAATTTGTGCATAAGCTGCGGCTTCTGCGTCTTCGTGTTTGATGCCGGGTCGAAGTGTAATCGTCAATGTGAAAAGACCGGGATCAACCAATGAATACGCGTGCGATGTGGCTCCGATGGCGAGCTGTGTTTCAACCAGAGATTGATACAACCGCGAAGTCACGCCTGCTGAAAGTACATGATCGAGAATGGATAACGCCGGAATGTCCTCGTGCGTTCCTTCCGGCGTATGCCACGCCATTTCGACGACACCAACCTGCCCGGCACGTCGCAAGGTGAAGCGATGTTCGCCTTCCTGCGGAGGCTCGGTTGTATACATCGGTGGAATGGGTTGCGGCGAAGCGGGGATCGGGCTGAAATGTTGTTCGATCAATCCTAAAGCGGTTTCTTCCTCGAAGTCTCCGACCACAATTACCGTGGCATTATTGGGATGGTAGTAGACGTTATAAAATTCTTTCAGGCGTTCCGTCGGGACTCCCTCGACATCGGTTCTCCACCCAATTGTGGGATGATGATACGGGTGTTCACGAAACGCCGCCGCCCAAATTCGCTCATCCAAAATCCCGGAAGGGTCATTTTCCCCGCGTTCCATTTCGTTGCGAACAACGGTCATTTCAGATTGCCGATCTTCATCGGAGATGAACGAATTGCGCATTCGATCTGCTTCCAGATGAACCGCTAATTCCAGCTTGTCGCTGGGCAACATTTGATAATAACGCGTGCGGTCATACCAGGTATCGGCATTAAAAACTGCGCCCTGTTTTTGCAGGACAGCGGGGATGGCAGTACCGATTTGTTTGTTATAGGTCGGCGTGCCTTTGAAAAGCATGTGTTCCAGCAAATGCGTAGATCCCGTGTAGCCGACAGCTTCATTGCGGGAGCCGACGCGGTACACGACCATGAAGGCGACAACCGGAGCGGCGCGGCGCGGAACCACGAGGACTTTAAGACCATTGGCATTGAGCTTGTATTCTGTAATGCCTTCGTAATCAGTAATTTTAGTAAACGTCATAAATGCGATGAGGGGGCTTAGCTTTCTGAAATTAATTGTAATCCGTTGATCCAGTCAAAATGTTTTCGATTGTGCGAAACAAGGGGGATTTGATAGAGCAGGGCAGTTGCGGCGATCCACGCATCAGAGGTTTCAATTTTTCTTCCGCCTCGTCGAGCCTGAAAATGTACGGCTGCCCATGATCTGCATAATTCACGATCAGATTCGATGACTGTACAGTTGCTGAGAAATAATTCAAGCTCGTTGCGCTTACGGTCTCCCCAATTATGAATATTTGCCCAAGAATCAAGCTCAGCAATAGTCATAAATGACACTATTCCCAATTTATTTTCAAGATAGTGTTCATAGAAATCTCCGCGAGTATCTTCCTTGAAAATATATGAAATAACATCTGTATCAACGAGCACGTATTCCATTAATCCAAATTCCTCGTACTGGGTACATCTCTCCACTCACGTACAGTTCGTACTAAATCATCAACACTTTCGTCTTCAGGAAAAAACTTACCTAATCGGCGCAACTCAGCAAAGTTGAGCGGTTTTTTCCCTTGCTCAGCCACCAGTTGCTCTATCGTTTTTCGAGGACGGATCACAGGCTGAAGGAGCGCATCAATTAAAGCTTCCTTCTCATTCGGAGGAAGTGAGTTTACTTCTTCAAGAATTTTTTCAAGAGTTATTTCTGCCATCTGAAAACTCCTTTCTTACTGCTTCGCCGCATTAATAAATGCCCGTGCATTTTCCACCGGAACCATCGGCATGATGCCGTGTCCCAGATTCATGATATGTCCCTGACCGTTGGTTTTGCTCAGGATTTCTTTGACTCCGGCGGTGATGGTTTTCGGCGTACCGAGCAACGCGCACGG
This sequence comes from Blastocatellia bacterium, assembly GCA_043783625.1. Classification (GTDB taxonomy): domain Bacteria; phylum Acidobacteriota; class Blastocatellia; order RBC074; family RBC074; genus JAFDVL01. Next base: position 11,441 of record JAYVZE010000099.1, on the reverse strand, counting down.
GTCAAGATTTCCCTGCAAGGATAATTTTGAACATCCTGCGGCGTCTAATCTTCGTCGCGCTTCGGCAATGTCTATGCGCCAGTCAACGCTCATGACATCCGCGCCGGAACTCGCCATTAATTCCAATAAATTCGCTACGCCGTTCACGTAAAGCGTCACCGGAACGCCATCCCGCTTGAGAGCAGAAATAATTTTTTGCGTGTAGGGAAGTGCGAACTCTTGATAATTCGCCGCTGATAATTCTCCCGCCCAGGTGTCGAAAAGTTGAATCGCCTGAATGCCTGCTTCGATCTGTGCGTTGGAATATAAAATTATTGCGTCAGCAATTTTGTCGAGTAATGAATGCAACAGCTTTGGTTCCGTGTACATCATTTGCTTTAATGAAGCGTAATTGCGCGAAGTCCCGCCTTCGACCATATACGAAGCCAGCGTGTACGGCGCACCCGCAAAGCCAATCAAGGGAACCTGATTATCAATTTGTTTGAGCAAAAGCCGAATCACGTCCATCACGAATCCGGTTTTTTCGATTGGGTCGGGAACGATTAATTGTTCGACCTGCGCGGCGGAGCGAATCGGGTTTTCCAGAATCGGCCCTTTGCTTTCGATTAATTCCAAATGCATTCCCATGGCTTCGACGGGAATCAGGATGTCAGAAAACATAATGACCGCGTCTACGCCGAGAATATCCAGCGGTTGCATCGAAACTTCTGCCGCTAATTCCGGTGTTTTGCAGAGCGTCAGAAAATCAGTTTGGGCGCGGACGGCACGGTATTCCGGCAGGTAGCGTCCGGCCTGTCGCATCATCCACACCGGAGCGCGATCAACCGGTTGATGAAAAGCCGCACGAAGTAACCTGTCATTTTGAAGTTCTACAGACATTTGATGAGTTATCCCTTGAATTCTCCCGAAATCAACAAAAATTCAGTTTACCACAATTAACGCGAAGAGGAATGTCACAAAACCGTTAGAAATGAACACACGTAAAAATTGGGAATAGGGTTGCATTGATGATTTTTCACGAATGTACAGATAAACGAATTGCTAACTTATTGCGAAAGGGATTCACACATGTCATTTCGAGAGCAGCTTACATCTTGCCCGCGTTGCCACATGGTAATAAACATTGATTCAATTTTAATTGATGAAAAAGCAACTTTGCGCATTATTGGCAAGTGCAATAATCCAAGCTGCCAGACACAGGGAATTTGCCGCGATATTGATCCCATTCAAGTTGCCGCGTATGAATCCTCACTGCTGCGAATGGCACAAACGCCGCAGAAAGCGCACGCTCCGCAGAAAGCGATGATCGGACATTAAGAAGTAGAGAGAGTCTGTAGCGTCTTTAAAGTCCATAGAGTCTTTAGAGTCAACAGTCCGCTACGCGTAGCGAACTTCTTCAGACTCTAAAGACTGATTTTCTTTTGAATTGCGTCGCTTAAACCGCTACACTCTGGCTTTTATTTGCAGAAATATTTCGCCAGAGGAAACGAGCATGAGCCAACGCAAACATCTTTCAGGAAAGCGCATCGCGCCCAATCCCATCAATAAAAATACTTCTATCGTGGAATTGATTGATTCCACGTTTCAAGCCTACAACGCCGCCCGTTTACGCGAAGGTGCGCAGCTTTTTACCGAACGAATGCTGGAGGAAAATGTCACGGTTGGCATGACGCTGACGGGAGCTTTAACTCCGGCAGGCATTGGCATTTCGACGCTGATTCCACTCATCGAAGCCGGCTTTGTGGATTGGATTATTTCTACCGGAGCCAATCTTTATCACGATACACATTTTGGTTTGGGCTTGGCGATGCATCGCGGCAATCATCAGGCGAGTGATGTTGAGCTGCGCGAAGAAGGCGTCGTTCGCATTTACGACATTTTTTTTGATTATGAAGTTTTGCTTTCAACGGATTCGTTTTTCCGTGAAATTATCCGCGCCGAAGAGTTCCAGCGCGAAATGTCTACTGCCGAATTTCATTACCTCTGCGGAAAATATGTAGCCGAGCGCGAACGAATTTTAGGCTTAAAAAATCAATCACTACTCGCCGCCTGTTATCGTCACGGAGTCCCTGTTTATACATCTTCGCCCGGTGATAGCTCCATCGGAATGAACGTCGCAGCGATGGAATTACAAGGCGGAAAATTACGCTTGAATCCTTCTGCCGACGTGAATGAAACGGCTGCATTGGTTCTGACCGCGAAACGCGGCGGAGGAAAATCTGCCATTTTTATTTGCGGCGGTGGCAGCCCGAAAAATTTCGCACTGCAAACCGAACCGCAAATTCAGGAAGTCCTCGGCATCGAAGAAAAAGGGCACGATTATTTTTTACAAATTACGGACGCCCGTCCTGACACTGGCGGACTTAGTGGCGCAACGCCCTCGGAGGCAGTGAGTTGGGGCAAAATTGATCCTGACCAATTGCCGGGAACGGTTGTTTGCTATGTAGACACAACTGTTGCGTTACCTTTGATTACGGCCTACGCGATGGCAAAACGTGAGCCGCGTCCGCTGAAACGGTTGTATGACAAGCGCGAAGAAATGATGAATTTATTGAAAAGCGAATACGAAAAATCTGAAAGGAAATAACGACTGGAGCGCAAGCGTCTCGCTTGCCTCGTTTGCCAGCGGAGCGAGGCAAGCGAGCCTCGCGCAGGAAATTAGCTGTCAATCACATACGCTCTTCGCCACTTACGCGAGCGGCGTTACACGCGCTCGCGGCAAGCGAGACGCTTGCGCTCCAGTCAAAGTCGTTTATGAATTCTTTCCGCGACGTAACTCTCGGCAATCTCCTCACAAAACTTGCCGAAACCATCCCCAACAACGAAGCCTTAATTTACGCTGATCGCAATCTCCGCTTCACATTTTCCGAACTCGAAGCCGAAGCGAAAATGATTGCGCGTGGGCTGATGGCTTCCGGCGTAGTGCGTAGCGAACGCGTCGCGGTCTGGGCGACCAATGTTCCTGAATGGGTAGTCCTGCAATTTGCGCTCGCCAAAATCGGTGCGATTCTTGTGACCGTCAATACCGCTCTGCGTGCGCACGAAATTGATTATTTATTGCGGCAAAGTGAAACGGCTACACTGTTCACCATTCAAGGATTCAAAGACGTAAACTACCTCGAAGTGCTCAATGAAATCGGCGCGTTTAATTCACGCCTACCTGAACTCAAACGTATCTTTTTCCTCGGTGAAAATTGCCCTGAAGGTGCGATGCCTTACGAAGAATTACGAAAAAAATCTGAAGCCATTACCGAAGCACAATTAGCAGCGCGTGAAAGCGAAGTCGGATTGGATGATGTCATCAATATGCAGTACACGTCGGGGACAACAGGATTCCCGAAAGGCGTAATGTTGTCCAGCCGCAACCTTGTCAATAACGGTTATTGGATGGGGCGCGGATTGGGCTACACGCCGGAAGATCGCTTGTGTTTATGCGTGCCGTTGTTTCATTGCTTCGGCTGCGTCATTGGAGTTTTAGGCGCGTACACGCACGGCGCAACTTTGTGTCCCGTAGAATTTTTTGATGCGCGGCGCGTGCTTGAAACTGTCGAGCAGGAAAAATGTACAGCTCTTTACGGTGTGCCGACAATGTTTTTAGCCGAGCTGGAAGACGCCGAATTTTCACGCTTTGATTTGTCTACGTTACGAACCGGAGTGATGGCAGGAACCCTGTGTCCAGAGCCTCTGATGCGTCGTGCTATCAGCGAAATGAATTTAAGCGAGATCACCATTATTTATGGATTGACCGAAGCTTCGCCCGGAATTACGCAAACTGAGCGAGATGATTCTATCGTCAATCGTACGCAAACTGTTGGTCGCGTCCTGCCCGAAATGGAAGTCAAAATTATTGATCCGGCGACAGGAAAAACTTTGGGAGTTCATGAACCAGGCGAGCTGTGCGTACGCGGCTACAACGTGATGAAAGGCTATTACAATAATCCTGAAGCGACTGAAAAAGCGATTGATAACGAAGGCTGGTTAAGTACTGGCGATCAGGCGACACTGGACGAAGCGGGCTACGTGCGGATCACCGGACGCATCAAAGATGTTATCATTCGCGGTGGCGAAAATATTTCTCCCAAAGAAATCGAAGACCTGCTGCGCCAACATTCCGGCGTAGCCGATGCATACGTTTACGCGGTCAAAAGCGAATTCTTTGGGGAAGAAGTTGCCGTGTCTGTGCGATTAATAGCGGGAGAATCTGTAGCGGCGGAAGAGCTACGCGAATTCTGCAAAGACAAAATTGCGCGTTTCAAGATTCCAAAATTTGTACGATTTGTCGAAGATTTTCCGATGACGGCTTCCGGCAAAATTCAGAAATATAAATTGCGTGAATTGCATGAGAAGGAGATTGGCATCGTATAACGGGCGGCTCGCCCGTTATACGATGCCAATCGCTTCGCAATAATCGAATAAACCGTCGGATTAAAAGCCAATCCCACGTGCGTTCCCGTCACCTCAAAATCCTGCGAAGGTTCATTCGTCAGGCAGACGCTCCAATCCACAATGCCATCTGTTTTCGTGAAAATCGCAGTATTTCTAACGTTTTCAGGGAATGGCTTTTGCAATCCTGAGACCGCAGGGCAATCGCAATATCCGGTGTAGCAATCCGGTTTCTGCGCGGCGTGTTCCTTGTCGCACATAATTTTTGCGCGAATTGTATTCGCAGTTTTAATGACTAATGGATGCGAACGGATGCCGCGAAAAGGTGAGCCAAGCGTAGTGACCGACGCGACGTGTTCCGATTGCGCAGCCGTTGCGGAACGCGATAAAACTCCGCCAAGGCTGTGACCAATTAAATGAACTTTTTTGCCAGTGTCTTTGTGCGCTTGTTGAATCGTCTCTGATAAACGATCAACTAAAGTATTCAGACATTCAGCGTTCCAGCCGATATTTGAAAGATACGGTTTGTATCCGATGCGCCGCAGCCAGTAATACATTTCGTATAAATAATGATCCGTTCCCATAAATCCAGGGACTACGATCACCGCAGATTTATCGCCGCGCGGAACTCCGAAGCCGTAATAGACGGGCGAAGTTTTCAATGCCAACCAATCAAGCCCGGCAAAAGCCTCGCGCCAGATCGGGCGAACGGTAGGAATTTCTTCGGCGTGAAATGTAGCTGTGGGGGAGGGCATAAGGTTACTTCCTTTTTTATGTGGCGCGGATTCTTTATCCGCGCTTTATTTACCTGACACTTCGCGGATAAAGAATCCGCGCCACATTATTTTTGCTTTTCACAGCGCGTTTCGTTTTTGCTTTTCCGTTCGATGTTGAAGCGGCGGCTTTGGCTTTTACTACCTGCGGTTTTATCTCTTCAACGCCGGCAACTTTTCGCAATTCATAAAACGACTCATATAAACAATCGCGCAATTTTTCAACGTCGGGCATCGCATTTGTATCCGCCGTCAGCCCGAAGTACAGATGCTGATCATAACTCATAATCGCGCAGCCGCAACCGACAGCATATCCAACTGGTACATACGGATAATACGCCGTCATTCGATGTCCCATCGCGTATAAAGGAACTTGCGGGCCGGGAACATTCGTCGAAACGATATTATAAACCGGAAGCGGCAAATTTGAGGGAGCCAATGCACCCATCAAAGCCTGCACCGGAGCGGGCAAAATCCCCATCAACGCGGAACCCAAATTTAAGCCTTCAGCAATCTTTCCGCCCTTCATCGCCACGGTTTTTTGATTGACATATTTGAATCGCTCAGCGGCGTCTTTAATGTCTAATGGAATTTCTACCGGAAGCATTGAAACTACGTTGCCCAGGGCAGTTCGTTGATCTTCTTGCCGCATGCTGACCGGAACCATGACGCGCAAATTTCGACCTGCCAGCGGTAAATTGTGATGCTCAGCGTAACGCGAAACTGCGCCGGATAACGTCGTCAATACTACGTCATTGACGGTTCCGCCGAGTGCTCCGCGAATGGCACGAGCTTCAGCAAAATTGAACGTATTCCAAACCAGTTTGCGGTCGCCGGAACAGGCGCGATTGAACGGCAACGGATTTGCCGGAGAAGCCAAGCGCGGAATTTCTGAACTGATATTGCTCATCGCGGCGCGTGAAACTTCATTCGTCAACGCCTGCGTCAGATTCAGCAAGCCGTTCTGAAATGCCATCCAGCTATTCATCCCTTCGGTCATGCTGCCGAGAACGGTATCGAAAAAACGGCGCGTCGGATCAACCGAAGGAGGCTTTGGGGCGGCTTCCGGTTTCGGCGGAATCGGCGGCGGAGTCGGTGACATGTCCAGAATAATTTTGAGCAATTCAACGCCGGACATTCCATCCACCATCGCGTGATGCACACGCGCAATCATCGCGCAATTGCCGCCTTTCAACCCGTAGACCCAGACAATATCCCATAACGGTTTGGTGCGATCCATCAGCGGCGTCAGGATTTTTCCGGCGAATTCGATGAGCTGTTCATCGGTTCCCGGGGCTGCTAATTGCGCTTTGAAAATATGATTGCGGACATCAAAACGATGATCGTGTTCCCAGGTGGGATGCCCAAGATTGAACGGATCAGGCGTAACGACCTGCTGGTAGCGCGGCAGCAAATGAATCTTGGCGTCTACCATTTTGACGAAATCTTCAAACGGCATTTCACCTTTAAAAATGCTGACCGAGCCAATGTGCATCGGCGCTTCCTTTTTTTCAAAATAAAGAAACGTCGAATCAACTGAGGTCAAACGATGATTCAAAACTGGCGTAGACATAATAAAATAATTTGTTCTTTGAACGAGAATACTAATTTGATTGAAAGACTAATTCAGCCTCAGACGTACTCAGCAACCAACTTTTCTTTGACCGAGGAATAGCGTGCAGGATGCGCACAGATTTCGTCAATCATTCGTGAGACTTTTGGTTCTAAATAAACCATCCCGCAATGATTGCATTTGATGGTTGGAATATTCTCAATAATTACTGCGTCTGAGCCGCTGCCAAAAATCTCGTCGCGACGAATTTCTGAAATTGAAGTATTGCCACAGTTAATGCAAATATTGGATGAATTGATCGAATTAGAAGTCATAATCTGTAAATCGTAATCGGAAGACCGTGATTACTAACGTTGATTCATTATAGCTCAATTTTGCAACGACTGCGACTTCGGCTCCATCGCAGGATTCACCGTAAAGTAAATACTTTTCCTCACCATCATCTTGCTGTTGCTCAATAATTTCTCCCGATAAAATACAACTGATTATATCCTCAAAGGTTAATTTGTCAGCTTTCAACTCTTTGTTGGCATGAAAGGTCAAATAAACTTTATCCGCAGCTACAGCTTGTCGCATTAGATCAAGAATGTATGCGTACAAAAATTTGCCTCCCTGCTAATTCGACGCCCAAACATCCACCAAGTAACGATTTTGCTCTGTTAATTTCTCCATCCATTTTTCAGCTTCGGATGAATTCACTTTTAACTTTTCACCGACAATCGCCGCAAAAGTACGCCGCACGTCGGGAGCCATGCGGCTGGCATCGCCGCAGACGTAAATCACTGCGCCGGATTCGATTAATTGCCAGACTTCATCGCGGCGGGCGTAGAGATCATCTTGCACGTAACATTTTTTAGTTGGATCAAGCCGCGAAAATGCCGCTGACATTTCAGTCACTTCCTGTTGGACTAATTCTTTCAATTCTTCTTCGTACAGAAAATCCTGTTCGGGATGGCGGCAGCCGAAAAACAATAATGATTTGCCGATGATTTTCCCTTGCGATTTCAATGCGGCACGTTCCTGTAAAAATCCTCTGAATGGTGCGTAGCCTGTGCCTGGTCCAATCATAATAATTGGTGTCGCCGGATCATCGGGGAGGCGGAACGAAGATTTTGTATCTTTCACGAACGCATAAATTACTTCGTTTTCCTGTTGTTTTTGCAGGTAATTCGTGCAAACGCCAGCAAATTCTCCTTTGCCCGAACGCGCGGTATCGTTGACGACGGCGACGGTGATGCTGCAACTGTTGGCTTCGACGAGCGGCGACGAAGCGATGGAATAATAGCGCGGTCGCAGCGCCGGAAGCATCTCCAGATAAATCTCAAATGGCAACGTACAAGCCGGAAATTCCTCGAGCAAATCCAGCACGGATTGCCGCTTCATCAGAATTTCTTCGCGGTAGCGAGATGCACTATTTTCATCTTCTCCGGTCAGCGCGGCAAGCTGGATTCGGTGCGGCGGACATTCCGTGTAATCGGCTAAAATCTGAATTTGCGAACGCGTCGCAACGTCCTGAAGCTCGACGTAATCGCTGAGCAATTGATGCACCGAAATTGCCTGATCTACGGGCAGAAAAGTTTTTCGATTCGTGGCGCGGCGCAAACGAATATGTGAATCGCTCTCGAATCCGAAGCGTTCAGCGACCCTTTTGACAAGGGTTTCGCTGTTATGGGGAATTACTCCGAGATGATCTCCGGCGCGGTAGCTAACACCTGTCGGAAGTTCTAATTCAATATGTCGAGTAGAACGATCCGAAGATTTCACTAATTCTCGATTCACGCGAATGGGCATCGGCTGTGCTTCGAGTGAATCTACAAACGGACTCATCTGTGTTCCCGGCACAATTTCCAATTTATAGAGCGGCTTGGCGGTTTCTTCGTTAATTCCTGTGATACCGAATTCTTGTGCAACTGCGAGACGCGCCGGAGCGTACCATTTTTGGAAAAGTCCATCGAAATCTTCCCGCGCATCGCCTTCACCCAGCGCACAAATTCTTTTGGCTCCAAGTGCGGAGAGGCGTTCATCAAGGAAGCGCGGAACGGCTTGGAAGGTTGCCGCCCAGTCCCGATTGCCACATCCGAAGACAGCGAATTTTACACCTGAAAGGGAATCAGCGGATAAGTTTTCACTGCGCAACCATTCACAAAATTTCACGGCATTATCGGGCGGCAGACCGTTATACGAAGCACAAGCGATGACGACTAAACCTTGTTTTGGTAAGCGTCCGACAAAATCATCCAGCGGCGCAACTTTGGCGACAAAGCCAAGAGCTTCTCCATCCTGCGCCATTCGTCTGGCAAGCTCTTCCGCCGTTCCCATGTTGGAACCGTAGAGAACGAGTAAAGGCGTTTCGTGCTTGCGTGGGAGAGTGGTCAGTGGTCGGTGGTCGGTGGTCGGGGAAGAGGAGTTTGCAGCTTTCTGCTGTGAACTTCCTTCTGCGAACTGCGAACTTCTTTCCGCATCCGTTCTCAATCGCACCTTAATCCTGAAATTCTCAGGCTTCATCGTCAGGCTTTCTTTAATCTTTAATTCATATTTCGTGTGGTCAATTAATTTGAAGCGTTGCAGGATCATCCCCAGCACTAACGCCGCTTCCTGCATGGCGAATTGGCGACCGATGCAGGCGCGTTGACCGTTGCCGAAAGGCTTGTAAGCATTGGGTGGGCGCGTCGCTTCTTGCTCCGGGGTGAAATTGTCAGGATTGAAATTTTCGGCATCTTCACCCCACACGCTTTTATCGCGGTGCAGCATCGGCAGCAACACTGTTACTTGATGAAACGGCTTGATTTTATACTTGCCTCCGATGACGGTTTCTTCAAAAGGCGAAACCGTATACGCCGGAGCTGTCGGCCATAATCGCAGCGTTTCTTTGAGCACTTGCGAGATATATGTCAGGCGATTAACTTGCGCGTAAGTTGGCTTGACGTTCAAGTCTGAACCGAGGACGCGATCAACTTCTTCATAGGCTTTCGCCATCACTTCAGGATGTTGCAATAAGGCATTAATCGCAAAGGAAAGCATCCCACTGGTGGTTTCATGTCCGGCAATTAAAAACGTAATCACCTGATAACGGATGTTCACATCATCAAGTTTTTCACCGGACTTTTTATCTACTCCGGTGAGCATATAACTCAATAAATCCGGCTTTGTCGTAACGTCTACACCGCTGGCGCGACGGTCTTTGATGAGATCGTCAACGATGCCATTCATGCAACTGATGTCGTCCTGCAAATCACGGTCACGACTTTGGCGAATGAAATTTTCACCCGGTACATCGCGGAGTTCATCCATCGTAATTCCCAGCGAATCCGCCATTGCATGGACGAAAGGATGTTCTTTGTCGTGATAGAAAGAATTGAAGCGAAAATCAAAACCGCAAAGTCCAATCGTGTCTACGGTCAAACTGGTCATGTCGTGCGTGACATCAATTTCTTCTTCGGGGTTCAGCCGCTCCCATTTCAGCACCAATTGATCGGCAATATCCAGCATCATCTGGTGATAGCTGAGCATCGCTTTGTGGCTGAAATTCGGCATCAAAATATTGTGCGCTTTTGACCAGTTCGGTTCATCGGTTTTGGATGTGAATAAGCCATCGCCGCCGAATCTGCGGACTAACTTCAAGGCTCCACGCACGGCTTTATCGAAGCGTTTTTCGTCGGAGAGTTCGTCTACCAGATCGTGTCCTGAAACGACGATGACGATGCGACCGCGAATTTCCAGGCGGTAAATGGGGCCTAATTCACGCGCAATTTTCACCATGTCCTGAATGGGAGAAGTCGCGCTCAGGGTTAGTAAATGTCCCAGCAAAAATGTTTCAGGTGGTTCAGGAATGCGGGCTAGAGGTTCCATAAAGTAGCGCAAACTTTCTAGTTTGCTTAGTCGTTTAGAGCAACATTAAAGAAAAAGAAATTGTGCGCAAAGGGTTTGCTTTCTGCGTACATTGCAGATTACCAAAACGCAAACTGGAAAGTTTGCGCTACTCCGTCAATCCGGTTACGTCGTAGGTCATCACAATTAAGTCGTGAGTGCGTCCATTGCGATCCATGACAAAATCACTTAGCAGTGCTTCGGTACGAAAGTTGAGCCGTTCAAAAACCATCGCCGCACCTTTTTGTTCGACTGCCATGCGAGCCACTAATTTTTGCAAACCCTTGTCGTGCGCAAGCTGTAAAATTTCAGCGGCAAGAACACGCCCCAAGCCTTTGCCACGCATTGTCGGGCTGACCAGCAAGCGAATCTCACCCAAATGGCGCGTCCATGCGGGTAGGCTGCACGCGAGGTTGCCATAGCCTACAAACCGTCCTTCGGATTCTGCGACAACGGTTAAGGAGTGACCTGCTTCGGCGGCTTCAAAATAGTTTCCGACTTCTTTGGGATCGGTAATATCAGCGGTCAGAAACATCAAATCTTCCTGCGGCAATTCACGTGCGAATTTCAAAGCGTTCTCAATGTCAGATCGCTCCATTAATCGAAATGTGACAGCTTGACCGTTCAGCTTAGTCGTCCAGGGATAGGCGCGCTTTTTGACAGATTGTGCGGACATTGGGGGTTCTCCTAAAATAATGAATTTCGCAACATTAGTGTACGGTATTGCTCAAGATGGGACAAGCAGAGAAAAAGAGCGCGACAGCGTTTGGAGTGCGGCTGCCTGGGGCCGCTTTTGGCGTTCATCGCTGTAGATTTGCGATGAACGCCAAAGCGGTGACAAGTCA
>JAYVZE010000098.1:0-8180 GCA_043783625.1 Blastocatellia bacterium | reverse complement strand
AAGTTAGCTCCGATACCTGACTTTCATTTAATTCGTGCGGCTATGTAGAATCAACAACTTACGAAAAATTAAGCTTCAAAAAGTGTCCACAGTATTGATTTAAGCGGACTTCAGGGATATTTGCTTTCGCTTCGACAAGGTGACGGCAAAGTGAATTTTGCCTATAAACTCGAACATCAAATCACTTTCCAGCCCGCATTGGCAGGAGGAAATATTTATTTTGGTACGGTTGACGGAATCCTAATTTGTCTAAAAACAAATTCTAAGGATGCAGATGGGTGGTACGCCTGGGGTGGGAATGCACAACACAATAAAAAATTGTAAGGAGCAAAATCATCACAACACCAAGTTTTTTTCGATTGAACAATTAACGTTCGATAAAATCGTCTTCAGACAATTTTTGCAATTCCAACTGTTGCAGGAGTTGAAAAGGTTTGCGAATTAAGCCTGATGTCATCCAGTTGTCGCATCGTTGCATCCGTCAAATAACTCTCACGACAATTCGAGCAATGAATGACTGGAATATTTTCGATAAGCACTTTTTTTTCGCCTTTGCCAAATACCTTATCTATGTGTGCTTCAAGGGCTGTTTTCTTATCGCAAATTTGACAGACAATCACACTTGGAATTTCTTTTATAGGTGCCATTACACATTCCCGCGCTTAATCTCTCCCGCCAAATAATCCGTTGCTCGCCACGCTACAGCTAAAATTGTCAGCGTTGGATTTTTCTCGGTCGCCGAAGGAAATGAGCTGCCATCCACCACAAATAAATTCTTCACCGCGTGGCTTTGATTGAAGCCGTTCAGCATGGAAGTTTTCTTATCAGCTCCCATCCGGCAAGTTCCGTGTTCGTGGATTGGTGAACCGGGATGATCCCAATCGTTGCGTTTGTAATTCAACGTTTCAGCTTTGGATTCGTGCAGTAATTGCTCAACGGTGTCGTACATTTCTTCGGACATTTTACGTTCGTTGTCGCTGTAATTCAGCACCATCCGCATAATCGGCAAGCCGTATTGATCGCGCTTGGTTTCGTCCACTTCGATGCGGTTATCTTCACGCGGAGGGATTTCGCCGTACGGGTGAATTTGAAATAATGCCGGATAATGGCGCAGGACTTCTTTCTTAAAATTACCGCCAAAGCCTTCCATATTTTTCGCGAAGCTCGCGTTGTTCTGGCATCCGCTGGACCAGAATTGCATTCCAAATCCACGTGCGTAATCGCGTTTTTTACCGCGCTGATTGAAGCGCGGCAAATAAATATGTTCGCCGCCGATGCCGCTGTCGTGCGTCGTCTCACGTCCGTACAAATGCGGCATGAATGCCTGCACGTGAAAGCGAAATTGTTCGGTGAAATATTTGCCCAGCACGCCCGAAGTATTTCCAATCCCGTTCGGGTAAATTGACGATTTTGAATTCAATAAAATTCGCGTGGAATCTACGGAAGACGCACCAACAATGACGACTTTGGCTTTGACGTGGCTTTCGGTTTTGTTGTAGCGATGAAAATATTGGACGCCATTTGCAAGCCCTGTTTTCGGGTCTACGGTGACGCGTCCGGCGACGGAATTGCTGATGATTTTTAATTTCCCTGTGGCAAGAGCGGCGGGAATTAAATGCAGCGCGGAGTTGAAAAAACTGCCCGTCGTGCAACCCGATCCGCAATCGCCGCAGTAATGACAGGACGCTCTTCCATTCAATGGTCGCGTCAAATTCGCCCGTCTTCCTTGCACAATATTGATGCCAGCGCGTTTTCCCGCATTCATCATCGCCCATTCCCCGCAGCGCAGCGCGGGCGGCGGCAGATGAAATTTGCTGCCCGGCAAAGTCTCGTTGTCATCATCGCCACCGCAGACACCGATGAGCTGATCTACTTGATCGTAGTAAGGTTTGATGTCCTTGTATTCAAACGGCCACGGAATTCCGTAGCCGTCGTTGACCTTAAAATCTACGTCGGAATAACGCAGCGAAACGCGCCCCCACATATTCGTTTTGCCGCCGTGCCCCCAGACGCGGTAGAGGTCATAACGCTTCCCTTCCGGCGTCAAATATGGCTGTTCCTTCGTATTCAAAAATCCGAGTTCAGGCTTTTCTCCACGCGCATAAGCTTCGCGTCTTTCGTAGGGCAACATCGCCATCCAATATTTCGCCGGATCGTATTTATCGCCCGCATCCAGCATCAAAACGTTGATGCCCTTGCGCGTTAAATTCCACGCCGCCATGCCGCCGGACGCGCCGGAACCGATGATGACAACATCGTACATGGGAGAAGTTTTTTTGATTTGCGGAGCCTGCGGTTTGCGTTGTTTTTGCATAGTTGCCTTGATGATTGTTTGACAGGATTGACAAGATGAACAGGATTGATTTGGGGCAATCGAAGGATTTTTTATTCAATCCTGCTTATCCTGTAAATCCTGTCGAAATGTTTTTTGATTTGCTAATCAATTCCAGTGTGAATACTATCTTACTTACTTCTATTAGTGAAGAACGCTATTTTAACCACTGGGAGCATTGACCGGGAACGCCCGCATCCTGCGGGCGAGCTTTGCGAAGGGATCACTTTTCATCGCAGGTAATTGCTTTCCAAGGCTCGCCCGCAGGATGCGGGCACTCCCAGTGATATTTTTTTGGAGAATTAAAACTATGCCTTACTCAGAAATGCTAATCAAACCAATGCGCGAAGACCTTTCGTTGAATGGAATCACCGAGACCCGCACGGTCGAAGCGGTGGACGCTGCCGTCAAAAATACGCCGGGCACATTGATGATCGTCGTCAATTCCGTCTGCGGATGCGCGGCGGGCAAAGCCCGTCCCGGCATTGTGCAAGCGTTGCAAAATTCCGTGAAGCCTGACCAAACCATCACCGTTTTCGCCGGAGCCGACATCGAAGCTACGGAACACGCACGCAGCCTGTTTGCACCGTATCCACCGTCTTCGCCTTCGATTGGAATTTTGAAGAACGGCGAACTCGTTTACATGATGCAACGCCGCGACATCGAAATGCGCAATGCAGAAATGATTGCTGATGAATTAAAAGCTGCGTTTGAGAAAGTTTGTACGCCAGCACAAGCGGCGACGAATTAAATCGCTGGGAGCACCCGCATCCTGCGGGCGAGCCTTGCGAAGAGATCACTTTTCATCGCAGTTAATTTGCTCGCCACGGATTCGCCCGCAGGATGCGGGCGCTCCCAGTGATTAACCTAACGCTTTCTGTCCGGCCTCCAACACCTTCAAAATCCTTTCTACATCGTAAATCGAACCACGCCATGCGCCGCCGCTGGCATGTTGCAACGCAGCCCAGAGCCGCGTTTCCGCAGGCAATTCTGGATCAGCCGCCAGATCATTGCGAAATTCACGTGCGGCTAATTCCGCATCGTTGTGTACATGCGTTCCGTCAGCTTCTTCCTTAACAAAATCAATTGAACCTTCAAGATTTACGGTATCAATCACGACGCGAATTAAGTCTCCATCGCGGAGTTTTCCAAGCGGACCGCCTGCCAACGCCTCAGGGCCGACGTGACCGATGCACGGGCCGCTGGAAACACCGGAAAATCGTGCGTCGGTGATGAGCGCAACGGAATTTGCATACGGCATATATTTCAACGCCGAAGTGATTTGATAGACTTCTTCCATCCCCGTTCCGAGCGGCCCGCGACAAATTAATGCAATCACCTCGCCCGCTTTGATCGCGTCTTCGCCCTTGCTTTTAATTGCCGCAATCGTAGCGCGTTCGCTGGTGAAAACTCGTGCCGGGCCCGTCAAGCGATAGACGCCATCGTCGCCAATCATCGAACGCGCAATCGCTGTGCTTTTGACAATTGCTCCTTCAGGCGCGAGATTGCCTTTGATGAACGTCACCGTACTCGACAAGCCCTTATTCCGAGCTTGTGATGGATTCATAATCACTTCATCAGGCTCAACGCCATCCGCTTCACGCAGGCGTTCACGCAACGCACGACGACGATCTGACGAAGCCCATTCATCCAACATTTTATCCAGCGTTTCGCCGTAAGCCGTCAATGCGCTGCCGTCTATCAATCCAAGTTCGCGCAGATGCAACATCACTTCAGGAACTCCGCCCGCTAGAAATACACGCACAGTCGGATGCGGGCCGTTCGGCAGTGAATCCACAAGACGCGGCACACGGCGATTGATCGCAATCCACTCTTCGACCGCAGGAATTTCAAGTCCTGCCGCGTGCGCTACGGCGGGAATGTGCAAGAGCAAATTTGTTGAGCCACCGAAAGCAGAATGCACCGCCATCGCATTGCGAATCGCCGCCGGAGTGACAATAAATCTGGTCTCAATTGAGAGCTGTTTTTGCTTGAGCAATGCCTGTGCGGATCGTCGCGCCATATCCGTCCAAATCGGTTGCCCGGAAGGAGCCAGCGCACTGTGCGGGACTGCCATGCCAAGTGCTTCGGCAATCACTTGAGAAGTCGCCGCCGTGCCCAAAAATTGACATCCGCCACCCGGCGAGCCACAGGCACGACAACCTATTTCGGAAGCCTCTTCGAGCGTGATTTGTTGATTGGCATAGCGTGCGCCAATGGTCTGCGCTTTGCCCGCATCTTCGCCATCGCTGGCAGGCAAAGTGACGCCGCCTGGCACAATTACTGTAGGCAGATTATGTGCGCCTGCGAGAGCCATCATCATCGCGGGAAGCCCTTTGTCACAAGTCGCTACGCCCAATACCCCTTGTCGCGTCGGCAGCGAACGAATCAGCCGTCCCAGCACCATCGCCGCGTCATTGCGATACGGCAAGCTATCGAACATTCCCGTCGTCCCCTGCGAACGTCCATCGCACGGATCGGTGCAATATCCCGCGAATGGAATGCAGTCATATTTTATCAACTCTTCCGCAGCCGCCTGCATCAACAATCCGACTTCCCAATGTCCTGTGTGATAGCCGAGCGCGAGCGGAGTGCCATCCGGCAAACGGATTCCGCCTTGTGTGCTGAGCATTAAAATTTCAGGTCGTCCGAGCTGCGCCGGATTCCATCCCATCCCGACATCTTGCGTCCACCCGAATAAATCGCCGCTCGGTCGGTCAAGTAAATCCGATGGCGTCAGCGGCAACTGCCCCGTCGGTCCGTTTTGTTTGGTAGTAATAGAAAAAATACTGGTGTCGTCAGTTGCGAAAATTTTGTCTTGCATTGTTTTTTATCTTGTAGCGCGAGCTGCCAGCCGCCGAAGTTTCCTGAAAAGGTGGAGCGTAAACATCTTGTTTGCGCTTCCGACCAAGCTGCAAAACAGGCTGCTTGCAGTACGCTTTTTGATTAATTTTCAATATACACAGCACTGTGGGGCGGGTTCTTGACCCGCCAATAGAAAGCCCGATAAACATTGGCGGGTAAAGAATCCGCCCCACCCACCGCTGACATCCTACCGCATGGAGATAAGAGATTAAAACAGTTACTCAGATCAGGCTGACACGTCACCCGCCACCTGCTATCATTGCTACACAGCCACGCACAACCGTCAAGAACACCAGCGCGCGAAGCTCCTGATGAAAAGGAAGCATCAAACGCCGCGACACGATTTTTTTTAGCCCGGATGAGGGAGATTGCAGGCGCAATCCGCTCTTACCATTAGGAGTCAAAATATATGCAGCACAAATTAAGGCAAACCATGTTCTGGATTTTCTGTATCGTCGCGTTCGGTCACGTAGCACAGGCGCAAGACATCCCCGTGCTGGAACCCGGCAAAACCATTGAGCGCAAAACCTCAAGTAGAGAAACACAGACCTATCAAATCAAGCTGACGGCAGGGGAGTTCATGCGGATCGTTGTCGAGCAAAACGAATCTGATGTATTAGTAGACCTATTGGCTCCTGACGATAAATCGTTACAGCTAGTCAACCTCAGAAGCTACTTCGGATCAGAGTCACTCTCTTACGAAATAGCAACAAGCGGTGTTTATAAAATTATTATTCGTACCATTACTAACACCGAAGGAACATATCAAGTGCAGCTTGAGGTGAAGGATGCAGCTACGGCGCAAGACAAACAGCGGATAACTGCCGAGCAACTACTCGCTGAATCTTCGCGGAGTGGGGCAACCGCGCTGTCACTGGAACAAAAACTTGAGAAGCAGCAACAGGCATTACAAAGCTGGCGTGAGTTGGATGATAAATACTGGGAAGCCGTGACACTTGACCTCATCGGCAGAGCATATTTTCTCGGCAAAAAATATGATCAGGCGGTTGCCCACCTCCAGCAAGCGTTAGTACTCAGAACTACAATTTCAGATCACGTTGGGAAAGTTACAACACTCGTCAACATGAGTTCTGCCTACCGCTCAGGGGATCATCGACAGCAGGAACAAGAATGTCTTGAACAGGCACTCGCCATTAGCACCGAAAGTAAAAACCCTCGCTTAGAAAAATTTGCTCTCAGTAATCTGGCAGCACATTACTCATCACGAGAGCTTTACGAAAAAGAACTTGGAGCCTTAGCCCGGGTATTGCGCCTTGACCGCGAAAGTAACAAGCGGTTGAGCGAAGCAAATATTCTAGCTCGTACTGGTCTTGCCTATTTTTATTTAGGTCAATACGAAAAGGCACTAGGTTTTTATAATGATGCGCTTGCTATCTATCACGTCTTTAATGATCGTCAAAATATAGCACTCATGACGCGGGAAGTAGCCAACGTCAATTACACGACAGGTCATTATGAAAAGGCGATTGAGTACTTAGAGCAGGCGCTACCACTTTGGCGTGAGGTTAAAAATCAAAATGCAGAGGCGTTGGCGATTCATAATTTAGGCAGTATTTATGCCACGCTAAATCGCAATGAACGGGCAATAGAATATCTTGAGCAAGCACTGACGCTGTATCGTAAAAGTAAAAATCGCACGATGGAAGGGTGGACGATTGGCAGCTTAGGCGATATTCAGCTTGAGTTAAAACAGTATGGGAAAGCGATTGAATATTTTGAGCAGTCTTTAGTGATCCTACGAGAAGTGAAGCATAAAAATTATGAAGGGCAAATGCTCGCTAGATTAGGGCTTGCTTATCACAGGGAAGGTCGCTCCGAACAGGCAGTTCAATTCTTAGAACAATCGTTACTTCTGTTACAGGGTGAGCGTAGTCGGCATGGGACATTGGTAAATTTAGGCGAAGTCTGGCGCGGATTAAGCCAATATGACAAGGCTACTTCTTATGACATACAGGCATTGAAAATTACGCGTGAAGTAAAAAATGCTGGCGATGAAGCTGATCCTCTCAAAGGCCTGATGCTGGATTGGAAGGCACAGTCCCAACCACAACTGGCAATTTTTTTTGGTAAACAAGCCGTCAATATTTATCAGGAAATTCGTAGCAATCTGCGGGTAATTGACCAGGAATCGCAAAGCAGTTTCCTTAAATCTATCGAAGAAACCTACCGTACTTTAGCAGATCTATTAATTACAGCAGGCCGCCTGCCGGAAGCGGAACAGGTGCTGCGGATGCTGAAGGAAGAAGAGTATTTCGAGTACATCCGCCGTGATGTCGCCAACACTCCCAAGGGTGAGAAAACGACTCTCACGCCCGAAGAAGTTGCCGTTGAAAAACGCTACCGCGAAATTGCCGACCAGTTGACGACAATTGGCACAAACCGTTCGGTCTTGTTGGAAAAGAAATCCCGGACGCCCGAAGAAGAAAAACAACTCGCCCGACTGGAAGCGGATTTAGTTGTTGCGGGACAATCATTTCAGAAGTTTCTGGACGGGCTGGCGACTGAAATGAGCCACCAGACAGAACGCTCCGGGCGTGTCACACAGTTGCAGGATGCGCAAGGCATTATGGCGGATTTGCGGGATTTAGGCTCCAATGTAGCCGCTTTGTACACCTTGGTGGGAGCCTCCAAATTCCGAATCATCCTGACCACTGCCGATGTGCAAAAAGCCTACGAATATCCGATTGGCGAAGTCGAGCTGAATCGCAAGATTCTGGCTCTGCGCGAAGCCCTGCAAAATCCCAGGCTTGATCCCCGTCCCGCCGCGCAGGAGCTGTACCAGATTGTCTTCGCGCCGGTCGCCAAAGACTTGCAGGCCATGAAAGCTACGACGCTGATGTGGTCACTGGACGGGGTTCTGCGTTATGTCCCGATTAGTGCCTTGTATGACGGCGAAAAATATCTGGTCGAGACTTATCGGCACGTCGTCTTCACTCCGGCGAGCAATGCCCGCCTGAAAGAC
>JAYVZE010000097.1:0-35673 GCA_043783625.1 Blastocatellia bacterium | reverse complement strand
TTGCGAAGGATTACTCAGAACGAGCGAAGCGAAGATTCGGATTTGCGCGATTCGGTTAATTCTGCGCAGAATCGCCTAACTGCAAACAGGTTCTATAGCGGATTTCAAATGGATGCGACCAGCGGTACAGTACGAGGAGCGGTAGCGACTTGGTAACTATGGCGATTTACCAAGTCGCTACCGCTCCCTGTACTGTACCGCGCCGTGCGGCGCATCTTGGTTTGAGGTCGCACGCATCTGCAAACCGCTATATGAGGTGAAATTTCGTGGTAAAATTGCTACGAAAGGAATTAAATATGAGTGTCACTACGTTAGAGGCAACAATTGAAAATGGTCAAATAAAATTGGTGCATGAACGGCGATTGCCTGAAAAAATGAAGGTCTACGTCATCGTTTCTGACTCACTGCTGGAGCCTGTATTTCGTGTTGGTAGTCCACGCCTAAAGAATCCAGAACAAGCGGCGCATTTTATTAAAGAAATGTCAGAAGATGTCAGCTAGATTCATAAAAACCTTGAAGTGAAAATATGAAAAATCAAAGTAAATCCCGGAGAGAATTTCTCAAAAATTCAGCAGCGACTGCGGCTGGAATTTCAGCGACTACAATTTTATCCAAACCCGCGAAAGCTGGATTAGTACGAATTAAATTTGCAGTGATTGGTTTAAATCACGGACACATCACCGGACAAACCAAAACCGTGCAACGCGGCGGCGGCGAGCTGGTTTCATTCTTCGCCAAAGAGCCGGATTTAATCGCCGGATTTCAGAAGCAATTTCCTGAAGCAAAACTCGCCAAAAGTGAAGCGGAAATTCTGGAAGATAAAGCTCTTCAATTGGTGGTGAGTGCTTCGATTCCCAATGAACGTGCAGCTCTTGGCATTCGCGTGATGAAACACGGCAAAGATTTTATGTCCGATAAGCCGGGCATCACTTCGCTGGCGCAATTGGCGGAAGTTCGCAAAGTACAGGCGCAAACCAAACGAATTTATTCGATCATGTACAGCGAACGTTTGGAGAATCCCGCTACCGTCAAAGCCGGAGAATTGATTAAAGCCGGAGCCATCGGAAAAGTCGTGCAAACCGTCGGACTCGGCCCGCATCAAGTGCGCCCCGCGACGCGTCCCGAATGGTTTTGGGATACCAAATATTACGGTGGAATTATCACGGACATTGCGTCACATCAGTTCGATCAATTTTTGTTCTTCACGAACTCGACGCAAGCCGAAGTCGTAGCGGCACAGGTGCGCAACGTGAATCATCCGAAGACTCCGAATTTTGAAGATTTTGGTGATGTGATGCTGCGCGGCAACGGCGGCACAGGCTACATTCGCGTAGACTGGTTCACGCCGGAAGGCTTGGGAACATGGGGCGATGGACGATTAACGATTATCGGGACAGAAGGCTTCATTGAGATTCGCAAAAACATTGATATTAATGTTCGCAAAGGCGGAAATAATCTTTATCTGGTGAATCAGAAAGAAACGAAATACATGGATTGCAGTCAGGGCGCGACGCCTTATGGAACGCAATTGGTGGACGATATTTTGAATCGTACGGAAACCGCGATGCCGCAGGCGCATTGTTTTCTGGCGACGGAATTGGCCTTGAAGGCGCAGAAGATGGCAACGAAGCGGTAAGTCGGTATGCCAGCATCTTGCTGGCATATTCTGAGGTCTTGCCAGCAAGATGCTGGCGTACCATCATTTCTGCGCCAGTTTCTTTCTGGTAAACGGTTTCGCAAATGCGGCAGGTGGATTATGCGCTGTGACCTGCGAAGCTTTCACATACATTTCTTTCGCTTTTTCGGGTTGACCTAGTTTTTCGTAGGTTTGTCCAAGCAAACATTGAATAAAAGCGTCGTTCTGATTCGCCTTCAATAAATCGGTCAAAGCGGTCTTATAATCTTTTCCGTAAAACGCGACGTAACCCGTCAAATATGGCAAAAACACTGCTTGTGCCTTTGCCATTTCAGGATTTTTATCGAGAATATCTTTGGCGGTGGCGACATGTTTTTGCGCTTTTGCTTTTTGACCGCGACGAGCGGCAAGGCGGGCTAAAGCGTGTTCGGTGCGGAAGTCCCAAAGGCCGACGCGGTCGGGTTTAATGTTAGGTTCCTGGATGCCAAATTTTTCCCCGAGTACATAATATTTTTCAGCGGTTTTTAAATCCCCCGAATCAATGCAAACGCGGGCGGCTTCGTTATACATTTCGCCCTGCTGATAAAAATCTTTTTTTGTGACCCAGTAATCAAAGACCATTTGTTCGTACTTGACCGTATTTTGACAATCGCCCTCAAAGCCGTACGACATTGCCATCTGGCGTTGGGCATTGGCTTTGGCTTGATCGGTGGGTGCGGCTTCGATGGCTCTGGCGAAAAATTTCCTGGCTTCGATTCCGTTACCTTTTAAATCAAGGGCGACGCCGGAGGCATTCAGCGCAGCGATTAATTTTGGGTCTTTGTCGAGTTCGGCCTTGTAAATCGCAAGGGCTTCGTCAAATTTTCCTTCACGCAGTAAAGGTTGCGCCTTGCGAATAAATTCCGGTTGCTGCAGCCCTCCCGGTTGAGCGTTGATAGAATTCGTAGCGCAGAAAATAAACGCTACAACGACGGTTGCGGCAATAAATTGTAGGGTTTTCATAAAAGTAAAGTAGCAGTAAAATTCCCAAGAATCCAGAAGACATGAAACATTACTCAAAATTATTTTGCTTATTTGTGATGACGCTGATAGGTGCGTTTTTATTAGCTCAAAACGCGCCTCAAGCATATGGCGTACTTCCATCCGAACGACAATTGCGCTGGCACGAAATGGAAATGTACGGGCTGATTCATTTCGGGCTGAACACATATCAGGATAAGGAATGGGGCTATGGCGATGCGGATCCGCAGCTTTTTAATCCGGTAAATTTCGACGCAGAACAAATCGTCAAAGCTGCCAAAGCAGGTGGATTAAAAGGGCTGATTTTAGTTGCCAAGCACCACGATGGATTTTGTTTATGGCCAACGAAAACGACGGATTACAACATTTCAAAAAGCCCGTTCCGCAACGGCAAAGGCGATATGGTGCGCGAATTCGAAGCTGCTTGTCGCAGACACGGAATGAAATTTGGATTGTATAATTCACCGTGGGATCGTAATGCCAAAACGTACGGAAGCCCTGATTACATTGATCTTTATCGCGCTCAGTGGAAAGAACTCTACGCAAATTACGGTGAGCTTTTTGCTTCGTGGCACGATGGTGCAAATGGTGGCGATGGATTTTATGGAGGCGCAAAAGAAGCGCGGAAAATTGATCGTACGACGTATTACGGCTGGAATAATTTCTGGTCGGAGTTCACGCGCAAGCTGCAACCGAACGCCGTAATTTTCAGCGACATTGGATTAGACATTCGCTGGGTCGGGAATGAAAAAGGCTTTGCGAATGAAACGCATTGGGCGACGTTCACGCCGACGGGACCGAAAGGCGAAGGGAATCCCGGCCCCGGATTTGCCAACGATCATGAATCCCCCACCGGACACCGCAACGGAAAATTCTGGATTCCGGCGGAATGCGACGTACCGCTGCGACCGGGCTGGTTCTATCACAAAAATCAGGATGAGAAAGTGAAAACTCCGGCGCAGTTGCTGGACATTTATTTCAAAAGCGTCGGACGCGGAGCTGATTTGGACTTGGGATTAGCTCCCGATCAGCGCGGTTTGCTGCACGAAAATGATGTGAAATCTTTGACGGAATTTGGCGCAATTTTGCAGAAGACTTTTGCGGTGAATTTCACGGCAGGTGCGAAAATAAACGCTTCCAACGTACGCGGCAAAGAATTCGCTCCGAAAAATTTACTGGATGCAGACCGATATTCTTACTGGGCGACGGACGACAAAATCACGACGCCAGAAGTAGTTTTCACACTGAAAAAATCTTCCAGTTTCAATGTGATTCGACTACGCGAAAATATTAAATTAGGTCAGCGCATCGAAGCCTTTGCTGTAGATGCATGGCAAAATGGGGATTGGAAAGAAATCGCTTCCGCTACGAGCATTGGCGCGAATCGGCTGATAAAATTGCCTTCAACTATTACGACGGATAAAGTTAGATTGCGGATCACAAAATCGCCAGTCTGTGTTGCGCTTAGCGATTTTGGATTATTTTTGATGGAGTAAAGACCACCATGAACAACGAAAATTCACGCTTGCTCTCGCTTGATGTCTTTCGCGGCATCACTATTGCCGGAATGGTGTTAGTCAACAACGCTGGCGGAGCCTCAGTTTATCCGCCGCTGGAACATGCGAAATGGGATGGCTGGACGCCGACCGATTTAATTTTTCCATTCTTTGTCTTCATCGTTGGCGTGGCGATTCCGTTAGCATTTCAGCGGCGCGTCGAACAGGGCGGCACGCAAAGCGACCTCGAATGGAAAATCTTAAAACGAAGTCTGCTAATTTTTTTCATCAGTTTGTTAGTGCTTCACGCCTTCCCGTACACGCTGGAAAAGCTGGGTAGAATTCGCATTCCCGGCGTTTTACAACGCATCGCGCTATGTTATTTTTTCGCGTCATTGATCTTTATCAAAACGAAACCACGGACACAAGCCATCATCGCCGGAGGCCTGTTATTATTGTACTGGGCGATGATGAAGCTGATTCCTGCACCGGGATTTGCTGCCGGAGATTTGAGCATGGAAGGCAACCTCGCCGCGTGGATGGATCGCACGTTGATGCCCGGGCATATTTACCGACCGCAGTACGATCCCGAAGGGTTTTTCAGCACCATGCCCGCGATTTCAACCTGTCTCGCCGGAGTCTTCACGGGCCGCTGGTTAAACTCCAATCGTGATCCAATTGATAAAGCCGCCGGAATGTTCGGCGCTGGTGCGCTCTGCATCATCATCGGCTATATTTGGGATTGGGTTTTCCCGATTAATAAAGCGTTGTGGACAAGTTCATACGTGATGTTCACGGCGGGAATGGCACTGCAATTATTGGCGTTGTGTTACTGGTCAATTGATATTAAAGGCTATAAAAAATGGACGAAGCCGTTCGTAATTTTTGGCGTTAACGCGCTGGCATTATTTGTGTTTTCAGGTTTGATGGCCCGAATTTTTAGCGTCATTAGCATCCCGAAAATTGATGGCTCAAAAGGGAATTTGCAAACCTGGATTTATCAACATTTATTTGCGACGTGGTTGACCCCAATCAATGCTTCGTTGGGCTATGCGGTGTGTTATGTATTGTTGTGGCTGGGGCTGATGACAATTCTTTATCGGCGCAAAATTTTTATTAAGGTTTAATTTTGGAGTGCTGCGGCTCGACGCAGCTTTGTGTTCATTGCGGGAATTTTTCGATATCACCAGTGTTTTTGGTAGCGAACAAAAAGCTGCGTCGAGCCGTAGCGCTCCATAGTATGAAACGATACTGTCTGGCATTGGATTTAAAGGATGAGCCTGCTTTGATTGAAGAATACGAAGCGCATCATCGTAACGTCTGGCCTGAAAACATTGCAGGCATCAAGGCTTCCGGCATCGAAGACATGCAGATTTTCCGCGTCGGCAATCGTCTGTTTATGATGATGGAAACGCAGGATGATTTTTCGTTTGAAATAAAAGCTGCGCTGGATGCGGCGAACGAAAAAGTACAGGAATGGGAAACCTTAATGTCGAAATATCAGCAACCGCTGCCGTGGGCGAAACCCGGCGAAAAATGGATGTTGATGGAACGAATCTTTAATTTGAGCGATTAGCTGTTAGCCTTTAGCTATTAGCCAATCCATTCTGGCTAACTGCTAAAAGCTAACCGCTAATACCTCCTTCTGGAAAATTTATGAAACTAATGACACCACTGATTTTATTGCTCATCGTTGCTACGATGGCTTTCGCAAAAATGCCTTTGATTGATCTGAAAGACTTCGCGCATTGGACGGGCAAAGAACTCAAAGCCGATGAAAAAACATTGCATGAAAAAGTCGCCGGGCCGTATAAAAATTCGAGTATTAAATTGGCGGATTACGGCTCCAGTAATGTCTCCATCAGTCGCCGCGAAGCCAATGGCATCCCGGAAGTTCACGATCACATGGACGATTATTTTGTCGTGCAATCCGGTGAAGCGACGCTGATTGTCGGTGGCGAAGTCGTCAATCCGAAAAAACAGGAAGACGCACGAGAAACACGCGGCGACAGCATCAAAGGCGGCGAAAGGAAAAAATTAGTCATCGGTGATGTTGTCCATATTCCTCATCGCATGCCGCATCAATTGTTGGTTGATAAGGGCAGGGCGTTTACTTATTTCGTAATAAAAGTAAAAGCTGAATAGTTGTGGCGTAAACTTTTAGTTTGCGCTGTTAGCTCCTCTGTAAATTTGAGGTAATGTAAAAATTTCGACAAACTGAAAGTTTATCGCACATCAATCGTGGAATCCTTTTATGCCGATATGCCGATATTTGGTGATCTTTTGTTTAATTTTTGTCGCTTCCTGCAAAAATAAAACCTCCGCCGAACAACCCGCTTACACCGCCGAACAATCACTCGCGGCGATGCAATTCAGTGAAGATTTTCACGCCGAAGTTTTCCTGAAAGAACCGCAGGTAATGTCACCGGTGGAAATGGTTTTTGACGAGGACGGCAAAATCTACGTTGCCGAAATGCTGGATTATCCTGATGATCCTCCAGCGGGAAAACCTGCGCGTTCACGCATCCGCTTGCTAGAAGATGTAGACGGTGACGGTAAGTATGAAAAATCCACAATCTTCGCGGATAACGTTCTCGAAGTCAGCGGATTTCTGCCGTGGAAAGGCGGACTCTTCGTCACGAGTGCGCCGGATATTTTGTACATGAAAGACGAGAACGGCGACGGCAAAGTGGATACACGAAAAGTTTTGTATACAGGTTTTCCGAAGGTGAATCCCGAAGCGCGGATTACGAATTTGCGGTACGGATTGGATAATTGGATTTACGCGGCGAACAATGGCAACGACGGCAAAATCACGGCTCCCGATCAACCGAATCATCCCCCGGTTTTGATTCGCGGCGCAGACTTTCGCTTCAATCCTGTGACCGGAGAATTTGAAGCCGCCAGCGGCCCCGCGCAATTTGGATCGTCGTTTGATGAATGGGGCAATCAATTTATTTGCAATAATACGCAGCATATTCGCCAGGTGATTTTGCCGATGAATTATGCGGCACGTGCTCCACTGCTGGAAATTCCGGCGTATCAACAGGACATCTCCGATCACGGACAGCCCTCATCGCCAATGTTTCCGCTGACGGGGCCGCAGGAATGGCGCAAGCAACGGACGGAGCTGCGGCAAAAACGCTACGATGAAAATGGCTTGAATCGTAAAGAATACGTCGGCGGATATTTCACCGGAGCGAGCGGTATTACGATTTATACCGGAGACGCGTGGCCTGCCGAATATCGCAACAATGCCTTTGTCGGAGACGTGAGCGCGAATTTAATTCACCGCGATGTGCTGAAGCCCGATGGCGTAGCGTTCAAAGCGAGTCGTTCGAAAGACGGGACAGAATTTATCGCGTCCAAAGATCAATGGTTCCGCCCGTGCAATTTTGCGAACGCGCCCGACGGCAATTTGTACGTGATGGATGTCTACCGCCTGTTCATCGAAACGCCCGAATCCATCCCTGAAGAAATTAAAAAAGGTATGGATTTTTACGCAGGCGATACGATGGGCAGAATCTTCAAAATCGTCAGTAATAAAGGGCAGGCGACGCGAAATTTGAAACCGAATTTGAGTAAGGCTACGACGGAAGAATTGGTGAAATTGTTGGAGCATCCGAATGGATGGCATCGGATGACGGCGCAGAGGTTATTGATTGAGCGACAGGATAAAGGGGCAGTGACAGCGCTGAAAGAAGTGTCGGAAAAGAACCCATCAGCGACGGGGCGATTGCACGCACTGTGGACATTAGATGGATTAGGTACCCTTGATGAAAAAGCCATCGTGAAAGCACTTCAAGATAGCGATGCGCACGTCCGTGAACATGCGCTCCGGCTGAGTGAAAAGAAACTCGCTACTTTGGAAACCTTGTCTGCGGTTGTGATCTCAGCAACTAATGACCCAGACACGCGCGTTCAATTTCAGTGGGCATTGACCGTTGGCCAAATACAAGGCGACATCGAGCTTCAACAAATCGCATTTCGACAGTTAGTGGGTAAAGCCTCACAGCGTGGAGATGATCCCTGGTTTCGACTGGCAATATTAAGTTCCGTTGCTGATAAATCAGCATTGTTCTTTCAGGCATTACGCAACGGTTATCCACACTTCGAGAACAAAGAAATGATCGCGCAACTCGGCTCTTTGATCGGCGCGAAGCACGATGGGGCTGAAATGACAGGCTTTATCAAAGGCTTGAATGGATTGAAAGAACCGGAAGTAGGATTAACTGGTTTAGCGAAAGGCTTAAATTTAGCAGGCGTCAAAAATCTCTCGGGCAGCGGCATCGAAAATGCGCTGCTACCGTTTCTGAATAGTGCTAACGAAAATGTCAGCAAAGCCGCGTGGGAGTCGGCGAGATTTTTTGAACTCAAAGGACTGATTGACAAAGCGATGAGAGACCTTGCAAAAGCTGATCTTGATCCGAAGAAAAAAGTTTCCGCAATTCGTGCTTTGCGCGGCGGACAATTCGCGGCAGTCGCGCCGATGCTCCAAAAAATTCTGGCTTCGGGCGATGCCGGAGAAGTCAAATCCGCTGCCGTAGAATCGCTCGCTTCGTTCGATGACGCTTCGGTTGCACCTGCGTTGCTCGCGGGATGGGCCAGCGCTACACCGGATGCGCGAGCGAAAATTTTAGAAGCTTTGCTCAGCGACAAAGACCGGATGAAAATTTTATTGAAAGCCGTCACGGAAAATAAAGTAGAGAAATCCGCACTCGGTGAAGAGATGCGTGCGCGGCTTTATAACCATCCTGAAAAAGAAATCGTTGAGCAGGCAAAGGCTTTATTTAAAGGCTCCGGCGATGATCGCGGGCAAGCCGTCACGAATTATAAAGAAGTTCTCACGATGAACGGAGACCAAAATCGTGGCAAGTCAGTCTTCGATCAACACTGCGCCAAATGTCATATTCCACAAAAAGGAAATCGTATCGGCCCTGACCTTTCGGGCGTAAATAATAAATCGAAAGATGAATTATTGACTTCGATTTTGAATCCGGGTTATGCGATTGAACCGCGCTTTGTGAATTACATTGTGACGACAACCGACGGCAAAATTCGTAATGGAGTTTTGGCGAATGAAACTCCTGGAGCGATTACGTTGCGTGGTCTGGATGGAGATAATTCCATCCTGCGCAAAAACGTCAAAGAGATCAAAGCATCAAACATGTCGCTGATGCCCGGCGCGTTTGAAATGATGATTGATAAGCAGCAGATGGCAGATTTGATTGCGTATTTACGGGCTGGTTTGTAACCGGGAGCGCAAGCATCCTGCTTGCTCCGCGAGCGCGTGCAACGCCGCTCGCGTGACGTGGCGAGAAGGGCTTGTAACTTCCAGCTTATTTCTTGCGCAATATTCGTTTGCATCCCTTCGCTGGCAAACGAAGCAAGCAGGATGCTTGCGCTCCCGGTTTGACAGCTCCCAATCCCTTCGGCACAATCGCACATTACGAATTGGGGATTGGTATTAACTACCGTCTCCCGTCTACTTTTTTATGATTGTTATGAAATTCGGCGGCACTTCCGTTGAAGACGCCACCGCCATCCGCAGATTAGTTTCCATCGTGCAAGGACAGCTTGAACGACAGCCAATTGTCGTCGTCTCGGCCATGTCGAAAGTCACAAATTCTTTATTGGAATGTGCGAAGCTTACCGCAGAAAGCAAAGAATCCGACATGCGAAATTTGCTGGATCAAATCACTGCACGGCATTATGCGGCGGCGGATGATCTGGCTTTGCCTGCTGACAAAGAAGACTTACATGCCGATTTAAAAAATCGTTTTGAAGATTTGTTGCGGACACTGGACGAAATCCGTCGTTATGGAAAAGTCAGCCCGCGCCTGTCCGACGCGGTTTCTGCCAACGGAGAATTGCTTTCGTCATTACTTGTCGCCGCCGCTTTTCGTCAGGCAGGCGTCAGCAGCGAAGCCATTGATATTCGTCCGTTGATGCGGACGAACGATGATTTCATGCGGGCTGCCATTGATTTTGAAGTTGCGAACCCGGCTCTTGAAAAAGTTTTTACCGCAAAAGTTGAAGCCGGATTGGTTCCTGTCACGCAGGGGTTTATTGGCTCTTCTGCTGACGGCATCACGACTACGATTGGGCGTGGAGGTTCGGATTATTCGGCGGCGATTATTGGCGGCGCAGTCAAAGCCGAAGCCATTGAAATTTGGACAGACGTAGACGGAATGATGACGACTGATCCGCGCATCGTTCCCGCAGCCGCGAAGATCAAAACCATTTCTTTTGCCGAAGCTTCCGAGCTGGCGTATTTCGGAGCGAAGGTTTTGCATCCGTCAACGTTGCGTCCGGCGATGGCTCTCGACATTCCGGTTTACATTTGCAATTCACGTCGTCCTCATGTGCAAGGGACGGCGATTTTGTCGCACGCGCCCGCCTCGAAATCTCCGATCAAAGCGATTGCCTTCAAGCGCGGCATCACTGTCGTCAATGTCAATTCCGTCAGAATGCTGATGGCGCACGGATTTTTAGCGAAGTTATTTGAAGTATTCAATCGTCACGAAACCGCTGTGGATATGGTGGCTACGTCAGAAGTCAGCGTTTCGATGACGCTGGATGAAGCGCGAAATTTAGATAAAGTTATCGCCGATTTGCAGGAGTTTGGCGAAGTCACGGTAGAGCGGGATCGGGCTTTGATTTGCCTGGTTGGGGAGCAAATGAAATTTACGCCGGGACTGGCGTCAAAGATTTTTACCGCGATTAATGACATCAATATTTCGATGATTTCGCACGGAGCCTCCGCGATTAATGCGAGTTTTGTTGTCGAAAATTCTCAAGTGGACGAAGCGGTGAAAAAATTGCACGAAGCCTTTTTTAGTGAGCTGGATGAGGACACGTTTGAGCGCGTAAGTTGAAAGATGGGGAGCGGGTTCTTTACCCGCCGATGTCAAGTTCCAAAAGCTCATTCAACGTAATATAATATCTGAATTTCACGAGGCTGGCTTCACCGTTATGGCGTGAAATTGCATCTTCCAGCGAGAGCGATTCGCCGTCGTGCAGGTAGCGTTCGCTATCCCCACAGTGGAGCTATCCGCATTTTATTCGCAGTTGATTGTCTGCAGCGCGAGCTAATAGCTCACGCTACCTTAGGCGGTTCTAATTTCCCTACGATAAACCAATACGCGAGGAGTCCTGACACGAGAACCAGTGCTGCCAGTGCGAACGCAGATGAATACGTTCCGGTTTTTGCGATAATATATCCAGTGGCCAGCGGGGCGATAATTCCTGCCAGATTTCCAATGAAATTTTCGATTCCTGTCCACAGCCCGACTTCATTGGACGGTGCGCAGCATTGCAAGATTACCTGGAGATTGCCAGCTCCTAATCCAACCAGGCATCCGCCCATAATTAAGGCCAGAGCAGTATTGGCACTTTCGACTCTCGCGGCAGGAATTAACAGCAGACCGGTAGCAAAAGAAATGGTGACAATCATTTTGCGGGTGAAGGTTTCGTCCCACCCTTTTTGCACCAGGCGGTCGGAAATCCATCCACCAATCGGCTGACTCGCTCCGAAAACAAGAAAGGGAAGTGCGGAATAAATACCGGCTTTCATGACCCCCATGTTCCGTACGGTGATGAGATAATCCGGCAGCCACGTCACGAGCAAATACCAGTAATAATCGAAGCAAAAAAATCCGAGACAGATGCCCCATAAATTACGATTTGTAAGAAGGGAAAGAATTTTTTGTCGGCTTGGGGTTGGCGTTCTGGCAGCCTGAACTGCCACGTCTTCCTGCAATCGTTTCGGCGTTAACAGCAGCCACGGCAGCAGCCATAAGAGAGCCGCAAATCCGACGACCATAAATGTCCTGCGCCAGCCATAATTTAACAGGCTCCAGGGGACGACGAGACCTTCTAATACCAGACCTGTCCGCGTTCCGAAATCAAAGAGACCGACCGGTAAGCCGCGTTCTTTTGAAACGAACATCAGGCTCACAATTTTGCTGCCACCGGGCAGGTAGATGGATTCTCCGATGCCCAGCAAAATACGAAATGTGATCAGCATTAACAAAGTGTCCGCAAAGCCTGTCAGTCCCTGCGCAATTGACCATAAAGCAAAAGCTCCGGCATAGAGCCAGCGCAGATTAATGCGATCTGAAAGCCATCCCACCGGAATTTGCATTAAGGCGTACGACCAGAAAAAGGAAGAGAGCAGCATCCCTTTTTCCTGTGGCCCAAGGTTGAGGTCTTTTGAAATAAACGGGAGTGCCATCGAGAGCGTCGCACGATCAAAATAATTAATCATTGAAGCCGTAAAGAGCAGACCGACAATTGACCAGCGGCGGCGGTTGGACAGGTTCAGGATGGCGGACATAAATGAAAAGGCACCTTTAAATTTGATTTGAGCAGCGACTCATTTTGAGTTGAAAGTAACGGTCTGGTTCGACAGTCATTTTCCGCTCAAGACTTACGCTAAATGTACAGTTGTTGACAGTTGTATCTGGTCAGATTGAACAGATGGCGTGATCTTACTCTATTCGCACAGCCTTCGCAAAAAAGGAAAACCTCATGGGTGAAATTTAGTGGGCCGGATTTCTCCAGCGGAGTTACTGGATAACGATTGCACCCTTGTACATGCCCATCCCGCAAGTGAAGCGTAATTCGCCTGCGGGCTGTGCCGGCAGTTCAATGACAACTGTTTCACCCGGCGGTAAAGCGCGTGAGATTTCTAAGGAGGGGAAGACGACTTTGTTGCCGCAATTTGGTCCGTTGTCGCGTGTGACTGCAATTTTTACGGGCTTATTGGCCGGAATTTCCAGGAGGGCAGGCGCAAATCCATGTGCGCCAATTTTGATTTGCAGCGCGTCACGAGGAACAATAACTTTCGTGAAAGAGGTTGTTGTTGCTTCGCCCACTTGTACTACGAACGGCTGCGCGATGACTGTTGTACCGATTTGAAATTGCGCCCAGAGTTTATACAAACCTGCTTTCGGAAAATTCGTGAGCGTGCGAATTTCAGATGGCGGAGCACCCAGCGAGAGCGAATTTTCGTTGTGAAGATGAATTGAATTTGCGACGCGCGCAGTTGTTTGATTTTCGATAGGATGCGCATGAATAAAGCTCTGCATCGTTTCATCAATAATGACGAAATGCGCCCACGCTCCCAAATACGGCATTAGATTTTCCGGTGCTTGGCCGGTTGCGGAATCACGAATAGTGAAAGCGAGTTCGAGGTCTGCGCCCGCTCGCAATGGTTGGTTGGCGGTCATCTGAACTTTGGTGCCGTTTGTTTCATGCAGCCAATTTTTATCCGCGAAAAGTTTTGTTGGAGTGCGCTGTTTGCCCGGCAAATTCAGATCAAAGGTTGCGACACGTTGCGCTCCACCCGGCGGCGTGAAATCGGCGTACAAACGATAGTGTCCGCCCGATTTGAAAGCATGCGTGATTTCGTAACGATCTCCCGCTACGAGTTCGGGGTGAATATGCTCGAACTCCGATAAATCATCGGAAACGATCAATAAATGCAACGGGCGTTCGTGGACATATTCAAGCCAGCGCAAAGGTTGTTGCTGAGAATTTTGCGCTTGAAAACTGAGTCGCATCGCCGCACCTGCCACCAATTCTGTGCCGATAATTTGCAGATTTAATGGCGTCTTACCTGCGCTGGTCAACGTCATCAATGTTTTGCCATTTGTTATTTGTGCTGGTGATTTTGTTGCGTCCAAGCTATCGGTAAAAGCCTGATTTAATTCTGCGCGGCTGATTTGTCCAAAATATTTTCCCGCCAATACATACGGATATGCCAAACGCCCTGACGCTTCGGATGAGAGAAAATAGGCGTAAGTCCCATTGGGGTATTCCGGCGTTTTGGCGAAGCGTCCGTTGTATTCGTCAAGGTCGCCGCTGCCTGCGATGAATTCATAATCTTCAATAAATGAGCCAAGCGGGAAATCGGCGTTAACGTCAGGCCCGTATTGAGCGGGTGTGAGCTGCGTTCCGTCAGCAAATGTGAAGCGGCGCGTGAGGTTGCGCAATTGATAACCAGAGCGCATTTTTTTCAGCTCGCCCTTGTCGCCCGTATTCGCAAAACCCCACGGCCCGTAAATCGGATAACCATCAAATGCATACCCAACCAGCGGTGAATGTTTGCTATTATCAGCATACAACTGCTCAATCAAGCCCCAGGAATTTTTGTGATCCAAGGTTGGACGCGGTCGCCCTGTTGCTACCAATGATCCGTCGTCGCCGTTGGCAAGGGGATCGAAATGCCAAAGATTTTGCCCCTGAAATGACTTTCCCTCGAACTGATTGAAAACGGGCAAACCGTTGACAAACGCTCCGAGCACATCAGGTCTGACGCTGGTATGCGAGTTTTTTTCGGGAGTGGGAAAGCGCGGGATTTGAAAGCGAAGTTGCCGTTTTCTTTCCACCTGAACAGGTGGTGTTTGTAGCGGCCCAAGATAAAAAAGAGAAATTCCGGCGGAACGGATTTCCAGATAACGATCCCGTGCCGTGACGGAATGCACTTCAGGTTGAATGTGCGCCAGTGGCTGGTTCTGCATCGTAGCTATCTGCGGATTCACCAGCCATGCAGTCTGTACCGGCTCCTGCGCTTGCACTGCCATGACCAATATTGTACACAGCCAAAATTTACCGAGGGTCAATTTCATAACGGATGCTTACTTGAAGACCAGTGTGACGGCGTTCGAGACTTTTCCGTTGACCGTAACTGTGACATTGACCTTGCCTTTTCCGATCAACGTCCGTGAGAGCGGGACGTTGTATTGATCCAGCCCCGCCCACGTTCCCTGCGCTCCTGCATAGACAGCAGAGGCTGTACTATTACCAACATTGACCGTCACGACAGGTGAAATCGGTTGCCCCAATCCAGTTCCGAAAAGGATCAAATACAACTGGTCTGTTTCGAGACCGAAATCAATGGGCTGCGCCGTGATCGCTCCGCTTTGGCTGACTTGAATAATTGGCTCATCGGTGTTCTGACCATTGCGGACACGGGTGATGTAGGCTGCCGCCGTATTTTCCTGATTGAAAAAATAGAACAGGTTTGGATAGACGGAAGTAATATTTAGCGAACTCGAAATCGAAGTTCCTCCCGCCGCGATGGTTACGGTTGCTATTCCTGACGACACATTTTCCGGCACACGATAATTCACTTGCGTCGGTGAAGCGTAGCCAAGATTGGCTGCTTGTGTGATTCCGGCAGCATCTCGAATGGTCACCGTTGTTCCGCCCAAAGTTGTCGGCCACGAAGGTGAGGCGGCTCCGGCAGTACTCGTTGCCAGCTTCGCATTAAAAGTTGCAAAGGCGGAAACCATCGCGCCGGGTGCTATCGGGCCGCCTTCAAACGAAGCGGCGGAAACATTTAATACACCATTCGCCACCATGCCGCCGCCAATATCCGCTTTGGTCGAATTGCTGTAACTGGCGCCATCTTGCGCATTAAAAATTGCTACGCCATTGACCAGCAAGCCAACCGGCCCCATGCCGGCACGAGTTTTGGTTGCGGCTACGCTGGGTGTTAAGGGAATCTGGACGCGAAAGCTTTGTGTCGAAGGAAAATTTTGAAAGACACCGCCTTTATCTAATGCACTGAACCACGGCCCCATCGGATAGCTAGCCAGATCATTCGCCGTGACATAAACGGATGAACTGGTATAGCTGATGGTTTGCGCGTCAGCTTTGGTTGGCGTCGAAACGCCGCCGCTGATTGTGGCTCCGGTCGGAACATTCGTTGGCCAGGTCGTGACCGCTCCGGCAGACGGATCAAAACCATTGATGACTTTGGCATTCTGTTGCGAATTTTTCGTCGCCCACGAATTTAATTGCGGGGTTGTGACTTGGGTTTGTGTGTATGAGCCATTCGCAAAATACGATGTAGCGTTCGCGGGAATCGTCGCGGAACTGCTGCCGCTCACTGTGCCGTAATATTGCATACCAATCAAAAAGGGAAAGGCTGGCGAACCATCATCATTGATTGTGACGTAATAAGCATACGTGCCGGAAGGATATTCAGGCGTGATCGCAAAACGACCGTTATATTGATCCAGATCGCCGAGTCCGGTCACGAATTCGTAATCCTCAAGATACCGCCCCAATGGATAAATTGTAGAAACATCCGGCCCGTATTGGGTGCTGCTCAATTGTTGCGAGACACCGGGATGCAGCGATACCGCCCAATCCGGCAAGGTCGTCCGTTGTGTGATGGAACGCAGCCGAAACCCTGATTTGATGCGCTTGATTGCGCTGTTCACATTATTGGGATCAGTGTAGCCATACGGCCCGTAGACCGGGTAGCCATCAAACGACCAACCCAAAATTGGCGAATGTTTCCAGGCGGAGGAATTCTCTTTATACACTGTTCCCGTGCGCCCGGAACTGACACTTGTCAGATTGTCATCCAGTTGCGCACGCAGGCAAACGGGTTGTACATGATTGTGATATTGCCCGGAGCCGGGTTGATGCGCCAGGCATTTATCAAACGTGTCAGCTTCTCCGTAATATGCGTTGCGTAACCAGATGCCGTCACCCGATCCACCCGGCGGTTGCGCTTGAATTGCGGTGAAAAAAATAAAAAATAAAAAGAAGGTGATAAGAATATTTTTTGTGAGTGGTGTCATGGGAACTTCTCCGGCTGGCAAGTTGTAAACCCGACAATCACCCTCTTGTCATTTCCTCCCCTGGACTGTGGCAAGAGGGTGATTGTTCCTGTCATTGAAAAAAGTCAAAGTACGTGATCGCTGACATTAATTACGCGGAGGAGGCCCCTCATGATTTTTTTCCATTGCCGCTTGTAATTCAGTCAGCCTGGCTTTTTGCGCGGGCGTCAACAGGTTGAAAATCGCAGTGCGCGTTTTGATGTGAAGGACTTCGAGTTCGAGTTCCGGTGGTTGTGCCTGCGCCAATAAGGAACGGACGGATGATTCGTTGAAGGTGGCGTCTTTGGTGACAATGTGTAATTGATCATGAATGGTTTTGAGCTGATCGTGAATTAGCTTCGCCGCTTCGTTTTCTGCGTCGTGCAATTTTTTGATTTGCTCTTTTTGAGCACTCGACAAATCAAGTAAACGGAACATCATACCTTCGCCGCCACCGGGACCGCCGCTCCGGTCTTGCGGGGGCTGACCTGGCGAACGCTGTCCTGGTCCACGCTGTGCCGAGACCACTGATGTTTCGCCCGGATAAAAGCTGGCGAGACTTATGGAGGCGGTGAGTGCTAATCCCAAAAAAACTGATCTTTTCATTTTCTTCTCCTCGAAAGTGAAGCACTACTCGTGCGCAAATAATTGACAACTGCATCTGGATCAGCGTATCTGAAATCCACTGCTGTGCTGTCGTGAAGCCACGATAGTCGCGCCGTGTAAAGCTTTGATGTGTCGTATCGGAAAAATTGTTAAGGAACTGTAAAGGTTACTGATTTTGTTGCGCACTGTCGGTACACTTATCTGCGTTCATACCATCTGCGTGAGCGGATGCATTAAAATAGGCAACCATGACAAACGAATTTCCACCCACCAGAATCCTGATGATTGATGATGACCAAAAGTTGTGTCGCTTAGTCAAAGACTATTTGACGCCAATGGGTTATGACGTGGAAGCCGCGCACACCGGGCCCAGCGGATTGGAACAAGTCAGCCGCGAAAATTATCAAGCGGTAATTCTGGATGTGATGTTGCCGGGGATGGATGGCTTTGAAGTGCTACGGCAAATTCGGCGCGTCTCGACTGTGCCTGTCCTGATGTTGACTGCGCTCGGCGATGAATCCGACCGCATTGTAGGTTTAGAAATTGGCGCGGATGATTATTTACCGAAAACCTTTTCGACGCGGGAATTGCTGGCGCGATTGCGGGCTGTGACGCGGCGCTCAGCGTTGACGGTACAACAAACCATGGCCGCCTCAGAGACAGAGCTTGTTATTCATAATTTGCACATTAATCCTGAAGCCAGAAAAGCTGAACTGGGCGATCAGGTCTTGCAATTGACTGCCCTGGAGTTTGACTTGTTGCTGTGCCTCGCGCGCTCCGCTGACCGTGTGCTGAGCCGTGAACAATTATTGGATGAAATCAGCGGGCGCGATTACGAAGTCTTTGATCGTTCGATTGATGTGCATATTTCATTGCTGCGGCGCAAGCTGGGCGATGATCCAAAAAATCCACGCTTCATCAAAACAATTCGTTCCGTGGGCTATCTGCTGATTCGCAATTTTACTGAATAAAATCAATGCGCTTGTCGTTATTTACAAAAATTTTGCTGTGGTTTTTTCTGAACCTTTTGGCGTTGACGGTGGCGGTAATTTTACTGCTCACGTTCAATCAGCAACTGCCGGCGATGTCCCGTGCCTTCAACGAATCGAGCAATGCCGTCCGCGCCGTCGCACAATTGATTTCAATCGAAGTCCGTGAAAAAACTCCTGCCGAACGTGAACAAATTTTGCAACGCTACTCGTCAGCCTATCAGGTAGATTTTCTGCTCTACACGAATCTTGGGCAAAAAGTTGCAGGCAGAGATTTGTCATTACCCGCTGAAATTTTGACGCATCTTACCGCACCTCCGCCGCCACCGCCGGTTGCTCCGCCGCCTGAAAGCGGGGAACTAACCAGACCGCTTCCACCTCCGCCAAATGGAGGAGGTGGCAATCGTCCGCCCTTTCCACTGAGGAAGTTTCAGACCGATACCCCTCGTCTTTATTGGGCGGTGGTGCGCATCCCGCTGTTTGAAAAGGGAGCCGGGGAAGTGACGCCTGCCTGCCTGATTGCGATGTCAGATTTGCGTTCCGGGCACGGATTATTTTTCGATCCGCTTCCCTGGATTCTCGTTGGTCTGGCGTTGTTAGGGCTGTCAATCCTGTTGTGGGTTCCGTTTGTGCGAAGTCTGACCAAGGCGATTCGCCAAATGACCAACGCGACAGAGCAGATCGCCGAAGAAAATTTTGCGGTGCGCGTGCAGGAAAATCGCAACGATGAACTGGGAAGATTGGGCGGAGCCATTAATCATTTGACGGGACGACTGTCAGGTTTTGTGACCGGACAAAAAAGATTTCTCGGTGACATTTCGCATGAATTAAATTCACCGCTGGCCCGGATGCAATTCGCTTTGAGCATTCTCGAAGAACGCCTTGCGCCGAACCAGCTCGGCTACGTCGCCGACGTGCAGGAAGAAGTGGAATTGATGGCGAAGCTGGTCAGCGAATTACTCTCCTATTCCAAAGCTGGCATGAATCAGTCTGAAGCTACGCTTTCGTCTGTCGAGCTGTGTCCCTTGCTGCAACAGGTCATCCTGCGTGAAGCGGCTGGATTTGAATCTATCTACAACGAAATTGACGAACAGGTTATCGTGCAGGCACACCCGGAATTGTTAATGCGGGCATTGGCAAATATTATTCGGAACGCCATTCGTTATGCCGGAGGACACCTGACGATTTCGGCTCAGCGCAAGGGAGAACTTTGGCAAATTACTTGCGCGGATAGCGGTAACGGTGTCCCCGAAAAAGACTTGGACAAGCTCTTTGATCCTTTCTTTCGGATTGAATCTGATCGGGCGCGTAGTAGCGGCGGAACCGGGCTGGGGTTGGCCATTGTCAAAAGCTGCATTGATGGTTGCGGCGGAACCGTGAGTGCGAAAAATCATTTACCACATGGACTGGAAATTATTATCAACCTAAAAAGCGCATAGAACCCTTGGCCTTCCCTAAATAAATCGGACGTGATGTGGTAAATTGACCGCACCTAAACGGGCGAATGATAAGGCGGAAGCCCGCACGCAGTAAGGGCGATGGCACACTTACTGCATGCGTGTTTCTGCATCCATCACGGTTTATTGGAGGCATGCGATGCAAAAAGCAAAATCAACCAAGCAAAAAATTTACGATGCAATCGTCGTCGGTTCCGGCGCAACAGGAGGCTGGGCAGCCAAAGCCCTCACCGAACGCGGCATGACAGTTTTAGTTCTGGAAGCAGGTCGTAAGCTCGACCCGGAAAAAGATTTCACGGAACATAATTTTCCGTATGACATGAAATATCACGGCGGCATCGCGCCCCGCTCAAGCTGGGCACCGCGTCAGCCAATTCAAAGTCAATGCTACGCCGCCAGTGAATACGGGCATCATCTCTTCGTTGACGATATTGATAACCCTTACACCACGCCGGAAGAGAAAAAATTCATGTGGATTCGTGGACGTCATGTAGGCGGTCGTTCGATCACGTGGGGACGGCAATCGTATCGTTATTCTGATTACGAATTTAAAGCCGCAGAGCGCGACGGATACGATCAACCGTGGCCGATTAGCTACAAAGATTTAGAGCCTTACTACGATCAGGTAGAAGATTTTGTTGGTATCAGCGGATCGTTTGAAAACTTGGCGCAGCTTCCCGATAGTAAATTTTTACCCGCGATGAAAATGACCTGCGGCGAACAATTGCTAAAAAAGGGAGTCGAGAAAAATTTCAAAAATCGCAAAGTCATCATCGGACGTGCTGCTATCCTGACGAAATTTCATCAGGGACGGGCCGCGTGTCATTACTGCGGACATTGTGATCGCGGCTGTTCAACTTCTTCGTATTTCAGCTCGCCGGGTTCGACTTTGCCTTCGGCAGCAGCTACGGGACGAATGACGTTGCGTCCGCATTCCGTCGTGCGCGAAATTTTAATTGATACGAATACTGGTAAAGCTAAAGGCGTTCGCGTGATAGATCAGCTTTCCAAAAAAGATTTTGAAGTCTTGGGAAAAGTTGTGGTGCTTTGCGCTTCGACGCTTGAATCTACGCGAATTTTATTGAATTCAAAATCCAGACAGCATCCGAATGGGCTTAGCAATTCTTCCGGTGTCGTCGGACATTATTTGATGGATCACGTTTATCCAATCGGCGTCAGAGGCGTCGTGAATCAAGTGCGCGGACAGGAATATGATTATTCCGACGGGCGTGCGAACGGAATTTATGTGCCGAAATTCCGCAACGTTCTGGATGACAAACAATCGAAATTCATTCGTGGTTATGGAATGCAAGGCAATGCGACAATGGGCTACGATTTTCAGCGCGCGAAAGGCATCAATGGATTTGGTGCGACGCTGAAACAACAGGTACGCGAAGCTCCGACCGATGTGAATTTCTTCCTCGGATGCTGGGGAGAAATGCTGGCAGATTACAAGAATCACGCCCGTATTGACGACAAAAAAGTGGACGCGTGGGGGATTCCTGCGTTGCATATTGATTGCAAACATGGCGACAACGAAAAGGCGATGATGAAGGATATGTTGGAGACTACTTCGGAAATGGCGGAAGCCGCCGGATTCGAAGTTACCGCGAAAATTAACGAAGCCGCACTTCCCGGCTTCTGCATCCACGAAGTTGGCACTGCGCGAATGGGAGCCGACAAGAAAACTTCCGCCCTCAACAAATGGAATCAAAGCTGGGATGTCAGCAATCTTTTCGTGACGGATGGGGCTGCCTTCACTTCCGGCGGCTGCGCGAATCCAACGTTAACGATGATGGCGATTACGCTGCGTGCGTGCGATCATTTAGCGGATGAATTTAAGAAAGGGAATTTGTAATTTTCAGGAGTAGTACTTATGGAAACCATTATTGATGCTGCGCTCAATCTTGAGCGCAGCTACGAGTTTGTGGATGGTGAGCCGGAGGAAAAGGAAATGCCAGGAGCCAGACATAGTGGTATTTGTACGCGACTTGCGCGAAAGCTGGGGAATTTTGTCGAAGACAACCAGTTAGGGGAGGTTTATCAGGAATCTTCATTTCAATTGAAAGTCACCGAGCGCATCCCCGACATAGCCTTTATTGCGGCGGATCGTCTTCCACCTGAAGGAGAACCGGAAACGAAATGGCTGATTGTTCCTGACTTGGCAGTCGAAGTGATTTCTCCGACGGATTACTACGAAAAAGTTCATTCCAAAGCGATGGAATTTTTGACGGCAGGAGTCAAAGTCGTCTGGATTGTTTCACCTGAAAATCAAACGATCACGACCTATCGTTCTTCCACGAATATTATGGCTTTTCCCTACGAAGCGGAGCTAGTCTGCGAAGATTTGTTGCCCGGCTTTCGTTGCCCGCTCCGCGAAATTTTTAAGAATCCGGCAACAAAATAATTTGGATATTTGGTGGGCGGTGGTCAGTCGTCGGTGGTCGGTAAAGCCAATCCCTGAACTGCCTTATACCGACCACCGTTCACCGACCACTGACCACCATAAACTAAAAATTATCAATCAATCCTTGAGAAAAATATCATGCCAAAAAACGACAAAACACATCATACCTTAAGTGAGCAAGCTGCTTTTCAACTTGCGAACGTTACGAAAACTGCGCCGCAATACGGTGCAATCACTCCGCGTTGGCTGGTCAGATTGCTGGACTGGAAACCGCTGGAAGCCGGAACGCTGCGCGTCAATCGCGTCGTCAATGAAAAATCTGTTGACGTAGTTTGCGGTCAGGAAGAAACCGTCGCTTTGCCGGAAACGTTTGTTCCTTACGATGAAAAACCGCGTGAGCTGACCCTGAATTCGATTTCTGCTGTGATGAATATTCATTCGCGGACTTCCGACCTGTACAGCAATCCGTACGACCAAATCAAAGAGCAACTGCGCCTGACGATTGAGACCGTCAAAGAACGTCAGGAAAGCGAACTCATCAACAACGATAATTACGGGTTGCTGAAAAATGTTCCGGCGTCGCAGCGCATGAACACGCGCAAAGGTTCGCCGACGCCTGATGATCTGGATGACCTGATTTCCAAAGTCTGGAAAGAGCCGTCATTTTTCCTCGCGCATCCCCGCGCCATTGCCGCCTTCGAGCGCGAATGCACACGGCGCGGAGTGCCACCGCCAACCGTGACGTTATTCGGTTCACCGTTCCTGACGTGGCGCGGCATTCCGTTAGTTCCCACCGATAAATTAATGGTGGACGGAAAAACTGATCCGGCAGTTGGCGCAGGCGGAAAAACCAGCATTTTATTGTTGCGCGTCGGAGAGCAAAAACAAGGCGTAGTCGGTTTGTATCAGCCCGGTCTGCCTGGCGAACAAACGCCCGGATTATCAGTGCGATTTATGGGACTGAATCAGAACGCCATCGGTTCCTATTTGGTTTCATTGTATTGCTCTGCCGCGATTCTAACAGATGACGCCATCGCCGCTTTGGATCAAGTCGAAGTGGGAAATTATCATGAATACAAATACTAATTTCACGCCTGAATTGCCTGATTTTGAGCGCGATTTAAGCGGAGCGACGCAGGCGTTGGATGCGGGTCTGCCTGATCCGGCGATGCTGGCAAAACTTGCCACCGAACTTTATCAGGGCATGTCTTCCGGGGGATTCGCAGGGCAGCAAGTTCCATCAACTTCTGGAATATCCGGCGTGACGCTGCCTGTTGCGGCGCCCGCGAATTTTTCTTCGTTGGGAGTTGCGCCGGAACTGCCAGTACAATTTTCCGAAGTTGAATTGCAAGCCGCCGCCAATGACGTCATGCGAAGTAGCCCGCCTGTCTCAGCGGTTCCGCAATTTTCCGCGCCGGGGATTCCCGGCGGATTTTCAGCAGGCGATTTTTCAACGACGCCGTCGTTTTCATTTCTTGATGAGGCGAGGTCGTTGTTTGAGCAATCCGTACCTGCGGTTCCGACTGAAACACAAGCGCATGGATTCTCGCCAACGCTGCCGGGGCATCTGCCGTCTACGGTTCCGGCGACGCCGTTGCCCGGTGTTTCGACTCCACAAATTCCCGGCTCTGTACCGCATCCTGGTGATGCCAGAGAATCATC
The DNA here is from genome assembly GCA_043783625.1 of Blastocatellia bacterium. GTDB lineage: Bacteria > Acidobacteriota > Blastocatellia > RBC074 > RBC074 > JAFDVL01. The sequence goes on along the minus strand of JAYVZE010000097.1, from coordinate 11,780 downwards.
GGCTTTTCCGTTTTTAGAATCAGCGCGATCTATTTCAGAGCTGAGTTTTGCGCCAAGTTTAGCTCCGGTGGGGAATGATCCGAACCTGCCGCCAAACGCTGCGCTTTCGGTGGGATTGTTCGATGTGCAGGCGGTACGGCGCGATTTTCCGATCTTGCAGGAAACCGTGAACGGGCGTCCTTTGATCTGGCTCGACAATGCTGCGACGACGCAAAAACCGCAGTCGGTGATTGATCGGCTGAGCTATTTTTACGAACACGAAAATTCTAATGTTCATCGCGCCGCGCATACGTTAGCCGCCCGTTCGACGGATGCTTATGACGCTGCCCGCGAAAAAGTCCGCAGCTTCCTGAACGCCGGTTCGACGCAGGAAATCGTTTTTGTTCGCGGTGCGACGGAAGGCATTAATCTGGTTGCCAAAAGCTGGGGAAGTCAGAACGTTCAGGCAGGCGATGAAGTTGTTATCACGCATCTCGAACATCACGCGAACATTGTTCCGTGGCAAATGCTGTGCGCGGAAAAAGGCGCGAAGCTCAAGGTCGCTCCCGTAGATAATCACGGTCAAATTTTGTTGGATGAATACGAAAAACTGCTCGGACCGAAAACGCGAATCGTCGCACTGGCACAGGTTTCCAACGCGCTCGGAACCGTCACGCCCGTCGCCGAAATGGTCGAAATCGCCCATCGCTACGGCGCGAAAGTTTTAATTGACGGAGCGCAAGCTGTATCTCACATGAGCGTAGACGTACAGGCGTACGATTGCGATTTTTATGTTTTCTCAGGACATAAAGTTTTCGCTCCAACCGGAATCGGCGTCGTCTACGGCAAGCATGAAATTCTTCAGGCGACTCCGCCCTGGCAAGGCGGCGGCAACATGATTGTGGATGTCACGTTTGAAAAAACGGTCTATCACCCCGCGCCGTTTCGTTTTGAAGCAGGGACGGGAAGCATTGCCGATGCCGTCGGTTTAGGCGCAGCGATTGATTATCTTGACCGGATCGGAATGCACAACGTCGCCCGCTACGAACACGATTTGTTGGTCTACGCGATGGAAGGTCTTCAGCGCATCCCCGGCTTGCACCTGATCGGAACAGCCCGCGAAAAAGCGAGCGTGCTTTCCTTTGTGCTGGACGGCTACACGACCGAAGAAGTCGGACAGGCATTAAGCAGCGAAGGGATCGCCGTCCGCTCCGGTCACCATTGCGCACAGCCAATTTTAAGACGCTTTGGATTAGAAAGCACCGTGCGACCTTCGCTGGCGTTTTATAATACCTGCGAAGAAATTGATGTCCTGATTGCTGCGATTTGGAATCTGAAAAGCGGGAAAACTCCCGGCGTGATTTAGCATTGATTGGAGCGCAAGCGTCTCGCTTGCCGAGAGCGCGTGCAACGCCGCTCGCCTGACGTGGCGAGAAGATTTCTTCATCTTTAGGGTATTTGCTCGCCACTACGTTTGCATCGCTCGCGCTGGCAAACGGCAAGCGCAACGCTTGCGCTCCAGTCGTCAGTCTTTAATTGACCAATGAATCATCTCGAAAATTATCTCCGCGAATTGCGTGATATTCGTTCTTCTGGCGCGGGCGTCAAAGAAACTTCGTATTACGGCGCGTTAGCAAATTTGCTGAACGAAGTCGGCAAAACGCTCAAGCCGAAAGTTCGCTGCATTATCAATCTTCGCAATCAGGGCGCAGGCATTCCCGACGGCGGATTATTCACTGCCGATCAATTTCAAAAATCTGACACGGCTGAACCTCTTGCCGGAACGCTGCCCGCACGTGGCGCAATCGAAGTCAAAGGCACAAGTGACGATGCTTTTAAAATCGCCGACTCCGATCAAGTTAAAAAATATCTGGCGAAATACGGGCAAGTGCTTGTCACGAATTTGCGCGATTTTGTATTAGTTGGCAAAGATGGTACGCACCTTGAAAGTTATCGCCTTGCGCCGGATGAAAAATCTTTTTGGACAGCAGCGGCAAACCCCGAAGCCCTCTCCAAATTGCACGCTGAACGTTTCACCGAATATTTGAAACGCGTGATGCTCAGCAATGCGCCGCTGGAAAATCCGAAAGATGTCGCGTGGTTTCTGGCTTCGTATGCACGGGACGCCAAAGCGCGGATTGAACTCGCTCCGCTTGATGAATTAGCCACCATTCGCGCCGCGCTGGAAGAAGCATTAGGCGTCAAATTTGAAGGCGAAAAAGGCTTGCGATTTTTCCGCTCAACCCTTGTCCAAACGCTTTTTTACGGCGTGTTCTCTGCGTGGGTGCTATGGTGCAAAACAAATTCCCGAAATCCAAATTCCACAATCTGTACTCCCTTCGACTGGTATTCTTCTGCGCGTTATTTGCGCGTGCCGATTTTGCGCAAATTATTTCACTTGATTTCGGAACCCGGTCAGCTCGACGAATTAAATTTATCCGAAGCACTGGATTGGGCGGCGGCTGCGCTCAATCGCGTCAATCATCAAGCCTTCTTCGCGCAATTCAACGAAGGCGAAGCGGTGCAATATTTTTATGAACCGTTTTTGGAAGCCTTCGATCCTGAATTGCGCAAAGAATTAGGCGTTTGGTATACGCCTATCGAAATTGTCAAATACATGGTCGAGCGCGTAGACACGGTCTTGCGCACAGAATTAAATCGCCCCGACGGTTTGGCTGATCCTGATGTGTATGTGCTTGATCCGTGTTGCGGCACGGGCGCGTATCTGGTCGAAGTCCTCAACAAAATTGCTGAGACTTTGCAAGCAAAAGGCGATGACGCGTCTCTTGCTTTGCAGTTGAAAAAAGCGGCGATGGAGCGCGTCTTCGGCTTTGAGATTTTGCCCGCACCGTTTGTCGTAGCGCATTTGCAAATTGGATTATTGCTGCAACATCTTGGCGCAGCTTTTGGAACAGAGCGCGACAAAAAAGATGAACGGGCGGCGATTTATTTGACGAATGCATTGACCGGATGGGAGCCGCCCAAAGCTCCGAAAACAAAATTGCTGTTTCCCGAACTCGAAGAAGAACGCGACGCCGCCGAACAAATCAAACAAGCCAAACCAATTCTCGTGATTCTCGGCAATCCGCCGTACAACGGCTATGCGGGCTTGGCGGTTTCTGAAGAACGCGATTTATCGAACGCTTACCGCACGACGAAGCGTGCGCCCGCTCCGCAAGGGCAAGGCTTGAATGATTTGTATGTGCGATTTTTTCGGATGGCAGAACGCCGCATTACAGAAATCAGTCAGGAAGGCGTGATTTGTTTTATCTCAAATTATTCGTGGTTGGATGGATTGTCATTCACCGGAATGCGCGAAAAATATCTGGAATCGTTTGATAAAATTTGGATTGATAACTTGCACGGCGACAGAATCATTTCTGAATACGCACCCGATGGCAGAACCAGCGAAACGGTTTTTGCTGTCGGAGGAAAATCCCCCGGTATAAAAATTGGAACCGCCATCGCTACGCTTGTTACGAATCCTCAAAAGAACAAGCAAGAACCGCATCGGATTTTTTACCGCGACGCCGATCAAGCGCGTGCGGCTGAACGCACCGCAGCATTACTTGAGAGTTTGAATCGTTCCGATTTCAATGAAAACTACCAACAGCTAAAACCAATTGTAGAAATCGGCTTGCCGTTCAAATTAAGTGCTGTGAGCGGTGATTATCTTGCTTGGCCTTTGTTGCCTAAAATTTTCCCCGTTTCATTTCCTGGCGTAAAAACTGCGCGTGATGAATCGCTTGTAGATATTGATCGAAAAAGTCTTGAAAATAGGATGTTGCAATATTTTGATCCTGCCAACAGTCATGAACAAGTAACATCCATATCTCCAACTTTGATGGAAGATACCGCGAGGTTTGAAGCGAAATCTGTTCGTAGCCATTTACTCAAACGAGGATTTCTTCCTGAAAATATTGTTCGTTATTGCTATCGCCCATTTGATGTTCGCTGGTTGTACTGGGAGCCGGAAACTAAATTATTGGATGAAAAACGAACTGAATATTTCAAGAATTCGCTTCTCATGAATCCACAAATCGCTGCAGCGCAACGAATACGCAAAGGCTTTGAAGCATCATTAATTTCACCTCAATTATGCTCATTTCATGTTATTGAAAGCGGTGCAAATTTGTTCCCACTATTTCTCAAGCCAGAACAAAAACAGCATTCGCTTTTCGAGCAACCGTCAGACAATGAAATCAAGCCTAATCTCAGTGCCGCAGCGTTGTCGTATGGCGAAGCCCTGGGAGCGCAGGCGTCTCGCCTGCTTTTTGCGAGCGTCAGCGATGCAAACGACCTGACGGAGGGATCCCCTGAAGAGCAAGCGCTTTCCTCGCCACGCAAGCGAGCGGCGTTGCACGCGCTCGCAGCAGGCGAGACGCCTGCGCTCCCAGGGAATGCGCTCCCATCCGCATTATTTTTTCACGCTGTAGCGATTTTGCATGCGCCTGCATATCGCCAGGAAAATTCCGGCGCGTTGCGGCAGGACTGGCCGCGCATTCCATTGCCTGCGAACCAAGAAGCGTTATTCGCTTCGGCGGAATTAGGCAAACAAATCGCCGCGTTGCTGGACACTGAAACTCTGGTGGTCGGCGTGACTTCCGGCACAATTCGACCGGAGCTAAAAACGATTGCAGTGATTGCGCACACCGAAGGCAAACAACTTTCCGCCGAAGATTTGCAAGTCACCGCCGGCTGGGGACACGGCGGCAAAGGCGGCATCACGATGCCGGGGAAGGGGAAAGCAGTTTTGCGCGAAATAACGGAGCAAGAAACGCATGGAGTACAAGCTTTAGCTTGGCTTTACAGTGGCGAGAAGTACAACCAAGCTGAAGCTTGTACTCCATGCACCTTTGATATTTTTCTCAACAATTTCGCCTACTGGCGCAACGTGCCGGAGCGTGTCTGGGAATACACGATTGGCGGGTATCAAGTCATGAAAAAATGGTTGAGCTACCGCGAATTGGAATTACTGGGACGTGCTTTGACGATTGAAGAAGTGCGCGAAGTGACAAATATGGCGCGCCGCATCGCCGCGATTTTATGGCTGGAAGCGGAGCTTGACGAAAATTATCAAGACGGCAAAGCGAATGTGTTTGAGTGGGTAAGAAATGAATAGAATCCGCTTTTGGTGCGCCACCATCCTGGTGGCAAAACAGTCGTAAAGATAAAGCTGCCAGCAAGATGCTGGCGCACCGACAATCTTACTGTATGCTTGCACCCGCGTTGCGGGTTGAAAACGAATCACTCTTTGAGAAAAAACTATGTACATCCTATTTCCACTTTTGATCGTCGTTGTCTTCGGAATTCTGGGCTTACGAATCGCGCAGGAATATCAGCGTTCCATCGTCTTCCGATTGGGCAGATTTAGTTCTATCAAAGGGCCGGGGCTGTACTGGATTATCCCGTTCATTGACCGACAGCAAAAGCTGGACATGCGGACCAGAACTGTTGATCTGGAACAGCAGGAAACGATCACGAAAGATAGCGTCACCATCAAGGTCAACGCTGTGCTGTGGTTCAAAGTGATTGACCCGGCGAAAGCGATTATTCAAGTAGCGAATTACACGCAGGCGGTCTACCAGTTTTCCGTCACGGCGTTGCGTAACATCATCGGGCAACATCAACTGGATCAGGTCTTGCGGGATCGTGAACAGATCAATAGCACATTACAAAAAATTGTAGATTCGGCGACAGAACCGTGGGGCATCAAAATCGTGATGGTGGAAATGAAGGATGTCGAAATCCCGGAATCCATGCAGCGAGCCATGGCGCGGGAAGCCGAAGCGATCCGCGAAAAACGCGCCAGAATTATTAAGGCGGAAGCTGAGTTGGAAGCTTCGATAAAACTGACGCAAGGCGCGAAACAAATGGAAGAAAGCCCGATTGCGCTGGAGCTTCGACGGATGCAAATGCTGTCTGAAATCGGGATTGATAACAATACGACGACGATAATTTTAATCCCCTCAGAATTTGCCAACGCGGCGAAGAGTTTTACGGAACTGGTGAGCAAGCAACAAAAATCTGAATGAGTTGTCAGTGCGCTGCTCGTGAAAATTTCAATATGATATTATCGGCAGCGAGGAAGTATTGTTATGAATTCGTTAGCGATGAATTATTTGCAAACCGTAGAAACGCTGCCGCCGAGCAGTACGCTGATTATTGAGGCGGTGTCGTGGGAGACGTATCAAAATCTACTACAGCAAATTCAGGATGATAGTAACGTCCGCCTTAGTTACGATCAGGGAGTGTTGGAAATTATGACCCTATCCCCCGTCACGAAAAATGGAAAGGTCTATTCGCGCATCTTTTAGCCGTCATTGTGGAGGCGTTGGATTTGAATTTGATTAGCCTCGGTTCGGCCACGTTTTCATTGCCTGCGATGGCGCAGGGCGTAGAACCTGATGATTGCTTTTATATTCGTCATGCCGCAGTGATGGCGAAAAAAGATGAAGTCAATTTGGCCGTTGACCCCGCGCCGGAACTCGTCGTGGAAATTGATATTTCTCATCGCTCGCTCTACAAAATGCCAATCTATGCAAATCTTGGCGTGGCGGAAATCTGGCGACATGATGGCACACAGGTTAAATTTTATCAGTTGCATGGCAAGAGCTACGTCGAAGTCGAGAGCAGCGATCTTTTTCCTTTTGTGACTTCCGCCATCCTGAGCCAATTTTTGGAAACAGGAAAAGAACAAGGCGTGATCCCGATGGTCAAGGCTTTTCGTGAATGGGTGCAGACGCACAAGGATAGATAAAGATAGATGGCAAGACCATTGAAAACAAGAATATGAAATATTATTCAGGATTGGAACGTAGAGCATTTGAAAGAGGTAGGCAACTAGGGTTCCAGATTGGATTGCATGCGCATTTGAAGCGTTTCCTTGGAGACTTAAAGCCTACAACCATTAAGCGAATAGCAGCGCTACCTACTACTCAATTAGAACTGTTAGCAGATGCGTTAGTGGATTTTTCAACGATGAGCGACCTCAATAAATGGCTGCGTGAAAATGGGAAATCTGTCACGCTTGCCAAAACTACGAAAGTGAAAAAATAGTTAAGGAATTTTATTAAAATGAAGAAACTTTTGACGGGATTCATCCTCAGTTTGATGGCGGCGCAGGCATTTTCACAATCCACCGCACAACAACTCGGCTACAGTGCGAATGACAAAGTGGTTCTGGTTCACGCGGATGACATCGGGATGTCGCATTCGGTGAATATGGCTTCGATTGAAGCGTTCAAGCACAACATGGTGACTTCGGGCAGCATCATGGTTCCCTGTGCGTGGTTTCCTGAAATTGCGGATTATTTTCGACAGCATCCTGAGCTGGATTTAGGGCTGCATTTGACGCTGACGAGTGAATGGAAATATTTGCGCTGGCGTCCGGTGGCTTCGATTGACAAAGTGCCGGGATTACTCGATGAACAGGGCTTCATGTGGAAGTCAGAGCGACAAACTGCAATGAAGGCGACGCCGCAGGAAATTGAAATTGAACTGCGTGCGCAAATTGATCGGGCCTTAGCGTTTGGTTTGAAACCGACGCATCTGGACACGCACATGGGCACGTTGTATACGCGCAAAGATTTTTTTGAAGTGTACACGAAGCTTGGCAAAGAATACGGCATTCCCGTGATGGTGATGCGTCCGACGCCGGAAGCGATTGAGTTCGGCAAAAAAGATCAATCTCCCATCGGTGCGGACATGCTCAATAAAGTTGAAGCGCAAGGCTTTCCGATGTTGGATTATCTGGTGACAGGAGTGAGCGGGAAAACGTTTGCCGAGCGCAAAAAGGCGTACCATGAATTGCTGAGAAATTTAAAGCCCGGTGTCACAATGTTAATTGTGCATCTGGGGATGGATAACGACGAATTGAAGGCTACGACTGGATCATGGCAGCAACGGCATGCAGATTTTTTGAGCTTCACTGACCCTGACACGAAAAAGTTGATGGACGAGCTGGGGATCAAAACTACCACGTGGCGGGAGCTGGGAAAACTTGCAAAGTGGGGCAGGAAGCCGCAAGCTAAATAGCCATGCAAGTGGCAACGCAAAAAGACCCTGTCTGCGGGATGACGGTTGATCCCGCAACCGCTAAATGGAGCTATCCTCACGAAGGCGTAAGCTTTCATTTTTGCTCGCGCTCATGTCTGGAAAAATTCAGCGTTGAGCCTGTTCGTTACTTAAATCCGAAACCTGTTTTAGTAAATATTGGCGGACTTTCTGCTCGCCCGAAGCCCATTCAGGCAGCTCCAAAAAAGACTAAAACAAACGAATATTTTTGCCCGATGTGCGAGGGTGTAGTCAGCGATCATCCCGGCATTTGTCCGAAATGCGGGATGGCTCTGGAGCCTCGTCTGGTGACAATTGACGACGGAGAAAATCCTGAATTAACCGATATGAAATTTCGGTTGAAGTGGTGTTTAGTTTTCACGATACCACTGTTTTTATTGGCGATGAGCGAGGTCAGTCTTGGATCAATCGGTGCGCTTTCAATTTCCGCCTTAATACAGATGTTGTTGGCTGCTCCCGTCGTTGGCTGGGGGGCTTGGCCATTTTTCCAACGAGCAATTCTTTCATTTCGCAATCGCTCTGCCAACATGTTTACGTTGATTGCGATTGGCGTTGGCGTGGCGTATCTTTTTAGTCTGTTCGCAACTTTTCTCCCAAATTTATTTCCCCATTCTTTCCGGCATGGCGGAACAGCTCCGATTTATTTTGAGGCTTCCGCCGTTATCGTGACCCTGGTTTTGCTGGGGCAAGTGCTTGAACTTCGCGCCCGTGCCAATACGAATAGTGCCATCAAAGCCTTGTTACAACTGGCTCCGAAGACCGCTCGCGTGATTCGCTCCAATGGAATTGAAGAAGATATTCCACTGGAATTTGTGGTCGTCAACGCGAAGCTCCGAGTGCGTCCCGGCGAAAAAATCCCGGTTGACGGGGTGGTCATCGAAGGCGCAACTTCGATTGATGAAGCGATGTTGACGGGTGAAGCGATTCCTGTCGAGAAGGCAATCAACGACAATGTTTATGCGGGTACGATGAATGGTGTGGGTGGATTTGTGATGCGTGCTGAGCGGGTTGGCAGCGATACGATGCTTGGAAATATTGTGCAGATGGTCGCCACGGCGCAACAATCCCGCGCTCCGATTCAGCGCATTGCGGACAAAATTTCTGCGTGGTTCGTTCCGGCTGTTGTTCTCATCGCAATTCTTACTTTTATCGGGTGGAGTTTGTTGGGGCAAGAATCAGGTGCAGTCTATGGATTTATCAATGCCGTCTCGGTTTTGATTATTGCTTGTCCGTGTGCGCTAGGCTTGGCGACTCCGATGAGTGTCCTGGTAGGAACCGGACGCGGCGCACTCGCCGGAATTTTAATCAGAGACGCCGAAGCACTGGAAACATTGGCTAAGATTGATACGTTAGTACTGGATAAAACTGGAACAATCACAGAAGGAAAGCCTTCCGTAGCGAAAATAATTACGGTCAACGGGTACAGCGAAAATGTAGTTTTGCGCATGGCGGCGAGCCTTGAAAAGGGCAGCGAACATCCCTTAGCTGCGGCGCTCATCAAGGAAGCAAAAAACAAAAATTTGGAATTATGGGCAACGAAAGAATTTCGTGCCTTCCCTGGAAAAGGAATCACTGGAATTATTGAAGGCGTAGAAATTGCGCTGGGGAACCAAGGGCTTTTTGATGAATTGGGAGTTGAAAATAAAGTCTTGAAAGCAAACTCGGAACTGGAACAAGCTGCTGGAAAGACGACTATTTTTGTTGCTATCAATAAACGAAGCGCGGGCTTAATTACCTGTCAGGATCAAATCAAAGCCAATGCAAAAGATGAAATTCAAGCATTGAAAAGGGCGGGATTGCATTTGATTATGTTGACGGGAGACAGTCGGGCTACGGCGGAAGCAGTGGCGCGTGAATTGAAAATTGATGAAGTCCTGGCTGAAGTTTTACCCGCGCAAAAGGCTGAAAAAATAAAACAACTCCAAGCGAATTGGCGCGTCGTCGCGATGGCTGGCGACGGTATCAATGACGCTCCCGCGCTGGCGCAGGCAGACGTTGGCATTGCGATGGGATCGGGTGCGGAAGTCGCCATTGAAAGCGCAGGTATTACGCTTGTCAAAAGCGATCTCGCGGGAATTGTCCGCGCTCTCACATTGAGCAAAGCCGTGATGCGTAACGTGAAGCAAAATTTATTTTTTGCTTTTGCGTATAACGCGCTAGGCATTCCGTTAGCGGCAGGAATTTTCTATCCGATTCTGGGTGTTTTTCTCAGCCCGATGGTGGCAAGTCTGGCGATGACGTTTAGCTCTGTTTCGGTGATTAGCAATGCGCTACGACTAAGGAATATTAAGCTGATTTCCGACTAAACTTATGAAATTGTAATTAATATGTACAAGATATTTGTTATAGTTTTTCTAATTGTTACCTCACTTAGTAACTCTTATGGTGCTGGTATAAGTTCAATTAATATACTCTCTGAATGGAAAGGGTTAGGGGGTCCACAAAAGAGCACTTTGCTTATTACTCGTATTAAAAGCAAATATTATCTGGAAAAAACTGAAGTCCCATTCGAAGTAATAATTGCTTTTGAGAAGGCAATACTTGCACCAGAATTAAATAAACTTAGTCTTGAAACTCTAGGAGTTGACCAGAATTGGTTAACTGAAAATGCTGAACAAACTTTTGGTGAATTTATGAATAATTCAAATACTTCACCAAATATCAGGCAGAAAGAGCTATTTATTCGTAAGTTTCAAGACGTGAGCTTAATGCAGAGGATAATACTTACTTCGCGTCGCGCAGTTTGGACGGATGATTACCCTTCGATTGAAATCACTGTAACGAGAGAGGGAAAAGAGGCAATTAAAATTTCTTCTAGTGTGCAGACTGCTTACATGCTCCCGTGGACGATAAATATAAAGAATAAACATTTAACTACTTATAATGCTGAGATAGGTAGAGCTGTTCTAAGCTTCCTTCCTTCCAATACTATCAACTATAAAAGGCTGAGAGGAGATACTTTCAAAAGAGAAATAGCGCGAACGCTAATTTATAGTTATCTTCGAGAAGAATGGGAAAAATTGAGAGATATGAATTGAAGATGAATCAAGTCTGTCAAAGCTGCAACTCATCTAAAGCCTTTCAATACGAGCTGTACACAATCTTGCGTATTGGAGAACAGGCTACGCCGCAAGAACTTTGGCTTTGTGTGAAATGTACGCGGAGTCAGCGACGTACCAGTACCCCGGATTCTACTTTAGAAAATTTTTCTCGCACCGAATTCATTGCTGAACTGGATCGCTTCTGGAATGAAAGTGGCGCAGGAGAAATTTGTCGTCAGTGCCACGAACAGGGAACCGGATGTTGTCCGCCGATGTGTCGCAATCTTAGCTCCGATGGATGTCGTCAGAAGAATGTTTTTTGTACGGGATTTACTTGCAGCGCGTTACTGAATGCTATTTCTGAATGTGATGCAGAAACCGGGCGGACGCTGAAATGGGTCAGGAAAAATGCGGCTCCGACGGAGTTTCGATTGTATGAATGCGTGACCAGAGTTCCGCCGAATGATCGTGAAAATAAACGACCGTTCACACTTCAGAATCAATTTCCAAAAATAAAATTGGAAGGGGAAGCGATCAAGCAACAACTACAAGAATTGACGGGGGAAGTCTTGGAAATTCGGCGGCTGTGGTCGCGCGAATAAATGCAGAAGCCCGCACGTAGTAAGGGCGCACACTTTGGCAACTGTGTGTTTCACCGAGACTGCGCCCTTACTACGTGCGGGC
>JAYVZE010000096.1:0-14427 GCA_043783625.1 Blastocatellia bacterium | reverse complement strand
TATCTAAATTCAGGTGCGACAACGCACTCGTGATTTTGTAAGCCAGCCCTAAACGATCAGGCGTCATCACTTCAAGAATTGTGCTCTTGTCTGAAGTTTGATTATCCCAGGTAATTTTAGTGACTGCGGTTTTCGCGCTCAAACTTCGTTTACGTGATTTCATCCGCGCCGCATTAGCCTGCAATTTCTTTTCAACTGCTGCGGCAATATCAAGTTCACCTTCCAGAGCGCGCTTGATGGCGGTGTCAATTTGTTCCCAGCGAGTTGGATCCGTCAGCGGTTCTCCCACGGAATCGGCAACTTTGAAAGAATCAATCGCAATCCCATCCTGGCGCGTATTCAAATGAACGCTCAGAATATTTACGCCTTGCGCCGTCAGTGTTCCGGCAATCGAGGCGATGAGTCCGCGACGATTGATCGCGCTCACATGTAAATCCGTGCAGCGCGCCTGCGTATTAATCCGCCAGCTTGTTTTCACCACTCGTGAGTTCAGCGAATTGGCTAAACGAATATGCTCAATGATCGTTTGCGGCAACGTGAAGCGCGCATAATCTTCCGGTAATAAAGTGAAATGCGATTGAACTTCATCAATGCCAACTTCGCTTGCCAGCATTAACGCAATGTGGTTACGGAGTTGTTCGACAGCGGCTCCGGCTTGCGGTTCCGGGACAAAAACCGCGCGCGCTTTTAAATACAATTCCCAGATCAGCGCATCTTTCCATTCATTCCATGTACCCGCGCCAACTGCATTAATATCGGCGTACGTTAACAACGTCAGCAAATTTAATTGCTCCAGCGATTTCACCACTTTCGTGAAATCAAGAATAACTTTTTCATCCGATAAATCGCGGCGTTGCGCAATGTGCGACATCGTCAAATGCTGCTTAATCAAAAATCGAATTTGTTTTTTGGCAACATCGTCAACGTGGAGGCGGTTGCAAACGCGTTCGGCAATCGCCATTCCTTTTTCGGTATGACCACCGCCGAGTCCTTTGCCAATGTCGTGAAACAATAATCCCAAATGTAAAACTGAAGGATCAGAAATTTCGTTGTAAAGCTGACGGTAACGATCCAGCGTTCGCACTCGTGAATTGTGCAATTCATCCATGACCTCAACCGCCCGAATCGTGTGCTCATCAACGGTGAATTTGTGGTAATGGTCGTGCTGAACCAAGCACGTCACGCGCCCGAATTCGGGTAGATATTTTCCCAGAAAATCTACCTCATGCATTTGCCGAAGTGCGGCAGCCGAACGCCCTTTCACTTTCAACATTTTGATAAAGGATTGTGCGACTTCCGGCGATGAACGAAATTCCCGATTGACGAGCGGCAAATTTTCATGGATGCGCTCCTGCAAAGTTCCACTCAGGCTGGCTCCGGTAGCTTGCCCATAGCTGAACGCCATCATCAATTTTTTCGCATCCCACACTTCGCCATCACGCTCTAATTCAAGCGCACCATCGCGCATCACGAAACCACCAATCGCAGCCAGGCTCTTAATTTTGCTCAACCAGCGACTCTTTTCGTGAACCGCAATCGCCTGTTGCAAATGAGTTCTACACAAACTGTACAAACGTCTTGCATGCAAGTAATAATCGCGCATGAACAGCTCTGAAGCCTGCTGTTCTTTGGAATCATGATAGCTAAAATCTAATGCGAGCTGCATCTGCAATTCCAGCGTCAGGACTTCAGTTTTACGATTGGTCAGAAAGTGCAAGGCATTGCGCACCCGCAGCAAAAAATCGTAGGCGGTCGCAATCGCTTTGGCATCGCGTTCGGGAATAAATCCCTGAGTCGCCAGATCAGTTAAATTGCCATAACCATACGCAATTCGTGAGACCCATAACAAAGAATGTAAATCGCGCAGGCCTCCGGCTGATTCTTTAATATTCGGTTCCTGTAAACACGGAACGGCGCCGAATTTTTCATACCGGATGCGCCGCTCTTCAACCAATCCATCAAGAATCGCCCGACGATTTTTAGCGATGACAGATTCTTCCATTTTCTGCTTTAAATTTTCAAAAAGCTCGGCACTCCCCCACAACAAACGCGCGTCCAGCAAAGCATTCCGCGTCACTTCGTCTTCTTTGGCCGAGCTGATGCATTCATTCAAAGAACGAACGCTGTGACCAACAGTAAAACCAGCATCCCACAATAAATACAAAATCTCTTCGTTAAGCTGCTCGGCACTTTCGGCATCTCCACGATGATACAGAAATAACAAATCAATATCGGATTGCGGAGCTAATTCCTGCCGCCCATAACCGCCCAGAGCAATGACAGCGACCGGCAGATCACCTTCAATAAAACCATGTTTCGTACTCACCATCTGCGCCAGACGCTGGATCAACAAATCAACAATTAAGCTCCGCGCTGAGGCAATCAACTCACCACTCAAACCGAAGCGATGGCGCATGTATAAACGTTGCGTTTCAGTTTTGATAAATTTCTTCAAAGCTACCAACCGCTCCTCGCTTGTCGCGTGGCGGTCAATACGTCGGAGCTTCTCTCCGGCGTGCTTTAAAATTGTCTCGAAATTAATTTGCATGTTATTTCACTTAACAAGTCAGTGAACAAGAGTACCTCGTCTGACCACACACCTTTTAGTGCAATACCAATGCCACAATCATCCAAAGCGTTACTACGCCAACAGAAGGTCTGTATTTATTGAGTTTTTTGACTTTTTCCTAACTCATTCAAGAAATGAGAACGATAGCCAGTTCATACAATATTGTATTATGAGACTAGCTATATTACATTTACGAAGGATTCCAGATTTCAGCCACAATGAGAATCTCCAAAAATCCAGGACACCGGGAACCCGGCACTTAATCATTTCTCTTATATTTGATAGAAAAAAGAAGGAGGGGAGAAATAGTTCCGACAATTATGTCAGGTGGGACAAGGAGGGCTACATTATTGTAGGTAGAAAGTAAAAAGCAGAAGTCTGAGCGCTGCCAGCTTCTGCTTTTGAGAAGGAATTAAGCTCCCGGCTTAGGAGCCGGTGGCGGCAAATCACGCGCTTCGACCAGGGACTTCCAGGACTGTTTCGCATGTTGCCCGTCACAAAACGGTTTATTTTCAGATAATCCGCAACGGCACAGTGAAATCGTGCTTCTGCCACCTAAGCCGAAGCTGTTTCCGTTAGCGTCTTTGATGTCCATTTCACCGGTGATTCTTAATGGCCCGTTATTGTTACAAGTGATTTCAACTGACATTGACAATGTCTCCTTTAGATAATTAACCGCGCTCAATAATGAAGCGGGTATTTGATACAAATTCAGTTTGTAAGGATTTGCAAACAAGCTGCTTGCTGGAATTGTTTATAGCCGATATGGACTGAAAAAACAAAGACCTGCCAGGAACTCAGCAGGTCAATTCCTCATCAGTAACGGATCGAAGGAATTATGGTTTATGCTTCGCTACCCAGTCAGCAAACCCCTCTAAAGCGGCATCCTGACCTTCGACTTTACTAAGATCAAGGAATTGCGAGAGGACTTCGGCTTTGAGAAAAGGGAAAACCCGACTCTGCTCCGCTTCAAAATACTCACCTGCCTCCAAATGATAAAATTCGACCTGCGACTCATCATACCGCCAGATTTCAGGGACACCCAAAAAAGCATAGATTGAAAATTTGCTGAACGATTCGTTGGTCACATCTATCTCAACGACGATGTCAGGCGGAGGATCAGTATTAAGATCAAGCTTCCTGCGACCAATGATCTTTTCCGCATTCCAAATATAGAAAGATTCATCCGGCTCTGCTCCTTTCAGAGGAGCTTTTTTCAAAGTTGCGGAGCCGCGCGTTTCGAGTTTAAGCTTGAGACTGCGCGTCAAAGTACGCGTCAGGTCTTGAATGAGATCACTGTAGTTTTCATGCTCCGGCAACGGTGGCATAATTTCTAATCTTCCTTCATCATAGCTGACACGCACAGCATATCCATCGCCCAGCTCATCAAGCAGCCGTTCATAGTCCTGCCAGGCAACCCGATCCATTCTCAACAAGCTTCCCGCTGGCATGTGTGCCACCGTATCAAGGTAATTTACATCTGGAGTTATCATACTATTTACCTCAAGAAAAATATCACCTTGATAATACACCCAATTACGGCAATTGCGTTTCACCCATCAAAAATAAATCCACATGACGAGCCGTATCACGCCCGTCACGAATCGCCCAAACAACTAATGATTGACCACGCGACATGTCGCCGGCGCAAAAAACTTTGGGGACGTTGGTCATCCGGTTTTCGTCAATGGCGACGTTGCCGCGTTCGTTGAGAGTGATGCCAAGTTGCGCCAGCATTCCTTCTTTTTCGGGGCCTAAAAATCCCATCGCTAACATCACCAATTGCGCAGGCCAGATTTTTTCTGTGCCGGGTAACGGCTGCGGGCCAAAGCGCCCCTGTTCGTCCTTCTCCCATTTAATATTGATTGTCTGTAATTCTTTAATGTGACCGTTTTCATCACCGACGAATTTTTGCGTCATGATCCCGTAGGTTCGCGGATCGCCGCCAAATTTTGCCGCCGCTTCTTCCTGACCATAATCCATCTTGTAAACTTTAGGCCACTGCGGCCACGGATTATCCGCCGCACGCTCTGTGGGAGGGCAATCCATAATTTCAAATTGCGTCAGGCTCTGGCAGCCATGCCGCATCGAAGTGCCAACACAATCCGTTCCGGTATCGCCGCCGCCAATCACAATTACATCTTTGCCTTTGGCAGAAATAAAATTCCCGTCTTCGTGTTTGCTGTCGAGCAAACTCTTCGTATTCGCGTGAAGGAATTCCATTGCCATGTGAATGCCTTTCAGGTTCCGACCTTCGGCTGGCAAATCACGCGCAGCAGTAGCCCCACCTGACAAGACAACTGCATCAAAGTCATTCAGTAAATCCGTTGCCGGGAAATCTTTTCCGACGTTGACACTTGTTTTAAAAGTAACGCCTTCCGCTTCCATTAAATCAAGGCGACGTTTCACGACCAGCTCTTTGTCGAGCTTCATGTTCGGAATCCCATACATCAGCAATCCGCCAATACGGTCAGCCCGTTCGAAGACGGTGACGGTATGTCCGGCGCGATTGAGCTGATCGGCACAAGCTAAACCCGCCGGACCTGATCCGATCACAGCAACTTTTTTGCCCGTCCGAACGGCAGGAGGTTCGGGCTTGATCCAGCCCTTTTCGTAGGCCCGATCAATAATCGAAACTTCGAGATTTTTGATGGTAACAGGAGGTTGATTAATGCCAAGTACGCATGACCCTTCGCACGGAGCAGGACAGACGCGTCCCGTAAATTCGGGGAAATTATTCGTCTTGCGCAGCCGCAACAAAGCCTCTTCCCATTGTCCGCGATACACCAGATCGTTCCATTCTGGAATCAGGTTATTAATCGGACAACCCGCCGCCATATTGTTGATGAGCTTGCCGGTATGACAGAAAGGTACGCCGCAATCCATGCAGCGTGCGCCCTGTTGTTGCAGGTCAGCATCGGACGTATGCCCATGAAATTCCTGCCAATGATTGACGCGCACGAGCGGATCATTATCCGCTGGTAGTTCGCGTGTATATTCTAAAAAGCCTGTTGGTTTACCCATGATTTTAAATTTGTATCTCTAAACTTGAGGTCACAAGCTGTGACCTTAAAAATCATTTTCTCTTCGTCACTATAAAACCTGTAATCTTGCGCGATGTTGGCGGAATCAGCATTTGCTTGATGATCTTGAAAACTTCTTGAAACTGCTCATCATATTTCTTTTCCATCGCTTCGATTTTTCGCGCCAAATCCGCGTGAGTAGCCATTAATTCACGCATCTTGACGAACGTTCGCATGATTGCAATATTGACTTCAACGGCACGTTCACTTTTCAAAACACTGGACAGCATCGCTACGCCTTGTTCAGTGAAAACATAAGGGCGATATTTCTTATGCTGCCCTTGTTTTAAGGTCACAAAATGTGACCTTAAAATTTCCTCTGATTCCTCCTACGACAGCTGAAACATAAAATCTTCAGGAAAACGTTCTAAATTTCGCTTTACAGCTTGATTGAGAACTTTAGTTTCAACGTCGTAAAGCTCCGCCAAATCGCTATCCAGCATTATCTTTTGTCCGCGTATCAAATAAATCTTTTGTACAATTCGTTCAATCGGAACAGCGACCTGTATCTCAGATAACGAAGATTGTTTTCGGGGCATAATTTTATTCACCTTTATCGTAGCCAGAAAGGACTTCTCATTCATCCTTTCATTACTTCCCAATCACCCGCGCCGCCTCTTTCGTATTCAGCTCAAAAGCCGCCATGATTGCCTCTTCTTCCGGCAAGCCTTGCGCCCGCATCTGCGCCTGTGCTTCCAGCACGCGGGCGTAATCGTGGGGCATCACGCGCACAAATTTGCCGACGTATTCATCCCAATTCAGTAACACATCCGCCGCACGTTGGCTGCCTGTCAGCGCAGCGTGATTGTGAATCAATCCTTTGACGACTTCAATTTCATCAACGTTTTCAAGACTGCCCAAGCCAACCATTTCCTTATTACAGCGTTTCGAAAAATCACCTTCCGCGTCCAGCACGTAAGCGACTCCACCTGACATTCCAGCAGCAAAGTTGCGTCCTGTTTTGCCGAGGACAATCACGCGTCCGCCTGTCATGTATTCACAGCCATGATCGCCGACGCCTTCCACTACGGTGAGTGCGCCACTGTTGCGTACAGCGAAACGTTCACCCGCGACTCCGTTAAAATAGGCTTCGCCGCTGGTTGCGCCGTATAATGCAACGTTCCCGATCAAAATATTTTCCGCCGGGTCAAACGTCGAAACTTTGGGCGGATAGACAATAATTTTTCCGCCGGACAATCCCTTGCCGACGTAATCATTGGAATCGCCTTCCAGTTCCAGCGTCATCCCGTTCGGCATAAAGGCGCCGAAACTTTGCCCCGCTGAACCATTAAATTTGAGCTTGATCGTGTCATCCGGCAACCCAATTGCGCCGTATTTTTTCGTCACTTCGCTGCCCGTAATAGTGCCAACCGTACGATTGGTATTGTTGATTAACAGCTCGGCACGAACTTGTTGTCCTAACTGAATGGCGGGCTGGCAAAGCTCCAGCAAAGTCGTCAAATCAAGCGTTTTTTCAAGTTCATGATCCTGAGGAATTTGGCAATAACGACCGACTTCCGCGCCGACTTCAGGTTGATAGAAGATGCTCGAAAAATCCAGTCCCTGCGCTTTCCAATGGTCAATCGCACGGCGTTTTTCGAGGATTTCTGTATGCCCGACCATTTCGTTAATGGTACGAAAACCGAGTTCCGCCATAATTTCGCGGACTTCCCGCGCAACGAAGAGCATAAAATTCACGACACTATCCGGCGATCCCATGAACCGTTTGCGCAGTACCGGGTCTTGCGTCGCGACACCGACCGGACACGTATTCAAATGACAAACGCGCATCACGATACAGCCCAGCGTGACCAACGGAGCCGTCGCAAATCCAAATTCTTCCGCGCCAAGCAAAGCCGCAACGACTACATCGCGCCCTGTTTTCAACTGTCCGTCCGTTTCAACGACAATGCGCGAACGCAAATTATTCAGTACCAGAACCTGATGCGTTTCGGCTAAGCCAAGTTCCCACGGAGCGCCCGCGTGCTTGATCGAGGTTTGCGGCGAAGCGCCGGTTCCTCCGTCGTGACCTGAAATCAGAACAACATCAGAATGAGCTTTTGCTACACCTGCGGCAATAGTTCCGACGCCGACTTCTGCGACGAGTTTGACGCTGACACGCGCAAAACGATTAGAATTTTTCAAATCGTAGATTAATTGCGCAAGGTCTTCAATCGAATAAATATCGTGATGCGGTGGAGGTGAAATCAATCCGACACCTGGCGTTGAATGCCGGGTTTTGGCAATCCACGGATACACTTTTGAGCCGGGAAGTTGTCCGCCTTCACCGGGTTTTGCGCCCTGCGCCATTTTGATTTGCAGCTCACGCGCACTGACCAAATATTCACTGGTTACACCGAAGCGACCTGACGCCACCTGCTTGATGGCCGAGTTGCGCGAATCGCCATTGGCATCCGGCGTATAACGATCTGTATCTTCGCCGCCTTCGCCAGTATTGCTTTTGCCGCCCAAACGATTCATGGCAATCGCTAACGCTTCGTGCGCTTCTTTGCTGATCGAACCGTAGCTCATCGCTCCGGTTTTGAAACGCTTCACAATATCGCCAATAGTTTCGACTTCTTCAATCGGGACGGGCGGACGATTTGATTTGAATTCCATCAATCCGCGCAACGTGTAAAGATTTTCCGCCTGCTTGTCAATCAACTGCGTAAATTGCTTGAAAGCATTGTAATCATTGGTCTGTGTCGCCTTTTGCAACAAATGAATGGATTCGGGATTGAACAAATGCGCTTCGCCTTCCTTGCGCCATTTGTACTGTCCGCCAACTTCTAAGGTATGGCTGTCAACCTGACGATCTGAGAACGCATGATTGTGTCGCATCCAAACTTCTTTGGCGATTTGCTCTAAGCCGATGCCGCTGACCCGCGAAGGCGTCCACGTAAAATATTTATCAATGACATCCTGATTAAGCCCAATCGCTTCAAAAATTTGTGCGCCCGTATAACTTTGCACTGTCGAAATTCCCATCTTCGAGAGGATTTTGACGACGCCTTTCGTGACGGATTTGATGTAATTATAAACCGCTTTGTCGTGCTCTACGTTTTTCAGTTGCGACGTATTAATCATATCCAGCAACGTTTCAAACGCCAGATAAGGATTAATCGCCGCTGCACCGTAGCCCAGCAAAACCGCAAAATGATGCACTTCGCGGACTTCTCCTGTTTCAATTACTAACCCGCATTGTGTCCGGCTACCTTCCCGAATCAAATGATGATGAACGCCCGCCGTAGCTAATAAAACAGGGATCGCCGCCTGAGTTTTATTAATGTTTCGATCCGACAAAATAATGATGTCGAATCCATCTTTAATCGCCTGCGAAGCTTGCGCACAAACTTCGTCCATCGCTTTTTCCAAACCGTTTGCACCAAGACTCACTTCAAATAAAATCGGGATCGTGATGGATTTAAAGCCCAGCGGATTTCCGTCCGCCAGGTGACGAATTTTTTCTAAATTTTCGTTGGATAAAATCGGCGTCTTCAATGCCAACTGACGCGCCACCTGCGGCGTCGGCTCCAGCATATTCGCTTCCGGCCCAATTGTCGTTTCGGCCGAAGTCACCAGCTCTTCACGAATCGCATCAATCGGCGGATTCGTCACCTGCGCAAACAATTGCTTGAAGTAACTAAACAGCGGTAATGATTTATTCGACAACACCGCGAGTGGCGTATCGGTTCCCATCGAACCAATCGCTTCCAGTCCGTTAGCTCCCATTGGAGTAAGCAACATTTGCACTTCTTCGGAAGTGTAGCCGAACGCCTGTTGACGCTGTGTCACGGTCTTATGATCGGTCGCGTGAAGATGCGGCGGGTCGGGCAGGTCTTCGATCTTGACCATATTCTGCGCCAGCCACTCGCCGTATGGGTGCTGATTGGCGAGTTCGTTTTTCAGCTCTTCGTCGCTAATGATCCGACCCTGATTCAAATCCGCCAGCAACATTCGACCGGGCTGCAAGCGACCTTTGTAAGAAATATTTTCCGGCGCAATGTCGAGCACGCCAACTTCCGAAGCCATAATCAAACGATCATCTTTCGTCACGTAATAACGCGCCGGACGCAGTCCATTACGATCCAGCGTCGCGCCAATTTGAATGCCGTCAGTAAAGGCTACGGCGGCGGGGCCGTCCCACGGCTCCATCATACATGAATGATATTCGTAGAACGCTTTTTTCTCCTCGCTCATGGATTCGTGACCGCTCCACGGTTCAGGAATCATCATCATCATTACATGGGCGATGGAGCGTCCGGTCAGCGTCAACATTTCGACGACGTTATCGAACATCCCGGAATCAGAATTATTGACATCAATGACCGGACGCATTTTTTGTAATTCATCATTCCCGAAAAGGTCGGAACGCAGCAGCGATTCACGCGCATGCATCCAGTTGATGTTGCCGCGCAGCGTATTAATTTCTCCATTGTGGCAAAGGTAGCGATAAGGATGCGCACGATGCCAACTGGGAAACGTATTCGTCGAAAAACGCGAATGCACCATCCCCAAAGCTGAGACCATCTCCGAATCATTCAGGTCCAGGTAGTATTCGCCAAGCTGCGAAGAATTTAGCATGCCTTTATAAATCAGCGTCTTGAACGAGAGGCTGGCCATGTAAAATCCTTCGGCATTTTTGACGCCGGAGATGCGAACTTTGCGAATGCCGCGCTTGCGGATGATGCAGAGTTTGCGCTCGAACGCCAGACCATCAGGCGTCTCATTGACTTTGCCTTTTTTGATGAAGACCTGACGCATAAACGGTTCTGCCGCCAGTGCCGTCGGGCCAATCATCGAATTGTCAGTCGGAATATCGCGCCAGCCTAAAACTTCCTGTCCCTCTTCGCGGGCGACTTCTTCAAAAATTCGTTCACAGCGTTGACGTGCGGCTTCGTCTTTCGGCAGAAAAACATTGCCGACACCATAACGACCGGGCAACGGCAAATCAATACCGCGCTTCTCACATTCACGCTTCAGAAAATCGTGCGGCATTTGAATGAGAATTCCGGCCCCGTCGCCCGTATTTTTTTCGCAGCCACACGCGCCGCGATGTTCCAGCTTGACCAGAATCTGTAGTGCCTGCTGAATAATATCGTGAGATTTACGATTCTTGAGATCAACAACAAAGCCCATTCCACAAGCATCATGCTCGTGCGCGGGATCATATAAACCTTGCTTTTGTGGAAATCCGGGAGTGCTCATAAGTTTCGAGTTTTGAGTTTCGAGAAACTCAAATTAATAATCAAAAAGCCTCAGCATTTTGGCTGAGGCTTTGATCGTTTTCTGATGTAGTTCAGAACCTAACTTTTGCCTTCAGCTATCGAATTGTCTTTCGCTTTGAGAAGCGCGAGCGATGAATCCACTGCGCTGCATTTGAGTAGTTTTGAAGCGAGCGGCGGGAACGCAACAACTGACAGCAACAATAGATTTAATTTTGTGCTTGATCCGATCTGCATAAACTTCGCTGGCCACGAATATGGTTAATTAATAATGCTAGTCAAAGATAGCTTCGATAAGCTGTAAAAGTCGAGCTTCAAAATATACGACACGAATTCTTGTTTGTCCAATCAGTTAAATTTATCCGGCAATAAATGTGGCTTATTTTTAAATAGCTGGAAACTGATCTGGATTATCGGTGAATAAGGCATCAATTCCGAGCGTCTCAAGAAAATACAACATCTCCTCACGAACATTCGCAAACCGTCCCGTATTTTTAGCGGAAAAAGTATAGCAAGTAACGCTCAACCCCTTCTCGTGCGCCAGCCTCACCAGCTCCGGTTTGCCATCCACTAAAATCTTTGCGGGGCCAATGCCGACCGCGAATGCACGGATTTTTTGAAATCCTTCCACCGTCAGCCAATCTTTTTGCTGCGGACTAATCAGAAAAACCAGCGGTACTTTGGTTTTCAGTTCCAGCTTCATTTTCTGGAGTGATTCAGGGCTGAACGATTGAATAATGACCGGCGTTTTCGCGTTCGGTAATTTATTTTTTCGGAGCTGCTCCAGCACCAGCTTTTCCATATTGAAGCCGCGCTTGCCGTATACTTCAGGAGCTTTTGTTTCAGGATAAAGTCCGGCTTTATTGCGAATTAAATCAATTGCTTCCTGCCACGAAGGAATACGAACTCCCGCAAATTTCCCATCAAACCACGATCCCGCATCCAATTGCTTAATTTCCTTCAGCGTAAAATCCGAGACATACCAATGCTTGTCGGAGCCTTCCAGCGTGAAGCGATCAGGAAAGATTTTCGCTACATTCGTCGTGCGTTCTAACGTCAAATCATGCAGGCAAACCAGCACGCCATCTTTGGTAATTTGCAAATCCTGCTCCACAAACGTTGCGCCTTGTTGCAGCGCCAACCGATACGCCTCCAACGTATTTTCAGGCGCATACGCCGAAGCTCCACGATGCGCGATCAGAGTTTTTTTCTGGTACTGCGCCACGCAAAGATCACTACCAATAATTATGACCAAAATGACCAAAAAGCATGTTTTTTTCATAAGATGCGCCTCATCAGTTGAAATCAATCCTAGTTTTACTTCGGAGTGCTACCAAAAAGCAACGAGCTTCCTATTCGATGAAAGAAAGTTCCATCCCTTTCAAAATTACGATATGATTTAGACAACGAGGTGATTATATGAGTGTACAAACAACAACCATTGAAGTGGATCAATTGACAGCCGTGATCCTCAGAGCGAAGGCTGAGGCAAAAGGGATAACTATTTCTGATTGGCTCCGCTCAATGGCGGAAATCGAAACTCCAATATCACCATCAACTTTCTTCGAGACCGCATCACCAGAAGAAAGAGCCAGAGCAGTTGAAGAATGGGCAGGTCAACATCGCTCAACTGCTCCTCCGTTGTCTGATGAAGCAATTAGTCGTGACGTGATCTATGCCGAGCGTGAAGACAAACAATTATGAGCTACTTGTTGGATTCAAATATTCTGCTGCGAATGGCACAGGTTTCACATCCAATGCACGCTGACGCAACACGAGCGACGACGACACTATTACGTCGTGGCGAAACCATTCACATCATCCCGCAATGTTTCTATGAGTTTTGGTCAGTGGCAACACGAGAGATTCAGTTCAACGGCTTAGGTCTGGCCATCACAGAGGCACAAGCCGAGTTGGCACGACTGAAAACTATCTTTTCCTTCTTACCTGATTCACCTGCCATCTATCCTGAATGGGAACGATTAGTAACACAATATTCTGTGAAGGGAAGAGATTCCCACGATACGCGAATCGTTGCCGCGATGAATATTCACCGCATCACGCATCTTTTGACTTTCAATATAAGCGATTTCAAACGCTTTCCAGCCATCACCGTTCACTTACCCTCGGACGTGTAATTTTATCGGCGCACTTTTCCCTGAGTAATTTCACTGCGATAAATTTCCAGCATTTCGCCAAAGCGCAACGGCGTTTGCTTCACATTTAAATTTACCGAAGCCGACGGCATAAATTTTTCATCCAGCAGAAATACTTTATTGATCGTCTCAATCGCGCAGGTCGGTTCGGGCTTGAAATCCTGTTTGCGCGATTGTGTGTCAGGCAACGCTTCGCAACGGACTACGATTTGTTCGATTTTGTTTGTATTACTAATTTTCGGCAGGCGTACCGTCGAGCGAAACCAGCCGCTGCGATCAATGCGAAAATAACTCTGCCCTAAATCCGAAGCGTACCAATGCGCATCGCCTTTCAATTTCACTGCAAAACTTAACGCCGAATTTGTGTTGATAGAAGCTCCATCAAAATATAAATAACGGCGCGGATCAAGCATCTTGATGCCGAGTCCAGCGGCTCCGATGACTTCGGAATCATTGGCGATTTTGCCTTCGCGCAACATTTCTTCGTACATCAAGCGATACGTCCACGGATTTTGATCCATTAAAACTTCGCGTGAATTGTTTGCCGTATCGAAGGCAACCGGAGCCAATGCGAACCGCAAAGCGGGCAGCGTTTCCGGCAATTGATCGGAAAAATTATTATTACGCGAAGCCACGATATACACCGGATGCTGCGCTTCGTGGCGTCCGGTAAAAGGCAGCGTGCGATGATTCGTTCCTTGAAAAACTTCGCTCAAAACTTTGCCTTGCTCGTCGAGTTTTACTTCGCAAATCCATTCGATGTCCGTGACTCTTCCCCACCGCGCCATCAACGCCGCCGTCTGCGTCCCGCCGTCTTCATTGGTGAAAATTATGCTGTAACGAATCGTTTGAGCAGAGCCGTCCTTGATAATTTCGTACCACATCAGCAACGGCACATCGCTGAATTTTCCCACGGTATCAGGTCGCGCATACAAAATCGGAGCGTGCGCAAACGCCAGCGGTTCCTGCGAATTGCCCTGAATTTTCGGAGCGATAGCCGCCGCATTGATGACCGCTTTGGAGGCGTTCGGCGCGGATTGTGAAGCATTCAACGCGACACGCAATTGATGTTCGCCTGCGGATAATCGTCCCGGCAAAACGCGATAATCGAAATTTTCTGCACCGCTGAAAAGAATGATGTCTTGATTATATTTGCCATCAATTTCCAGCGTGACCGTTGCGGCTTCGCTGCCTTTCACTGCCCAATTCGCACCCGGCGATGAAGCGTTCAATTTAAGTACGGCTTCCGCCTCAGATTCAAATTTGAAAGTCTTTTCGATGAGCGTTTGCGCATATGAATGGTTCACACAAACGAGCAATAAAAACGTAAATAAAATTAGAGTATGTTTCATGTTGGGCATTTAGAAAAAATGCAGAAGCCCGCACGCAGTAAG
>JAYVZE010000095.1:0-58497 GCA_043783625.1 Blastocatellia bacterium | reverse complement strand
TTTAGCAACCGCACGCCTGAAGGCGTAACTCTGAACGGTGATCCATTACTTATTTTTTCTTAAGTTTAGTTTTGGGCTTTTTGCTGACTTTTACAGATTTTTCAGCAGGAGCTGATGCCGACTCAGCCATCACTGGCTTCGCTGCAATTTCGGTATGATTATGGGCTGAATGATCCACGGCAGCGACAGCAGTTGGTGGTTTTTCTTCAGGCTTTTTCTCGCCTTCTTTTGGAGCGTCACCTGCCGGTTTGTAATCCGCTAACCATTCAACATCAATAGCATCAGCTTTGCGTTTATCTTTTTCGGCAATTAGCCAACTGCCGCGCTCATTCCAACCTTCACCGCCGCCAGCCTGCGTGTGGCAGAAAAGACAATCTTTCGCGCCAAACTTTTCAGACTTGCGAACAAATGGCGGATACGCTTCGGTGCGCAGGGCTGAAAAAAAGAATCCAGCCATCACCATCGCTGCGAGTACAAATTTAAATTTATTTTTCATCTTAAATTCCTCCGAAAATTGCGCCGATTTTTTTCGACGCAGGTTAAAAGTGCTTTTTTTCATCCACGAAGAACACGAAGGGACACGAAAAAAGATAATCATCTCAGGGGGTTTCTTCGCGTTTACTTCGTGCCCCTTCGTGTTCTTCATGGATGAAAACCTCAGATTGTTCCCGTGTTCGGTATAGCATCCAACATCTACGCTTCCCCTCTGAATAACTGACGAAACATTTTGCGTTTGCCAACATCCTCAGGAGCGATGATCGCTTTCGCAAAACACTGATTGGCAACTCTTTGCAAATCTTCCAGCCAGTCAGCCTCGATCAAATAATACTTACTTCCCTGCGCAATCCAATGACGTTGTGGGAACTGATCTTCCCATTCCACTTTGACGGCATTTTCCCAAAATGAATTCCGTCCCGTAATTTCCACTCTGATCGGTTTCAACATCGAATTCTTAACAGGCAATGCTTAGATTATCGCTTCGTCAATAATGGTTGTATCATAGCGTTTCCACCTTAAAGTTCGCAAGTACCGACCCGATTCATAAAGTTTATCAATCGTGTCATAAGATGCCCTACACGGCGATTAAACTTTGTGGTAAAAGACCTGTTGTACGGCGAACTGTTAGTTCGTCAGTCTTTGTGAAAACTAACAGTTTACGCTACTCCCGGAGGTTTTTTGTGACCCAAGTCAAAACTACACGCAATACCAAAACGTACGATGCCATTATTATTGGCTCGGGAGCTTCCGGCGGCATGGCAGCCATGCAATTGACCGAACTTGGTTTTGAAGTGCTGGTGCTCGAAGCCGGGCCGCCAGTGAATCCGGCGCGTGATTTTTCCATGCATACGTGGCCTTACGATGACATGTATCGCGGTCAGGGGCCGCCCAACTGGAAGCAAAAAGAACAATGGTTACAGGACACGGCTAACCATTTCAGTAAACATTTTTACGTCAAAGACACTGAAAACCCATACACAACTGAACCCGGCAAACCATTCACGTGGGTGCGAGCGCGAATCGTGGGCGGTAAGACTTTGCACTGGGGCAGATTGTCGTGGCGCTATTCGGATCTTGATTTTAAAGCCGCTTCGCACGATGGCTTTGATGTGGATTGGCCGATTGATTATCAGGAGATTTTGCCGTACTACGATAAAGTTGAAGAATTCGTCGGCGTCAGTGGAAATAAAGACGGCTTGGCGCATCAGCCGGACGGGAATTTTTTGCCCCCGATGAAATTAACCTGTGGCGAACAGCTCTTAAAAAAAGGCTCCGAGAAAACCGGACGCCCCGCCATCGTGTCGCGCGTTTCGATGTTGACGGCGCAAAAACCACATCATAAAAAATGGGGGCGAAACCTCTGTCATTATTGCGGGCACTGCGGAGACGGGTGCGATGTCGGAGCGATGTTCAATTCAGTTTCTGCTACGCTGCCTATCGCGGCGGCAACGGGAAAAATGACGCTTCGCCCGAACTCAGTTGTCCGCCACCTCATCGTCAACAATGATACCGGTAATGCCAAAGGTGTAGCTTTTGTTGACCGAGTCACATATCAGGAACAGGAAGTCTTCGCCAAAGTCATCATACTCGCTGCTTCGACGCTGGAATCTACGCGCTTATTACTGAATTCAAAATCGCGCCAACATCCAAACGGCATCGGGAATTCTTCAGGTGTTTTAGGTCATTATTTAGTTGACCACTTCGGAGGCATTGGCGCGACAGGACTATTTCATACGCTTGCCGGACGCGATTCCGTCAATGAAGACGGCAAGGCGGCTGGCTTATTCGTTCCCCGTTTTCAGAACTTGAACAAAGAAACGAAAAATAACCAATTCCTGCGTGGCTATGGATTTGAATGCAGCTCCGGGATGGGAATGTCACCCAGTTCGGCGCGACGATTGCCAGGTTTTGGAGCGGATTACAAAAAGGATGTTCGCAAATGGCAGACCGCGCCCGTCAGCATGACGACGCGGGCGAATATGCTTTCGCGGTTCGAGAATTTTGTCGAGATTGACCCCGGCGGCGTGGTGGATGCGTGGGGAATTCCTGCCCTCAAAATCCACATTCAGCACTCCGACAACGAACGCGAAATGGCGAGGCACGCCGCAGCCTCCAGTGAAGAAATCCTCCGCGCCGCCGGAGCCGAAATCCTTTCGACGGGAGGCACGATGACCGCGCCAGGACGCATCATTCACGAACTCGGGACAGCACGAATGGGCAACGATCCCAAGACTTCTGTTTTGAATAAATGGAATCAATGCCACGACGTGAAAAATGTTTTTGTCACCGATGGAGCAGCCTTTGTGGGCGCAGCAAATCAGAATCCGACAATTTCAATTATGGCGTTGACGATGCGTGCCTGTGATTACATCGTAGATGAAACCAAACGAGGAAATCTTTAAAGTTCAGAGTTACGCCTTCAGGCGTGCGACTGCACGCATAAATGCGTAACTCTGAACGATGAGTAAAATTATGTTTCAACCAAATAATGAACCTTCCGCCCGAACCGCGCCGGGACCAAAACCTTCGGCAAAACTGTATTCAATCTTCGCGCTGCAAAAAGACAAAACCTTCGCCGGAGAATTTGAAACCGCGACGAGTAACCATAAATTCACCTTCGCGCCGAAATCCGCAAAATTGGTCGAGAATAAATTAGTCCTCACCGGAAGTCTGAGCGTCGGAAAACGAGTAGCGCAAAACATCAGCGCAACTCTCGCAGCTACACAAGGAGGATTAGTTTCCGGTCCGGCAAAAATTGCCGCACGCCCATATCCCAATCCCAGCGGACTCCCCATCACCGAATTCACTGACGCACGCGGATTTGTCGGAACAATGTTCTTTCACTTATCACCCCTGAAAAGCTCTGCACTGGGCTTAACAACAGACATGAGTAAAGTGCAACTGAATGTACGACTCTTCCCCGTCAGCGATCTCGAACGCGAATTGCAAGTCTTGTTTTCAGATTTGGTAGCTGCGGCTTATGGCAAGGAAGTTGATGCAGGTGCGGCGAATGTGCAGGTAGCGAGTATGAATGCGCTACTGGCTAAATCGTGAAGATTTTAAGAGTTAGAAACATGGAAAAGGGATGCAGAATCTGCATCCCTTTTGTTTTTACTTCTACACAAAAGGCGGCTCACCTTCAATTGGTGGACAAAGATCAGTAGGTATTTTTCCCTGAAGCCCTAACCCTCTTAAAAGTTGAAGCTTTCTGGTTGAAATCACATCAAACCGTTCTTTTAGCGGTACGTCATTATAAATCCGATAAAAGAAATCGAAATCTCCCTTATCAGGTTGAGCCGGGCTATCACAACTATATCTGATCTGTATTTTCCTGATTTCACTGCCGTGGGTAAACTTGTGTGTAACGATGTCGTCTTGTACCAGACACAATGTTTGACCTGCATCGAGTCTGATGTTGCAACCAACCATGGCAGCAATAGTAGCAGGATTGATCGTGGCTTTAGGACCTCGAATGACAGCATCGCAAGTTCTTACTGCTGTGTAAAAAGTTCCTGTAGTCAGCTCAAATCTTTGCTGAATTACGTCCTTATCCTTAGAGACTTTTCGACCACTATGGAATTGCTCACGCTCAATCGCCATCAACCATCCCAAGTCATTTTCGTCCCCTTTAGGAGATGAATGCTTAACCCGACCATTACCATATTTCGTAACTTCCTGCTTCCCATCCGAGACAAACAGAATTTTCTGAGCGGTAATTCCAATCGGTCGCTGACCATCAATACTCATCTCAAGCTTGTGATCCGGGCATGGAACAACTCCAACAATACATCTGTTTATCCGTTTAGAGCGGGGGACTTTCTCAAATCCAAAAATTAACAGTCCTTCAAAGGTAATATTAACTGACGGGCGAGTAATTCCAGCGGGTGCAGAAATTGGCATATCTTTCTCCTTATGTTATTTGTTGTTTGACTAATTACGCGAAATTACAACAAATGCCGCCCCGATAGAAAAACCTGACGACAATTGGTTGGAAGACAAAGATTCTAATTGAGCAAATTGTAATGAACGTTCCGCCGTGTTTCCAGCAGCATAGTAGGAATAAAATTTGGACATAAATTCCGAAGTCTGCCTGGAGTCAATATCCCAAAGACTAGCTAGTACTACTGGAACCCCGGCATCAATAAATGCTTGTGCTAACCCTACGGCCTTACCGTCGCTCCCAACTACTCCTACAGAGCTTACATGATGATAAGCACACAAACTTAATATGAGAGAGCTTCATTCCTCGAATTGAGTCCGCAGTCAAAAAGTCTTCACCCCCATTTTCGACTTTACTGAGTAATAATTTAGATTGCCACGGCTTATCTTCATCTAATACTGAGTGCGTAGACAAATGCAAAACTTGTGCGTCTTTAAAACCAGACACTACACGGGAAAGCGAGGCATCTTTACCTTTAATAATTCCCTGTCTGGGAAATAATGCAGAAATTTTATCAATCTCAAGATCAGCAGAGTCCAGTGACTTTAACACCGGGTATTTAAACTTATCAAAAGTAGGGTTTGAAATTCCAACAAATATGTCTTTACCAATAATAGATTGCTTGCGGGTAGGTCTGTTTTCATTCTCGCCATCAATGATCTTAATCACTTGTACTTCATGATCCTCAAAGAGAAATTTTCCTGTTTGAGGATTCTGTAGATACGAGTATGGGAGTAAATTCAATGATTCATCTGAATAAAACGAAAGCTTGCTTCCTCCACTTAGGATCGGGTCAAGTGGGTGAATTAGTACTTCATATAATTCCTGACTTAGCCTAAGTGCTTTACTTTGATTTTCAATAGAAGATTCGGCACTTAGAAGACTTAGAAATTTCTTAACTTTCTCTCCAAGTTCAACTTTACCGATATTTATTCGATGATATTCATAATTTTCCGATGAGATTACCCATACTGAAGATTCACTCTCGCCAACCAGGTAAATTATCTTCTTCGAATTAGGTTTAATAGTACTTTGAAGTTCCTGAATCCGACCTACAGGTAATTCATCAAAGCGACCGGGACTAAGTAAATCTAATTTACTTTCAGCATAAGCTGCCAGCGCTTTTGAGGGATCATTTTCAAGCTTTAAGTAATATTCTACTAATACTCTTTTTAGCCTCTCTCGCAAAACTGTGGCTTCATTTCCTGAGAATTGAAATAAATTGATATACTTCTTAAGCTCAGATAGTACCTGCGTTGCACGAACCTTATCACCTGAACTAATCAAAGCCTTCACCAAATTTATCCTGAAGAAAAGCTCTTCTTGCCGCTTAAAGTTTCTTTGAGCATTTTCAAAAACTTTATCAAAATATTGAACAGCGGCTACAAAATTCTTTTTTCTCGATGAGAGTTCAGCCAATGCCAGATAATCAATAGCCATCAACTGTGAAGGAGAAATCGTGCGTTCATTATCCCACAGTGCCTTCTCCAGACATTCCTGAGCCTTCAGATAGTCTCCGAGAGAGGAATATTTTTCGCCAATCCTGCGCCACCTCTGAGCAGAAACGAGGCGAATATTGGTAGAATCGGCTATCCAAGCTCCTTCCAGTTCACTTTCGAGAGCAGCGAATTTAGCCGCCTTACTTGATTTAAGAAGTTCATTAGAGAGAATTCCAAAGACATTCTGCCTATCCTTATTTTCCAGCTCTTTAGTCCCTACTAAATTGATCGCGTAACTAATACCCTTGAAGTTTGGGGTATCCTGAAGCTTCCATATAGCAATTGTATATAATGAATTTTGATCATTCACTCGCTTGGTTAAAGATTCTATTTCAAATAAGTCAAGTTGAGGTTTTGCAGAGTTATAATTCTGTAAGTTTAATTCTAAATATTTGATCCTTAGTAATAAAGCTAGATAAGTTCTATCCTGAGTCTCTGATTTTAATCTATTACAAATCGCAACAGACTCTTTAATCTCTGCTTCTTTATCGCTATAAGCTAACAGTAACGCCTTGAAATATTGGGCTAAAAATGACTGATAGTCATCACCCTGTCGGGTAAATTCTGAAGCCGATTCAGTTAGCAGCCTAACTGCCTCATCTTTAGCTTCTGTAGTTTGCACACTATCATAATGCTGCTGAGCCAGGATATATTTAGCTCGCGCGGTTTTGATCTGAGCCAATGAACGAGGTGGAACTGATCGCAGATAATTAAAAAGATCAAGCGTAAACCGATCACCAGAAATCTCCTGCTCTAAGCTGGCTATATCACCAATACTAGCTAACGCTTGTCCAGCTTTTATTGAATCAATATTTTCAAAATATTGATTCAATAAAAGCTGGACAAAGAAATTATTTCGACGATGATAACTGAGACTCAGTTTATCTTTGGCTAATTCACGATTATTCTCTGCTAAGGCTGAGAGAAATTCATTGAGCAATCTTACTTTTCCATCTTCATCAAGGGTTACTTTTTTTTTTGCTCATCTACTTTTTTTAAGAGTTCACGAACTTCATCGGCCCATTTGCTTTTACTATCAATTTTCAAGTACTCATTTAAAGTAATAGAAGCATTGTCCCACTCTGGTATTTCGCTCAATGCAATAGCTTTATTAAACAACGCTACAGGGTAAGTACCTTTTCTCTCCGCCATCGCACGAGCAAAATATTCAATTGCAGAGTTTAAGACTTGGAGTTTCTTACCTGACGTACTATCAGAGTAAGATTCGGCTTGTTGTAAATAAGCGACACCTAAATCGTTCATAATCTCAGGATTTGAAATGTCAGTCTTATTCGCCTCCTCAAGCTGCTTAACGGCATCATCGTACTGTTCATTGGCTAAGTACGCTAAACCGAGACCGCGAAAATTCTGCGCGGTTTCGGTTAGTGCTTTCGCTTCACTAAATTTACCAAGAGCAATATTGCCTTTTGTTTCGCTATATCTGGCGTCACTGGCTCCACGTTTGCCTTCATTTACTTCGTATTTTGAATAGGCAAAACCATCAAGGCGTCCTTTTGAAAATCTTGTTTCAGAAGCAGCTTGCTGCAAAGCTGCCATTCCGCCATCAAAGGCAGAAGTTGCGGCTGATTGACGATAGAAGTACAAACCTCCAAGGCCAATGCCAACAGCGAGAAGAACTCCGGCAGCTTTGCGCAAGCCTCCTGCTTCTGATACCCCAATAGCTAAGGTTAACTTCTTCAAAGACCCGGCAGCACGGGTGATCAGGCTGACGACGTTTCCAGCAGTCCCGGATTGAGCAATGACGATCTTCTGAAGGATGATTCGTTCAATCCTGATACGCTCTCTCAACCGGGACGATTTTAATATTTCTCGTTCAAAATGCTCCTGCTCGAAAGGAAACAATTCATCTCGTAAATACGAATGAATCAAGTCCGTTTCTTTTTCTTCAACCAGGAAATGTAAATTGGGGTCTTCAAGTAACAACAACTCAAACTGCTCCAACTCATCGCCACCCAGCGCACCCAGCAAGTATTGTTGTATCCGTTCTTCTGTCATAAGCGTTGCCTCTTCACAAAAACAGCTCCCCTGTTTACTAATGACAAAAATCGTCAAAACATAACAGTTTATTTTATTTAAATTATTTTTTTCTTGCATCCAGTAATACAAGTTCTCAGCTTTTCTCTTCGTCGCATGACCTTGACTCGTAAATTATCAATGGTCAGTCCCATTTCTTCAGCCATTCGCTGACGAGAAATCTGCCGACGGTCACGGTTCGGAGTGAAGTACTTTTTAAGCAGCCGACTGTCTTCTGGTGGTAATTTATCAAGGCATTCTTGCAAACAGGATAAATTTCGATCCTGGATAGGATAATCGGGCGGTTCTGGCTGAGAGTATTTGTTTTGATCAAAAATAGGATCAAGTTGCTCTTCTTTATTGTGGCGGAGAGCTTCATGGTAAACATTCTCTGCGTAACCACGAATAAACCCCGTCTGCGTAACATTATTATGCAGTTCAAGGGTTTCAATTTTGGCGATCAAACGACCCAGCGTGACATCAACCAAATGATCGGGGTCATGATAATCTCTCCGGGCAAAAAACCGATAGAGACCACCTCTAATCGTCTCGTGCCTGAGCGCAGCCTGCTCCTCATCAGGGTGCAGCCAGTGCAGGAACTGCTGAAATTGTTCGGGGGTACAATCAGGGATCGCTAACATCTACCTTCGCCTTTTTCGGACTAACCCAAAAAGCGGAACTGCTACTTTCCGGGGGACAATTGATGATTTCGCGCCTACGACCAGAAGAGAAATTCTCAGAAAACGCAATTTCCAATCATAAAAATTGACTTGCATGGGTGGCAATTCCGCCAAGTCAACATTTCAAATGAGTAATTAATTAATAGAATCAACTATTTATACCCTAGATTGATGAGAATTGAAATATCGTAAGGAGGGTTCTAACTGCTTTAGCTTAGCTTCATATGCAGGAATTGAATCATTTCAGCACATTGCTGCCCACTTTTCACCGCACTTTCAATCGTCGCCGGCAATCCCGTTGCCGTCCAATCTCCGGCTAAATAAAAGCCATGAATCCCCGTTCGTGGCGATGGTCTTTGCGCGGCGACTCCCACCGTATGCGAAATCGTAGCGTGCTGTTCCTTGATGACGTAGGAATGGACGGGGCTTTGATTTTTCGCTTTCGGAAAATGTTTGTTGATTTCGCTGACGGCGAGTTCTACTAAAGATTCTTTCGTCATTTTCGCAGCGTCGTGCGCTCCGCTGATGACCAAAGCCAGATGGTGCAACCCGGAATTTGGTGTACCGCCAATCGCATTTTTATTGAAGACCCATTCAATCGGAGAATCCAGCAACCCGACGAATTCAATTTCGGTGACAGGTTTTTCATACCATAAATTGATCGAAACAATCGGCGCCGAAACAAAGTTTTTCACGGCTGGAAAATGCTCGTCAATCAAAGCGTCATCCAGCATTTCTGTGAGCATAAAATATGGGACCGCGCTGATGACGGTTGAGGCTTCAATGTTCTCATCATTGCTCAGGAGTACTGATTTTATTGCTCCATTTTCAATTTCAATCTTTTTTACCGAAGAATTTAGCCTGACTTCTCCGCCGCGAGCTTCGATAAATTTCACAGCATCTTCGGTGTAAAGTTCACTCAACCCAACGCGCGAAATCACCATCGCAGAATCCTGTTTTTTGCGCATGAAGGCCTGCTCAATAACCTCGGCAAACATATCCGCTGAAGCGATTTCGGGTCGTTCATTCAACGTCGCCAACGCCATTGGATTCCAGAAATTATTTTGAATTTGTGCTGATTGCCCCAACTCATCCAACCATTGCTTGACGGAAATATTGGCTAATCGCTGGCGACTACCATTCATGAATTTCAAAGCCAGCCCAACGCGCAAAGCTTTCACGCGATCTGCCCAACTGATCGTTTTCAAGCGCGACAATCCGGCTAATAAATGTAATGGTGCGGGCAAATCAGGACAGGTAAAACTGGCGTGTCCAAGCATGGGATGAATGAAGTCTACACGCGGCGAAGGCTGAAACTTGAGCTTCTCCGCAGCCCCAATTTTATTGAGGAAATTCAGCGTCTGATGATAACAACCCATCATCAAATGTTGCCCGTTGTCTACCGTGTCGCCGGTAATTTTATCCTTGATCGAATAAGCTCTGCCGCCTAAAAATGAACGCCGCTCCAGCAATAAAACGCGCTTCCCCTTTTCGGCTAAATCTACCGCAGCGGCGAGTCCCGCAAAGCCTCCGCCGATGATGACAATTGGCGACATTACTTTCTGCCTCCATACCATTCTTTCAGCGCAATTCTAAATCGGCGATTCATCGGCAAACTGACGTGATGATTAAAGACATCGAAATTCACAGCTTTGATTTGCTCGAACAATTGAAAATAAATTTTGCTCATCGTCCGCGAAGCCGTCAGCGTCGTGCGATCTTCTTCTGGAAAACACGCCTCCGCCTTTTGATAATAGGATAAAGCTCGCTCCCACTGAAAATTCATCATCGCTTGAAATTCAGGAGTCACCATCGAACTCAGCAAATCTTTTTCTGAATAATTGAAGCGTTGCAAATCGAATTGCGGCAAATAAATTCGATCTCGCGCCGCGTCTTCTTTCACGTCTCGAATAATATTTGTGAGCTGCAATGCCATTCCCAAATTCACGGCGTAATCTTTCGTCGCGGGTGAATGATAAGTGAAGATTTCGATGCACATCAGTCCCACGACTGAGGCGACGTGGTAGCAATATTCGTACAACTCATCGAAGGTTTGATAACGATTTCGCGTCAAATCGAATTCGCAACCATGAACTAATTTCAGAAATAATTCTTTGGGAATTGGAAATTTTTCCAGCGTTTTCTGGAGCTTGATGGTTTGGCTCCATTGGGGTTTTCCGGCGTAAAGATTATCCAATTCATTCCGCCAACGGTCTAATTCAAGCTGTGGATTTTGGATTCCTGCCTCATCCACGATGTCATCAATTTCGCGGCAGAAATTGTACACGTCAATGATGGCTTCGCGTTTTTCTTTGGGAAGAAATAGAAACGAATAGAAAAAATTGGAATGAACAGTCTTCGACAATGTGCGTGTTTTGTCGCGCAATTTAGTAAGTGATGATGGTTGTCTGACTGCTTTCATAAGGTAGGATAGGCGTCCCGCCTGTCCCCTCTTCCAGTATTTCGACAGGCGGGACGCCTATCGTACCTTTTCAAAAAATATCCTGCCCAACAATTTTACCTTATCAAATTTCGACAAAGACGGACGATAGCTCAACGTATCGTAATTATTCGCTTGAATCATTCGTAAGATTTGTGTGCCGCCCAGCCAGGTCAGCTTCAATTCTAACCGTAACTTCCCGCGCACTAAATCCGACAACGACTTCCCTTCATCAAAAATTTGCTGTGTCCGGTTCACTTGAAATTTCAACAACTCACGATAACTGTCATTGCAGGTTTTGCCAAATAATTCAGCTTCTGAAAAATTGAATTTTTCAATTTCATTGAGCGGCAAATACACGCGATCTTTTTCTAAATCTACGCTGACGTCCTGCCAAAAGTTCGCCAGTTGCAGAGCCGTGCAAATTCGATCTGAAAGCTGAAATAATTTTTCATCATGGTAATCAAACAGTAATAATATCAGCCTTCCCACGGGATTCGCCGAGCGGCGGCAATAATCCAGCACTTCAGCAAAATCATTGTAACGCGATTTCACGACATCCTGCCGGAAGGCCGAAAGTAAATCTTTAAAAAGCTGAATCGGCAAATCTAATTCACGGATCGTTTGTTGCAACGCGGCAAAAATTGGATGCTGAAAATTCCCGATCAAACATTCGTCCAATTGCCGTTCCCAATCGTCCAATAAATTCAAACGATCCACCGTTGTCGTCTGACCATCGTAGCCTTCATCCGCGAAATCATCCGCTGTCCGTGCAAAGGCATAAATGCTGTAAATATGCCTCCGCTTCGCCTTCGGAACCAGCACCGAACCGACCGGAAAATTCTCGTAATGATTCCGCGTCAAGCGTTCGCAAAAAGCGTAGGCTGCCTGAATATTGAGAGAATTATTCATGCGATGCGGAGAGTGAATCTAATTGGCGCAGGTACTTCAGCGGATAAATCCCGGTGCTGTGATTATCGCTGAATACAAAATTGTAGGCGTAGCGCCCGACCGCCGCGAGATCGGTCAATTTAATGTCAGGAAACTGCTCAGCGGCAAGGTTCAGCGACTGCGCCGGATTATGTCCCTTACACATCGCGCACGGACACGCGGCGCGAAGCTCGTTGATTTTGTAATTACTGGTCTGGCTATCGCTCCAAACGATTTGCAAAACCGTATCATTATCCGTCAGACTCAGCGATTCGGGGAAGGCAGTTGATGATTGCATGTAATTTAAAGTTTTGAGTACAGGCTTCAGCCTGCCAAATCAGCAGGCTGAAGCCTGTACTCAAAACAAACTAAAAAATATTTTTTTCAAATTTCTAACGTAAGTGATAATTTAAGCATCTAAGCCACCGATCAGCAAACTGGTCACTGTGAGGTAAACTTTTAGTTTGCCGTTTTTTTAGGTTGTAGATAGAAAATGCGCAGGAACTAACAGTTCACGCTACACTTGGAGGAAATTTGATGGCAGATCAATTCGAACAACTTACTTCTGAACAAATCGCAATTCGTGACCAAAGACCTTCGCGGATGGAGCGCAAGCAATCGCGTGGTTTTTTAAACAATATTATTCAGTTGATCCCGAATTTGCTGAAGCTGCTCTTTCGCTTGATGAAAGATAGCCGCGTCCCGACCGCAGAAAAAGCATTTCTCCTGGGTGCTATTATTTACGTTATTTCTCCGCTGGATTTGATTCCCGACGTGATTCCGTTCATTGGTCAGGTAGACGATTTGTATCTCGTCGCACTAACACTGTTACGCATGTTCACGCGCACTCCGGCGGATGTCGTCCGCGAACACTGGGACGGCGGCGGCGACATCGCCCACATCGCAGGCCGCATGGCGCAAGCGGCTACGCATTTGTTACCGAAAAGAATTTCGCAGATTTTGTTGGGGAAAATTATTATTGCTCCGAAAATCAAAGGCGGAATTTTTTCTTCACCGGAAGCGGATGAGAGTCATTTTAAGGGCTAAATTCTGATTGACAGTTATTTCCGTGTATGTGTAAATCTGAAGAGACTCATAAAGTTTATGAGTCTCTTAATCAGATTGGGAGAAAAGATGAAAGGTATCCAATTCGTTTCAAACGACAAAGGACAGAAAGTAGCCGTCCAAATTAACCTCCAAAAGTATGGCGAAATTTGGGAAGACTTTTATGACAGTTTGGTTGCTCGATCACGTGCAAAAGAGCCTCGAGAATCTTTGGAGTCCGTCAAGAAAAGTCTGATAAAACAAGGAAAGCTCCGTGGCTGATTATACGATTACTTTTGTACGCTCAGCCATCAAAGAATTGGAAGCATTGGATGCTTCAATCGTCAATCGTATTTTCCCTAAAATTGAATCGCTTGCAGAGGAACCCCGACCGCCGAGATGCTTGAAACTCGTTGGAGAAAACGATTTGTGGCGCATTCGAATTGGTGATTATCGGGTTCTTTATTCAATCAATGACAAGGAAAAGATCGTCGAGATTGTTGCTGTAAGGCATCGCCGTGAAGCTTATTAGTGATAAACAAAGGCGGATTTTCTTCTTCGCCGGAAGCGGGTGAGAGTCATTTTAAGGGTAGAAGAAACTCGCTAATATATGAGAAAACCAATAATCTATTTCTCTTTAGGAATAGCTAGCTCCTTCGCAATGATGTTTACTCTCTGGTTCTTGGGTTATTTGGGCAAGACAATATTTGATGATTTATTTAATTTTGCTGGTGACGCCGGCGGTGAAACTGTAACTGTTACGAATACTGTTGGCTCCCCTGATGGAGAATATATCGCAACTACTCATGTAGAAATGGGTGGTGGAGCCGCAGGTTGGTGTTTTCAACGAGTCAGCGTTAATAAAAAGGATTCCCCATTCAGTTGGGAAAAAGAAAAGGTACAAGGCGGATTTAATTTCGATGTGTCCTGCAAAAGTAAAATTGAGTTGAACTGGCAAACAAATCGGGAATTACTTGTTAGTTATTCTGGGACATCAGACGAGGCGGGTCTTAGCGTTTACCAAAAACCATTGAGCGCAGATAGGCAGGTAAAAATTCATTATTTAGCCAAACCATAATCATGCACCGACAACCGCAAGAAACTCCGTCAAAGCTTCATCCATCGGAGCCGTAAATTCCATCACCTTCCCATTCGGATGAGTAAAACTCAACTGTTCCGCATGCAAGAACGGGCGATTCAGATTCTGGATCGCTTTTCTTAATTGCGCATTCTTGACCGACTTGACGCGCCCGCTGTCGTAGCCTACATCGCCAACAATCGGAAATTTCAAGTTCGACAAGTGCACGCGAATTTGGTGCGTCCGTCCGGTTTTGATTTGCACATCCAGCAACGTGAATTCTCCAAACCTTTGCACAGCTTTATAAAACGTCAGCGCGTACCTGCCCTGCCCTTCGGGGCGGACGGACATCTTGACGCGGTTGCGCGGATCGCGTCCGATGGGAGCTTCGATTTTTCCCTCATCATTCATCACGCCGTACACCAGAGCTTTATAAATTTTTCGGACTTTGCGTTGCTCGAATTGCGAAGCCAGCGTCAATTGCGCGGCTTCGTTTTTTGCAATTACCATCAAGCCGGAAGTGCCGACATCCAGGCGATGCACAATGCCGGGGCGGATGGCATCCAATGATTTTAATTGCTGAAAATGGTAGACCAGCGCATTTGCCAACGTGCCGGATTTAATTCCAGTTCCGGGATGGACTACCAACCCGGCAGGTTTGTTGACGACGATAATTTCTTCGTCTTCGTAGACAATGTTGATAGGAATATTTTCAGCATCAGCGTGGAGCGGGATCACGTCCGGTAATTCAATTTTAATGTCATCGTTGGGGCGAAGTTTGTAGCTTGATCTGACGACTTTATCATTGACCAGGCAATCGCCTTCGGTGATGACTTTTTGGATGGATGAACGGGATTTGTGCGGGAGTTCCTGCGCCAGAAAAGCGTCTATGCGAAAACCAGCTTGATCAGAATTGATGTGGATTGAAATTTCTTCAGGCACGTAGTTTATCTTTCAGCGTAAGCAATTCGAATAACTCTAATACTACACCTCAAGTCTCTATTTCACCAATTATCGAACCAGCGAAAGCCCACTGACGAATGGTTGAAGCTGTGATATATTTGTCCCATGAAGAGCAAGATTATCACCGAATGGTATGGTAAATTCAGTGAAGCAGAACGCTTTCCCGACCTCGCATTTTGGGCCCAGCAAAGTGACGCTTCTAAAATGGAGACTGCGTGGCAAATGACAATTGAAGCGCATCTCATTAAAGGAGAAGATTTGCGTGAATCAAGACTTCAGAGAGCTATTGGCGGTCTTCAACGAAGAGAAGTTGTTCCTGAATAAATAACGTAATCTTTCATCTCACAAACATCCGCAACTCATCAATTTTCGCTGTCAATTCTGCACTTGTCATACTCTGAAATCTTTTCGGCAACATTGCTTTCGAAGTCGCTTCACGCGCGGCGACTAATTCCTGATAACCGACGGCGACTTCGTCACGCGCAGGGGTGAATTCATCGGCGACGCTCTTCAAATCTTCGTCGGTGACTGCTGGATGATTGGCTAGACGGGCGACGCGGCGCGTACGAATCAGGATGGATTCAATGTCTGCGCCGGATAAATGCAACGGGCTTTTTGTCACCGGAGTCCAATCCGTAATCGTATTGGTGATTTTATTTTTTCGCGCCATGGCGATGGCAATTTCCAGCCGATCTGACTCTTCTTCGGGATAAAATAACGAAATATGTTCTTCGCATCGTCCCTGCCGTTTTAAATCAATCGGTAATAAATCCGGGCGTGAAGTCATTAATATCCATAAAATCCGTCCGCGATTTTCGGTATTGCTCATGGCGGCAGCGATCTTCGAAAAGACGCGTTGATCTACGCCGGAATCGCCTCCGCTTTCACGATTGCCAAGTGCGGCATCGGCTTCGTCAATCAGCACGACGATGGGTGAAAGTGATTGCAATAAATTCAAAATCTTTTCAAGATTTGATTCCGTGGAGCCAACCCATTTATCGCGGAAATTTTTAAATTCGACGACATTCAATCCGCAATCTTTCGCAAAGCATTCGGCTAAAAAAGTTTTCCCTGTTCCGACCGGACCGGAAAATAAAACCCCCATCGGAGCTTCTTCGCGGTTGCCCTGTTTGATAACTTCGGCGATGTCGCTCAAAAAATCTTTGGCGGCTTTCAACCCTCCAACAGTATCCAAACCAAATTTTGGCGTAATGAATTCAACCAATCCAGCGCATTCCGATTCGATGATTTCTTTTTTCTTGGCGCGGACATCTTCAAACGTTAAGCCGTCGGATGAGAGCTGTGCGCCGCGCAGCAATGAACGCAAATGCACAAAATTCAAGCCCGAAGTCATCGCCGCTAATTGCTCCTTACTCATCTCAACTTTCATCGAATATGCCGCGAGCGATTCGGTTAAATATGCGAGCCGTTCGGCTTCATCAGGATAAGGAATCCGAACATTGGCGAGCCGCGAATTTTCACGAATGCGCGGATGAACATCTGAAACTGTCTCGGCAATCAGCAAGACTAAATTATCAGAATCAAGCAGGCGCGGACTGGTCATCCAGCGTTGCAAAGCGACCAACGCGTTGCGATCATCGCTGGATAAATAACTCATTTCTCCGGCAGGAATAATGGTATCGAAGAAATTGATAATGACGGCGACTTTGTCACCAAACATCAAAAATCTTTCGATCATCGGTAACGCTTTCGCCGGATCGCGCGGGAGCTGCGTCGCAGAATTAATATTAAAAAGCGGGTCGGCGACTCGTTGTTGCGCGATGAAATGCCGCATTGTTTCATCGGAATCAAACGTAATTCCTTCGCTGCGGTTGTAGCAGATAATATTTTTCGCACCGAGTAATTCTTTCTGCAAAAAAGTCAGCAATGAAGCGTATCCATTCCGCGAACGGAATAAATCGTAGACGTTGTGATGCAGCAAAAA
Organism: Blastocatellia bacterium; assembly: GCA_043783625.1. Taxonomy (GTDB): domain Bacteria; phylum Acidobacteriota; class Blastocatellia; order RBC074; family RBC074; genus JAFDVL01. The sequence goes on along the minus strand of JAYVZE010000095.1, from coordinate 41,446 downwards.
ATGCGACGCTTCACCAGCGCGATATTTGAAGGCTAAATCCTCTGCCCAATGCGGCAACTTTCCTTGAATTGTCAGTGAATGATTTGTTTCAGTCATATTTCTCTTAATGCAGAAGCCCGCACACAGTAAGGGCGTCTTTGCAGTTCGAAAAGACGCCCTTACTGCGTGCGGGCTTCTGCATGGTGAACCAACAATGCCGCGCCAATCACTCCGGCATCAGAAGCTAATTTTCCGGCGATGATTTGGCAATCGTCAAAAGAATCAGCGAAGGAGCGGCTCTTGGCTTCCTCCGCAATCGCAGGCACTAATAACGGACGTGCCGCCGAATTTCCGGCGATGACGACCATCGAAAGATTGAGGACGTTAATTAAATCTGCGACTGCCATGCCGACGAAATATCCGGTACGCTGCATCATCAAAATGGCCAGATCATCCCCTTCCATCGCGGCTTTAATGATGTCGTCGTACGCGAAATCTTCATCGCGGTTTTCAAATTGTGCCAACGCCGAAGTCTTGTCACGATCCAGGCGGGCGTGCGTCCGGCGCACAATATTTGGAGCCGAGCAAATCGTCTCAAGGCAGCCTCGACTGCCGCAGGCGCAATCCAAACCTTCAGGATCAATATTTAAATGACCGATTTCTCCGGCGAAGCCTGATTTTCCGCGCCGTAATTTTCCATCCAGCACGAGGCCCGCACCAACTCCGTACCCGATGCGCAGATATAACCAATCGTCTACGCCTTGCGCTACGCCAAGCTTCATCTCAGCTATCGTGGCAGCATTCGTATTATTTTCAAAGGCGACGGGGACTTGAAATTTGCCCGTAAATTCCGAGTAAAGATCAATTTCGTTAAGGCTGGGTGCGTTCGGCATTCGGACTACGCGATGCGTGGAATGATTGACCAGACCGGGGAACCCGACGCCGATTCCGTCCAGCGAAAGATTATTTTCAGCGATGTATTCAGCGACTACCGACTGAAGTTTATCAGCTAAAATCCGACCTGAATGACTCTGTGAAAGATGATGCGGAGAACGACGAAAGCTGAGTAAGTTTCCCGCTTCGTCAACCGTGCCGATCCGAATATGCCGGGAGCTTAAATCAACGCCTAAATATATGCTCATAATGCCTCCTAATGTTCGGGCGGACTATAGCAACGTAGCAGACAGGCTGTCAATTTTTGACTTTTTAAATAATTTTCTGAAAGGCTGCGATGACTTTGCGAGCCGTTTGATCCCACGTTTGCGCGGAGGCGTATTGATTTAATGCCGCGCGGTTCCAATCACGTCCCAGAGCCTGTGAGATTCCTGCCGCAAGTGCTTCGGGGCTGCGCTCCACGAGCAACCCGTAGCTATCGCTGGTGATGACTTCGGGCGTCCCCCAGATATTCGTTGCCACCACCGGAGTTCCACAGGCTAATGACTCCAACAACACATTTGCCCAGCCTTCCACGCGGCTGGCGAGACAATATACATCCGCCGCGTTATACCAATCGGACAGCGTTTCGTTAAGCTGCGCTCCGGCGAGCAAAACATTATCCTGAAGGGCAAATTTCTCTATCGTATCCAGCAGCGTAGCCGCGTAATCGGGCTGATCTCCCGGCGATCCGACAATGACCAGATAAGGAATTTCAGCTCCCTGCTCCCGTAAAATCGCCAGAGCTTCAACGATCAAATGATAGCCTTTATTTTCAACTAAACGCCCGACCGAAAGAACGATACGGCGATCCTGCGGCAGGTTCAAGCGCACCCGCGCTTCGCTTCTCCACGCGGGCTGAAACCGCGCAACGTCTACGCCGTTTGAGATGGTCAGCGAACGCGCTTCAGGTGTGCCCAGCGAAACCGCTTTGGCTCGCAAAGCATTAGCGACGCCAATCACCAGATTCGCACGGCGAACGGCGAATTCTACCATTCTTTTTCGGACTGGAAATTCACCATTGGGAAGAACATTGATGTCATGTCCGCGCAGCGTAATCGCCACTGGTTTTTTGAAGATTTTGCCGAGCAAGACGCCGGCGAATCCGTCGGGGAAAGCCAGATGCGTATCAAGAATATCAAAGTCAAAACCCTGGCGAATTTTCCAGATGGCAAATAAGGCAGTTAGGAATAAAAACACTCCATCCAGCGGTTTGAGAATCGCGGGAATTGATAAATAGCGCGGATAAATCACGTCAAGATTGCCAATGCGATCCTGCGCCGGAACCTGCGAACGATATTCATAGCTCGGACGTAAATGTTCAAATGGAAAATAGGGAATGGGCGCGATGACTTTGACTTCCGCCAGTGCCGCCATGTGGTTCAGACGGTTATACACAAACACCGCGTGAACAGGTTGGACACGGGTCGGAAACAACGTTGTCAGCGAGAGAATTTTCATGAGCCAAAATTAGATAACCTGACAAATACGAAGAAAAATATCAGCTTTGCGCGCCCAGCTTTCGTTCGCCAGAAACTCGCCAATCGCTTGTTTATCCGGCATCCATTGACCGCTAATCGCCTCATCAATGGCGTTTCTCCAACCGGCAATATTGCGCACCTCAATGATTTTTACAAATTCGCGCAACTCACAAACATCCGCCAGTGGAGTCGAAATCACAGGCTTCCCGGTCGCTAAATACTCTTTTAGCTTAAGCGGGTTAATATTTCGCGTCAATGCATTCAAATGATACGGCAGTAAACAGGCGTCCCAGCCTTTGACGACGCCTGGCAGTTCTTCATAAGGAACAGCTCCGGTAAAAAAAATATTAGGGTGCATTTTAAGAGTCGAAAGATTCGCCTGAGCTGGCCCAGTAAAAACAAACGAAACGTATGGCAATGCCAACGCCAGTTTTTGAATAAAATGGAAATCGCTCCGCTGATCAATGTTGCCAAAATAGCCCACCCGCGGAGCGGGAATTGAATCAAGCGAACGATGCTCAACCGGAGCTTGGGTTGAAAATAGTTCTAAATCTACGCCGTGCTTGAGCAGGTATGTCGGATGATTGTCTTTAAATTTTTCATAGAGGTTTTGCGACGTACAAATCACGGCGTTCGTCTGCTGTAACAATCTTTCTTCTGAATCCAGAACCAGTTGTTTTTCCATCCCGGGCCATTCGCTGAAATCATCAACACAGTAATAAATAATTTTGCTGGCACCCAACTGCGAGACGACATCACAGACCGAAGGCGTCGTCGTAATAATCGTAAACTCTTCAAAACTCTGTTGCCGCAATTCTTTCAAGACATTTTTTTGCAGGGAATGATTATTCCAATTTGCCAACCACTGCGGATGATGAAACGGCGTCATCGGAGGGACACAAACAATTGGCATAGTTGGGTCACTGGTTTGGCGATTCCTGATCGGCTCAGACAACATCGCCGAAAGCTTGCGGAATGATTTGACAGCGTCATTCAAAGTAAATTGTGGCAGACGCAAACCGACAGTATTCACCCAAATTGTCGGATGTAACCCGGTGAGTATTTTAAATAGATGCTGACAACTTGACGGGTGTTCCCCCCAGTCGTCGGAGAATACAAGAAATTTCACAGCTACGCCCCTGGAATGAGCGCGGTTGTTCAGACGCCCCGAACGACAGTGAAAAATATTGCCGCTCTGAATTCGCGCAGACTACTTGGAGTAAGTAATCCTACGTTGTCAGTTATATGTCTAATTCGTAGAGTTTTTCATAATTATCAAACATCAATTGCTTATCAAAATTTGCTTTGCTGCGAGCCATATTATCCTGCCCAATCCTGCCTCGCAAAACTTCATCCGCCATCAGCCGCTTCAGGTTATTGATAAAGGCATTTTCATCGTCAGCTTGGCAAAGAAATTCCACATTACCCGGCGCAATCATTTCCTTTATATCTCCGACATCCGTCCCCACCACTGGAATGCCAGCCGCCATCGCTTCAAGGACGGAAATCGGCATTTGTTCCGTATCTGAGGAAATCGCCAGAATATCCAGAGCTTTCACAATCGCGGATGGATCGTTGATATATCCGGTCATCATGACCTTTTCTGTTAAGTTCAATTCCTGAATATATCGCTGGATCAAATCATACATTTCGCCGCTTCCGACGATTATGAGCTTAGCATTGACATTTTGTGTCGCTGCACGAAAAACGCGGAGCAGGCGGGGAATATTTTTTTCCTGGCGTAATCGCGCAACGGTTCCAATCAGCAAGGAACCCGCTCCGGCAGCTAATTCCGGTGGAAGTTTTTTTTCAGCTTGATTCGCGTATTTGATTAAATCTACGCCATTCGGAAGATACAAAATTTTCTCAGGTGAGAACTTCCAAACATCAGTTGCGATTTTTTGCATCTGACGGGACACGACAATAATTTTTCGGGTTCGAGCGAGGAAAATACGACGAAGATAAATTCGTCTGGTTAGTTGTTTCGTCGCTTCTTCGCTGGTAAACCCCTCTTCCCAATGAAGCTCCGGGCACACATTGGCGAGCGCATTCGCCAGCGACCACTCGACACTGCCGAAATTATAAGTGAGCAGTAAATCCGGTTTTATTTTCTTCAGCGTCCCGGCAAATGTTTTAAGATTCGCCAGCAGGTTTAATTTGTTATCAGGAACCTCAAGAAACTGAACAGCAAGCGAGGGATTTATTTTTTCGCGGCAGTCAAGATTGCGATCCATGGCGATGATCGTATGCCGATAGCGATGGCCGAAGTGATTAATAATATCGCTGGTTCTGGTTTCCATCCCTCCGGCATTGAATGACGGAAACGCATGCAACAAATGTCTGGTCATAATAATCTGGTGCGCCAGCAGCTTGCTGACGAAGGTTTGCTGGGCGGATTGCAGCCCAATCAAGTGCCAGCAGGATGCTGGCACACCAACCAGATTCAGTTTACAGTGTCGTTAATAAAAGGAAAATTATATTTCGGATGTCACAGGTTCAAATACTTATTTTCAAGACTTGCGGAGTCGGCTAAGATACCGCCAGTCAAATTGCCCGACATGGTGATGGGGAATTCTAAATACGCTGTCAGCTTTGACAAGCTCCTATCACATGTTTGCATTGAAAGAGGAATAAATGCGGATTACAAAGGTTTATACGAAGTCTGGCGATGCAGGAGAAACCTCGCTGGTCAGCGGAGATCGCGTTAGTAAAGCCAGTTTGCGTGTGTCGGCATTTGGCGACGTAGACGAGTTGAATTCAGTGCTGGGGCTGGCACGCTCTGTGCTTGACGCAACTCCGGTTTTTGCGCCAATAGATCAGGAATTAGCTACCATCCAAAATGATCTCTTTATTTTGGGTTGTGATTTGGCAAGTCCAGCCGGAACGCAAGTTCCGCGCGTCAATGAGGAAATGATTGCCGAGATTGAAGGACTGATTGATAATTTACTGGAAGAGCTGGAACCGCTGAAAGAATTTATCTTACCCGGTGGAAATCAGGCGGCTTCATTTTTGCATCTGGCTCGCACGGTCGCACGTCGGGCTGAACGCCTGGTAGTCCAACTGGCGCAAAGTGAAGAAATCAACCATTCTGCCTTGATCTATTTGAATCGGCTCTCTGATTATTTATTTGTCGTGGCGCGGGTCGTCAATCATCGCGGGAAAACGGCTGAGCATTTAGCCAATTTTAGTGCCCGCAAACGGTGAACCACAGGGTGTAAAATGAAAGCGTTATTATTACTCGTCATCATGTTAGTCGCCATTCCAGCGGCATTTCTGGCTCCCTTTTCAGGCATCCTCACCTTTATCTGGATGGCATTAGTACGCCCGCACGAATGGGCTTACACGCAAAATTCCAAATACTCGTTAATGGTTGGTGTCGCAACCGTGCTGGGCTATTTTTTATTTGAAATGGCCAAACGACCACCTCGCATTGTGGCGAATATGCTAATCATCCTGGTGTGGTTTCAAAATATGGTCGGCACATATTTTGGCTATAACCCGATTGCCTCAGAAGATAAATTTATTGAATTCACGAAAACGCTAATCATTGCCATTTTAATTTCTTCGCTGGTAGATAATGAATCACGGGTCAGATGGCTGATTCTGACCATCATCGGATCAGTTGGAATGCTGACGTTCCGTGCCTTTATTGGCGTTATTATCCACTTTGGACAAATGAAAGTCATCGGCCCCGGCGGAGCCTTCGAAGACAACAACGACTTTGCGCTGTTGTTAGTAATGTCCGTACCATTGATGTTTTACTTTGCCAAAAACGAAACAAATTTTTGGATGAAAACGGGCGCGTACGCTCTGACTTTCATGACGGCGGTTACGTCAGTTTTTACTTATTCACGTGGTGGATTTTTAGGGCTTTGCGTCGTCATGATAATAATGGCACTTCGCACACAATACAAAGTTACCGGAATTCTCTCAATTGTTTTGGCGGGAACTATGTTCCTGTATTTCGCACCGGAAGGAATGCTCAACCGCTACAGTTCAATTCAAGCTGCCGGTCAAGAGGATGAATCAGCCAAACAACGATTACGCGCGTGGGCGGTCTGTTTCAAAATCATTCAGGATTATCCGCTGACGGGAATTGGTAATAAAAATATGGTGACGATTTACGGCAAATATGGTGATTCAGCCGATGCTCGTGTCGCCCATAATTCATATCTGCAATGCGCGGTAGACAATGGTCTGCCCTGTTTGTTCTTCTTTCTTACCATGATCGGAGTTGCTTTCTGGCGATTGAACAAGGTGCGACGAACGTATCGAAAACATTCGCCGAATAGCAAAATCATTAACTACGCTTTCGGGATCGAAACCGCCCTTGCAGGCTACTGCGTTTCGGCCTTCTTCCTGAGCCAGTACACGCAGGAGGTGTTGTACATGATTATTCCGTTAGCGGCGAGTTTGATGTATATGGCGTCGAGTGAAGAAAAGGAAGCGAAGCTGAATGAGATTGTCAAAAAAGCTGTCGAAAAGAAAAAAGTTTCTCTCGAAGGGATGCAAAATCTTCCCGCTTATTAAGCTTATTGGTGTGCCAATCCTGCTGGCACATTTTAGCGAGACCTGCCAGCAGGATGCTGGTACACCAATTATGCGACACCGATGATTGCGGCAACCTGCAATCGGATTTCATCCAATAATTCATTCGCCTCAATGAGGGTTGGAGCTTCGGCGACTAAGCGGATAATCGGTTCGGTATTTGAACCTCGCACCTGCAACCAGCTATTTTTTTCAGGGAAGCTCACCTTCACACCGTCCTGTAAATCCACGTCAAAATCCTGATAGCGGTTCCGCACCATTTTGAGGACTGCTTTAATTTTATCCGAAGGACAATCCAGTTTTTCTTTGATGATTTCGTAGCGCGGAAATTCGCCCATCAGCTCTGACAATTTCTTTCCTGTTGACGCCATTAAATGCAGGATCAACGCCATCCCGACCTGACTGTCACGACAATAATTGATCGTCGGATAAATCACGCCGCCGTTTCCTTCTCCTCCGATGATTGCATTCACTGACTGCATCTGTTCCGTCACATTCGCTTCACCGATTTTGGAGCGAAACAGTTCTCCGCCAAAATGTTTCACCACCGGATCAAGCGCCTGCGTCGTCGAAAGATTAGCAACAACTTTCCCCGGCGTCTGGCTCAGAATATATCTGACCGCCAGAACCAAAGTGTAATCTTCGCCAATCGGGACGCCCCTTTCATCCACTACGGCTAAGCGATCTGCATCCATATCCTGCGCAAAACCCACATCAGCATGTTCAGATTTTACCAGTTCGCAAAGTGCAGAAATGTTCTCTGCGGTAGGTTCTGCGCCGCGCGGAAATGAACCATTTGGGGTCGTATTAATGGAGACAACTTCGGCTCCGAGTTCCTGCAATAATTTCGGAGCAATGATTGAAGCTGCGCCGTTACAGGAATCAAGTGCGACCTTAATTTTACGCCCTTCCGGTAATTTCCCAACCGCCCCGATGATGGCTTTGATATGTGCCTCAAGTCCGCTGGAAATTGCTTCGACGCCGCGCATCGCCGCGCCGGAGACTTTGACGTAATCGCCCTGATGATAAATTTCCAGTAATTCTTTGGCTTGTCCGGTACTCAGAAAAAGACCTTCGTGATTGACGAATTTCAGCGCATTCCACTCCGCAGGATTATGGCTGGCAGTGATGGCAATGCCGCCACGCGCTTTGTGTTGGCGGACAAGTAATTGCACTGTCGGAACCGGACAAATATCCAGATCAATGACGCGGCAACCACTGGAAAGTAAACCCGAAATGACAGCCTGACGAACCATTTCGCCGGAAGTCCTCGTGTCACGTCCAATGACAATCGTACCGCCGCCCAGATACGTTCCAAAGGCTTGCGAAAACCGCGCCAGCAACGTCGGTGTTAACGATTCTCCAATGACGCCACGGACGCCAGAGATGCTGATTTTTAGAGTTGGGATTGCTCGCATAAATAAAAGGCAGAAGCCCGCACGCAGTAAGGGCGCCTTTCCGTAACGCAAAAACGCCCTTACTGCGTGCGGGCTTCTGCCTAAACTACATTACAACCGGAGGAGCCAGCATTTCCAGCAATGCCTGTTCATCCATCGAATAGGTTTCATTGCAAAAACCACAGGTTAATTGTGCGCCGTGATCCTGTTCGATCATATCTCGAACTTCCGCTTCGCCCAGCGCGGAAATCATGCTGACAGCCCGGTCATAAGAACAGCGACAACGAAATTCTACCGGGATTTTTTCCATCACTTCGAGTTCGATGATTCCGAGAGCTTCCTGCGCAATCGCCTCCGCCGAAAATCCACGGCGAACTAATTCCGTCAGGTGCGGCATTCTCGAAATAGTATCTTCAATCATCACTACAATGTTCGGGTCTGCGTCGGGCATCGCCTGAATTAACAAGCCTCCGGCGGCAGTGATTTTATCCTCTTCCAACTCATAAAATACGCCTAAAGCCACCGCAGAATTGATTTGCTCGGAAATATTCAAGTAGTGCGCAATGTCTTCCGCAATCTCACCGGAAATCAGTGGGACAGATCCAGTGTAAGGTTCTTTGCGAAATCCGATTTCATAACCCGCTTCACGAATCACGTGGAGCATTCCACCTTCGTCGCCTTTGATGAGACCGCTGACATCAAATTTTCCTAATTCATTCGGTGGTAAATCAGCTTCAGGATTTTGCACGTAGCCGCGTACCGTTCCATGCGGAGTCGCTTCCGCCGTCGCTGAGCCAAGAATCCCACCGCCGTTAACCTGAAGCGTCAACAATTCCAGCCCCTTGAAAGTTCGCCCAAGCAACAACGCCCCTGTCAACAACCTGCCAAGCGCAGCCGAAGCCGTCGGCGAAGTATTGTGCCGCAGACAGGCTTCCTGAACTAACTCCGTCGTAACGGCAGCAATGACTCTGACGGTATTGTTAGCGGCTGTTCCCTGAATTAAATGATCGGTCATGATTTAGTGCTGAGTAGAAAGTACTGAGTGCTGAGTTGAAAGACGCTCAGCACTCAGTACTTTCTACTCAGCACTTTTCCCCTTTAAATCTCTGAGAAATTTTTCAATAATTTCAAACCCGCAGTCTGACTTTTTTCGGGATGAAATTGCACACCAACGATGTTGTCGCGTCCACAAATCGAAGCGTATTCCAATCCATATTCCGTTGTGCCGTACACACACGAAACGTCATCGGGCTGGACATAATATGAATGCACAAAATAAAAAAATGATTGATCGGGCAAATCCTTGAAGATCGGCTGCGCTTGAAAATCCCTCTGGATCGCCACCTGATTCCATCCAATGTGCGGGACGCGCAAGTCATCGGCAAACTTCACGACTTTACCTTTCATTAATCCTAATCCCTGATGAACGCCAAATTCGTGGCCTTCCTCAAACATCATTTGCAATCCGACGCAAAGCCCAAGAATTGGCTTTCCGGCCTGCGCCGCTTCGGTCACAAGTTCATCAAATCCGAAACTCCGCAGTGATTGCATCGCGTAACCGAAAGCACCGACACCCAATAAAACCAGCTTCTCCGCACTGCGCAGGATTTTTTCATCGCGTGTCACAACTGCATCAATGCCTTGTGCCGTGAACGCTTTTTCGACGCTGCGTAAATTTCCGATTCCGTAATCTATAATTGCGATAGTCATAAAAAAGCGATTAGCTGTTAGCTATTAGCGGTTAGCCAGAAAGGATTGGCTAACCGCTAATAGCTAACAGCTAAAACCTAAATACTCCCCTTCGTAGACATCACGCCCAGAATGCGATCATCTAACCGCACCGCTTGCGATAAAGCCCTGGTCGCAGCTTTAAAAACACTCTCGATAATGTGATGCTGGTTTTTGCCGTATAAAACTTCGATGTGCAGATTACATTTGCAATGCTCGGCAAATGAATGCCAAAAATGTTCGGCGAGTTCAACGGAAAATGTCCCGACCTGTTGCCGTGTATTTTCAACTTTGTACACTAAAAAATATCGCCCCGAAAGATCAACCACAGCCCGCGCCAACGTCTCATCCATCGGCACATAGGAATGCCCGTAACGCACGATTCCCTGCTTATCTCCAAGTGCTTGCAGGAAAACCTGACCCAGGCAGATCGCAATATCCTCGACCGAATGATGGTCGTCAATGTTCGTATCGCCTTTGCAGGTGACTTCTAAATCAAACAAGCCGTGCCGCGCAAATAAATCCAGCATGTGATCCAGAAAAGGAATGCCGGAATTGATTTTGCTGACGCCGGAGCCGTCAAGATTCAGCGCGACGTGGATGTCAGTTTCTTTAGTTGTTCGGGTGATTTCAGATTGGCGTGACATTTTTAGAAGGCTTGCTTGTTATGAATAATTTTAGATTAATAGCTACGCCGCTAATTTGACGACGGCGAAGCTTTCGTGGATGGCTTGGCTCTGAGGCGTCCTGCGAATTTGATCCAACATTCTTGCAACCTCGATTGTGAAATAATCGTGCCCACAATTGCGACAGGAAATCATTGGAACATTTTCGACAATTACTCGACGCTCGCCTTTGCCAACAATTTTGGTTCTACGAACTTCACGAGCAGTTTCTTTGTTACATAAACTACATGTAATTTCTGGGTTCATAAACGATACGTTGTAATGAAAACTACTTTTTGATTCCGATCTAATTTTGCCGATACGGCAATATTTTCATCGTCTGCACTTTTACCATGGATAACGAATTTCCAATCCAGAAAATCAGCATCCCATTGCCTTTCAATGATAGTACCTGTGTAAACGCATTGCTCCAAATCAAATGAATACAAATCATCGTCCTCCATCTCAGAGTAAACGTGATCCATCATTCCTATTCGTCCTTCTCGAACGGACAATTTCATCAATGCTAATATTTCCTCAAACATTGCTACGCCTCAAGAAAATATTGACCGCAACGCCGCCAGCAACCGATCATTCTCTTCCGGCGTCCCAACACTAATCCGCACATAATCACTCAGCATCGGCGCACTGCTCACATCCCTGATTAATAATCCATACTCAACCAGCGCGGCAACTAATTCAGCCGGAGGAATCTTCGTTCTGACAATAAAAAAATTCGCAGCCGATGGAATCGGTCGGAGTCCACTGATCGTTTGTAACTCACTGAATAAGCGGTCGCGTTCGGATTGAATCCGCTTCACTAGACCATACAAAATTTCAGTATTTTCCAACGCAACTTCCGCCGTCAACATCGAGAAGAAATTCAAACTGTACGGCATCTTGCATTTCATAAATTCCCGAATCAATTCCGGCGCAGCCAACGCGTACCCAACCCGTAAACCGCCCATCGCCATTGCCTTGGAAAACGTCCGCAAAATCACCAGATTCGGGAAATGATTCAGCAGTGGAGCGAAGTCTTCGCCGCCGATTTCCAGGTACGCCTGATCCACGACGACGATGCCTTCAGAGTTGCGCAAAATCGTTTGCAGGTCACGGCTGTTGATCACATTTCCCGTAGGATTATTCGGGGAACAAATGATCGTGAGCGCAGGTTTAATCGAAGCGACGCGGCTGGCGAGACGTGGAATATTAAAGCTGAAATCGTCATTCAACGGCACCGAAGTCACATCCCCATTCATGACTTTGATGACTTGATTGTAAACAGAAAAAGTCGGCTCCGGCAAAACCACTTTCGTCCCCGCTTCGACGATGCTATTCACGACCGTTTGAATCATTTCATTGGAGCCGTTCCCCGCCATCACACCGTCTTCACGCCAGCCCGAATATTCAGCTAATTTTTTCAATAATCGCGCCGGAATAAAATCAGGATACCGCGCCCAATCCATCACCGAAGCACGCAATAAAACTTCATCCTTGATCGCCGTCGGCATCCCGAACGGGTTTTCGTTTTGATTGATTTTGATGGGCGTTTCTATTGGGTCAAGCGAGTAAGCCTTGATCGCGCGAACATGAGATTTGATATTTTCAATTGCAGCCATAAGCTTGGCATTATCCCTTGTCAGTTCGCCGTTGTCCATTCGCTGAATAGTTGACCAACAATGAGGCGCGGAGCGTTTGGAGTGCGGCTGCCCGGAGCCGCTTTGGGCTTCATCACTGTAGATTTGCAATGAACGCAAAGCGACGACGAGGCGTCGCACTCCAAACGCTCTGCGCTTCGTTCGATCCAATTCCTGACTGATTAAAAAAATTTACCTCTCCATAAAAATTTCTAATAATTATATTGTAGATTTTGATAAGCTCTGCTACCTTGCATTTGCCACATTTTTATACAAATCAATCTTTCTAATCTGATTAAAAAGATCAATGAACATTTCCCCCATCATCGTAGTAATTATTTGGCCTTTGAATAATTTACTTTTTTGGAAAGGAACGAAGAATGCTTACTCCGCTAGCCGAAACTTTTTCGGATCAGTCGCTTTCGTCGGGTGACTCACAACCACTAACCGTTTCAACCAATCCCCCCGCAACTACCATGCCAGAATTGGCAACCGTCAAAGATCACCGCGTAATTACGGTAGCTTCGACGATGGCGAAGAATTTAAAACATCACCCTCGAATTGAGGAGTTGGCAAACAGTGTCAATCTGAGCATCAATCAGTTAGAACTGCTTTTCAGGGAAGAATTCAATTGTTGTCCGACTCAATACATTTCACATTTGCGGATGGAGAAAGCTTGCTTTTTATTAGCCAACACTGAATTGCGTGTCTGTCAAATCATGAGGCAGGTGGGGTTCAGCCAACCCGGTTATTTTTCTGCCACGTTTCGGATTGCGCTCGGCTGCACACCTAAAGAATTTCGACGAAAATCGCATTTCGTGCAAACAGTATTAAATTCGCAGCACAGAGGTGAAATGCTAACTTGAAAATTGAAATCGGAACTTGAATAGTGAATTTCTAATCTATCATTCTAATCTTTCTCTGGGTACCCTGATGTTGAAAAATAACTGTCTCAAGTTAACAAAAAATCGCACCATCAATTAGATGCCGCGATCCCTGTTTACAGGCTGAGACGAAACAATAAGAAACGTTCAATAAGGGGGAAACATGACAGAAACAAAGATGACCAAAATGAAATGGGGATTGGTTGCAATCGTCTTATTGGCTCTTGGAGCCGCAACCATCAGCCGTAGTATGGCTTCAAATAAACAACAAGATCATCAGGGACACCACCAAGCACAAGCTAATAAGAAAGAGCCTCCAGCACCACTCGTTGACGGTTCAAAAAACCCGAATGGTATTCCTGAGATGGTAGCCTACGAATTGTTACTCAATTCAATTGCGAACAGCACAGGTACAACAGAACCAGATAAGATCAGAGCTAAACACCTTACCGACAAAGTCGGGCTTGATGAAAAAAAGAACAAGATTATGACAGACACAGCGAATGGCTTTCGCGCGAAGATCGCCTCATTTGATGCTCAGGCGAAAGAACTGAAGGATCAAAATTGGCCATATCCATCTTCTGCGGTGATGGCTCAGCTTGGAAATTTACAGGCACAGAAGAATAAACTATTGAGAGAACAAGTTGATTCAATGCTGGGACAATTGAATGAGAGCGACAAAGAGAAGATCAACAATCGTCTGCTAGAAATCAAGCGTAAGGTGAAAATGTATCCGGCAACCCCAGCTCAGAAAAAATAAACAAGAGTACTCACTAACTGAATAAAGGAGCATTAGAATGAAAACTGAATTTTTTGAAGATAACGTGCCTTCTAACACCAAACGACTGGTTCCAGCGATGATTTCCGTTTTACTTCTCTTTGCCTTGAACAGTATTTGTTTTGGACAAATCTATTCCTATACAGACGCCTACGCAGGGAGCGATAGCGTCAGTGCTTATGGGGGTATAGTAGCGGATTATGGCGATCCGGGACATGTCAATACAAGCACAATCACAATCACCGCTCCTGATGGAAGCAGTTCTTCAAGTTCAGGCGGATGGTCGGCATCAACTTCCATCGCTATCACAGCGGACGGGTGGTATGGAGCTTCGACTTCTCATACGACCTGGTGTCCGATTACTAATGACACTACGGATTCTGGTTGGAGTGGCGATGGGGTTCAAGCTGCGGTAGACACTTGTACACCCTGTCAAGCAGAACGGAGTAATAAAAGGCTCCAATGCATCGGTATCTCTTCAACTTGTGAAGCCGCTGCTCTCGTTGTGTACAATAACGCGATGACCTCGTGTGAGAATAATAATTTCTGTAACCCGAATAGCCCACAATTTAATCAGGAACAATGTGATAACTGTAAGGGTACGGCAAATCAGAACATTGCGATTGCAACTGGTGCTTGTGGCGCGGCACTTTATATCTGCTTAGAAACTACGTTGCCTGACTGTACAAGTAAGAAGAAATCAGATAATTCTGCTTGTACCAATAATTAAGTTGCGAGATGAGGTTAGTTTACTTCCTTGCCCCTGAGCCAGTTTTGCTGAGGGGCAAGGATTTTGAATTCCCACGGTTCGTAGAAAGGGATGTTGTGAAAAATACCTTGCCAATGATTATTTTCGTTCTGCGATGGGCATATGTCCTTATCACAGCTATTGCAATACAGGCGCAGCAAACGGATCGAAATATAGTTACCATCAACACCGATTTAGTTACCACTTGGACACAAGTGACAAACCCTAAAGATGGGTCGCTAATCAAAAGGCTGGTAGTTGACGATTTTCAGTTGCGCGAAGCAGGCAAAGCACAACACATCAGTTTGATAACAGAGGGACAGCCTCTTTCTGTTGTACTTCTTGTGGAAGGATATGCACACATTTGGCCTGCTGAACGTTGGTATCGGCATATTGAAGAAACGCTGCATGAACTTGGCGAGGATACCGAAATCGCCGTGATGTTGTACGATTCAACGACAGTCATGCTGCAACCTCTGACCAAGAATATGAGTGTGTTACGCGACAAGCTGAAAGACAAGGCGGCTTTCCATTACTTTCTCGGACGACATTTGCCGGAACGAATCGCAGAAGCACTACCGGGAGAAATTGCGCTGCCACGTATTGGTGGGGCAATTTATGAGGCAACAAAGTATCTTGATAAAGCGGCTGCACCCGAACGGCGTAAAATAATAATTTTTGTTACCACACCGTCATTCTGGCAAAACGAAGTCCACTTCCGCACTCGCGCCGAAGTGGAGAACTTGCTAGAGCAAACCGGAACCACAGTTTATGCCCTGTTGCACGGCAATGGAGTCCGTGTTCACGAAGGAGACCCGCTCTATGCCATTCTTCGTCGGAATGCTATTAAAAAACGAGATAAGGGTGGAACACTTGAACACTTTGTTGGCTATACGGGTGGTATCGCTTTGAAAGGCGCATGGGAAGAATGCGATAACTTATTTACCAATCTAGCGAAACAAATTCGTTCCAGTTATACGATTGGCTACTACCCTGAAAACACTAATTTTGACGGTAAATTTCGTCGCATCAAGCTTGAACTGAGCAAGAGCGGGAAAGCCAAATTCGGAAACGTTGACATCAAAACACGCGAGGGCTATTACGCAGTTCGTCCGGCATTAGCAGATGTTTCAGAGAAATCGAAATAACGTAGCGCAACTTGCCATGCATTAGTTTCTACACAAACCTGTATGACTCAAGCTCCAGAGGAGCGGCATGTTTATAGCAAGCCCGTAAACATTAGAATTTAGCTCCATCGGAGCGGCATATGCCGCTCCGATGGAGCTTGGTGAACTTTATTCGTAAACCCCTATAAACATTGCGCTCCTCTGGAGCCGGAAAACTTGTGTAGAAACTAATGCAGCCATGGTTGCACTACAGCAACGCGTCAACAGACGTAAACAATCAGTTGAATGAAAGGACATCTCCATGAAAGCTCCACTCTTCATCCTTTTTCTCTGCCTTGCTTCACTCAATGTTTTCGCGCAGGAAAAACCTGTCGCTGAAATTTTCGGAGGATATTCTTACGCGCCGACTTCGCCAGAAACTTCGCTGCGCAGATCAAACCTTAATGGTGGTCATGCGAATCTTGCTATTAACGGAAGTTTCATGGACTTTGTGGCTGATTATAGCGGACACCGTGGCGGATCAAACGGAGTTGATGTAACTACAAATAATTTTTTATTCGGTACACGATACGGGCATCGTGGCAAAAAATTTTCGTGGCACATGCATTCGCTCTATGGATTTTCCACCATCACAACAAACCTGAACTCCGGGGGGCAAGCGACTTCCATTGCAACTGGGTTATTGGTTGGACCAAAACATTCCAGAACGAGCTTCACTATGGTTCCAGGCGGCTTGGAAGTGGATGTTAAAATCAATGAAAAGATTTCGTACCGATTATTTCAATTGGATTTGCTCTTCATTCAGCGGGGATACCCGCTTTCAACGTATCAACCACGCTTCTCCACCGGGATCGTTATTAATTTGGGGAAAAAATAAATTACATCCAAATCGCGGAGCGTTTGGAGTGCGGCTGCCCGGAGCCGCTTTGCGCTTCATCACTGTGGATTTGCGATGAACGCCAGAGCTACGCCGAGCCGTAGCACTCCAAACGCTCCGCGCGATTTATTCTATACGAATCGTAGCAGCCTTCCCATGCGCTTGTAAGCCTTCCGCCTGCGCAATCAAATCAATACTCCGCGCCGTCCGCTGTAATTCTTCTTTCGTGTAGCGAATGATGCTCGTGCGTTTCAGGAAATCATACACGCCTAAAGCCGAAGAAAATCGCGCTGTGCCTCCGGTGGGCAGGACGTGATTGGTTCCGGCGAAATAATCGCCGACGGATTCGGCGGAATAATCGCCAATAAAAATTGCTCCGGCGTGATGGATGTTGGCGGCGGTCACTTCACTGTCGGTGGTCATCACTTCGACGTGTTCGGGAGCGAGGCGATTGACCAATAAACATGCGGCTTCCAAAGATTCGACTACGATTAAGGCTCCGAAATCGGCGAGGGATTTTTCGATGATATTTTTGCGCGGTAGAGATTCTGTTTGCTTGATGATTTCGGCTTTTACTTTTTCTGCGAGAGCTGCGCTGGTAGTAACCAAAATCGCAGCGGCATCTTCAGAATGCTCGGCTTGTGAAAGCAAATCGGCGGCAATGAAATCAGGGCGTGCGGTGTCATCGGCGATGACTACGATTTCAGAAGGGCCGGCAATCGAATCAATGTCTACAGCGCCGTAGACGATTTTTTTCGCGGCGGCAACGTATTGATTTCCGGGTCCGACGATTTTATCTACACGCGGAATTGTCGCCGTGCCATACGCCAAGGCTGCGACGGCTTGCGCTCCGCCCACTAAATAAACTTCAAATAATCCAAGTTCTTTCAGCGTCGCCGCGATGATGGGCGATTGCTGAAATTGCGCGGGAGGCGTAACGACGACGATGCGTTTGACTCCGGCAACTTGCGCAGGGATGGCGTTCATCATCAATGTTGAAGGATACGCCGCTTTGCCGCCGGGGACGTAGAGTCCGACGATTTCTAACGGTGAAATTCGTTGCCCTAACCGTACGCCATTTTCGCGTTCGATTTCCCAGGATTTTGTGAGTTGATGTTCGTGATAAAAGCGAATGTTGGCGATGGCTTCGCGCATGGCGGCGAGCAAATCTTCATCCACTTGCGCGGCTAATTCTTCGATTAGATTTCGATCTGCGATAATGGTTTCTGAAGTATGAACGATGCCATCAAATTTTTCGGTAAATTCAAATAACGCTTCGTCGCCGCGAGCTTTGACGGCACTGACAATGGATTGCGCCCGCGCTACGATTTCATCCGTCAGTCCGCTCGAACGCTGTAAAATCTGTTTGAGCTTGGGATTTTGAGAAGTGTCAAAGTCGGTGAGCTTAATTATTTCGATCATAATTTAATAGACCGCCGATAACGCGGATTTACGCTGATCTGAATTGTTTACAACACACGTCCAAGATCATCAATCAACCTGCTTACCTCGTCTCGCTTCAAATGAAAACTCGCCCGGTTCACAATCAAACGAACCGTCGTCTCGGTGATGACATCAAGCACTTCCAGCCCATTTTCTTTCAGTGTTCGCCCGGTTTCGACTAAGTCTACGATGCGGTCGGAAAGCCCTAGAATCGGGGCTAATTCGACTGAACCCGACAAATAAATAGTTTCAATCGGGATGCCGCGCTGATGAAAATATTCCGTTGCGATGTTCGGATATTTCGTCGCAACACGAACCGTAGCGAGCAAATTATAATCCTCCCCGACAACTTCTTTGCGTCCGGCGACAGCGATTTTGCAATAACCGAATTTTAAATCTAATGGTTCGTGAACATCAGCTTTGACTTCAAGTAAAACGTCGCGTCCGCACACACCGACATCCGCGACTCCGTACTCAACGTACGTTGGCACATCGCCCGGTTTGACAAAGACAAATTTGAATCGCTGATCGGCAGACACCACCGCCAATTTACGCGAATTCAATTCTTCTTCGGCAACGACAATGCCCGCCCGCGCAAACAATGCCAGCGTGTCATCCTGTATTCTTCCTTTGGCCAGAGCAATAGTCAGCATAATTATTTATTGCGCCTTTACTGTCTTTCCGAGTGCCCGCAACGCCCGCGCCTGACGAAACGATTCAGCCAGATTTCCGTTCAGTGTAATTGGCTCCACAGGTTCAACCTCAAGATCAATTTTATGATCGCGTGTCAAGGCTCCAACAATCCCGTCAAGTCCAAATGAAAAGCCAACGGCTGGCTCGGATTTCCCGAAATTACTAATCAAATTATCGTAACGTCCGCCGCTGCCGATTTCAGTTCCCCAGCCTGGAACATACACTTTAAACGTCAATCCCGTGTAGTATTCCAGTCCGCCCGCGTCACCAAAATCAATATCGAAATGCTCAGCAATACCTAGTGCCGTCAGCGTTTCAAAGATCGAAGCCAGTTGCTCAATCGCGGTGCGTGACGTTTCATTTCGTAAGGTTTCACGCGCTTGATTGATGGCTTCGGCTTTGCCCGCAATTTGCGTGAGTTGACAAAAGCTCTTGCGCCGCTCATCGTCCATCTCCGGTGCGTTCGCCTTTAAATACGCATCAAGAGCAATAGAATTGCGGCGATCAATTAATTCTCTTAACTGGTTCCGCTGCGCTTCGTTCATTTTTAAAGCAGTCGCCAGTCCGTTGAAAAAGTCTACGTGCGAGAGAGTGATCCGAAAATCATTCAACCCTAACTTCGTTAGCATTTCCGCTGCGATCAATAAAACTTCAACATCGGCGGTTGGCGAAGCTTGTCCGATTTGTTCAATACCAAGCTGATGAAATTCTCGTGCTGCTTTTTCGGTCGGTTCATCATAGCGGAAAACTTCGCCCGAATAACACAAGCGAATCGGACGTTCACGCTGCACAAATCGGGTTGCCACCGTCCGCGCCACCAACGAAGTCATTTCAGGTCGCAATGCTAATAAAGCTCCGTCACGATCCGTAAAACGATAGGTTCGTTCGGCCCGTTGTGCGCCCATTCCACGCGCAAATAAATCGTGGTAATCGAACATCGGCACGATGATTTCGTCGTATGCCCACCCGGCGAAAACTTCCATCGCCTGCCGTTCGACATGCCGACGGAGGCGCACTTCATCGTCGAAAAAGTACTGCACACCGGCTGGGATTTTAGTGAGAGATGACATAAAGGGATGTGGGGAATACAGGTAAAAAGCTCAAAATGCCAGTGATGTTCTCAATCCTCGTTGCACAGCTTCATGCAAAGCCTGTGACTTTCTCAGCAATCCTTTTTCGTAAAGTTGCATTAAGTGCGACAGTTGAGTTCGACCTTCCTCATCAAGCTGATTCTCGCGTTGCCGGGTCAATAATTCGCTCAACTGTTTGTCCTGACTTTCTTCCAGCATCATCTTTGAGAGTTTGAGCACTTCCTCGTTTGAAAGGCTTTCTACGGGGGCATCTTCGACTGTTGTTTCAAGTAATTTTGACAATACTTCGGCGACGGGTTGATGGTTTCGTGAAGCGATTGAATTGGCAAACCGGACAACCTGATCCGAGACTTTGATGGTAATTAGTTCACTCATAAACGCTATTTTATCACCGGAAAGAGAATATCTGTACCAATAATATGTACTACACGCTTGCCGGGATTTTGATTAAAGATGACATACTTAATTGCACACACGGAAAATATTCATTTACCCGTTCGTCAAAAAACTATACTTTATCATAGCTTTTGAACTTTATTTACCTGCGCCACTTCATTGAAAATTGTTTCGAGGCGCAGACGCTCATTGAATCCTGATCAAATTGGCGAATGCTTACAAACTGCTCAAAGGAAGTGAAAAATTGGCGGATGAGTACATGAAAAAAGCCCGGGATAATTTGTGGTATCTGCAAAAAAATTCACTTCTCAAGCAGACCGACAAATACAAACTGGACTTAGTTCAATCTGTACGGTGAACTGTTAGTTCGCCGAATATTTAACCCGCTGGACGAATCCCGCATTGCGGAAATGCGCGAACTAACAGTTCACGCTACACTACTTAATACCTAATAATTCCACCTCAAAAATCATCGTTGCATTCGGCGGAATCGGTCCATTCCCGCGCGAACCGTAACCAAGCTCCGATGGAACGATGAGCTTACGCTTGCCACCAACTTTCATCGTCAACACACCTTCATCCCAGCCTTTAATGACGCGGCTTCTGCCGATGGGAAATTCATACGGTTGACCGCCCACGGAACTATCGAAGACTTCGCCGTTCGGCAGCATTCCGGTGTAATGAACTTTCACCATTTGCCCGGCGGTTGGACTTTCGCCAGTGCCGACTTCAGTGTCAATATATTGTAATCCTGAATCTGTTGTTATCACTTTTTTTCCTCCTGCGATTTTGTGCACAACGCTCGCTACCGAAGTTAAATTCGTTGTGTGCCAAGATGTTAATTGCCAGGCTCCGGTGCGCGAAGTCCACACGGCGAGAAAATGAATTGGCATTTTATTCATCACTGCTTCGCCGGAAACCAGAGCTGTCGAACCGAGACTTTGAATTTTTTGATTTTCAATTTTTGAAATTTCGATGGGGGATTTTTTCAGTTTCGTCAACAATTGTGCCTTCGAAATTGCACCGCCATCGCTGCCAACCCATTCAACGTTGGGCGTTAGTAACACAGTCGCCTCTTTGTTATTTTGCATTTTTAACGCTTCACAGAGCTGCGACTGCATTTTCGTAATCGGGGAAGCAGTTTTCTTAGTCTTTTTGAGCGGCTTTTTTTGCGCACTTACCACAAAAGAGAAAATTGCCAAAGATAGAGCAACAATGAATATTTTTTTCATGAGTGTTTTTTTGAATGTAAAGTTAATCAAGCTTGGTAATCCGCCTGCCCAGATCATCCACACTGACCTCCATGGACTGTGCGCTGATCCCGCAGGCTTCAATGCGAGCTTTCATCGCCGCCGCAATCTCCGTACAACTGTTATGAGCCAGCGCAATCATTGTCGAACCTGCGCCGCTGATCGCAACGCCGAGTAAGCCGGGATAGCGATCAATTTCGTTATTCATTTTCAGGACTTCGCTCAAGGCCGGAACGAGCGGAGCGCGGTACGGTTGATGAATGCGATCTCGCAGTGCTTCAGAAATTAATTCACAGCGATTTTCAGCAATCGCAGCCTGCAACAAAGCCGTTCGCTGCATATTAAAAATCGCATCCGCCAACGGAATTTCTTTCGGCAAAGCGGCGCGCATTTTGGATGTTTCCATTTCAAAATCTGGGATGGCAATCACTAATTTTACGGCGTCATTCCACTTTCGTTTGACAGCCAGCAGCGTTAACAATCCGTCCGCTTCTTCGCGGACGCAGGCGAGAACTAAGCCACCTAAATAACACGGTGCGAGATTGTCCCCGTGGTTTTCGTAGTGCATCGCATAACGAAAAAATTCCTGTTCGTTCAGGCTTTCGCCGCTCAGAACTTCATATAAAGAAATCCCCGCGATGATGGCGGAACTGCTGCTGCCAAGTCCACGCGCCAACGGAATTTCAGAATGGATTTTGAGTTTTGCGCCGCCGATTTTCTGCTGCCTTTGCTGTGCGACAAATTGAGCCACTTGAACAATAAAATTGGATTCATCGCACGGAATCACGCCCGCGCCTTCACCCGTCAGCTCAATCTGAAAACCGGAACTTTGCGGTTCAACTTTGAGGCGTAAATAAAGCGATAACGCCAGCCCGCACGTGTCAAAGCTGGCGCCGAGGTTGGAAGTTGAGCAAGGAACTGTAATTTCTGTAACTGACATTTTTTCTTGAATGAGGCTTGTCGGTGCGCCAGCATCCTGCTGGCGGTTTCTTCACCAAAACTTGCCACCAGGATGGTGGCACACCATCTATTCGTTTTTAAGCTCCAATATATTTTGCGTAAATCGTTCGTGCAGTGCTGAGATCAGAAGTTCCTTTAATAATTGCGCGGGCATCGATAAAAACAGTTACTTCACAGCCATCTGCGACGAATTTCAATAAATAACTATTGTATCTCACTTCGCCTAAGTTGCTAAGCTGTTTGTAAAGTTCGCCTAAATTCAACACTGATTTTGTCGCAGGAAAGATTTGGACGGCGTCGCGTCCGCATAACGACATCGCTAATTGACCGGAATGCGCCGTCAGGAATTCATAATTTTCCAGACCGCAACAAGGACAATTCGGATCGGGTTCACCTAACTTAATGCCGGAATTTCGATTGTCCCAGAGATCGAATTGCAGGAGCTTTCCGTGCAGCTTGGCTTGCTGCCCGGTCAATATTTTCAGGGCTTCCGTGACTTGAAAGGAAACAATCGTCGCAATGATTGGCAGGATCACGCCCGACGTGTCGCAGGTTGGCGAAGTCCCCGCCGCTGGAGCTTCAGGAAACACACAACGCAGGCACGGAGTTTGATTGGGAATAACTGTCATCTGCAATCCGTGCGCAGCAACGGCTGCGCCATAGACCCAGATTTTATTCAACTTCACCGCTGCATCATTCAAAACATAACGCGTTTCAAAATTATCCGTCCCGTCCAGAATAACATCGGCGTCATGAATGAATTCTTCGATATTCGAATAATTTACGTCGGCGACAATGGCATCAACTTCGATTTCAGAATTAATTTTTGCAATCCGGTTTTTGGCGGCAATGGCTTTCGGCAATCGTTCAAGCGCATCACTTTCATCGAACATAATTTGCCGATGCAAATTGGATTCTTCGATGAAATCACGATCAATAATTCTGAGCTTTTTGACTCCGGCGCGCGCCAGCATTTCCGCCTGCATTGTACCAAGCGCACCGCAACCAATGATGACTGCACGTGAGTTTAATAACCGGATTTGCCCGGCTTGACCAAGCCCGGCAAATAAAATCTGGCGGGAATATCTTTGCATTTCATACACTGGTGCGCCAGCATCTTGCTGGCACTTGGATGAGAGGCTATTTTGCACTGCAAAACCTCGCCAGCAAGATGCTGGTGCACCAGTTTTATTTCAGCGTCACAATTAAAATTTCAGTGCCACGTACTAATTTAATTTTGTTGGCTCCCTGAATATATGTCGAACCGGCTCCGGCAGCGGCGCCAATAATGGCTCCGATGGCAGCACCTTTTCCGCCTCCGGCCAGACCACCAAGAACAGCACCAGCCGCCGCTCCACCGCCCGTGCGAATCGTCGTCGTTTTGGTTTTATCGCCACTCTCAATGTTGCCTTCGGAATCAACTTTTTTCGCGGATTCTGAATCGTAAACCTTGACCAATTGCGCCGCTAATTCGCGCTCCGTACCATTCGTAAACAGGATGCGATCAAAGACTAATGAAATCGCCGTTTTCCCTTTTAATTTGCCTGATTGCTGAACCGTCGCAATGTGCCCTTCGACCGTAGATTGCGCGTATTGACTGGGGTCAATCACAATCGCTGTAAATCTATCGCCATCCTTTGAAACGGTCGTGTCAATATCCACACTCAGGCGAATTTTGATTTCGGTATTTTTGGCAATGACAGGAGCTACCGGCTTGGCAGGTTCTGCCGGAGCCAGCGCGACAGTCTTTTTCTTCGTCACGGTTTTGCGACGAGTCGTCTTTTTCTTTTGCGCAAAAGTTGTCGTGTCGGCGATGAACACCATCATCAAAACTGCGGTGACAATCAATAATAATCTCTGTGAAATTTTCATAGTTCCTCCGAATCCTTGTAACCATTTTATTTACGCACACCTACTGTTGCGCACAGCTTAACAAAGGATGCTTTGAATTGCTAATGTCTTGTTTTTGCTTATAATGTCGCCAGTTCAATGGATAAATCTATATGCTAAAAGAATTTTTCGCTCCCCGAAACTTTTTGAATTATTTGCTGATCGCAATTCCCGTCGCGGTGGTGCTGGAAATCCAACACGCCAATCCGGTCGCAATTTTTATCGCGTCCTGCGTCGCCATCATTCCGCTGGCAGGACTGATGGGAAAGGCCACCGAACATTTAGCGGAAACGCTCGGCGAAGGAATCGGCGGATTGCTCAATGCGACATTCGGCAATGCCGCCGAATTAATTATCGCCTTGATGGCATTACGCGCCGGACTTTTTGAAGTCGTCAAAGCTTCCATCACCGGTTCGATCATCGGCAATATTTTATTAGTTCTCGGCGTTAGTATATTTGCCGGAGGATTGAAGCATTCCAAGCAAAAATTCAATCAGACTGCGGCTGGCTTGGGTTCTACGCTGCTGGCATTATCTGCCATCGGACTTATCATTCCCGCAATTTTTCACCTCCTCGTCAAGAATCATCCGAACGTCAAAGAACAAAACTTGAGCCTGGAAATTGCGATTGTACTTTTTATTGTGTACATCCTGAGCCTGTTTTTCTCGCTGCGAACGCACTCCCATCTGTACGTCGGAGAATCCGGCGAAAGCAATGACGACGAAGCAGATGCGCGTGGAACGCACGGATGGAGCCGGGGGAAATCCATCACAGTCCTGCTTGTCGCTACGACATTTGTTGCGCTGATGAGTGAATTTTTAGTCGGCGCAGTCGAAGCCGCCGCCAAAACTGTCGGACTAACTGAAGTTTTCGTTGGCGTTATCTTAGTTGCAATCATTGGTAACGCGGCTGAGCATTCGACCGCTGTCTTGATGGCAATGAAAAATAAAATGGACTTGGCGCTGAACATCGCCATCGGTTCCAGTTTGCAAATCGCACTTTTCGTCGCACCCGTCTTAGTCTTCGCCAGCTATTTTGTCGCCAAAGGACCGATGGATTTGTTGTTCACTCCGATGGAAGTTGTCGCCATTGCAATTTCAGCCGGAGTCGCTGCACTAATCGTTCAGGATGGAGAATCCAACTGGATGGAAGGCGTCTTATTATTGGCTGTGTATACGATTCTGGGGATTACGTTTTACTTTTTGCCGATGTAACCGTAGCGCGGGCTGCCAGTCCGCCAGCTCAGAATTTCACTACCATTATTTTGTCTTGTTAGCCTCCGCTGACGGGCTGACAGCCCGTGCAACGGCTTCTTCAATAATTCTCTTTTCAAACCCAAACCCGCTAAACCAATGCGTATTCTTCTCACCGCGCCACCACGACCATTGCCGTTTCGCATAATGCCGCGTATCCAGTTTCATCTGTTCAATCGCGGATTCAAGCGTACGAAGACTCTGTAAATACTCCACAAATCGCTTGTAGCCGTGCGCCTGAAACGCCTTCGCATCCATCGGAACTCCGGCTTTTATCAAGTCCTGAATTTCAGTTAACAATCCTCGTTCAATCATCAAATCGGCGCGTTGATTAATGCGTTCGTAAAGCTGATCGCGTGGCGGCTCAAGGACAAAATAATTCATTCGCGCAGCTTCTTCGGTCAATTCTACCGGATAACGAATCTGCCATTCTGAAAATGGAATTCCCGACGAATAAAAAACCTCCAGCGCACGAATAATCCGCGACCAATGCTTTGGCGGAGTTGTCGCTGCGTACACCGGATCAACCCGAATCAGCCTTCGATGCAGAAATTCAGAGCCTTTTCTTTCCAAGATTTTCATGAGGCGTGGGCGGAGTGTTTCATTCAATTCAGGCGAATTACAAAACTTCGTCGTCAAAGCTCGCAGATAAAACCCGCTGCCGCCAACTAAAATTGGACGATTGCCGCGACGCTCGATTTCTTCAATTTTCTCACGCGCCAGATGCGCCCAAGCTACGGCTGATAAATTTTCAGTTGGCTCCGCAATATCAATTAAGTGGTGCGGGATTCCACCCTGTTCTGCCACCGGAACTTTCGCCGTAGCGAGATACAATCCGCGATAACATTGCACGGAATCACAGTTAATAACTTCACCGTTAAATCGTTGCGCCAGCGCAATCCCAAGATCACTTTTCCCCGAAGCCGTCGGCCCGACAATGGCAATTAATGGAAGTGAATTCATGAAATCCAGCGAAAAAATGCTAAACTGAGCACAGCGAAGAAAAAAAGTAATGATCCTATTTGTTGCGTACGGGTCATGTAAAGTAGTGATGATTGAGATGAATTATCCACGAAGTACTTGAAGTTTTCAAAATTCTTCGGCGTGTTTTACCAACTAGGTGGTTGCCTTTCTTCGTGCCATCTTCGTGTTCCTTCGTGGATAATTTCTTATTTCTTTAGAAAAGTGAATTTTCAGCAAAAGTTTATTTCAACATACCTTTATGATTATTCCAATTTTCCCATTAGAGCTGGTTCAATTCCCCGCTGTCGCGACACCGCTGCACATTTTTGAGCCGCGTTATCGTCAGCTCCTGACTGACATCCAAAAGACCGATCATACCTTTGGGATTATCTTTACGTCGAAATTTGATTTGCCAGAACCGGGAGCCGTCGGCTGTACCGTCGAAGTTGTCGCCAATGAAAAAATGGAGGATGGTCGTTCGAATATTTTATGCGCCGGAAAAAATCGTTTCATCGTAAAAAAACTCGTAGACGGCGAACCTTACCAACAGGCAGAAATAGAATTTTTCGGAGATGATTTGATCTTCGATGAAGATTTTGTCTTACGTGATAAATCGAGCGGATTATTCACCCAGCTCATCAAAGCCGCGATGCAATTGAACGAAGTGAACGTCACCGAAATCCCGGAATTACCGGATGATCCGGTCACACTTTCATTTGTCATGGCTTCCAGTCTTGATGTCGAACTTGAAGAAAAGCAGATGTGGCTGGAAATGACGAATACCAATTTACGACTCAGCCGCCTGAATAATCGCCTCAAAGATATGATTGAGCATTTGCAATTAAGATTGGAGGTTCGACAAATTACGAACCCGCGAAAAGCAACCGATTTTGATGTATAATCTCAGCTTAGAGGTATGAAGATGCGATTATTATTTGCCTTGTTACCATTTCTTTTTTTCAGTTGTCATCCCAACCTTGCTCAAACCAAACCATTGGCGGAGCTTTCTCCATCACTCCAAAAAATTCAGCAAAAGAAACCGCTGACGCCGAATCAAAAGCTGATTGCAGCGGCGGTCGAACAGGTCGGCGTGACCACGGAATACGATCCTGCCTATACAAAACTCACTTTTCCCGGCGGAGACGTACCCGCCAAAACCGGAGTCTGCGCCGATGTTGTCATCCGCGCTTTTCGTGCGATTGAAGTTGATCTGCAAAAAGAATTGCACGAAGACATGAAAAAGAGCTTCGCCAAATATCCTAAGAAATGGGGCTTAAAAAAGCCCGACAGCAACATAGATCATCGGCGCGTTCCGAATTTAATGACGTGGTTTGAGCGTCAGGGAAAACTGCTCCCGCTCACAACCAACGCCAATGAATACCAACCCGGCGATGTTGTCGCGTGGGAATTAGCAGGTGGGCTGACCCACATCGGATTGGTCAGTGACATCAAAGCTGATGACGCAAAAACGTACTTGATTATTCACAATATCGGAGCGGGAGCGAAGCTTGAAAACCGATTATTTGAATGGAAAATTATCGGACATTATCGCTATATTGCGGAGTGATGAAAGAGGTCTTCGTAATTAATCTGCGAAGGAAACAAACAGTTCTGGTTTGACGCGAAAGAATTCAGCTAATTTTTTCACCTGCGTTTTGCTTGGTTGACGATTTCCATTTAGCACCTGTGACACCGCACTTTTTGAACCTAACACAGGAATCAAATCTTTTTGCTCAAGCCCGCGATCTTCCATCAACATTTTAATGACAGATCGTGGTTCAGCTTTCGGGATGGGATGATGTTCGGTTTCATAAACTTCAATTAAAGTCACCATCAACTCTAAAATCTTTTCTTCTTCAGTACTTGGATTTGCCTTGGTAATCAGCTTGTCAACAAAAGCGATTGCCCGATCATAATCAGCCTCAGTGGAAATACGAGTAGGTTGAGCCGACTTCAAGAGATCAGCATATTTTTGAGGGTTCACTTTCCGAACTACCGATTTTGTTTTCTCAGTAACAATCATCTTTTTTTCACTTCACCCCATTCTTTACATCAGTAATTGATCCGTCGCCTGAAGATGCAAATCGGAAGCCTTGCGATATTCACCTTCATTCAACATTTCGCTAATTTTATTCGTCAAGTCTGACAACGAACGACGATTAATCGCGGAGGCTGAAATAGCGCGATGGACGACACAAAGATTCTGAATGACTTCAGGATCAACGAGATCAGCTTTATTGAAAACTAACAGGCGCGGGATATGGTGAAGCTCTAATTCTTCTAAAATTTTCTCGACGGATTGCAATTGATTTTCCAGCGTCGGCGAAGAAGCATCCGCCAAATGAACCAGCAAATCCGATTCTTCAATTTCTTCGAGTGTCGCCTTGAAGGCATTCAGTAAATCCTTCGGCAAATCCCGAATAAATCCTACCGTATCGTTGATGATAATTTCCTGATCCTGCGGCAAGCGCAACCGCCGGGAAGTCGGGTCAAGTGTCGCAAACATTTTCTGTTCCGCGACGACTTTGCTGTGGGTTAATTGATTCAGCAATGTACTTTTCCCGGCATTCGTATAACCGACAATCGAAACAATCGGTAATTCCTTACGCGCCCGTTGTGCCCGTCTTTGTTGGCGACTCTCGCGGACTTTGTCCAATTGCTGCTCTAGCAATGTAATCCGGTCACGGACGCGGCGACGATCAACTTCGAGTTTTGTTTCACCCGGCCCGCGACCGCCGATGCCTCCCATCAGGCGCGACATCGCGGTTCCCGAACCGGACAAGCGCGGCAACATATATTTCAACATCGCCAGCTCAACCTGAATCGTACCTTCGCTCGT
Organism: Blastocatellia bacterium; assembly: GCA_043783625.1. Taxonomy (GTDB): domain Bacteria; phylum Acidobacteriota; class Blastocatellia; order RBC074; family RBC074; genus JAFDVL01. The sequence goes on along the minus strand of JAYVZE010000095.1, from coordinate 11,886 downwards.
GTGAGCGCGTTGCGCGAAAATATCCAGAATTAATTGCGAACGATCTACGACTTTCAAATCCGTCGCCGCATTAATCGCACGCACCTGACTTGGTTGCAGCTCACGATCAAAAACAATCATGTCAGCTCCGAGTTGCAGGCAACTAATGATGATTTCTTCGAGCTTCCCTTTTCCGATCAGTGTCGCAGGATCAAGCTGTTTGCGGCGTTGAATAATTTCATCAAGCACGACCAAACCACCTGAAGTTGCCAGTTCATTTAATTCATCCAACGATTCACGGGCGTCAATCAAGCTCGCCGTCGTGACGCTGACGAGAATCGCACGGTCACGGCGATCAGAAGCCTTGCGCGGCGCACGATTGCGCGACATTTCCGCTTCCAGTGATTCAATCAGTTCCAGAAAATCCACGTCGAGTTGGCTGGGAATTTGCGGATCGAGAAATTGATATTGCGGTTTGAGTGTCGCGCCATCTTCGTCGTGAATTTCCGAAGTAGGCATCATGTGCGCGATTTTGACCAAGCCCGGTAAACCCGATTGCTTGTCTACATCAATGATTCCCATTACATCCAGACGCAGCAATGCCAAATCCGTCAAATCGTCCTGCGTCAAGGCTTCGCCGCGCAGATGAGTATGAATGCAGCGCAATCCATTAAATCGCGATTCGCCCAAACGCGAACGCGCCTGCGCCGGAAGCGTAATTTTTGACGCGTCTCCGACAATGACATGTTCGATATGCCCTTTGCGGTTGATGAGAACCCCGAGTTGTCGTCCGATTTCGTGAGAAATTTCGCTCATCTGCCGGGCTAATTCTGAAGTGATGATTTCGTGAGGAGGAATCCGGCGGGCGGAAAGTTTTTCGATCCGCTTCAACTGATTCGCTTTCAATCCTTTTATGTTGCCTTCAATGTTTGAAATAACCTAAACTCCTTTTGGGAAACAATTATTTGGAGGGAATATGCAGCAAAGATTTTTTTCACTGATTCTCATTTTGTCCTCAATCGCCGCCTTCGCGCAAGCTCCCGCGAAAAAACCGACGAAAGATGAAATCTATCACGCGATGGCGACGGTGATTATTGCACAATCGGATTCGCCGATCTCTACCGTGAAAAACGTTTTAGGCGAAACGCTGGAAGTCGGAGACAGCACGATCAATCCGAAAGACGGCAAAGCCACCGTCAACATCAAAGACAAAAACGACGGCGACAAAAGTATTCCGATGATTTTTGCACTGCAACCGGACGGATTATGGAAGTGGGAGCAATTCAAAAATGACTTCAAATTTTATCCGGTAGATCGCTTGTTTCCTTATGCCAAAAGTGAGCTGACCGCTGCCAGAAAATCAGTGGATAACGTGTATAACCAATATCTCGAATCCGAAAATAAATATGGCGAGGCGGCCTTCAAATTTCTCGACACTGCCAAAGCAATTATCAAAAAAGAGCCGGAAGCATTGGCTCCGCTGAACATCTCACGCGAAGCCCTCAAGAAGGCGCAGGAATCAAAAGAATCCGAACCGGTAAAAAATGCCATCCGCGATTTGAAAACCAGTATTGAGCCGTTAGCGCATTTGGCTGACGAAAATGAAGCACTCAAAACCAACGACGCTTTTTTACGGTTGAGCAGCGAATTAGAAGCCGCCAAGAACAGAACCTCACAGGCGAGGAAAGATTACTTTACGAGCCTTGAGAACTATCACGCCAAGCTCAATCAATTCCCTTTCATCCTTGTCGCGTACGGTTTGGGATTTACGAAAATTGAGCCGCTGCTTGAACCGGAACAGTAAGCACAGTAAACGTGAACTTTCCGCAGCAGGAACACGTATCTATTATCAGTAAGTATTTTGGTGTGCCAGCATCCTGCTGGCTCTTATAAGATTTGCCAGCAGGATGCTGGCACACCAAATAAATCCAGGAGAAAATCATGTCCGAACAAAACAACGAACAAATAGTCCCGATCATCACGACCCCACCTCAACCGAACAAAAACACGCCCGTAGACGATGTCGTCAACGCGATCCGCGATTTTATTTCCAAGGCTCCCGACACCATCAACAAAGCTGTCGAACGCGCCGTGAATGTCAGGGATACGACTGTCATTTTGCGCTTGGCAGACAGTGAATCCGACGCAATTGACACGTTAGTTTCGGCTGGAATTTATAAAAGCCGCGCCGATGCCGCCAACTTCCTGATTGCCGAAGGCATTAAAGCGCAAGCCGAATTATTCGCCAAAGTCCACAGCAAAATGGAAGAAATCGAAAAACTCCGCAGCGAACTCCGGCAATCTGTCGCGCCATAATTTTTGCTATTGTTCAGAGTTCACGCTTCAGCGTATCCTGCCAAATCAACAGGCTGAAGTGTGAACTCTAAAACTCCTGCTGAGTTGGAAATTTTCATTTTCTTTTTGCGCCAACCATAGTACGATCCCACCCGTCTCAGTATTATCCAGACAAAATATTCAAGGATGAATTCAGCCCCGGTCATCCTGTGAGCCATTGAACGATTACGCTTTTTCAAGGTGTTCCTTACGGATTGGTGACGAGATATGAGGCTCCCGCTTGCCTGCCAATTAACCAGCTATTCCTTTCGGTTTTCAGCTTTTTTCTGCCCCTTCATAAATTTATGTCAAAATTTTTAGCACATACTGAAAACTCAACGGGAGTACCCCATTTATTGTCTGAACACTTGCAATGTGTCGGAACTCTGGCGCGTCAATTTGCAGAAGCTGGAAATAAACAGCTTGGCGACGTAGCCGAATGGGCGGGACGCTTGCACGATCTGGGAAAATATCGCGTCGAGTTTCAGGAATATTTACGTGGCAATCGGCACAGCAGCCACGAAACGCATCACGCTGTTTATGGTGCAGCACTAGCTAAATCTCATAACAAATGGGCAATGGCTTTTGTGATTGCGGCGCATCACGCCGGATTACACGATCTTGACGATTTGCAGGAACTCATCAAAAGCCCGAAATATAACGCGCAAAATTGCCTGCCCGATTTAGTTGCAAAATTTGAAAGTGAAGTTGGTAAGCTTGATTTCAGCTTTGTGGAACCAACTTTCGATAAAGATAAGCTACGCTTTGAAATGTTTGTGCGGATGTTGTTTTCATCGTTAGTGGATGCTGATTTTTTGGATACGGAACAGCATTTCACCTTACAGCCTCGCCCGGTTCAGCCATTACAACCGGAAGAATTATTCACCAGGTTACTTGCTGAGAAAAATTCAAAATCAACGACTGGTGAACTCAATCAGTTACGTCATCAAATTTTTGCGCAATGCGTAGAGACCGCAATAAAACCGCCCGGCTTCTTTTCGTTGACTGTCCCGACCGGCGGCGGCAAAACGCTTTCGGGAATGGCGTTCGCACTCGCCCACGCACGACAACATAACTTGCGCCGCGTCATCGTAGTCATTCCTTATCTTTCGATCATCGAACAAAACGCCGCACAATATCAACGCGTACTTGATCCTGAACGTAAAGGCATCGTCATCGAACATCATTCCGCCGTGAACGATCCGCCAAGTGACACGAACGAAGAACGCTCACCCATAAAATCGCCGTTTGAATACGCGACGGAAAACTGGGACGCGCCGATTATCGTGACGACCTCAGTGCAATTTATTGAATCGTTGTTTGCCGCCAAAACCAGCCGCTGCCGCAAGCTGCACAACATCGCCAATTCGGTTGTGATCTTCGACGAAGTGCAAACGCTGCCATCGCATTTGCTGGAACCGTTATTGAATGTACTGAAAATTTTGCAGCAGGATTATGGTGTGAGTTTTGTTTTTTCGACCGCGACACAACCCGCGTTCCGCCAATCGAATGCCATCAAAAACGGATTTGCCGAAACTGAAATCACCGAAATCACCCAGGACACAGAGGCAACCTTCGCCAAACTACAACGTGTCAATTTTCATTTTGCCAAGCCCGACTCAACCGAATCGTGGGCATCAATCGCCGGGAAAATGACAGCACAAAATCAGGCGTTGTGCATTGTGAATACGCGTCGTCACGCCCGTGAATTGTATGCAGAATTGACGCGGCAATCATCCGAAAAATCATCTGTCTTTCATTTGTCTTCGCTGATGTGCGCACAACATCGCTTCGACATTCTGGAAAACCAGATTCGTGTCCGCTTGAAAACGAATCAAGCCTGTCACGTCGTCTCAACGCAATTAATCGAAGCCGGAGTTGATATAGATTTTCCGGTTGTTTACCGCGCTCTCGCACCGCTGGATTCGATTGTGCAAGCGGCAGGACGTTGCAACCGCGAAGGAAAATTAGCCCGTGGCGAAGTCTATCTTTTCAATCCCGAACAGAACACTTTGCCGCGCGGATTTTATGCAACGGCAACCAACATCACGGCACTGTTGCTGCAACAAATCACGGAAGAACAACTTGCCACCGATTACGAAATTTTTGCGCGTTATTTCACTCAGCTTTATCAATTCGCTGAAACCGATGCGAAGCAAATCCAGCAACTGCGCAGCGAATTCAAATTCCGCAGCACCTCGAAAGAAGCCAAAGTTATCGAAGACAATACACGAGCTGTGATTGTGCATTACGACAAGAGTTCTGACCTCATTGCCGAACTTCGCACGCGCCAACCATCCAAAGCACAAGCCCGTTTCAGCAAAACGGATTTGCGCCATCTGCAACGTTATTTCGTAAATTTGTACCAGCATCAATTCGATCATTTGCAAGCCTTAGGGCAGATCAAACCACTACTTCCGAATCTGGAATTATTTGTTTTAAGTGAAGGATTTTATGACGACCGCTTCGGCATCGTCATTGAAGAACGACCAACGGAGGATTTTATTTTATGAGCGACAACTTTATCAGCTTGCGCGTCTGGGGCGATCACGCCTGTTTCACGCGCCCCGAAATGAAAGTCGAACGTGTCAGCTATTCCATGATGACCCCTTCGGCAGCACGCGGCATCCTTGAAGCCATCTTCTGGGAACCGCAAATTTACTACCTGATTGATTCCATTCGTGTCATCAAAAAAGGCAAATGGTTTTCGTTTCGACGCAATGAAGTAACCGCCGTCATCGGCGCAATTCAGTCGTGGATGAAGACGCCCGAAAAGGTTTCGTACATCGAAGCCGGGGGCGGTGCAAGCGATGGCACGCAGCGCAATATGCTGGCGTTGCAAGAGGTCGAATATCTCATCACCGCCGAAGTCCGCTTGAGTCAATTAGGGCAATCCTCACCACACGGTATTACCAAATATGTCGAAGAAATCAGACGCCGTGCGACACAAGGTAAATGTTTTCATCGCCCGTATTTTGGCGTCCGCGAATTCGCCGCTGATTTTGAACTCATCGAAAACGCTGAAGCCGAATTACAAGCCCGGACGATTCAACGCTTTGACGAAGATTTAGGCTTGATGCTCTACGACGTGTTTGACGCGAACGCACGCGCACAGGGCTTTAAATGGATGAACGACGTGGAACTGGCAGCAATGAAAGCAGCGGCAGGGAAAAAGGCAAAAAATCTGCCGCGCTATCAAGGCAACATCATCAAGCCGCAAGCCGCATTTTTTCACGCGAAGATTGAAAACTCGACGATGCAATGCCATCCCGAACGGGTGAAATTTGCCGGATAACAAGCGTTCAGAGTTCAAGCTTCAGCTTGGTTTTATATTGCAAAGCCACAACCTCAACGTTGAACTCTAAACACAGCAAGGAGCAATCAATATGTTACTCAAAGCACTTTACGAATTAGCGCATTCGCGCAACCTGCTCGACGATCTGGCGTTCAGCAACAAAGCTGTTCGCTGGGTGATACAACTTGATGCTGAGGGAAATTTTCTCGGCATCATCCCAACTGGAGACGACAAACGCGGCAAGGAATTCAGTGCGCCGCAAACCAGCCGCCCTAAGGTTGCGGGAGGTGTCGCAGAATTTTTAGCCGATGGAATCACGGCAGTATTTGGCTTTGATTCTGATCCTGAAAAAGATAAGGATAACGAAAAACGGCGGCGTGATCGTGATAAAAATAATGCTGACAAACAAGCTGATTTCTGGCAGCAGATCGAAGTTGCATTTACTGAAACGCAGCATCCATCGTTGCAATCATTGCTAAATTTCAAACAACAATATCTGACTGAACCAACTTTTCTGCGTTGGGGAAATAAGTTGGATTCCGATGGCAAAGATAAGCCTGGCTGGTGGTTAACGACGGCAGAAGGCAGCGAAGTCAAACTTGCTGCGGAAAATTTTACTTTTTCGGTTGATGGGCAAATCGTGCTGGATGAAGTGCAAGTCATTCGACCGCATTGGCGCAAAATCCATCAACTGGAAATCAGCAACAAGAACGATGCCGTTGAGAAAGGAATTTGCCTCATTACTGGCGATTATCCTGTACCCATCGCGCCAACCCAGCCAAAAGTTAAAGGTGTCCCCAATACACAAGCCTTCGGTGCTTCGATAGTCTCGTTTGATAAGCCTGCGTTTACTTCTTTTGGATTGGATCAAAGCTATAACGCCCCTGCTTCAATTGAGGCAGCAACGGCTTATACGACGGCGTTAAATTGGCTGATTGCTCAACGCTCACACAGCTTTCGATTAGGCGGGACAATTGTTTGTTTCTGGGCGCGTCACTATGAAGAAAGCACCGAAGATTTCTTTTCTCTTTTCGATCAACCCAAGCCGGAAACTATCAAGAAATTCCTCGCTTCGCCGTTACGCGGCGAAGAACGCAGCGAAATTGAGAACGAAAAATTCTACAGTGTCACGCTTGCTGGCAATGCCGGACGCATTGTCATTCGGCATTGGTTAGAAGTTCCGCTCACCACCGCCAAAGAAAATCTGCGGCAATGGTTTCAGGATTTAGAAATCGCGCCTTACGGTTCACCTTCAACGGCGAAGAAAAAATCTGATGAAGAAACTTCTTCGCCGCTTGGTTTATATCGTCTGGCAATGACGACGGTACGTGAATCAAAAGATTTGCAACCTGAAATCCTGACCCAACTGTATCGCGCCGCACTCGAAGCACACGCCCCGTCACTGCAATTACTCAAACCTGTCTTGAACCGTCTGGCGAAGCAATTAACCAAAGACGGTCCGAATACCACGTTACGCAATCAATCCAGATTCGCGCTCATTCGTTTGATCGTGAATCGCAACCGCAAATCAGGAGAACCCATCATGGAAACAAAAGTTTGTTCGACCAACGACGCAGCCTATAACTGCGGTCGGTTACTGGCAATTTTTGATGATCTGCAAATGAATGCTCACGATTATCAATTGGAAGGCGCAGGTGTCGTTGAGCGTTATTACGGCTCGGCTTCGTCCGCTCCGAATTCCGCGTTCGGCATTTTATGGCGATTGCATCAGCATCATTTGAAGAAAGTCTCACGGAAAAACAAAGGTGCTTCCGAAGCCATCAAACGTCGCATTGCCGAAATCGCGGCACTGTTTCCACAGCCCGCACCAATGCAACCACCACAATTTCCGCGTACCTTTTCACTCGTCGAACAAGGACGTTTTGCACTTGGCTTTTATCAGCAAAAAGCGGCTGATGATGCGGCTCGCAAGGAAGCCAGAATTAATCGCAATCAAACTCAGCCAGCTTCGCAATCCACCATTGAAGTCGAAGCTGAAATCGAAAACATCCCCGTCTTTCCGGGCTTTTAAGAGGATTTTATGAGCAACCAAATATTAACCAATCGTCACGATTTTCTTTTATTTTTTGAAGTCACCAACGGCAACCCCAACGGCGACCCGGACGCGGGTAATATGCCGCGCCTTGATCCCAACACTAATCGCGGCCTTGTTTCGGATGTCTGCCTGAAACGCAAAGTCAGAAATTACGTCAGCGAATTTGCGCCACCCCGCAATGGAAGCGGATACAACATTCTCGTAAAACAAGGCGCAGTCATTAACCGCGAACTTGATAATGGCGTACTAAAAGGCGGCGAAGAATTTGGTCACATTAAAGACCGGGCCGAAGCCGCCATGAAATGGGTTACTCGTGAATTTTATGACGTACGCGCTTTCGGAGGGGTTTTATCAACTGGCAATGAAGTGATGAAAGGTTCCGCTTTCGGTCAGGTACGCGGCCCCGTGCAATTCACGTTCGGGCAATCGTTTCACGCCATTACACCACTGGAAATCACGATTACTCGTTGCGCCGTGACCAAAGAGGAAGACGCCGCCAAAGAGCGTACCATGGGCAACAAACATATCGTGCCGTATGCGCTCTATGTGGCGAAAGGCTATGTCTCACCTGCTTTTGCTGAGCGGACAGGATTTACCCAATCCGATCTGGATTTATTGTTTGAAGCACTCTTGCACATGTTCGAGCATGACCGTTCCGCCGCTCGCGGTGAAATGGTGGTACGCGGGCTATACGACTTCGAGCATGTCGGCACACAGCACGAAAATAATGCGGAGCAAAACAAACGCGAAGCCCGTTTAGGTTGCGCTCCGGCACATAAATTGTTCGAGGGCATTCACGTCAAGTTACGCGACGGCAAAGAATTTCCTGAATCGTTTGCTGATTACGAAGTGCAATGCGATTGGGACAGCAACGCATTACCCAACGGCGTCAAATTACACAAGAGGCACGAATGATTTTCAACGAATCTTCACCGCTCCAGGTTTCGGCGCATGCGATTGAGCAGTTTCAAAACCGTATTGCACCGATGACCGCTGAAAAAGCAGAGCAATTCATCCACGATGGAATCCGTCAGGCTGTGAATATCAAAACACAGCCTGACGGCACTTCCTTTCGTGTTCGCACACGCCGCCCGTTTCCGTTTGAATTTCGGGCGTACTGCGTTTATGACAATGAAAAACTGGCTTATGTCGTGACGACGATTGTACGCGGGAATAGCAATGTCACGCGCAAGCAAAAAAGTAAGGGTGAGCAGCGTAATGATACTCCTGCTTGAATGGCTACTCGCTGATGGTCTTTGAAAATTAATTCCGGCAATGCGCTGAAGGTGCAATCAGATGGTAGCCAGTGGCAAGACTGTTGCAAACGGTCGCCGCCTCTGGTGAGAGTGTCCATCAATTTCGCGTCCTGAAGGGACGCGAAGATAAATTAATATTGATGTCTGCCGCCCCGCCGGGGCTTGGAAATATTGATCATTGCCAGGGGTTGCGCGAAACGCTGCCCCCTGGCTACCATCTGGAAGCCCCTCCAGGGCGTCAATTCCTTGCCGATTTTAATTTTCAAAGACCATCAGCTAGTGGCAATTCATTCATTGTCAGGTGATTTAAAACCAGCCACCCTCTTGAGGTATGCATGATCGAACTTGAACCTGTCCTCATCTCAGCTCTGAACCAATATGTTTTCTGTCCGCGTCGCTGCGCGTTGATGTACACCGAGGGCATTTGGGCGGACAACGAACACACCATCATCGGCACGCTCCTGCACGAACACGCCGATGAACCGGGCTACGAAACCGACAAGGACGCGACGCTCCTCCGGGCGTTGCCGTTGCTGTCGCAGCGGTACGGATTGACAGGCAGAGCCGACATTATCGAAGTCCGTGACGACAGCTACATCCCCGTTGAATACAAAAAAGGCAAGCGTCGCAAATTCGATAATGACGACGTGCAGCTTTGTGCGCAAGGCTTGTGTCTGGAAGAAATGTTCGCCTGCGAAGTTCCCGTTGGCTACATTTTTCATGCTGCCAGTAAACGTCGCCGCGAAGTGATTTTTGATTGGCAATTACGAGAGGAAACACAGCGGACAATTGAAGCTGTCCGGCACATGCTGGCGGAAGAAATTACGCCTCCGGCAGAATTAAAACCACGCTGTGATGGATGCAGTTTGCGCGGCATTTGTATGCCGGAAATTACAAACGCAGAGTTTCGGGTTTCGGATTTTGAGTTTTAGCGACTGGAGCGCAAGCGTCTCGCTTGCCACGAGCGCGTGGAACGCCGCTCGCTAACGTGGCGAGGACGGCGTGTAATCGCCAGCGAGCTTCCTGCGCAAAGTGCGTTTGCCTCGCTCCGCTGGCAAACGGCAAGCAAGATGCTTGCGCACCAATCGCTCCACCTTTTTCTCGAAACTAAATTTTTATGGAAATCAAACAAAATACTTTATTTCTCACGACAGAAAACACACATGTTTCGCGCGATCATTTGACGCTGCGCATCGAAATCGAAAAACAGCTCAAGCTCGCCGTCCCGATTCATCATCTGGAATCCATTTGCATCTTCGGCTATCAGATTTCGCTCAGCCCGCAAGCCTTGCAACTGTGCTGGGAACACGGCGTTAATGTGAATTACCTCAGCGAACACGGCTACTTATTGGGACGCTGGGAAGGTGTTCCCAATACCAGTGTCTTGCTGCGAATGGCGCAATATCGAGCCGCCGAAAACCCTGACAAAACGGCAGCGATTGCGCAGCAGTGCGTTGTCGGGAAACTCCAAAATTCGCGGGTCTCTTTGCTGCGTTCGGCGCGTGAAACAGACAGCGAAGTTGAAAAACAAACTCTTCAAACTTGTGCCGATAAAATCAGCGTCTTGCTGCGCCGTCTCTTGCATCCGCTGGACGAGGAACCGGACGAAGCGGACACAACTCCGCCCTCTGAAATCCGCCCTCGCACCGACCGGATTCGCGGTTACGAAGGGCAAGCCGCCAGCTTGTATTTTGAAGTGTTCGATTTGCACTTGCGGCAACAACGCGAAGACTTTGCTTTTACGATTCGTTCACGCCGTCCGCCGCGTGATGCCATCAATTGCCTCTTGTCGTTTCTCTACGCCTTGATTCGCAACGATTGCATCGCCGCTTTGACCGCGACGGGACTTGATCCGTTTGTCGGATATTTGCATTCCGTGCGGGCGAATCGTCCGGCTCTGGCGTTGGATTTGATGGAAGAATTCAGACCGCTGCTGGCGGATCGCTTAGCCATCACGCTCATCAACCGCAAACAAATCACGACCGATGATTTTCACTTTCGTGAAGGCGGCACCGTAGAACTGACGAAAGCCGGACGCAAAAATTTAATTACGGCGTATCAAACGCGCAAGAAAGATGTGGTCACGCATCCGCTCTTAAATCAGGAAGCTCCGATTGGACAGTTATTCCTGCTGCAAGCCAGAATTCTAGCGCGTCATCTGCGCGGCGATTTAGAGCTTTATTTACCTTGTGTGCTGAAATAAGGTGGTCGGAAGTCGGTGGTCGGATTAGGGAATTTTTCTCTGACCGCTGCCTCTTTATCGACTACCCCCCCGACCACCGATCACTGTCTACCGACCACCATGTTTGTACTCATCACTTACGACGTAGCAACCAGTGACAAAGCCGATGCGCGACGCTTGCGGCGCATTGCACGCGCCTGTTCCGATTACGGGCAACGGGTGCAGAATTCCGTCTTTGAATGTAAGCTGAGCCAGCAACACTGGATTGTTTTGCGGGATCGTTTATTGAAAGAAATGGACACCAATCAGGATTCGCTCCGATTTTATTTTCTGGACTCAGACCTCTTAATTGAGCATCACGGGACAAAAAAGCCAATTAATTTTGAAGAACCGTTGATTTTGTAGTATCTATGTTGTCAGTCATGATTTTCACAGACATAAAATCAGATTGCGCGAACCACAAGCGTCGGTCAAACGGCGGGAGTCTCGCGCTGTCTCTAAACTACACACGACAAAGTAATTTGGCTGGAGGCAGCAATGCTGTCACAGCCTCAACCCGTCCGAAAATGATTGGTTCGCGGAAAACAACCTCTAAGTTAAGTATCCAAAGGACTAAAATCGCGGGCGGTTCGCCCTTCTAACTCAGAAGGGCGTGGATTGAAACGTGTTTTGAATCACGGCGTACGGCAAATTCCGGCGTTCGCCCTTCTAACTCAGAAGGGCGTGGATTGAAACACGCTGGATGATTCCAGCGCGAAATTTCTGCGCGAGTTCGCCCTTCTAA
>JAYVZE010000094.1:0-14591 GCA_043783625.1 Blastocatellia bacterium | reverse complement strand
TGCACGATTTCGATCTCTACGATGACGTACTGGAAGTCTGCGCAGGCCTCTGGAATTTCCAGCTATCTCATTGATTTTAAATGTCACAACAACTCTAATGAATGTGAGCTAATATTGATATGATCTTTATTTCATTAATTAGTCTAAGCCTGCTAACTATCCTCTTACTTATTTTAGCGAACTGCCTGTTCTGGTCAAAAGTTAGGCACACTGAGGCATCATTTACGGGACTGGTTTCTGTCTTAATTCCAGTTCGTAACGAAGAAGAAAACCTGGAAAACTGTCTTAACTCGGTTTTCTTGCAAGGCAAGGTCGTTAAAGAAATTATAGTGTATGACGATCATTCTACTGATCGAACTGCCGCCATACTTAGCGAGTTATCTGCACAAATTCCTAATCTTTACGGCATCCCGGTCAAATCGTTACCAGCGGGATGGTGTGGGAAAAATTTCGCCTGCGCTCAGTTAGGTGAAGCAGCAACAGGTGACTGGTTATTATTTTTAGATGCGGACGCCAGATTAGCCCCCAATGCAATTAATCGAATATTCAATGAAGCCACAATACGAGAAGTTACCTTTCTATCCTGCTGGCCTCACTTTGAAATGCTAAGCCTGGCTGAGAAATTACTCATGCCAATGCTGAATTTTGTAGTTTTTAGCCTCTTCCCAGGTTTTTTATCTTTAAGGAAAGAATCTGAATTTAGTACGAATCCAGGTCTGGGATTAGCACATGGTGCTTGTCTCTTCTTTGAAAAAAAGGGTTACATAGATTTTGGCGGACATGAACGTGTTAAGGATCAAATTTTTGAAGATACCAGAATCGCCCAGTTATGGCGGTTCGATCAGAGAAAGGGGATTTGCCTTGACGGGCAGGAAGTCGTAAGTGTCAGAATGTACAAGACTTTTGGAGAAATTTGGGCAGGGTTTCAAAAAAACTTTTATCCGGCATTTAAGAAAGACTCAAGTTTCTGGCTATTTATTCTATTTCATTTTTCAGTTTTTTTATTACCTTTTTTCTTGTTAATTACTATTAGTTATAAATGGGGGATGAGTGTCTTTCTGATTTATATGTGCAGACTTGCACTTGCCTTTCGATTCAAGCATTCATTTATCAGTATTCTTTTTCACCCACTTAGCCAAATATTTTTGTTAATTTTAGGGTTGAGTTCATATTTTCAATGTAAGTCAGGGCGAGGTGTACAATGGAAAGGGCGGGAGTATTTAACGAGAACTTAGCCTATGAAATCGAAACAAGTAGTCATTATTGGTGGTGGTATTGGCGGGCTGGCCGCTGCGATTCGGATGGCTGCGCTTGGATTGCAGGTGACGGTTTGCGAACAAGGTGAGACCTTTGGTGGCAAGATGAATATGTGGTCATCAAATGGCTTTCGTTTTGACACCGGACCTTCGTTGATTACGATGCCCTGGATTTTTAATGAGCTATTTGAAGTGGCAGGAAGTCGTTTAGAAGAGCATCTGGAAATGGTTTCAATGCACCCTTTGTCTGATTACTCTTTTGCTGATGGCACGCGATTTTCTTATACCGCTAACCTGCCTGAATGGTTAGCGACGGTCCGTAATCTGGAGCCGAAAGATACTGATGGGTTTCTAAAATTTATGAAACTCGGAGCCAGGTTATTTGAAGTATCCAAAGGTAATTTTTTAAGACGCCCTCCATTTTCACCGCCGAGGCGAAGTGATTTGGCAGCACTTAAACATTTTCCCTTTCGCCATGCGTGGGGAAATTATGCGAAAGTAGTCTCAGCGCACTTTAAGAGTCCTCAATTGCAGCAACTTTATAATCGCTACCCCACTTATGTTGGCTCTTCGCCGTATAACTCACCGGCGACGTTGTCTATTATTCCTTACATCGAATATGCTTTTAATGGCTGGTATCCTAAAGGTGGACTTTATAAGATTATCGAGACCTTTCTCACTTTAGCGAGGAACCTAAATATTACACTGTTGACTAATCAAAAAGTAGATAGAATTGAATCTACAAATCAACGAGTGACTTCAGTTAGGTTATCGGATGGCACTATTTTGAAGGCTGATCTTGTGATTGCGAATTGTGAAGCGCAGGACACCAGGTTGATGCTGGGAGAGCCGGAAGCGGTGCGATTGGAGCCTGAAAATCGCTCAATGTCTGGGGTAGTATTTCTGATTGGTTGCCGGAAAACACTCCCTTCGTTGAATCACCACTCAATTTACTTTTCATCAGATTATCAGGCGGAATTCCGGCAAATTTTCGATGAGCAGAAATTCCCTGATGATCCTACGGTGTATGTGAATTGCCCAAGCCGCTCTGATCGCTCCATCGTACCGGATGCAGGAGAGTCCCTGTTTATTATGGCGAACGCACCGTCGGGCGATCAGTTGGAGTGGGATGAAGTGATGATTGCGGAAGCCAGGAAGAGAGTTTTTAATCGCTTACGTCTGGGTGGTTTTCCGAATATTGAAGATGAAATTGTAGTGGAAGAAGTTTGGACTCCGAAGAAAATCGCGTCTCGTTATTTGATGCCCGGCGGCGCGATTTATGGAACTCACTCTCATGGATGGAAAAAGGCTTTCTTGCGTCCACCCAATAAAGACAGTAAGTATCAAGGATTATATTATGTTGGCGGTAGCACGCATCCCGGCGGCGGGACTCCGACAGTTTTGCTTTCAGCCCAAATAACTGCCGATCTTATTAAAAAATATGAATTGGCATAAGCAGGCAATCAGAATTCTGAGTTTTCTTTTTTACCTGATGCTGGTTGGTGCGGCATATTCACATTTGGTCAATAAAAAAGCTCCGTTGAATGGCTTTGCCAGTGCTGTTTTTCTTTTCGTAGCCGGAGCACTGGTGTTATTCAATTCTGCTCCGCAGGATCGGATGCGTTTGTGTCTGGCGGCTTTCCTCGGCTTTGTTGCCGAAGTCGTTGGCGTTCGATATGGCTGGTTGTTTGGTAAGTATTATTATACTGAAATCCTGGCTCCGAACTGCTTCGGTGTCCCGCTGGCAATGAGTTGTGCGTGGTTGTTACTAATCGGGTACGTCCAGCACATGGTCGTATCTTTTAAACTCTCCAGAGTTTTTACAATTATTGCTATTGGTGGATGGATGACGGTGATTGATTTGCTGATTGATCCGTTAGCAGCGCATCAATTCGGGTACTGGATTTGGCGTGAAAGTGGAATTTATTACGAAATTCCGTTCCGCAATTTTGTTGGATGGTTTGTGGTCAGTACTTTTGTAGCGCTGGTTGATAGTTTTCTGTTTCGGAGAAGTTTTCACGTTCGCCGTCCAATCCAGAATTCCGGGCTGGGCATCCTAGTGTTATACACTGTTTGTGCAATTGCGTATCATTTATGGCTGGCTGCGATGGTCGGAGGAGGGCTGATCTGCTGGCATTGGCTGCTTATTTTCCCGGCAAAAAGCGGCAAAAACAATAAATAAATTAAAGTTTCCTTATTTTTGGAACATGAATGCAACTATTTTGCGACATCAATTATCTAAAGTAACGCTTGCAATCCATGTGTGATGTGTTAAACTTGGGTTTGAAGTTAGCTAATGCCAACTTTCAGCCCTTCTTGCTCACATCAGCAATCGCCCCATTCCTTACTAGGATTGCTTCATTCGCAAGCGGTGTATTTCTCTTAGGCTGAAACTAGATTTTTATTTCAGTTGATCTGGCAGAATTTTAAGTTTGATTTATTTAGTCAACCTTACGATGAAGCCCTCTTTCCATTACAAAAACAGACTGTAAATTGATATGAATAACAAAGCGAGATTGGTCAAAAAGGACGAAATTCCAGCAGATTTTCACTTACGGAAAAAAGGGAAAAGGCAGAAAGTTAAACCTGCTCCCAGTATGACGACACAAGCGATCAAGGCCACACAAACCTGGCTGAGTGCTCGTAAAGAGACGCCCAGTGCGCGCGAAGCGTTTGCGTCATTATTTGCTGGTGAGTCACAATCTGCTTAGGATGTAAGTTAAATTGAGGATTTTCCTTCCCCCTCCAGAAGGAATGCTTGATTTCAATCCTCGAAAATCGTTCGTTCCAAACAAATTGCCATCGTGCTAAAAGACAGGATCAGCTAACGCCTTCAGAATCGTTGCTGAGGCTTGCTCAACGTCTGCGTGTAGCGAATTTCCGTGCGAATCCATTGTGACTATCGCCGGAAAGTCGGTGACGTGCAGGTGCCACATTGCCTCAGGGATTCCAAATTCCAGCAGATTCACGTCTACCACTCCGTCAATGCATTTGGCATAGTATTGCGCCGCGCCACCAATGGCGTTCAAATATACTGCGCCGAAATCTTGCATGGCGGCTAAGGTTTTTGCACCCATGCCACCTTTGCCCATCACTGCGCGGACACCGTAGCGTTTGATGATGTCGCCTTGATAGGGTTCTTCGCGGATGCTGGTCGTCGGGCCGGCGGCTTTGATTTGGTACTTTTCGTTTTCCTGCAAAACTACGGGGCCGCAATGATAAAGGATCGCACCATCTAAGCTAACGGGCGGATCGTTTTTCATGAGATGCGCGTGAACAGCGTCGCGTCCGGTGTACAGATCGCCGGAAATCAAAACTACATCACCGACCTTTAAAGTGCGGATTTGTGCTTCGGTCAGCGGAGCGCGAAGAATTTTTTCGTTTCCGGTGTGAACGAAACCTTCGCCGCGTGCGACTTTGGTTTCAGGCTTGTCGGCGTCACGATAGAGCCATCGTTTAATTTCGCCTGTTTTGGCATCAAGAATGACGCCGAGGCGACGAAATGCCCAGCAGTCATAAGCTACGGAAACAAAGAAGCTGGCAGGCAAGCGATTCAAAACGCCAATTTTGCAGCCAATTAAAGTGACGCCGCCGCCAAATCCCATCGTCCCAATGCCGAGTGTGTTGGCGGATTGCATGATGTAATCTTCCAATTTGTTTAGCTCAGGAATCGGGTTTTCATCGTCCAGCGTACGAAACAATTGTTCTTTGGCGTTCAAATATCCCTGCGCACGATCTCCACCAATGCAAACGCCGATTGCGCCCGCGCTGCATCCCTGTCCCTGCGCTTGCCAGACGGCATGCAGGAGGCATTTGCGAACGCCGTCTAAATCGCGTCCGGCTTTGCCGAGGTGCGGGATTTCCATCGGCAGCGAATACTGAATATTTTTATTTTCGCAGCCGCCGCCCTTGAGCAGCAGTTTCACTTCGATTTCATCGGAATTTTCCCATTGCTCATAATGAATGGTTGGCGTTCCCGGCCCCAGATTGTCGCTGCTGTTTTTTCCAGTGAGTGAATCAACGGAATTCGTACGGAGCTTGCCGCGTTTCGTGGCTTCCGCGATGGCTTCATGAATCCATTTTTTCATTTCGATTTGATTAGCACCGACGGGAGTTTTAACTTCAAAGGTAGGCCAGCCCGTATCCTGACAAATCGGACCTTGATTATCGCAAGCCATGTCAATGTTCGTGGCAATGACATTCAATGCCTGCCCGGAGCGTGCGCCGGTTTCCTGATCCATCGCAGCCATCATTGCCTGTCGCACATCGGCGGGTAAATTGGTCGAAGTCTGCGTAATTAATTGCAGCATGCTTTCACGAAACGCTTCCATTGCTTTATCCTCAAAAATGTACGATAAGTTTTTATCTTAATCGCTGGAATAATAAAAAATATAAGAAGAATTTATCCACGAAGAACACGAAGGGACACGAAGCTGAGTAATCTCTGAACTACAAAAATTTCCGACTTTTGATGCTGCAATTCTCAAAATAGATAGAAGGTAATTTCTATCATTTCTTCGTGTCCCTTCGTGTTCTTCGTGGATAAACCATTCTTCTTTGAATCAAATAACTTAATAAGTTAATTTATCACATTACATTTTAGTGTCTACATTCAGGAGGAGAACATGCAAATTGGTTTCATTGGTTTAGGAATTATGGGCGCACCGCAAGTGCGCAATTTGCTGCGTGCCGGATATGCGGTAACTGTGGCAACGCGGACGCCGGGCAAAGCAGAAAAATTCGCGCAGGACAATAAAGAACTCGGCAATGTCAAAGCCGTCAACACTGCTGCCGAAGTCGCCGCCAACAGCGATGTCGTCATCACCATGGTGACGGATTCTCCTGATGTGGTCGCCGTAGCTCGTGGCGAAAATGGAATTTTTGCCACTGCGAAACCTGGTACGATTATCATTGATATGAGTACGATTTCGCCGAAGGTCACGCAGGAATTAGCCGCCGAAGCCGCTAAGCAAAATTGTCATTGGTTAGACGCTCCGGTGTCGGGTGGAGAAAAAGGAGCCATCGAAGGAACCTTAACGATTATGGTCGGCGGGGAAGCCGAGGCTCTCGAAAAAGCCAGACCAGTGTTAGAAGCGATGGGCAAGCGCATCACGCATTTTGGTCAAGTCGGAAACGGACAGCAGGCGAAATTAACGAATCAAGTCATTGTCGCTGGAAATTTATTGGCGACGTGCGAAGGCTTGGTTTTTGCCGCGAAAGCCGGATTGGATTTGCGTACGGTTCAGGGCGCGTTGACGGGCGGAGCTGCGAATTCGTGGGCGCTCGAAGTCCTCGGCAAGAAAATTGTAGATCGTGATTTCGCTCCGGCGTTTATGGTCAGGCTGCAACAAAAAGATTTGCGATTAGTGCTGGAAGCCGCGAGCCAGAATCATACGCCGTTGCCTGGAGCTTCTCTCGTTCATCAATTACTTGCCGCAGTCGAAGCCGAAGGGCGCGGGGATGACGGGACGCAGAGTTTATTTAGAATTATTGAGAAATTAGCGGGAATTGGCGAAGCGTAATGTAGCGCAATGGCAAATGCCGAAAGGCAATAGACCACAAATTAGGCGGATAACACGGGTTTACGCGGATCAGATCAGCGAAAATCCGCATAACCCGCGTCATCTGCGGTCTATTTCCTTATTAATTCTCTGGAATACGCTACAATGTCTCAGAAGTAATTTATGGCAAAAGGTATCAAAATCATCGGCGTCGAAGCCGATTCGCTGGCCTCTGAAATTGACCTCGAAATTGGCGACAGAGTTTGGACGATCAACGGCAAGCGTGTCCGCGACGCACTGGACTTTAAATTCCTTACTTCGGGTGAAGAAGAACTCACGCTCGAAGTCATTAAAACGAACGGCGAAGAATGGGAAATCGAAGTTGATAAGGATGAATCGGAACGCTGGGGCATTGATTTTGAACCGATGAGTCCGCGTCAATGCGGCAACGATTGCATCTTTTGTTTCATTCAGCAAAACCCTGAAGGCTCTCGTGAAAGCCTGTGGGTACGTGACGAAGACGTACGATTTTCGTTTATGTATGGAAATTATTCCACGCTCACAACGATTGGAAAAAACGAAGTCGCCCGCGTCATCGAACAAAAACTCAGCCCGCAATATGTTTCTGTTCACGCGACAGATTTAGAGTTACGTGCGTTACTGCTCGGCTACGAAAAACGGGTAGACGTGCTCGCCCAGATCAAACATTTCACCGACAACGGAATTGAAGTACACGCGCAGGTGGTGCTGTGTCCGACGCTGAATGACGGTCAGCAGTTGGTCAAAACAATTCGTGATTTATCGGGCTTGCATCCGGGCCTGGTCTCGACGGCGATTGTGCCGCTGGGCATTACGGAT
Organism: Blastocatellia bacterium; assembly: GCA_043783625.1. Classification (GTDB taxonomy): domain Bacteria; phylum Acidobacteriota; class Blastocatellia; order RBC074; family RBC074; genus JAFDVL01. Next base: position 6,976 of record JAYVZE010000094.1, on the reverse strand, counting down.
GGACATAAATATCGTGATCGTTTGATTCCAGTGACGGATGAATATTGCGCGGAAATTATTGATCTGGTCAGCCCGATTCAGGCGGAACTGAAAATGAAATTGGGCACTTCGTTTGCTTTCCTCGGAGACGAGTTTTACATTCGCGCTGGAAGAAAAATCCCCAATAAAAATCACTATAAAATCGTTCGTGCGTTTCAGGCGGAAGATGATTCGTATCCGCAAATTGAGGATGGAGTCGGGATGGTTCGACAGTTTTACGAAGACCATTCCAAGCGTCTGAGGCAATTACAAAAAGTACTCGAAAAAGATAAGAATCCGGCGAAAACCGCGAAGGCGATCTACGGCACAATTGCGACCGGAGAAATATTTTTTCCAATCTTGCAGGCCGCAGTTTTAGAAATGAACAGCAAATTCGGCACACGCTTAAAAGCCGTCCGCGTAGAGAATACTTTTTTTGGCAAAGGTGTTACCGTCGCGGGATTATTGACCGGACGCGACTTTGTGAAAGCGGCGAAAAACTTTGAAGGAAAGTTTGTTTTGATTCCAAAAGATTGCTGGCGCGACAGCGATGAGAAATTTTTGGATAACATGACAATCGGTGAATTAGAAGTCACCATCGGCTGGCGCATTGCGAAAACCTGGAATGAAATTTTGAATTTACCGGAACCGAAAGTCGAAAAAGAATTTCGCGTGATGTCGCACGATTATGGGCAGGTGACTTCGGTTTCGGCGTAAGCTGGGAGCAAACTGGGAGCGCCAGCATCTTGCTGGCTGTTTGCGAGCGCAGCGATGCAAACATAGTGGCGAGGATAATAACTGGCAGGCTACAAGCTCTTCTCGCCACGTCACGCGAGCGGCGTTTCACGCGCTCGCGGAGCCAGCAGGATGCTGGTGCTCCAATTGAATTATGCAAGAACTCGATTCAATCAATCAGGCGCAACTGCTTGAACTTTACGAAGCCCGCGATGAATTAGTCAATCGCATCAATCCCGAAATCAACAGCGTGATTGATATGGATCGCTTCCTACAGGCGACCGTCAACGAACTCGGACGGTTGCTTGGTGTAGATCGCTGCACGGTGATTACGCCGGAAAAAGATGGTAGTTTTGTCGTTAGTTATGAATATCGCGCCAGCGAAAATCTAAAATCCGGGGCTGGATTTCACATCCCGCAATCCTTCATTCCCAAAGAAGCAATTTATGAACGCCTCGCCCAGGTTCGGCATTTTGCGATCAACGATATTGCGAAATCGGATTTACCGCTGTGGGTGCGCACGACTTGTCAGTTGATTGGGACGCGCTCCGTGTTGATTGCTCCGTTCATTTTTAAAGGTGAATTGCTCGGAGTCCTCGGACTTCATTTCACTTCGCAGCCGCACGATTGGAGCGAATCCGAAATCAAAATGGTCGAATGGTTATCAGCGCAGGTTTCCATCGCCATTCAATACACGCGGCTCTACGACGAGAAAGTCAGCGAGATTTCGATTACAAAATTGCTGCTCGAAATTTCCAACGACATCAATACGCGCAGCGATTTTAACGAGATCAAAGACTTCGTGATTGATAAAGCATTGGAGCTGCTTGGCGCGGATTATGGCTGCATTGCGATTCTTGATACGGCGGGCGAAAACCTTCATTTTGATACGATTCGAGCGCGGCGCGGCTTCGATGCCAAGCGCAATATCGAAGCCCGTTTTCGTGAGGCGCGGAGCCTGCGATTGCCCGATCATCCTGACGTGCGCGAAGTCATGGAAGAAGGTACGATTCTTAAATTTGAAACCCGCAAAGATTCTCCGCTGGCGCGTCACGTCCTGAATAATATTATCAAAGGCGAATCGGCTTTAATCGCTCCGGTGATAATCAAAGGCAATGTTTTCGGGATCCTCGCGCTGGTTTGGGCGAATGAGTCTGCGCGGTTTTCCAGCTACGAAGCCAACTTGCTCGGCGGAATTTCTTCCCAAGTCGGCATTGCGCTCGAAAAAGATCGTCTGGCTTCTGAGGTGATTCGGCTCAAGCGGGAATTGAATGATGTGCGCTCGAATGAAAAAATTATCGGTTCATCGCCGAAGCTGCGCAGAGCTATCGAAATGGCACTCACCGTTGCTGACAGCAATACGACAGTTTTAATTCAGGGCGAATCGGGAACCGGAAAAGAACTGATTGCAAGCATGGTGCAATTCAATTCACGCCGCGCGTCAAAGCCGTTTGTGAAAATTAATTGCGGAGCGATTCCGGCCTCGTTGCTGGAATCGGAGCTTTTCGGACATGAGCGCGGAGCCTTCACCGATGCGCGTTCGCGGCGCGTTGGGAAATTTGAAGAAGCCAACGGCGGCACTCTTTTTTTAGATGAAATCGGCGAAATGAGTTTAGTCGCGCAGGTCAGTTTGCTGCGCGTGTTGCAGGACGGAGAATTCACGCGCGTCGGCGGCAACGAAGTCATCAAAACGGATGTTCGCGTCGTCGCCGCGACAAATAAAAATCTTGAATCCGAAATTGAAGCTGGCAGATTTCGCCGCGATTTATTTTATCGGTTGAACGTGTACCCGATTGAGCTGCCAGCGTTGCGCGAACGCTCCGAAGATATTTATTCTCTAGTGATTCACTTCATCGAACATTACCAGAAGCGCAGCGGCAAGCGTGTCCTCGGCATCAGCGACCGCGCGATTCAAATGCTCAGAAATTACACTTGGGCGGGTAATGTGCGTGAGCTGGAAAATTGTATGGAACGCGCTGTCATCGTGGCGGCGGGTCGTCAAATTACCGAACAGGATTTGCCGGAAGCGATCCGCGCGCAATTTTCTGACACCACGAATAATAGTAATATTGAAATTTCATTTCCCGCTTCGATGGAAGATGTCGAGCGGAAAATGATTGAGCAAACGCTGCTTTTTGCGGAAGGAGACAAGGCCAAAGCCTCCCGAATTTTGGGCATTGGTCGAAAAACTTTGTACCGCAAACTTGAGCAATACAAAAAAGAACAAACCTTGTCACAAAAATGAACTGACAGGCGTTTTATGATTGTTACTGCTGATAAAATTATTTACGGCAGGACAACCTAACGAGAGTCTTAGACACCTAATGAACCGACTGAAAATAGGGATGATTTATTGATTTTAATGAGATACGGGTCTAAGATTACCAAAATTTTTCGAGGTGAGTCATGAAAGTTTGTCCAACTTGTCAATCTAGCAATTACCCGGACGGATTCAAATATTGCCCGCAATGCAATTCTTCGTTGATGTCGAATGACGATTATCAGCGCAGTATGAACGCGGCGATGGTTCCGAATCCTACCGAAGAAGTTACCACGCTGGAAGCCTTCAGCCGTGAAGTCGTTTCAGAGCCAATCGCTCCAAAAGTTGAGCCAAAAATTGAACCGGTGCCAACGTATGTTGCGCCGCGTAATATTGAATTTAACGCTTCTGTTCCTGCCGCTCCTGCGCCTCCTCCGGCTCCGCCAAAGGTTGAAAAGCCTGTTGCCGTACCTGTGGCTGCCAGTGTTCCGGCTCCGCCTGTTGCTCCCAAAGAAATACCAGCGACGAGCGCGACGACAAAAGCCGCCGCTCCGAACAGTTATGCGATGGTTCCCGGCGGGAGCGAATTAAAATTTTCGATGCCGGATTCCGGCACGCTTTTATCGCGCCTGATTTCCAATTTGAAAAATATTCAGGATGTGAAATTCGGAGCCAAGCGTGTCGCCGCCGGAACCACTGATAATTTTCAGGTGCTGCTCGCCGACGAATCGCTGGTTTCACGAGTATCGCGTGAAGTTGGGCAGGTCGTGACAGAGTTACGCGCCGACCCCAAAAAATTTGCCAGTGATTTTATTCGCGGTGAAGGCACCAATCTCCGTCGCCGTAATGCGCTGTTAGCGGGTTCGGAATTGGCGATTGTCGGTTACGCTACGTTGTATATCTGCCTTATGGCGGCAACCGCAATGGGCAAAGCCAAAGGGACGCTTTTCAATGCCATCGCCATCGGGTTAGTAACTTATTTAGTAGCCTGTTTTGCGGTTCGCGGCTTTCTGTTGAATCGCATCGTTAGCCGCTTCACCAGTTTTATTACGATTCCCAAACTAAGCTTGGAATTCGCCAACTGGGTTCCGGTCGTAGCCTTATTGGCCTTCATCTTTACCTCTGATCGATGGTTCTGTCAGGTCTTCCCGAAACAATGCGGAATCATGGATGTAGACAAATCCGAGTACACTTTATTGACTTCGTTGACGAATGAGAAGCCTCCTGAAGTGGCTAAAGCAAAACCGAAAGAAGAAGTAGTGGTCAAAGGGAAGGGTGGGTTGATGGGAGGTAGCAAGCCAAAACCTGAGGCTGCTCATGGTGGTGGCGGAAACGTTGACCCGACACCTGTCACTAAGGGAGTTCCACCACAAATGACAATGGCTCCGATAGTAATGCCGCCTTCAAAGCGTACGCCGACCGTGACGAATCCTTCGCTTGTCCAGCCAATGTTGACGAAAGGTGACGATGCGTTATCAAAACAAATGGCTGGTAGAATCGGGATGGAAAATGGAGTAGACGCTGCGCTTCCTTCGTTGGGCAATGGTGGCGGGCGGGGTCTTGGTGGTGGTCAGGGAGAAGGGCAAGGGCCAGGTCGAGGTGGTAACAAAGGCGGCGGAGACATGAGTACGGGCGGCGGGGGGCGAGGCAATGGAAATGGGGATGAGATTGTCAATGCGACTGGAAGTGTAAAGCCCAATTTCCTCCATACGGAAAAAGCTCGTTACACTGAGCAGGCCAGAACGAATCGCGTTCAAGGTACGGTTGTGGTCAGCGCAGTCTTTACGGCGGATGGGAGAATTACTTCGATCAGGGTAACTCGTGGATTGCCGGATGGTTTGGATGAGGAAGCTATCAAGGCATTGCATAAATTCAGATTCACGCCCGCCATGAAAAATGGGCAGCCAGTATCAGCTAGAATGTCATTGGAATTTACTTTTTCCCTTCTATAGAGGGGGACGATTTTTGTGATAAAAATCATCTTTGGACGGGTTGACGAAAGGCTGAGCGATTGGTAGTATCACGGTTTACTTTAGTGGGCCGTTAGCTCAGTCGGTAGAGCAACTGGCTTTTAACCAGTGGGTCGCAGGTTCGAGTCCCGCACGGCTCACCACTAACTTCAAAAAGAAAAGGGCGTCAGCAATGACGCCTTTTTCTTTTTTGGGACGCCAGCATTTTGCTGGCACAGCGTTCGTGAAGAAATGTGCCGGCAAGATGCTGGCACATCGGCAAGTGTTGTTACTTATTCTTCACTCTGACCAATGTCCAACGATCTCTCGTCCATAATTTTTCAGTTGACATGACAGCTTCGATTTGTTCGATCCAACGGACAGGCGATAGAACCAACAGGCTTTTGGAGGGCTGCATTTCGATCATCGCAGCAATTTGTTCGGGCTTCATCAGCGTGATTAATTCCGAATGCGCATCGCGCAGTGGTAAATCCGGTGCGTAATAATCAATGCTGTGATGATTGTTGATATAAAAAACGAGGCGTTCATTCGGGGTGGCCGCTTCACGGGCTTTGACCGCAATTTCAGCCGTTGTCTGTTTGAATTCAACCAATGGATTAAAAGCTCTCAGTGCCATCATCAAAGTGAGAGCTAATCCAAAAGGCATCGCCAACGTTGCTCCGCGCTCACTTTTCAAAACTAATAAAGAGAAGCAACTCACAGCAGTCACAACCAGTGCGGCGGAGACTTGCAGCACCACAAATGAGTTGCAGAAGTTGAAACCTGAAGAGTGAATCGCGAGCCAACCCGCTCCAATCAACATCAGCGCACACAGTCCTGTGATGATCCAACGCCAGAGTGAGCGCGGCGGTTGCTCCCACCATTTATTGAATTGATGTCCGATTAAAATGGCGATAGCCGGAAAAACGGGCAAGATATATCCGGTTAATTTGGAAGAAGAAATTGAAAAAAATCCGATGATGGTTCCGACCCACAGCCATAAAAATAAGCTCAGCGGCTGCGAACGAAATTGCAGCAGTTCACGCCAATCCCGGCAACTTGCATAAAGAGAGCGAAGCAGGTACGGCGTCCACGGCAGGCAGCCTAAAAGTGCTACTATCGGGAAAAAATAGAACGGCTGAGAATGCTTATATTTATCGGTCAAAAATCGTTGGAAGTGATGCTGGATAAAAAATTCATTAATGAATGATTGTCCGTGCAGCACCAGCATTGGCGCGTACCACGTCGAAGTTGTCACCAGAAAAATCAGGAATCCGATGACCATTAGTTTCGGGTTTTTGAGGATCGTCAGCAGCTCAGCATTGAGCAATAAAAATGCCCCGATGATGATCGCAGGCAGCAGGATTCCGATTAATCCTTTGGCTAACATGGCAAGACCGACTCCGAAGCAGCAAAGATACCAGTCACGATGTTTGCGGTCTTGAAACCAGAGATAAAAAAAGACGAGTGCGATTTCCATCGCTACGGCGAGTGGTAAATCAAACGTTGCCGCGCGGGAAAACCCAATCCAAATCCCGCTTGAGACGAGGCTCATGGCGGCGAGGTAGCCGAAACGATACGAAGAAATCCGGCGACCGAAATACAACAGCAGGAAAATTCCAAAGGTTGAAAAAACTGCGGTCGGAAAGCGGGCTGCGAATTCAGAACGACCCAGAAATTTGAATCCCAGCGCCGTCAGCCAATAGGTCAGCGCAGGTTTTTCAAACCAGTTCAGATGCCACAATTGTGGTGTGATCCAGTCGCCGCGTTCGTACATTTCCCGTGCGATTTGCACGTAGCGCGGTTCATCCGGTCCGATATAAGAAACGTGACCGAGCTGAAAGAAGAAATTAATTGAGCAGAGAATGAGGAGCGCGGCGACACAAAAAAATAAGTTGAAGTCGCGCGAATTTATTGATCGGGTTTGCGCCATGTTGAAATCAAGTTTAGATTCATTATTAATAAGGTCTTTGATCTTTGGTTCAGAAGCATGGAGTACAAGCTTTAGCTTGGC
>JAYVZE010000093.1:0-6032 GCA_043783625.1 Blastocatellia bacterium | reverse complement strand
ACCCGGCCAAACCAAGATTTGTATGCTGAATGGGAAAGTAGAAAGCTGCGACAAGGTTTATTTCGCCATTAGTAACGGCACGGTCAAGATTGAGTCTGTTCCAGCGGCTGGACCAGTGACAGATTCAATGATTAAGAGTGGCTACACCGTTGGTGGGATCGGTTATAGCATGACTACGAAATCACGAGATAAGTTTGTGACAGGGACAGGCAAGGAGAGGGCAGACGGGACACTGGATGCAGGAACAACAATTAGTGAAAAATATTTTGAGTTCGTTCTTCAAAATGTCCCCGGTGGGAAAGAGCAAGAGCTTATTCCGCAGGTGGGTAAGGTGGAGCTAGATAAAGATTCTAATTTAACTCAAGGGCGCTCAAATAAAATTTGGGAAGCTCTATATGGATTTGTAAACGATAAAGGCTGTATAAGTGCGTTCAAAGCAGCAGGAGTTGATTTAGTAAACTTACTATCACCATCAGAAAAGGGTAAAGGGATCAATATCGGGTTATACGAGTATCTACAAAATACAAGTGCAGGGGCTGCTTCTAAGCGTCTTCAACTAACTCCAAATGGAGAGGAAGCACTACCACGATATATGGCACAGGCGAGAGCGTTTAATGGTGATGCAATGACTATTGGGCAACATGGGCAACAGAAATATCTTAAAGATGGTGCACTGCCTACGATATTCATGACCCAAAAACTAATTGATGCAGGAGGGAGAAATTTTCTTGTAACTCTAGCACATGAACTTTTTCATGCAAATGGGGTCGGTGCAAGAGAAAAGAACTGGAGTGATAATCTGGGTATTAGCACTTCTGACCCTGCTTCTTTGATCACGATTCACGACTTGGATAATGTGGAAAAGTATGATGATGCTATTAATAAGTGTGTTAGTGCTGCAGAGCAGTCTATGAAAAAACGTGGTCATTAATTACTTAAGTAGAAGATAATATAACAAAGCGTGTAAGTATGATGAAAATACAGGTAAGAATAATTAGTTTAGTTGCAGTTATTTCAACCTGCCTAATGTTTTACATAGAATTTCGCCGTCGTAATGACTCTCCTGATTTTGTACATTGGAGTAACTGGAAGCCGCTACTAATTTATCGAATATTATTCTTTCTATTGGTTAACTTAATATTAAGTTTTAAGCAAAATAATCCATTCAATTTAGTTGTAGAAATATTTTGTATCGGATGGGTTATTGGCGAATTTGTTTATTGGGGTAGTTGGTCTTCAGACTTGATCCACAGAATGTTGCCCGAACATGATCGGCTTGTTACTCTCTATGATGGTGATTGGGTTGCAGTAGCGTTGCTATTTTCGGTAATTTATTTGTTCGGTTGCTTGATCAACAAAGCTCTGAGTGTGATTCTATTGATGGATGAGGAGTGAAAATTCAATTTTGACGTAAGATTAGGGTGAGCGGAAAATCTGAGTGCAACCCTCATGTCGCTCAGCTCAGGGTTCACGTTTCAGAGTGCCATACCACCTTCGAAGCGCAGCGGTTGGCACACTCAAGTGTCAGATCTGAACACTGAGCTTTTACTCATCTTCCTCACGCAATTTCTCCAACCCCAAAAAATCTTCCAGTGTCGTAGTATCGCCTGACACGTTTCCTCCGACTGCCAATTCACGCAACAGCTTGCTGATAATTTCCCCTGATCTGGTTTTCGGCAAAGTATCCGTAAATCGAGTGTCGTCAGGCTTGGCATTGGCTCCGTGAAAGTAGGGCAAACTTTCCAGTTTGCCGGATGGCATCCAAGCCGCTTTCGCTGAAATCAGGTCAGCTACGGGATTCTATGGTTGCTCTCTACATTGTCAGTGATGGAAAGACGCAAACTGGAAAGTTTGCGCTACATCAACCCGAAATGACGATTGCTGGAAAGTTATAACGTTTGTTATAATCGTCATTGAAAAGGAGAACTTCAAATGCAAACACTAAAGGTCACAGTTGTCGGGAATTCAGCCGGAGTGGTTCTGCCCAAAGAAATTTTAGAAAAACTCCACGTCAGCAAGGGTGATTTATTGTACGCTGTTGAAACGAAAAACGGGATTGAACTCACGGCGTACAATCCTGCTTTCGCCGCGCAAATGGAAGCGGCGGAACGTGTCATGCGGGAAGACAAAGATGCCCTGCGGAGGTTGGCAGAGTAGTGGCAAAGAAATTCACCTGGCTCCTTCCCGCCGCTGTCTGCGCCATTCACGGGCGGCAAATTGCTGAACATGGTGGAGAGGCGGGATTGCGCGAGGAAGGTTTATTGGAATCTGCCTTGGCGCGCCCGCAAAACCTATTGGTGTATGGAAAGCCTCGTCCTGACGTTGCCGCACTCGTTGCGGCGTATGCTTTTGGGTTGAGTAAAAATCACGCTTTTGTGGACGGAAACAAGCGTGTGGCGTATGTTTCCGCTCGAACCTTTCTGCTCATCAATGGTTGGGACATTACGGCGACACAAGAAGAAAAGTACCTCACCATGCTTTCACTCGCTGAGGGAAATATATCGGAAGAGGAACTTACGAACTGGATTCGGAGGCGGCTCACACAACTCTAGCTTTTTTCAATCTGAGAAAACCCTCGTGTTCTATGATGTGAGACATTGAGCATCTTATGTTTCATTAAAAAGCTAAATCGAACCCATCTAAAAAATATTTATTTTGATGACCCCTTTTTCTAATCCTTCCTGCGTTATGTAGGTGAATGGGAATTTCTCTCACTCTTGTCCCTCCGTTGAAAACTGAGACCTCGGATCGCAGCCGGAAGCAAGATTAAACTATTACTCAATTTTGATTTCTGCTACGATCCGGTTAGCCTCAGCGAATAGAAACACCGCCTCGAATCCGGTTGTTTCACTAAGATTTAAAACAACCCCTTCGCTTCAAAAATAGTCGCCCTGACTAATAACTCAGTGTTATTTCATCAAAGGAGATGATTAATTATGAAAAAGATAACCTCACAAGCGCTTGGATTATTCTGCCTCACGCTTGCCACTTTTGCAGCTTCAATTAACGCATTTGCCACCGATACGATCTGGACACACAAACCCTCACAGGACATTAAATGGTATCAACTGACGGATGCCGGAACTTTACTCGTGGGAACGGGCAGCAGTGTTTATTCGCTTGATCCTGAGACGGGGAAAGAACTGTGGTCGCGTTCCGATCTGGCTAAAATTTCAGAAGATGAAATTCACCAGATTGAGGGGACTCCGTTGTTGTTGATTGGCGATCCGCAAGGATTTATGTCAGCGAAAACAGGACTCTATTGTCTTGATGTATTGACCGGAAAAAACTTATGGGAGACCGAAAAGATCAAAGGTCATGCGGTAGAAATTACGGTCAATCCAAAACTGGGCATTGCTATCATTATCACCGTCGTCAGCAATAAGGCGACGAAAGATAAGCTCGATATTTATGCGCTTGAATACGGTAACGGCAAAGTTTTATGGCAGGCCGAATACGCTGACAAAGTAGATTTATATGGTAAGGAAAAAGGCTCGAAATACTTTCCGACTTTCGATTTAAGCGGGGCGAATCCACCGGTTTTTGATGAAGATGCCGTGTACATGACTTACGCAGGGATTCATAAATACAGCCTGAAAGACGGTAGTTTGCTTTGGAAAAATGCCTATGATGTCACCGAAGGCAAGATCAAGCGAGGCAACGGGCAAGCCCGAATTGATGGCGATGTGATTTACACTTCGGCGAAGGGACAACTTCGGGCATTCGATAAAAACAGCGGAACTTTGAAATGGACATCCAAAGATTTTGGTGGCGCGGTCGCAGAAATGATCGTAGACGGTGGAACAATTTATGGTCGGCTCGGCGGAAACTTTTATGATTTTAATAAACGTGAGTACGTCAAAAAAGGGCCGCTCGGAGTCGTGGCTTTAGATAAAACTTCCGGTGCCTCGTACTGGAGTTATGACGGCGCGAAAAATAACATTACGAACATGGCGCTGGCGAAAGAAGCGAATACGTTGCTGATCGCTGACGAAAAAAACCTGATTGGTCTTGATCTCAGCAGCCAGGGAAAAGTGAAAGAAGCTTATAAAATTAAGCTCGAATTCAAGAATAAAATCGGAGCGGCGGCAACGGCGGCGAAGGTTGGAAAAATTGGCTTTGGGATGCTGTCCGGTGGCGCAGTCGGTGCGCTCAAAGGCGCAACTTCAAAAGGAGCCGATGGCACAGATGATCCAGTGCAAATCACGCGGCAGGAAAACGGGCAATTTGTCATTCGCGGCATGCAGCATATTTTGAGTTTTGATCCACGCTCAAAAGCAATTGGCTGGGCAACGCATTTTGAAGCACCAACGGCTCCGGCCTGGCAAAAAATTGCGATGGGAGCTTTGACGGCGTTCACGGTGATGGCGAATCTGAACGGCAGCGTCAGTTCGCAACTCGCCTCGGGATTTAAAACCAGCTCGGCTGATCGTTATGAAAACAGCATGATTAATGCGTTTAGTTCGTATGAGCAGTTTTTGACGAAGCGATACTCCGCCACGAAAACCATCGGAAATTTCACGTATGTCATGACAAATCTGGCGGAAGGCAAAGAGAAAGCGGCGGGAATTATCGGCGTCAATATGATGACCGGGCAAGGGGATCGTCAAATTATGTTCGGGGACAAAGACCCGGATTATGAAATTGATGAAGCTTCGGGTCGTGTTTTCAATTTGAAAAACCCGAAGGAACTGTCAGCTTTTGTGATTAAGTAAAATTCAATTTTATTGGTAAATTCAAGGGCAACCGTAAATGGTTGCCCTATATTTTTTTCGGAGTCGTTGAAGTCTTCACTTCAGATTTGGGTTTAGTTTTTTCTTTTGTGTTGGATTTGACATTGAAGGTAATGACACCACTGACCTGAACAGGGTTCCCCTCAAATGTTGCGGGGATAAACGTCCATTTCTTGGCAGCATTAATCGCCGGTGTCGTAGTCGCTGGCGGGCCGTCAATCATTCGCGCAAACATTACTTTTCCAAGTGATGAAATCAGCACTTCAACCTTAGCTTTCCCACCTTTCAACTGAATCACTTCAGCTTTTTGAGTAGTAGAAGCTTTCAATGCGCCCTGACCGGGGCCGACTGATAAAGCTGATCCGTTCGGCCCGGAATCCGCACTTGGCGCAGCCTTAGCTTTGGGCTGAACTTTGATGTATGGCAGGATTGCACTGACACGATTTAAAGGAGCTCCACCTTCAATAACTTGCACCATTTCATCCGAGACTGTTTCTTCGACTAAGGCGGAAAACTCACCGAGGCGAATCGTTGGAGCGCCGAAATCTGTCGCTTCTTTCGTTCCTTCAATCCGTGATTTTAACGCCTGGCGTAAAGCGTCAAGCGAACTTTTTCTAAATTCCCCAGCTTTATTTTCATCGGTAGCGATGGCGGCGGCTTCAGCATTGAGCAGGTTCTGCACGTTCAGAGCTTCGGAATAATCGGACTTAATCGCTAATGATTTTTTGATGCTGGTCAGCCCGGCATTAATATGCTCATTCGCCGCCAGGATTTCTTTGTCGGCTAATTTGTACGTTGTTTTTCCTGCAATCAGTTCACCACGCTTGCTGACAATTTCGTAAGCCTGCCGCCAACGTGTCATTCCAATCATGTAATTGCTGTACGTCTTGATGGAATTTTTCTGGCGTGGTAAATCCGTTCGCCGCTGAAAAAAATCTCGCGCCTGTGCCATGTTTCCAAGTTGAAATGCGGTCAGTGCCGCATAGCCCAAAGCCTCGTCGTTATTGGGTTCAAGCTTCACAGCGGCCTGAAATTTTTTGACCGCGAGATCGAATTTTCCTTTTTTGTAAAGCGCGACTCCCTGCGTCATCTCAGATTGCGCCGTGATGACCGGCGCAGGTGGCGGAGTCGTCACTGGAGCAGGAGTAGGAGGAGCAGGTTGTTGAGCATTCACGACGATGGAGAGCATCAGCAGGAATACGAAGCAGGGAAGAAGTTTCGTTTTCATATTGAGTGTTTGTATAAAAGAAAATAACCAGCGTGAAAACGCAAAACCAATTATAAATAACTCGGATCAAA
>JAYVZE010000092.1:0-24983 GCA_043783625.1 Blastocatellia bacterium | reverse complement strand
GATCCGGCTGAGTGACAAATACTTACCTTTTGCTATGGACACAGTCCCACAGCCTTCAAACAAAGTAATGTGAATGCAATTTGATAAGAATACCGAGTGGGGAAAGGATATGGCAGGTGAGGCAGGGAAGGCAAGCGTACTGGTAAGAAATTACTCACTATGCTAATAAAATTAATGGAGGCGAGGCACTGGCATGCCAAAAGCTGATAGTGGCTCAAGCGAAGGGGAGGTGATACCCTCTTCTCATGAGCGTTCTAAGCTTAATTCTCGCTTTTTCTCATCCACGAAGGACACGAAGAACAGCCATTAGCTCGGAATTGGCTAATCGCTAATTGCTGTTCTTCGTGTCCTTCGTGTCCTTCGTGTCCTTCGTGGATGAAAACCTCAAATTGTTCCCGTGTCCGGTATAGCTGTAGCACGGCTATGGACGTTTGATTCAGGTTTGATTTTTTATTCTTTGGATTTTCTATGAATTTTTCGTCATTTATAGTTGGCGTAACTTCATCGTGTTGTTAGAATAATCATTTATTTATTCAGAGAATTTTGGTGAATATGACTATGATCCAGCGAAGAAAATCAGTAACCGTGAATGTTGGCGGAGTTATGGTCGGCGGCGATCACCCGATTGTCGTGCAATCCATGACGAATACTGACACTGCGAATGCAGATTCGACGGCGCAGCAAATTATTGAACTCGCGCGGGCTGGTTCAGAATTGGTTCGCATCACGGTGAACACGAAAGAATCTGCCGCGCAGGTTGGTGAAATTGTGAAGCGGGTTCGCGCCGCCGGACATAATACGCCGATCATCGGAGACTTTCATTACAACGGTCACATTTTGCTGAAGGACTATCCCGATTGCGCGAAAGCTCTGGCGAAGTACCGGATTAATCCCGGCAACGTTGGAGCCGGAAAACATCACGACGACAATTTTAAAAAAATGATCGAAGTCGCGCTGGAGTACGACAAGCCCGTGCGTATTGGAGTGAATTGGGGATCGTTGGATCAGGCTTTACTGACGCGGATGATGGATGAAAATTCAAAATTGGAGAATCCAAAAGACGCGCAGGCGGTGATGTACGATGCGATTTGCACCAGTGCGATTCAGTCCGCCGAACTCGCTGAAGAAATTGGCATGTCGCGTGACAAGATTATTTTGAGCGCGAAAGTTTCTGGTGTCCAGGATTTAATTGTGGTCTATCGTGATCTCGCACAGCGCGGCGATTACGCTCTGCATTTGGGTTTGACCGAAGCTGGAATGGGAAATAAAGGCGTTGTCGCCAGTACCGCAGGCTTAGCTGTTTTGTTGCAAGAGGGAATTGGTGACACGATTCGCGTTTCGTTGACTCCCGCTCCGCACGGTGACCGGACAGAAGAAGTTCTGGTTGCACAACAAATTCTGCAATCGCTGGAAGTAAGAAGTTTTACTCCGCAAGTCGCGGCGTGTCCCGGTTGCGGGCGTACGACTTCGACTTTGTTTCAGGAAATGGCGGACGACATCGGAAAATACCTGCGTGGACAAATGCCGATCTGGAGGGAGAGTCATCCCGGCGTTGCGGATATGAGGGTTGCCGTGATGGGCTGTGTCGTCAACGGTCCCGGCGAATCCAAACACGCTAATATTGGCATCAGCTTACCCGGTACAGGCGAAGACCCGCGTGCGCCAGTTTTTGTTGACGGAAAATTAATGAAGACTTTAAAAGGCGAAGGCATTGTGCCGGAATTTATTGAGATGCTGAATAATTACGTCGAGCAAAAATATTCAGCAAACTAACCAGACAGGATGAGCTGGATTTAAGACAGGATTTACATAATTAAAATAACCTGTAAATCCTGAAAAAATCTTGTTCATCCTGTCTAAAATTTGGAGGTTTGAATTGTAATGGCTTCACAGTCAAAAAAGCGCGTCGGAATTCTCGGCGCAACGGGAACAGTTGGGCAACGAGTAATCCACTTACTCCGCAATCATCCATATTTTGAAGTCACGGCTTTAGCTGCGTCAGATCGCAGCGAAGGCAAACGCTTTGTTGATGCCTGCAACTGGAAGCTGCCTTTTGAGATGCCGGAATCTGTCAAAGAAATCAAAGTGCAGGCGATCAAACCTCCCTTGAACTGCGATGTTGTCATTTCAAGTTTACCTTCAGAGATTGCGCTCGAAGTCGAAGCGGAATTTGCGGCGGCAGGCTATCCCGTTATCAGCAATTCTTCTTCGTATCGAATGCACGCGGACGTACCCTTGATCGTACCGGAAATTAATCCTGACCATCTGGAAATGATTCCGGTTCAGCAAAAAAAGCGCGGATACAAAACCGGCTACATCGTGACGAATCCGAATTGCACAACGATTGGATTAGTACTGGCTCTCGCGCCATTGCAAAAAGCGTTTGGTCTGGAAGCGGTGATGATGACTTCGATGCAGGCGATTTCCGGCAAGGGCTATCCCGGCGAAGCTTCGATGGACATTATTGATAACGTGATGCCTTACATTGGCGGCGAAGAGGAAAAAGTCGAAGAAGAGCCGCAAAAAATTCTGGGCAAATTTTCGCGTAATAAGTTCATTGATGCGCCGTTTGCCGTCAGTGCGCAATGCAACCGCGTCCCCGTACAGGACGGTCATCTCGAATCCGTCCGTGTCATGCTGAAGAAAAAAACGACAGTAGCAAAAGTCATCGCAGCGTTTGAATCGTACCGAGGCTTGCCGCAGGAATTGAAATTGCCGACCGCGCCGGAATTTCCGGTCATCGTCCGAATGGAAAAAGATCGTCCGCAACCACGTTTGGATCGTGATGCACAAAATGGTATGGCGACGGTTATTGGCAGAATTAGCAAGGATACGATTTTTGATTTCAAATTTACGCTGGTGAGTCACAATACAGTACGCGGCGCAGCGGGTGCGGCGATTTTGAATGCTGAGTTGTTAGTGGCGAAGGGATTGCTGTAGCGCAAACTTTCTAGTTTGCGATTTTCGTTACAGGCCGATCCCGCATTTACCAAACACGCAAACTAGAAAGTTTGCGCTACATTTTTTACCATGCTTCTTGTCATGAAATTCGGCGGAACCTCAGTCGGCACAGCAGAACGCATTGCCGAAGCCGCCAAGCTGGTTCTCAAATCTGCTAACGAAGGTCATCAAGTCGTCGTCGTCACTTCGGCGATGAGCGGTGTCACGAATAAATTAATCGCTGCGGCGGAAAATGCGGTGAAGGGGAATTGGCACGTTTCCGTCCGCGATGAATTGTATGAACCGCATCGCAATGCCGCGCATTTATTAATCAAAGACGCTACGCAGCGGCGCGATGCGTTGAATATTATGTGGGCACACATCGAACGTTTTGAAACGCTGTGCAAAGGGCTTTCGATGATCCACGAACTCAGCCCGCGCACGCTGGATGCGATTTCCGGCTTGGGTGAAATGTTATGCGCGCCGTTGCTCGCAGGAGCGATTGCTTCACAGGGAAATCCTTCATGTTCCATCGAAGCCAATACATTAATCGTCACCAATGAACAATTTGGACAAGCTGAACCGTTGATGGAAAAGACGAGAATTAAAGCCAGAGAAATTTTGTTGCCGCTGCTCAACGCCGGAAATATCCCCGTGATTACGGGCTTCATCGGAGCCAATGAAGAAGGCGTTACAACGACTTTGGGGCGCGGTGGCTCTGATTATTCCGCTTCGATTTTTGGCGCGGTACTTGATGCCGACGAAGTATGGATTTGGACGGATGTGAACGGTGTCATGACGGCGAATCCATCCGAAGTTCCCGAAGCCAGAACGCTGGATGAAATCAGCTATAGCGAAGCCGCTGAGATGGCGTATTACGGGGCGAAAGTTCTGCATTACAAAACGATTTTGCCAGCCTATAAACAGAGCATTCCGGTGCGGATTCTGAATACATTTAATCCGACGCATCCGGGGACACGGGTCAGCGTGGAAGGGCGTCCGTCTTCGCGCGGCGTCAAAGCCGTGACTTCGATTCGCAATGTTTGTTTGATTTCGATTAGTGGCAAAGGGATGCAGGGAATCCCCGGCATTGCTGCGAAAACCTTCGATGCCGTAGCGAAAGAAAAAGCGAATATCCTGATGATTATGCAGGCTTCGTCCGAAAATAATATTTGCTTCGTCGTGAATTCCAACGAAGCAGATCGCGTCGTCAAAGCCTTGCGAGAAACTCTGCAAATTGATTTGATGCAGGGTCACATCGAAGATATTTCCGCCGATGATTCCATCGCTATCGTGGCGGTCGTCGGCGATAAGATGAAAGGTACAACCGGAGTCTCCGCCAAAGTCTTCGGCGCAATGGGAGCCAATGAAATCAATGTGATTGCCATTTCGCAAGGTTCGTCTGAAGTAAATATTTCGTTGATTGTGACGGAGAAGGATGCGGCGAAAGCGGTGCTGGCAATTCATCAGGCTTTTGAATTGGACAAGCCATCAGAGTAGCTCAACCAGCCATTGTTGAGTATTTTCGGCGACTGTAGCAATTATGAAAACAGGCGCAACATGAGTGGGTACACTACGTTAATTTTGGTAGATCATGATCATGCAAGTAACAGGGGAAATCATGCAAAAAACTTTGTCAATCGTACTCTTATTCCTAACATTCAATATTTTGGTTTTGGGGCAAGGAACTTGTAATCTCGAAATTGCTCAAGCTCCTTCAATTCGTGGTTTTCGACTTGGCATGACCCTAAATCAGCTATACGAACTTGTACCGGATGCTCGCACTGATAATAATATTATTGGAGTAATTGAGCGATCTACGAATGCGCGACTACCAGAAAAAACATCAATACAATTCAATAGTTATGGGTCGCCCTACGGCAAGATGCCACTCTTCAAAAATATTGGGTATATTGGAATAAGATTATTCAACGATCAAATCACGGATATTAGTATTCAGTATGACTGGCCAATGTGGAACAGTGCAGATGAATTTATTGCAAAACTTCGGGAAAATCTAGTGCTTCCCGAAGCGAAGGAATGGCAAGGGGGAGAGCTTAGTAGGCAACTCATTTGCAAGGATTTTGAAATGGATGTTCATGCTCCTTTTAATTCCGGGGCTTTGGTGGTAATTCGTGATTTGACTACCAGTAAGAAAATTCAAGAGCTAGAAAAAGCAATTATTGAAAAAGCTCGTAAGGAATTTAAACCCTAAAACATGAACGATGATCTGAAAATTAACGCTACGAAGCAGGGTTCTCGGAATGTTCAATTGGCTTCACGATCAAGTGTCTATGGCAGAATTTTTCTCGTATATACTCTGGTGTAAATTGCGCGGAAAACCCTATACCATCGGCCCAAAAGCAGTCGAATCAGGAAAATGCTATCTTGTTATTAGAGAGCTGCCGGACGATTACTTAATAGCTTTCGGAAGGTATTTTCAATTTTGGGTGCCAATTGTTTTTGAACGGATTGAGCTAAAATGTCCTGGAACTGGTAATGGTGCAAGAGTCTTTCATCGCCAAGATCAGTGTGAACAATGTGGGCTCGATTTGAAAACTATAAAAATGAAAACTAAGAAAGAAACTGGTAATTGAGATACTTAGAAACCTAACCATTTTCACAGTTGAAGGTGATCTTGCAGTTATGAAACAAGAAGAAATTTTCCCCGTTGATGTCATCAAAGATACCTGCAATTGCGGGCATCCGATTGACCATCCGAAAGTCGGAATTCAACGCGTCTACGGATTCTGGATGGGAGTCGCACAGCTCGTCGGCGTGACTCCAATTCCCAAAGAAGTGATTTTTTATTGTCGAGAATGTGGACGCGATTTCGCTTCGACGACGGATAAAGATTTTTGTGATTTTTATGTGATCTGACATGGCTCCCCTCCTGTTTTAGGAGGGGTGTCCGAAGGACGGGGTGGTAAATGCCTGCGAAATTCTCACCACCCCCAACCCCTCCTAGGACAGGAGCTTTGGTTATTTATGCTCTTCTTAAAATGTATCGAAGCCGACTGCCAAGCGCAATTTGAAACCAATTACATCATTTACACGTGTGAAAAATGCGGTGGATTGCTCGACCTCGTGCATCCGGTCAAAGCCTTCAACCCTGACAACCTCAAGCAGCTTTGGGATACTCGCTTAGCCTCAAAAGCTCCCGCCGATCAAAGCGGCGTCTGGCGGTTTCGTGAATTATTGCCGGAAGTTGAAGAGGCGAATATCGTCACGATGCTCGAAGGGAATACGCAATTATTTTCGGCTCCGCGCAGTGCGGAATATGCGGGAATGAAGGCGCTGACGTTCAAGCATTTAGGGATGAATCCGACGGGATCATTCAAAGATTTGGGGATGACGACGGGAGTCACGCAGGCGGCGAAACTTGGCGCAAAAAGCGTGGCGTGTGCGAGTACGGGAAACACTTCGGCTTCGATGGCGGCGTACGCGGCGCGAGCCGGAATGAAGGCGATTATTTTTATTCCTTCGGGACAGATTTCGCTCGGCAAGCTTTCGCAGGCACTTGATTACGGGGCGACGGTGGTGCAGATCGAAGGAGATTTTGACGATGCGATGCGCCTTGTCCGCGAAGTCACGGAAGATTCTCCGATGTACTTATTGAACTCGGTCAATCCGTTTCGCCTTGAAGGACAAAAGACAATCGCTTTTGAAATGTTGCAACAACGCGGTTGGAAAATTCCTGATCGCATCGTTGTTCCTGGCGGCAATCTGGGGAACTCTTCGGCGATTGCCAAAGGCTTGCAAGAACTTTTAGAAATGGGCTTCATAGACCGTCTGCCGAAAATTACGATCATTCAGGCGGAGGGCGCGAATCCGTTATATCAACTTTGGAATACGCTCAAGACTGAACCGGATGCGAAACTGATTCCCGTCAAAGGCGCGACGACTTTAGGTACAGCGATCAAGATTGGCAGTCCGATTTCATGGCAAAAAGCGTTGCGTGGATTGCAGGCGAGTGGCGGCGAAGTGGAACAGGTCAGCGAACAGGAAATGGCGGATGCGAAAGCGATCATTGGACGTGATGGAATTGGCTGTGAACCTGCTTCAGCGGTGACTCTCGCCGGAATTAAAAAATTAGTCACAGCCAATAAAATCAACCCCTCTGAAGATGTCGTCGCAATTCTCACCGGGCATGTTTTGAAAGACCCTGATTACATTGTTAGCTATCACAAAGGCGAACTGCGTTTCAAAGATAAGCGGGGAATATCACATCTATTGGAGTCGAAATTTGCCAGCCAATGGCATCAGGTGAAGGCGGAACGCGCAGCGATTGAAGCAGTGCTCTAAGGTACGATAGGCGTCCCGCCTGTCGTACCTATATCATCTGGACTTCAGGTGGAGAAATAATCAAGATCGTAGCACCTCCGACCGAGTGCAAATCAAGATGGTTGGTTTGATCCAGCGCGACAGTGAAGTCACCTTCCAGAAAAGTAACCCCATTCACTACAAAATCCCCTGAAATCATCAAGCATTGTTCACTTCCAAAATGTTTGTGATTCGGCAGGTATGCGCCCGGTTCCAGTTTATAAAGACAAGTCGTGAATTTCGTGATCGGATCGCGGTAAAGTTTTTTGACTGAAACACCCTCATACACCGGAATCCACTGACCTTCGTTTTTGTGTACGTCAAATCCGGTTGGATTAGCAGCGTTGCCACGCGAAGATGAATGGAGCAGGCTCTGACTTTGGTCAGTGGCGATGCGTGTGAGCAGCACTTCGCGGACACCTGTTGAAGGTATCGCTTCAGGCGCAGCGGCACTGAGTTGGGAAACAATTGCGGTGTAGGCGGCGGCCTCTGCCTGCGCAGATTCTTCGGCGGCTTGCAGCTCCAGTTCAAAGGCGCGCGCTTCGTGGTGAGAGAGTGAGCCGAGCGCATAGAGCGCGGCAGCGGCTTGGAATTCTTGTTTTTGTAATTCGTTTTGCATGTTAAAAAAAATTTCCTGGTTCAATAGCCAGAAACCATCGGAGCCAATGATTCCTTCAGTTTTATCATTCCTAAACGCACCCGCGTTTTTACCGTCCCTAGTGGTTGTCCGAGGTGGAGGGAGATTTCACTTTGACTCATGCCTGAAAAATACGCTAGTTCAATGACCTGGCGTTGTTCCGGGGTCAGTTCAGCCAGTGCTTTTCGTACCAGCCGCTGATGCTCAGTGCTGATAGCGGATTCCTCAGGATTTTTTTCAGAGCTGCGAGCCTCGGCGGCGGTTTCCAGCGATTCCTTGCGCAGCATTTCCTGCTTGCCGGAACGCAGCCGATCTAATGCTCGTGTTCTGGCGATAGTCATCAGCCACGCCAACGGCGTTCCGCGCTGAGCACTATAAAAACCGGCTTGACGCCAGACTTGAGAAAACACATCAAGCAGGACTTCTTCGGCGGTCGAACGGTCATTCAGAATTCTGAGAATTAACCCGAACACAGCACGATTCGTCAGGTCATAAAACCTGGCCAAGGCGTGTTGCTCTCCGGTTGCAATTAATTCAATGTGAGCAACCCAATCAAGATCGCGCTCGACTTTTGTGGCAGCTTTACTCATATCTATTGGCGAAGACACGGGGCTTCTCCCTTCGTTAATACGATTGAATGTTCACTTTTGGATTTATGACAAAAAGAAAAAAGTGAATAAAAATTTGGGGAGTGTAACAACCAGCCAATAATACCGTAAGGATTGAACTAAATACAAAAAAAATGAACCAGATAAATCCGATTCCTGAAAATGATTCGTATCTCTACCGAACCATCTGAAAGGAAGAATTTATGCGGAATTATTTTAGATTTCTGATTGAGCTGTTGTGTCCGGCGGCACTTTTTATCTGTGCGGTCTGGCTTGCTACCAGTTGCAAAACTGTTCATTCAGCCACGGAAGCTCAATTACCTAAACCCTGCGCCATCGCCTTAGCTGCGCAAGCAGGCAAGAGCAAGTTGGATGAAGAGATTACGAAGTGGCAACAAAAATCCAGAACTTCAAATAAAGAAGCAGGAAAAATCAGCCTTGAGCAATTAGGCTGGAAATTTATTGAGAAAGCCAGGGTCACGAATGATCCGGGATTTTTTCAAATTGCCGCTGCCTGTGCCGAATGCATTCAGGCAAATGCCAGTCAACCAAGCCCTGAAGCAATGCTGTTGCGCGGACATTCCTTGCATCAAATGCATCGCTTCACCGAAGCCGAACCGATTGCGCGTGAGCTGGTCAAGGCACGTGGATTAGCCTTTGATTATGGCTTGCTCGGCGATGTATTGATGGAGCAAGGCAAGCTGAAGGAATCCATTGATGCCTATCAAAAAATGATGGATCAGAAACCCAATGCGCAGGCCTACAGCCGTGCCGCACACATTCGATGGTTGCAAGGGGACGTGAAAGGCGCCGAAGCGTTAGCCACACTCGCCGCCCGTTCCGGCAGCCCGCAAGACCGCGAAGCGACGGCGTGGTCGTATTCACGATTAGCTTTTTATGAGCTGCAGCAGGGAAAGATGAATCAAGCGAAAGGTGCCCTCGGAGCCGCGCTGCAATGGCAACCTGAATACGCTCCCGCCTTATTGATGAAAGGGAAAATTTTGATGAGCGAAGGCGACTTTGCGCAAGCTGTACCGACGCTCAAACGTGCGGCGGAATTGAATCCCTTGACCGAATATCACTGGGCTTTAGCGGATGCTTTACGTGCGAACGGGAATGAAAGCGAAGCGCAGGGAATCGAAGCCAAAATCAGTCAGGACGATCCGCGGACGTTGTCAATCTTTTATACCACTAGAAATGTGAATCCAGCGAAGGCGCTTAGTTTAAGCACCGAAGAATTGAAATTGCGACAGGATGTTTACACTTGGGATGCGCAAGCCTGGGCGCAATTTGCTGCCGGAAAGCTGACCGAAGCCGAGGGTTCCATCAAAAATGCCTTAGCCGAAAAGACGCAGGATGCCCGGTTTTTCCTGCACGCCGGAATCATCAATGCGCGGCTGGGAAATCATCAGATCGCCAAAAAATATTTACATCAAGCTACTTCGATCAAGCAAATGTTGCTTCCTTCTGAACGTCAATACTTGCAGCAGGAAGCGGCAGCTTTAACTCAGAATAAGAAATCTTGAGATTGATTTCTAAACAAAATAAACCATCACTTTGGGAGACAGAATGAAAACTAAATTTCTAAAACTCAGGCAAGGCGTAGTTTCTTTGCTCGCCCTTTCAATGACGTTTTTGAGCCTTCCGTTCAATACGCCAGCCCTTGCGTCCTCTCACATGGACGCACCACTGATCACGCTTGATCCGTCCGCCAATACGACGGACGTTTACGCTTTTGTGACGGAAGAAAATTCACAAAGATACTTGAATGTGGCGTTGAGCGTTTACCCGCATCAAGAGCCGGGTGTTGGCCCCAACAAATACAATTTCGATGATGATGTCCGTTATGAAATCCATCTCGCGTTGGGATCGGATCTCGCGATTGGGCGTCCAACTTTAACGTATCGATTCGAGTTCGATACGAAATACAAAAACGCAAAAACGATTTTACAATCCTACCTGGGCGTCGTTCAAAATGTTGATGATGCAAGTCAAAATTTGACGCAGACCTACAGCGTCACCAAATTGGGACGGACAGGCCCTCAATTCATTGGAACGGGAGTCGTACCACCGAATAATCAAGGTATCGCGACACCGTTTTATAATCAGGGCGACAATGGCGAAAATCCGGCCCGTCAGGGCGTTTCCACCGAAGCGGCATTAGATCGTTACACGCGTGCCGGTCTCTCGAAATTTAGCAATGGATACGTGGCCTTCGCCGGACAACGCGATGATGGATTTTACGCGGATGTGCAATCAATCTTTGATTTGTTACAACTGCGTAATCCGGGCAAAGATGCACAGGGAGGATTCAACGTTCACATGATGGCGTTACGAATCCCGATGAGTGACATTGGCGGAGATCAACAGATTGCCGGCGTGTTTGCGACGACGAGCCGGGCTTCCGTCCCTGTGACAAGATCGCAAGGTGCCGACCTTGAAGAGTTGTCTCGTGTCTGCGGTCGTTTTGATGGCATTCGACAAGTTGATTGTTATCTCGATAGCTTGAATCGTAATAAGAAATGGGTCCAAGTGGCGCGTCAAGGCAATCCACTTTTCAACGAAGGCTTAGTGGCGCTTGAAGACAAAGATTTATACAGCCGGACGCTGCCCACGGAAGATCAAAGATTATTCAGAAAATATGCTGAAAACCCTGAACTTGCTTCGTTGATTAACTTAATCATCGGGAAAGGGGCAACTCTTGCAATTGATAAAAACAGAACCGACATCGCCGGAATTTTTATCCCGGATGTGATTAAAGTTGATCTCTCGACGCCTGCGGTCAAACTCGCCGGAAATGGAGCCGGTGCGGCAAGTAATCCTGATGACACCGGATTCTCACGCCTTAGCATTTTTGGCGGAGATGTTTTGAAAAGTAAAATTCAAGACCCTTTCAAGAACGGTGGATTCATCCCCGGCGGATGGCCGAATGGTCGTCGTTTCGGTGATGACGTGGTGGATATTGCCATCATCGCGTTACTCAGCGATTTACGCGATCCCAATAACCTGAAAATCAGCGATCCGTTTATGGGCAATTATGATGGCGTTACGAAAAATGATATTGGCTACAATAAAGTTTTCCCGTATGAACCAACTCCGCAAAACGGACGTAATCACACGCATCCATAAATCAAAATGTTGTCCGGGGCGGGAAGAAATAGCCTGTCCCGGTTTTTTTAGTTTTCCCACAACAATCAATCCTGATTAATCTGTAGAGGTGAATATTATGACAACAATGCAAGTAAATAATCGTCGAGGAAGTGCGCACCGTGTCGGTATCGTCATGATGACTTTGATGTTAGTCGCAGCAGCAGGTGTATGGACAAAAACTTTGGTTTTGGCGAATCATCCGGTCTTAGTGGAGGGCGAAGAAGATTTTGATCGTGATGGCAATCTTGGCGTCGCCGAAGATACCGATGGCGATGATCGAATTTTTGGAACAATAACCGCTGCACTAGCGGCGGCGAATGGCGGAGCCAATCAAAATGGTCGCATTACAATTGTGACTTCGGGACGTTTTCACGAGCAACTGAATATCACGAATGCGAATGGCAACACTACGATTGAGGCGGCTCCGGGCGTTGAAGCAACGATTGATGCCGTTGGAACGGGGACGAGGGGTTTACAATTTCCAGGCAGTACAAACGCTGTCAGACAGGGACAGTCGGGAATCGTTATAAATTCGCCAACGAACCGTTATGTAACCTTGCGAAATTTAGTCGTGAGAAATTGGTTAACAGGCATTCAGGTTTTCGGCAGCTCACGCGTCACAATGGATAACGTCAGATTAGAAGGCAACGTCAACCACGGTATTTTTCTAACGGATGACAGCCGTGTTTTAATTGCTCATTCAGTAGTTTCATCAACCGGATACCGCGTTGGAGCCACCGGAGATTTTCCCGGAACCAGCACCCCGGCCCCCGGTAATGGAATCACTTTTGATAAGACTTCCCGAGGCGTTGTTTCAGATACAATTCTCACCGGAAACTTTGGATTTGGATTGTTTTTCAGTACCTCTCCGATTTTAGTGGATACTGAAAATGTTACTGCTTTTGATAACGGGAATAATAATTTCTTTGGAAATAAGAATCCCCGTCGGTGGTAACTTCCAGCTTTCAAAATTAGTGTAATCGTTTCAAGACCTTCCATTTCAAAACGGTAATCATCGAAAGCTTTCAAAGTTTGAAGACTTTTAATGATTGCCGTTTCTTTTGAGTGCGACCAGCGGTACAGTACGGTTCATCCATCTGGAATCTGTATGATTTAGCAAATTGAGACTGAACGCTCGATTTCTTCAGGTTTTTATCAATAATTGTATACCTATGAACGTACGACGAATAAATTTGTGTCCGGTGCTGTTGGTGATTGGATGTGTCTCTGCCTCCGCGCATGATCCCGGACTAAGCAATGTCGACTTACAATTAAAAAGCAACAAAATGGTGGCGGAGTTGGCCTATAATTACGTGGACATCGAAGGCGCAGTGCTGGTAGACAAAGACCTCGATCGCATCATCACCAAAGAAGAATTTGAAGCCGCGAAATCGAATCTGGAGCAATTCGCCAAATCAGCTTTGGAAGTCAGTTTCGATGGAAAAAAAGTTGAACCGGAGGCAGTCTCCGTGAAAATCGCCAAAGCCGAAGACGGACGCGACACGGCTTTTTTTTCTCTGGTTTATTCGGGAATCCCTTCGACAGAATTGCTTGTCAAATCCGCGCTCATGGAAAAACTGAATCGCGGGCATCGTGAATATTTCAAGCTGACAAGTGCCGAAGGAAAAACAATTGCCGAACGATTGCTTGATGCTAACAATAATTCCGCGCAGATTTCAGCCGGAGAATTATCCGCCGGATTGGGCAAATGGCATACGTTCAAGCAATTCATTGCATTAGGCATTGAGCATATCTTATTAGGGTTTGATCATTTATGCTTTTTGATTGCGCTCTTGCTCGCGGCGAAAAATCTTTCCTCCGTGGTCAAAATTATTACTTCATTTACCATCGCGCATTCGATCACGTTGGCGTTGGCAGCACTGAACATTGTGAATATCTCTCCGGCTTTTGTGGAGCCGATGATCGCCGTTTCAATTATTTATGTTGGACTGGAAAATGTCTGGCGACGCGGACAGGAAATCGAAGGACGATGGTTACTGACCTTCGCATTCGGATTAATTCACGGCTTCGGATTTGCTTCCGTGCTGCGCGAATTAAATATCGGCGCAAGTGGCAGCGGCTTAGCGATTCCGCTGGTTTCCTTCAATCTCGGCGTTGAGATCGGACAGCTTGTCATCGCCGCCTTGTTCTGGGGCGTCATCTGGAAAATCAGAAAAACAGAAATTTTCAGGAACCGCCTTGTTCCTGCTTGTTCGATTTTAGTTGCTCTTGCTGGCGCGTATTGGTTGATTGAACGAACGCTGTTGTAAGTAGGCTGGGAGCGCAAGCATCCTGCTTGCCGCGAGCGCGTGCAACGCCGCTCGCTGATGTGGCGAGCAGGGATCGTACATCGCCAGCAAGTTCTCTGAGCGAAGTGCGTTTGCATCGCTGCGCTGGCAAACGGAGCAAGCAGGATGCTTGCGTTCCCAGTTTGCTTGCGCTCTCTTATCTGGTAAAGATGGAAAATATTCTCTGAAACTAAATCTGATAACTGGTTTCGTTGCGTATTAAAAGTGTGACAGTACCTAAAACACTTACTCCGATGACGATCATGATGAAAAGAATTTTTGCCCAAACGAATCTCTGCTGGCTGTTTTTATTTTTCAGCTCAATTGCTCTCGCTCAAACCACCCGAACCATTTCCGGCACGGTAATTACGAAGAAAAATGAATCGGCTCCGAATGTAAAAGTCTTCGCTGGAAACACTGAAACGACGACGGACGCGCAAGGCAATTTCAGTTTGAAAATTTCCGCCAATGTCACGCAGCTTCGCATCGAAGGCAAAAATGTCATCGCCAAAGATGTTCACTTCCGACCGGATCAAAATAATTTATTAATTCAAATCGAATATACAATTTCTCCGCTGCACGACAGCCTGGTGATTGAAGCGACTGCGCTTGAACCCGGCATCGAACGCCGTAACGAAGCAATTTTCAAGGACACTTTATTCTCCCGCGACGATCAGGTTTTTCAGACACTCAACGCTGGCATTAATGCGGGTCAGCACGAAGGCGGGGGCAAGTCGCTGGAAATTCGTCGCTTCGGATTCAATCTGGATCACGGCGGAGTCAATGGCGGATTGAAAGTTTTAGTGGATGGTGTCCAGCAAAATCAAGGGACGCAGGGACACGGGCAAGGCTACCTCGGACAATTAAAATCCTTGAC
Organism: Blastocatellia bacterium; assembly: GCA_043783625.1. Lineage (GTDB taxonomy): Bacteria > Acidobacteriota > Blastocatellia > RBC074 > RBC074 > JAFDVL01. The sequence goes on along the minus strand of JAYVZE010000092.1, from coordinate 10,160 downwards.
GCCGGAACTGGTGCAGGATGTCAGCATTTTGAATGGGCCGTTTAGTGCGGAGTACGGCGATTTTTCAGGTTTAGGCGTAGTCCACATTCGTCTTAAAGAGTCTTTGCCGGAACAGGTGACAGCCAGAATTCAAGGCGGGTCATTCGGTATATTTAGAACATTTCTGGGCTTCAGTCCGAAGATTAAAAATGCCGACACGATCTTTGCGTATGAAGGTTCGCGCACAGATGGGCCATTCAAAAATCCATTGCGTTATAAGCGCGATAACTTTACCGGAAATTACGTTTTGCATGTGAATGACAAGCAAACGTTTGGCATCAAATTTAACACCGGACGCAATGATTTTTTTTCATCGGGACAAATTCCGTTGGATGAGGTTGCGGCAGGGAAGCTTGATCGCTTCGGTTTTATTGATCCTGAAAATGGTGGTCGGATCAGAACCGGAGTTGGCAGCGTATATTACAAACAGGAATCGGCTTCAGGAAGTGTTTTCAAAGTAGATGGATTTGTCTCTCGTTCGTTATTCGATTTGTATTCCAACTTTACTTTTTTCGCGGCGGATGAAAAATTTGGCGATGAAATTCAGCAACACGATTCGCGGTTGCAGCAGGGAATTAATACACAATACATCAAGCCGTTTGAAGTCGCTGGCAATCACGCGACGCTGACCGTCGGCGCAAATTTTCACGCGAATCAAATCAATGTCGGTTTATATCCTTCGATCAGTCGAGTTCCCAATCGTGCGGTTTTCAACCCCGATGCGTTAGTCACCAGCGCGAGTGCGCACGTCACAAATGCCGCCGGGTATGTGCAGCAGAGCCTTGATTTGCTGCACGGGAAATTACATGTGGACGGCGGGTTACGCTACGATTATTTTCGCTTTGCTGTCAGAGATCGAATTAATCCGGCAGATTCCGGTGTGCAGGGAGCCTCTCGTTTTCAGCCCAAAGCAAATCTTGCCTTCACGCCTTCGGTAAAAATTCCAGCCACGTTTTATGTTAATTATGGTCGCGGAATTTCCAGTCAGGACGCGCGCGGAATCGTCCTTCGACCTGACAGCCCGCGCCTCTCGACGACTGATTTTTATCAAGCCGGAACTGCCTGGAACGCAAATCGTTTTTCCGTCAGTACAGATTTATTTTTGATTGATCGCAGCAACGAGCAGGTTTATATTCCTGACGACGGAACCATTGAATTTAAAGGTGCAAGTCGCGCTTACGGCGTCGAGGTAAAAGCCTCTGCCAAGCTCACTCGCGCCCTGAGCCTGAACGCCGGAATCACGAAAGTCGGCAATGCTTTTTATCGCGGAGAGTCGCCGCGTATTTATGTGGATTCTGCTCCGCGTCTGACTTCAAATGCCGGATTGACCTTGTCGGATTGGCACAGCTTCAGCGGATCATTGCGCTATCGTCACATCGGTAATTATCGGCTGGACGGTGAAGACCCGAACATTCGCGCCGCCGGATTTGATGTCGTAGATTTTAGTATGAACCGCAAAATTCGGCGCGGGATTGAATTCAATCTGGCGATTGATAATCTGACGAATAAACGTTATTACGAAACACAAAATTATTTTGAATCGCGGGTGAGACCGGGTGAAGAATTGAGTTCGCGTATTCACGCGACACCGGGCTATCCGATTACCGTGACGGTTGGAATGACATTCAGATTATTTGCGAAAGACTAATTTTCAGAGTTAGTATAAAGTACATCCGGCGAGAAGAAGTGTTATCCTCTTCTCGCCGGGCGTATTTTTCCAGCCCCTTCTAATTCTCATCAAGTGAACAAAATATCTGAATTTCTTTCTGGATTAAATCAAGATTTACACGATTGGGTCAAAGGGCGAAGCGCGATGATTCGCCTGCCGTTATTGGTTTATCTCGCCTACGTTGGATTCAATCACCTCAAAGATCATGAATATTCAAGCTGGTTCGGAGGACTGACTTTCGGGATTCATGAGCTAGGTCATGTGATCTTTAGACCGTTTGGCGAATTCATTTCAATCGCTGGCGGAAGCTTGACGCAAGTCGCCGTGCCAATTATTGGAGCGGTGATGCTGCTTTATTCGCGTGATTATTTTGGTGTTGCTGTGCTTGGTTGCTGGGAATCATTCAGCCTTTACAATCTGGCAACGTATATCGGAGATGCGCAGGTGCAGGTGTTGCCGTTGCTGAGTATCGGCGGCGGTGACACCTACCACGATTGGGAATATTTATTGGTGAAATTCGGCTTGCTGGAACACGACGCAAAAATCGCCGGGATGGTCAGATTGGTTGGGTTTTTAGTACTGCTGGCTTCGCTGTGGCTGGGGATTTGGGTTTGTTATTTGATGGCAAATGCAGAAGCCCGCACGAAGTAAGGGCACTAGTACACCAGTGGGATTTTCCAGAGTACTAGCACCCTTACTTCGTGCGGGCTTCCGCATTACTCTACACTTTCTCAAACTGCTTCGATTTCGCTGAGCGTTCAATCGCATCCAAAACGCGATTATTTTTCACACCATCTTCAAAATTCGGAGTCGGAACCTTGCCGGTTTTCACCGCATTCAATAAATCAAAAACGGTATGCGTAAACGTATGCTCATAACCGATGATATGTCCCGGAGGCCACCACGCGCCGACGTACGGATGTTTCGCATCGGTCACGAGAATGGTTTTGAACCCGCTATTCGGACCTTCTTCGCGGTAGACTTCTAATTCGTTCATTCGTTCCAGATCAAAAACGATGCTGCCTTTACTGCCGTTAATTTCGAAGCGATTATAATTTTTTCGACCCAGCGCGAAGCGTGTCCCTTCGATGCTTCCAATGGCTCCGTTTTTGAATTTGACCATACACAACGCGGCATCGTCCACATCAACTTTCCCCATCTTTTTGGGATCGTCAGGCATCGGGCGTTGATTGATGAAGGTTTTGAGTAAGCCGGAAACATCGCTAATTTCACCGACTAAATGACGAGCCAAATCAATCGAATGCGAAGCGATGTCGCCCAGCGCACCGGAACCGGCAACGGATTTTTGCAGCCGCCACACGCGCGGGAACGCCGGATCAACGATCCAATCTTGCAGATACGTTCCGCGATAATGATAAATTTCGCCGATGTCTCCCGCTTCAATCATCTGCTTGGCAAGAGCTACGGCAGGGATGCGGCGGTAGTTGTGGCAGAGCATGTGAATAACTTTATTGCGCTTCACGGCTTTCAAAACTTCTTCGGCTTCGGCGAGTGTATTCGATAACGGTTTTTCGCAGAAGACGACTTTTTTGGCTTCGGCGGCGGCGATGGCTTGCGGCGTATGCACGTCGCCGGGCGAACAAATATCAATGATGTCAATGTCTTTGCGCTCCATCAATCGGCGCCAGTCAGTTTCGGTTTCTTCCCAGCCGAGCTGATTCGCGGCAGTCTTCACGGCGGATTCATTTCGACCGCAAATGACTTTCATGACAGGTTCAAAAGGGACATCAAAAAATCGGGATACCTGACGCCACGCATTGCTGTGTGTGCGCCCCATAAATTGGTATCCGATCATGGCTACATTTATTTTTTTCTTCATTCTTTCTAAACCTCAAGAGTTAGAGTTAGTAATAGATTTGGCAAGGGAGTTATTTTTCTACCAATATCGTCAAGTTGTGTCTGCCTGACCAAGCCATTTCAAATACGTTTGGACGCAGGAGCCGTTCTCCTTGAGCTGGATCGAAAACTTGAACTGCAAATTCACTAATATTGATAACGACGAGGGCATGCGCTTGATTGATTCCATCAATTGCTAATAAGTTAATAAAGACGATTGGGAATGGACCTGATGAATTGATAAGTTTCAATTCATTCAAGGTGAGCGTTTGTTTAGAAGTTTTAGTAAATCCTAATTTCCTTGCTGCCGCAACAGCCTGCAAGGCAGTCGTTCCATCAAACGTACAGTCGCAAAGCACGCTCAGCTCAGCTTCGGAAATTTCAAATCCATAACCTGCCATCACACTACGCAAGCAAGCTGGAACGCATGTGTCACGCGTTTCTTGCCTGTAAAAAGGCGGCATCAATGGCAGCATGGTGTTGTTCGTAAAGTTGACGACCTTTAGTTCGCATCGAATCCAAAGGCGTAAAAGAGATGACCTGTTCGCTGAATGCACTAATGCGAACTTCCCCTACCTCGCCGATAGAACCAATGTAGGGATAAGTGAGCACAACAGAAACCCGCCAGACTTGATGATTTGATTCAAGGCGCGGTTCGATGCCCAGGTAGTGATCGGGCAAATTATCCAGCAAAAATCCATTCGCCGCTGCTTGCGCTTCAAAGGCTGTTAGTGTTGGATTTAGATTTGCGACCATACTTGCTTAATATTATCACTAAAATATTGAGCTGTGAATTATTCAACTCGAAATTACTAAGGCGTTGTTCCTTGCAGTATTGTTATTAGAGCTATATTGATGGGTATGGGTCGAGTTAGGGTTTTCAAGTGTCAGTCTCCGTTTCAATTCGTTCTGAGAATTTCCTTAGCTTTTTCTATAAATTTACGTGCGATGGCTGCGTCATTCTGGCACAGTTCATAGAACGCACGAGCACAAGCAGCTTGGCTGGCATTGGGAGATTTAGCTATTTCAATAATGGACTCTGCGTCGGCTCTCTCTTCATCACTTGCATTGTGAGTTTTGAGAACGCTAAATGCCACCCAGATAGCGAGGATAATTCCTGCTCGCAGCCTGAGCAAATCATCGCGGGTGTCCAGCGCGAAAAAGTCTATTGTGATTCTGGCGCGGCTGTACTTGTGACCTTTGCGATATGTGGGTACAGGCAAAATACCACGATAAGTAATCAAATCTTCAGGGTCATCATCCAAATCACTTATTGGATAAATCAAATACGGCATTTCCAACCGAAGCTTCTCGAAATCATCTGAATCCATCACGCGCTGGCTGGCAATCGGAAAGTAATTTCCTTTGAGTACGGTATTGCAGGGCTTGCACGAAATCGCGTAATTGAAAATATTATAGGCGAGTAAATGATAGCCTTTATCCGTCGCTTCGCCCAGTGGAAATCGACTGGAAAATTTCTTTCTGGCAGTCCAGGCTATGACTTTATTTTTGGGGCGGAAATGCTCAACATCGTGTTCGATCCGTCCGTGTGGTAACCCGCTTAGTTGCCGATCACAAAACGCACATTTTTCATGTTGAAGCCGCATGAAAACTTCTTTGATTTCGCCCCACGAATTTTGACTGTTCGGTTCGTTAAATTTTCTGGCACGGTGGAATGCGGCGGTTTTATTCTTTGCCTTCGCCAGCCAGCCGCACTTTTCTTGTTCGATAGCGGCTTCAAGTTCTGCGGATGTGATCGGATAACGGATCATTTATTTTTGACAGGCTTTCGGCTCGCCTTTTTGGGTTTGGATTTGACCTTATGATGCGATGTTCCATTGGTAGGGCTCGACAGCTTTTCCATAAATGACAACGCCGCTTTCAAATCGCCTTCACCTGCTTTGATGGATAAATCTTTCAACTCGTCTACGAAAGGTTCAGCTCGCGTCGTCGTCATATTGAAATACGAACTCAATAACACTTGCTCCGCATTGTGTCCGTAAATTTGTTCATCGTATTGCTTCACGACTGACGCGCCGTTAGCAGTCGGTTCCATCACAAAAATATTTTCCTTGTCGAGCGATCCGGCTACGATGGGGCTGTGCGTAGTGAAAACAAATTGCAGGTTGGGGAGCGTTTCAGAGATCGTAGAAATCACCGACCGTTGCCATTCAGGATGCAGATGCAAATCAATTTCGTCTACGAGAACGATGCCGCGATTGTCTACGAGCTTGGCTCCTTTCGGCGCGCCCATACACACGTGATAGAGCAAATCCGCGATCCATCCGATGTAGGCGCGATAACCATCCGACAACGCGCCGAAAGGAGCTTTTGTGCCGTTGACTTCAAACAGATATTCGCCCTGCTCAAATTCGCCGGCAAAAGAGGCACTTTCTGGTAAGAGGCGATTGATGAGGTTGACGACTTGTTTATGACGACCCGGATTTTCTTTGCGAAGATTGGGCAGCCAAAGGGCAAGTGGGATTAACGAAACAAAACCTTCAAATAATCCCGCGACACGCTCGTAACGTAATAAACGATTTTTGCGACGGGCGTTTAGGTCAACTTTTTCGGAGTCTTCAACCAGCCGAGATGCGCCATAGCCAACAAGAAGAAATGCAGGAGACGTATCTTCAAACATTTGCTCCCAGTATCCAAATGGCAAAAAAGGCGCATTTCCTTCACTGCCGGAAATCAATGATTCAATATTCCCGCTACGTCTTATTTCAACATTTAGAAATGGGTCTCGTTTCTTGTTGGGATATTCTCCAATATCTTGATTATGAAGTAATACTTTGGCTCTAACCCTCGCATTATATACTGAACTTTCTAAGCTACTGAAAGTAGATTTTCGAGTACCCTTAATGTGAGTTGATTCAGAAGCCCCTCGCCTTACTAACCGATAAGGGACAAACCCTGACTGGCGGACAACGGGTGATAACACAGTCATCCCAATCGCTTTCAGAACAGTTGTCTTGCCCATGCCATTATTGCCAAGAAGTAAATTGATATTCGGAAACCGGAGCAGAGTTTTCTGTTCCCGCCCCGGATACTGAAACGTCAATTCTGCTTCTTCAAAACAGCGCAGATTCTCAATTTTGATTGAGGTGATATACAAACGGAATTCCCTCTATTTTGTCGCTGCTCGTGCCGCATTTTCGCCCGGATGATAAGAGCTTTCTAAATTCGCTTTGATTTCTTCCAGCGTGAAATAAGCAGGTTTGAATTGTTTCTTTGAATACAGCTCTGCCTGATCGAAATAATGTTTTGAATTCGGGTCGCTGCGTTGACCGAATTGAATCAGGGAACGAGCTTTCACTTTTGGCCCGAACTCGACGACGCTCACGAAGGAATGTCCGACCTGTCCGTACATTCGTTTCAAGCCTTTCGCAATCGAAGTATCCATCGGCGTGTAGAAATTAAAAATAATTCCCACGTAATTTCCGGGGCCGCCTTCGACCGTCAGGCTGGGCTTGTTGTCATCGAAATTTTCGAGCGAACCGCTGGTATGAATTCTTTGCAGGCGAACCGCCTCACCCCATTTCACTTTCCACGTTCCCCAGGATTTTGTGAAGTTTCCCATCACGTATTCGAGAATGGCATTTTCCGGGTACGCCATTTTCGCCGTCATTTGTTTCGCTGCCGATTGTTGCCGTGCGTAAGCCCACATCGTAAACAAAGTCATGGCTTCCGACTCAACCGTGGCGCGTCCGTTCCAGGCTTTTAAGAGCTGAAGAGCTTCGGCGGTTTTTTCAGCTTTGGCAGGATCGGCAGTCTTCATTTTTTCCCATTCGGCAGAAAGTGAGGGAATCAAAGTTTCGGCTTCGATGCAACGATTATCAAACGCGGCATTCCCCCAATCCTCAAAGCTGAATTTTTCTTTTTCACCTAACAAGCGGCGCGACATTCTGGAGCGTGCGCCGTCGTCTTCGGTGACCATGTATTTCGGAAAATTCGCTGCGACTGGATTGTCTTTTGCACCTTCTTTGGTCGCTAAAAACGGAGTGTCATTGCAATTCTGCGCCCATCCAGCTTCGGGATTTAGAATCTGTGGCAGCTCTTCAAATTTATGATAGCCCTGCCATTCTGTGCCAGGGTCGGAACCGTCTACGGGTTTTGACCAATCGTATTTTTGATCGCGTTTCGGGACTGCGCCGTAGTAAACATAAAACGCATTTCCTTTGTTATCCGCGTACATCGTATTGAACATCGGCACGTCGCAACGGCTCATCGCCGCCTTGAATTCAGCTAAATTTTTCGCTTTGCCCATCCAGTAACGTTGTTCCAGTGAGCCAGAGCCTTCAAATTTTGCCATCCGCACCGCCATCGGTTTTCCGTCTCTGATGGCGACGATTGGGCCGTGATGCGTCTTGCGTAATTTAAAGGTGCGGCTTTCCATTCCTTTGTCAGTTTTGACTTGAAATGTTTCGCTCCATTCGGTCGCAGTGCGGTGTTCGTTGCCGTATTTATAGCTCAAAGGATTTTTCGGATCATCAAATTTTTCTTCCCACGCATCATAAATATCCGGCGCGTTGACGGTGTGACTCCAGCCTAAATTTTCGTTGTGACCGAGCGTCGGGAAAGGTGAACCGGGGAAGGACGCACCCGACATATTCCATCCCGATGCGCTATGGACGTGACCTTCAATCCATTGTCCGGGACCGAAAAATGGTTGATGCGGATTGACGAGCAACATTGCATTTCCGGTCGCCGATTTTTTGGGAGAGATTGCCCACGTATTCGAACCGATCAACCCCGAACTCCAGACATCTTCATCGGGGGGCAGTGGTCGGTGGTCGGTGGTCGGGAGGTTTCCGGCAATCTTTATTGGTTCAAATGAGGCGCGTTTTTCGGCAGCTTTAAAGCCGAGGCGATTGAAAATGAAAAGCTGATATTGCGCGAATCGTCCGAAGGCGATGACGTGCCACGGTTCAAATTTAGTAATCAGGCGCGGCTTCACCTGAGGGTTTTTAGCGAGGTAGTAATTCAATCCATCCGCCGTCGCTTCGCACATTTCTCTCACGATTTTATTGCCGTTCCGGTAATCGGCTTCAGAAAGTTTGGCGATTTCCAGTTGCCGGTTCAGCACATCCTGATCCAGCATTTTATCGCCGTACACTTCGGAAGCGCGACCGATGGCTTGAATGTAGCTGTCTTCGACCTGCCAGAAATTATCTTCGGCTTGGGCATACATGAAGCCAAACATCACGCTGGCATCCGTGGGGCCATAAACATGCGGAACTCCCCAGTTGTCGCGGTAAATCGTGATGGAATTCGCAATTTTTTCAACGCTGATTTTCGGCGCAGGCTTGGCGAAGACGGAGAGCGAGAAAGTTAACGCGAGTACGATGAAGATTGATCGAATTGAGGTTTTCATGTTTTGCTCCAGAGTGAAGTTCAGAGTACAAACTTCAGTTTGCCAAACGCCGCGCTGCGCTGGCGTTTGTTGGCAAGCTGAAGCTTGTACTCTGAACACTAGACTTATTTATTCAGTTTCTTCAGCAGCCCATGCCACGGCGGAATCACAATTGAAACGTTGCCGTAGCATTTCACCTGACACGCCATCCGAATCGGTGAATCTTTTTCGCCCGTGAATCCATCGTAGCAAAATACATTTCTAACTTTATCTAATTCGCGTTCATTCGGAGGCGAAATTTTGTCGGTATCCGAAAGTACCCCGACCCAGCAGGTTCCACAGGCACAAGTGCGACACTCGACCGGAATCGGACCTTCACCTTCGCGGCAACGCGCATCGGAAAGATGTTTGGGCAGCGTCACTTCTGCCGCCGCCATCGTAATGTCCTGCATATTCACGACGCCGAATTTGGCCTCTGACTCATTTTCATTGAACGTCACGCTGAAGCGTTTATCTATCGTTCGCAGAAATCCAAAAACGCCCTGCGAGGCTTCGGCATTGCGGGCGTGAACAATTTGATCGGGAGATTTCGCCGAATATTTGACCGTCATCTGCGCCGCTTCTTTCATTTTCTCAACGCCGATTTGCTCTAAGGTCATAAAAGCGGTGGCAGTGATACCTATGATTAATGAGCGTTCCGCCTTCACCGTAGCCGCAATTTTATTGGCTAATTCTAAAATCTGATCCGGTAACGGAGCCGTTGATTCTGCTGTGGCGTGTTCAGCGACGGCGGCTTTCACTTGTGGCCAATAGCGATGGCCAAACAGAAAATGCGCGGATTCGTCCACTTGCTCCGATAATAAATATTTACCTTTGAGCGTCAGCGAAGTTTCAAATTTCGCTGTATCTTCGGCGGCGTCATACGCCCGCTTGAGCTTGAGCGGAAAAAAAGAAAACCAGATGCGCGTCGCCCGTTGGTCTACGGCGTGAATGTGCGGTTCCAGTGTAAAAAGAACTTGCAACCAATCGGTATCATCGTGTTGATGAAGTAATGAAATAAACGACATTTTTGACAGGACTCCTTCAAGTCAGTTTGAAAATTAATTTTTGAATGAGGAAAGAAGATACCGGAAAGTGGAAGGAAAAGGCAACGGCAACGGGCGGACGTTTCTTCAAGCGAGTGTCAGTAGCCCGACCGTGAGGCTTGTCTTTACCTAGTTTTTTGCACATTGGTTGACA
>JAYVZE010000091.1:0-51841 GCA_043783625.1 Blastocatellia bacterium | reverse complement strand
GGGCGATGACATCGAAATTGTTTTTCTTTTCGATTCGCTGGAGCAAATTCGTGGTTCTGCTTCTACCGAAAAAGATGTCACGCGAAGCGTCGAAATTCTTTTTGCCAATTATGCCGACAAGCTTCAATTACCTTACACGCATTGTATTTATACGGTTCCGCCGTGGTTGCAATTTGCCGCTCCGAATCTGACTGACATTGAGATTTTGCCCAGCATTCGCCAATGGAGTAAGGACGAACGCAATCCGTATGAACCGGGTTGGAATGCGTTGCGTGACTTGCTGAAAAAACGTTGTGGTGAGGAAGGCTTCCAACGCATCTTTGGTTCTTCTGATGCACAAGAAAAAAATCACTTAGCGGATCAGTTGATTGCCGTTTGTGGTGGGCATTTCCGTGATTTGTTGATGTTATTGCGTGAATCGCTCTTGCGGGCGCGAAGCCTGGATTCCTTGCCCTTGAACGATCAAATTCTCAAAGCAGCGATTAATGCGGTGCGCGGTAATTTTCTTCCAATTTCCCTTGAAGATGCGATCTGGCTGGAAAAAATCGAACGGGCTCGTGATTGTTCCTTGCCCAGCAATAAGGCAGATGACGTGCAACACCTGACCCGCCTGCTAGATACACATTTCGTCTTGTATCTGAAAAATGGCGGAAAATGGTACGACATTCATCCGTTGATTCGGGATGAAGTGGCGGCCATTGTGGCGCGTCATAAAGAAATAAATCCGTCCGAATCAACTGCCTCATGAGCAGCGATTTCCTACAGAATGCACCGTCCTCGCTTTCCAGTGTTTCGGAGGAATGGCAAAAACTCCTGACCCATTTTGACTGGGGCGTAGGATTTTCCTTTGTCGTTATTTTAGTTCCTAATCCACAAGATGCTGAGATTCGTCGTCAAGCTCTGGAGCGTACTCTCGCCGCTGAAAATAAAACAATCACTCGACTCAGTTTTTCCAATCCTGACGAATTAAAACAACTCGCCGGAACCTTGCTGGATTTACCAACCGCCGCCGACACAGGCGCGATTTGGGTGTCTGCTGTTGTCTCTGAAGCCGATAAAGATTTTCTGGAATGGCAAGCCGCGTGGCGTGAAGCCGTAGCTCGTCTGAACCAATTTCGCAACCATCTGCAACAACGCTTTTCTCTGACGCTCCTGTTTGTCGGTGCGCCATGGTTGGCGGAAACGATTCGCACGTACGCGCCGGATTTATGGTCGGTGCGGACATTCGTTGTGGACATTGAACCGGGCGCGGATGCATTGCGAGACCGGTATGCAGCTAACCAGCGTTACGAGGCGGCAACGCAACCCGTCGGTGTTAATTCTACTGGCGTCGAACTTGCGCTCAACGCCATAAATAAATTACGCGGCGTCTCTGGCAGCGAAGCCGAACTGGTCAAATACTTACTGCGCGCTGGCGAAGAGCTATACAACATCTCAAGTTATGGCAAAGCGATAGAAGCCCTGGAAGAAGCGATCACGATCCAGCAAGGTCTTGATCCCGAAGCCAAAGCGATGGCGGACGCGCTTTATTATTTAGGGTTTTTTCAGTCCATGCTCAGCTACGAAACAGCCGCTGAACATTTGCAAAAAGCGTTGCCGCTGTATCGGCGGGTGGGGTCTGTGCAGGGGGAAGCGAACTGCATCAAGAGTTTGGGAGACATTGCGCTCGAACGGTCACAGCCCGAGGAGGCGCGAGCGCGATACGAGGAAGCGATGCCGCTGTATCGGCGGGTGGGGTCTGTGCTGGGGGAAGCGAACTGCATCCAGAGTTTGGGAGACATTGCGCTGGCGCAGTCACAGCACGAGGAGGCGCGAAAAAACTTTGAGACCGCACTGGCGTCATATCAACGCATTCCTGAGCCGTATTCCATTGGCAATGCGCAGGTGCGATTGGCGCGATTAGCGGCGGATGAAAAAGAACGTGCTTCGTTTGTCAAGGCGGCGCGACTGGCGTGGACACAGATTGATCGTCCTGATCTGGTGGAAGAATTAGACGCGGAATTTGGTACGCAACAATAATTGGAACGCGGATGAGTTGGATTTACGCGGATTGATCTGCGATGATCTCCATTCAATTTTTTCAATGAAATCACTACGGGAGAATTTTCAAATGACAGACAAAATCAATCGGCAATGGCGGCTGGCAGCGCGTCCTGTTGGACTCATCAAGGAATCAGATTTTTCATGGAGTGAAGAAGCAGTTCCCGAAATTTCTGACGGGCAAATTCTGATCCGCAATCAATATCTTTCGCTTGATCCGACGAATCGGATTTGGGTGACGGATGTGCCGTCGTATTTGCCTCCGGTTGGCATCGGAGAAGTTATGCGCGGCTTAGGCATTGGCGAAATCATCGAATCAAAAAATCCTGATTTCAAGGTTGGCGATCTCGCGCAGGGGTTGTTGGGATGGCAGGATTATTATGTTGGCGACGGCAAAGGGGTTCAGGCTTTTGCAGCGAACCCGATGATTCCGACGACGGCGTATTTGGGTTTGCTGGGGATGATCGGGATGACCGCGTACTTCGGTTTGCTGGATGTCGGGCAACCGAAAGCGGGCGAAACCGTAGTCGTTTCCGCAGCGGCGGGCGCGGTCGGTTCCATCGTTGGGCAAATCGCTAAAATCAAAGGCTGCCGCGTCGTTGGCATTGTCGGCAGCGATGATAAATGCAAATGGATTGTGGACGAATTGGGCTTCGATGCGGCGATCAATTACAAAACTGAAAACGTTCGCAAAGCCCTGAAGCAGCATTGTCCGAACGGCATTGATGTGAATTTTGAAAATGTCGGCGGAACAATTCTGGATGACATTTTGGCGCAGATGAATATTGGTGGACGCGTCGCGGTGTGCGGTTTGATTTCCGGCTATAATTCAAAAGAACCCGTGCCGGGGCCGTACAATTTTTCCACGATCATTTCCAAGCGTTTGCGAGTGCAGGGATTTTTGGTGTCGGATTATTATCCGCGAGTGATGGAGTGCATGAACGATTTAGGCGCGTGGCTAATGGCAGGAAAAATTAAATACAAAATTGATGAAGTGGACGGATTGAAAGGTGCTCCGATTGGATTGAATAGATTGTTCGAGGGCGCGAATACGGGAAAATTAATTGTGAAGGTGTAGCGCAACCTGTTAGTTTGTGCTGCTTCGCCACTGTAGCAGTTATTAGCAACTGCTACAGTAATCACTCAGCGCAAACTAAAAGTTTACGCAAAGAAGCCTGCGTGAATGATTCACGCAGGCTTTTCAAGAGGATTCTAATAGTAACTGAAGATGCTTAATTCAAGGTAAAGTTAAATGTTAAGACACCGGAAACTTTCACGGGCTGACCGTTCAGAGTAGTTGGTGTAAATACCCACTGACGCGCTGCCTGAACTGATGCGTCAACTAAAAGCGGATGTCCGTTAATGGTTGAAGCGGAAACCACTCGCCCTTCCTCAGAAATCAATACTTGAACATTCACCGAGCCTTGGACACGCGCCGAGCGCGCAATTGCTGGATACGGTGGCTGTACTTTTTTGACGGCTTTGCTGGGGAGCATGTCGCTAATAATTGTTCTCGGTTTGGGCGTAGGCGTCGCAATCGGCTCAGCTTTTGGTGTTGGTGAAGGAGTAGCTTTCGCAACTGGAATCGGAACCGGAGCCTCATCATTACCGATAGCATTAAAATTCGATTGTGATGGAGCGGAGCTGCCGATATTGAGGTCTGGAGCACCAATCACCACACCCGGTTTTTTGCTTAACATTGGAGCTGGTTTGACTTTAAGCGGATCCACGAAATCTTTAGGAATGCTGATTGGCGCAAGATTTCTTGGTGCAACCGCAGCTCTTTGCACTGCCACTTCAACAGGGCGCGGAGCGAAAGGTGGCGGGGGGGTGATAATTGCGAATCTTTCATACGCTTCCGCTGGCATCGGGTTGAACCACATAATTGTGAGTACGCCTAAGACCGTCAGTGAGACGCCGTAAATCGCGGTGATTGCTAAATAAAATTTGCTGCGACCTTGTGGTTTGATATTGGTTGATTCTACTAATTTATCGAACATAGTTGCCTCCGTGAGTGAAAAGTTAAGGTTATGCCGATGAGTCTTTTTTCAATAGAATTGATTAATTGAGTGCATCCAATTGCAATCCGATGGGAGCTGCGCCGCTGGATTTTACGGAGTCAATGACTTGTGCGATTTCTCCATAATTTAATCCCGGTGCGCCTTTGATGAAGACGGTTTTTTGATCTGCCGGTCTGCCTTCGAGCGTACTTTGCAACAAGGTGTGAAGCTCGCTGAGCGAGGCGGTTTTCGTTTGATTTAGCATTAATTCGTGTGATTGAGAAACGCTGACGACTAAAGTCAAACTGGGCGGAACGGGTTGATTGCTGTCATTTTTTTCTGGCAGCTTGGAATCGTATTTATGCGGCTTCTGTGGACTGATGACCATAAAAATAATCAGCAGTACCAGCAGGACATCAATCAACGGGGTGACGTTGATATTCGGTGAAGTGCGATTTTGTGAAGCTTGCATATTTATCTCCTTTAAGAGGTGTTCGGGGATCGGTGAGCAGTGGTCGGTTTTGTAGCGGACGTTCGTAATTGTAAGGCGAAGCTGCCTTTTACCGACCACCGTCCACCGATCCCCGAACACCATCTACACACACTTCGACTGACCGCTTGAAAAAAGCGCATTGAATTACTGAACTGTCGAAGTGATTGGGTTAACGCATCAACCCGTCAAGCTAACCGACGATGGTGATGCGGCTGAACATTAGAACGGTGTTCGCGGCGGTGAATTTTCCGCCTTTAAATGCGGGCTTAAAATTTGCCTGAAGCATGAGAGCTGTCGAAAGCTTCGCGATGACTTCAGGATCATTCGGTGCAGTGATGACTTCTTTGACCGAAGCTTTGCCGTCCGATCCGACCCAGGCAATGACGGTTAAATCTTCGTCTTGTACGTCATTGGCAAATCCAATCAAAGTGCCACGCGGATCAAGCATCGGACGCGGGCTGGTTGGCATTGGCAATAAAGCATCTTTCAAATCTGCCAGTTCTTCGTTGCTATTCGGACTAACAACCTGCGTCGCAATATCCAGCAAACTAGAGGCGCGAGATAAAGCCAGATGTGCGGGCCGCAAAATTGATCCGACTAAAACTAAGAACATTACCAGCGTACAAGCGGTGGCGAAAGTCGTCGAAAAAACCTTGATCCGAAAATTAATTTTCTGCTCGGTGCGCCAATACGATTTTTGTAACGCCTGACGCGCTTCGACTTGCAACGCAAACATTGTCGCGGCATTCATCGCTTCCACTTGCGCAGAAGGCAACGACGCTGAACTGAGTGAAGTCAGTGAAGAAATTTGCTGTCGCAGTGCAACCGAATAATTTTGACAGTCCGCGCATTCGTTCAAATGATGATTGAGCAGCGCGCGTTCTGACGGTCGAAGCTCATCGTCAAGCTGTGCGGAAATCAACAATTTGTAATTACTGCAATTCATATAAAAAAGTTCACAGTGAAGAAAGTTCACAGTGAAGAAAGTTCGCGGTTCGCAGTAGAAGAAGTTCACGGGAATTCTGCGAACTTCTTTGCTGCGAACTGCGAACTCCATTGTCCTGTCGTACGGTGGCGTCGTAGCGAAACCAGAATTGGGTTGTTGCTGACCACCAATCCGGTTTAAGTTTCGCCGACCCATCGGCAGAAGCGTCGGAAAATACGCCCACCGCACGACACGACAATGGATTCTCAAAAATCTTTTCGGTTCAACTGCTCACGTAACATTTCGCGTCCGCGAGCAATACGGGATTTGACTGTCCCGACGGAAATCTCAAGGATGCCGGCGATTTCTTCATAGGCCAAGCCTTCAATATCGCGCAGCACCACTACCATTCTAAAATCCGGTTTCAATTCTTTCAGTGCCAGCTCCAACTGATGTTGTCGCTCGTGCGCGAGGGTGTCAGCTTCCGGCGAATTTCCATTGCTTGGCAATCTGTCGCTTAAGTGTTGTTGCTCGTTGATTGGTTCATCAAGTGAGCAGGTTTCTTCACGGCGACGACGCTTCCACCAGCGTTGCGAATTCAACGCCTGATTCACGGCGACTTTGCAAATCCAGGTTTTCAAACTCGACTCGCCACGGAATTTATCAAAGTGGCGATAAATTTTCAGGAATGTATCCTGCGCCACATCGCGGGCTTCTTCACGATCATGAACGACTCTCAGCGTCAGTGAATAAACGAGTGGCTGATATTCAGTGACCAATTCAGTGAAGGCGTCCATTTCTCCAGCGTGAAGCCGGGCGACTAAAAACTGTTCACGGGCAGAAACCGCCGGAGCTTCGGGCATTTCATACACTTCAGGCACTTTATAGGCTTCGCTCAAGGCGCCGTTGAGATCGGCGTCAATGCCATTTGCCAGCCATGCTTTTTGTTCTGCCAGCATGTGAGCGCACTCCTAAAGTGTTAATCGTTGATCGAGGCCTTCTTTATCATCGTTGTCATCGCGTAATTGTGATGACATAACTATTAGACCCCAGCCTGAGCGGAAAGTTCCCGATTATTCTACAACTTTTTTAGAAAAATGTAGCGGGCTTATTTTGAGGAAAGAAATGCTTACAGGATAAAGGATTAGAGCACCGCCGCTTCATCAATACTGAGAATTCCACGCATTCCATCCAACGAAGCCATGACTCCCAGTGGTAACGTAAGGTTTCCGGTGTTGCTGTGTCCACTGCGTAATCCGAACATGACCGGAATGTGAAATTCAGCAGTCAAATCCCGAAGAACTTCCTGCAACGTGTAGCCCTGTTCCGCATTTTGAATGCAATCGTTCATCTCTCCAAAAATGATGGCGCGAACACGGTCAAATTTTCCCGCGAGCTTCAATTGCTGAATCATCCGGTCTAATTGATAGGGGCGCACTCCGGTATCTTCCAAAAAAAGAATCGAATCGGTGGTGTCTAATTCATCGGGAGTTCCCAGCATTGCGGTCACTAAAGTCAGGCAGCCACCAAGTAAGCGCCCACGCACGGTTTTTCCATGATGTAACATTTCTGTTCCGAGGGCTTCAATCTCGCCCATCGGAGTTGTTCCGGTCAGCGCTTGTAATAAAGTTTTTTGATCGTAATGCGAGCTGCCTCCGGCTAAATCTTTGGTTGCCATCGCGCCGTGAAATGTAATCCATCCGAAACGACGATAAAGATAAAGCTGCAAGGCTGTCAGGTCACTGTAGCCGATAAAGATTTTCGGATTTGCGCGAAGTAAATCTTCGTCAAGCAGCGAAAATAATCGCATCACGCCATACCCGCCACGAGCTGCCCAGACAGCTTTGACTTCGGGATCAGTAAAAGCACTCATTAATTCATACGCCCTTCGTTCGTCGGAACCGGCGGTGTAACGATCTTTGTCAAGAATGGTTGGATCGTACTTCACGCGAAAGCCCAGATGCGTTAATTCGGCGACTCCACGGGCGAGATATTCGGCTTTTAAATTACTGGCGGGGGCAACAATTTGAACAATATCACCGGATTGCAAGGCAGTTGGTTTAATGATTGAAGTAGACATATTTAGCGGGAAAAATGAAAAATGATTACTTAGTTTTCAGCAATGAAATCATAGTTTATCAGCGACTATCATTTGATAAAAGTTACATCGCAAAATGATCGTATCTCTCCGGGCATTTTTCTTGACAATAATTGGCACGTGACTTAGTATCCTTTATGGCGTTAGACGCTGTTAAAACAAGAATAGGCCTCCTTGTTTCTACCTTAAACCTCATATACATATATTTCGCCCTGCCCCTTGGCGTAATCGGAGTCCAAAAATTCATGTCAGGAAAACTAGGTGAAATACTTGTCCGTCAGCAGTTACTGACGCCGGAACAATTATCAGAGGGTGTTGAATTTCAAAGACGGAATAATTTGGGGTTAAGTGCCAGTCTCATCAATCTGGGTTTTGTCAATGAAAACCAGATTACCGACGCTCTGAGTCGTCAGTACGGAGTGCCATCCATTGATTTTTCTACCGTTGAAATTGATGAAACCATCACCCGTCTGGTTCCCCGTGAAGTGGCTCAAAAATATTGTGTCGTCCCGATTTCACGTCGAGGTTCGACGCTGACCCTGGCGATGGCTGATCCGGCCAATGTCTACGCGATGGACGACATTAAGTTTGTCACCGGGTTCAGTATTGAACCTGTCGTCGCCTCTGAGATGAGCGTCAGAAATGCCATTGAGCGGGGCTATAGCGGTTCACGCGCTTTGGATTTGCATACAGGGCACGAATTACCGCAGTCAGTCTCACAGGCTGAAGCGCGGCTGTCTCGTCCTCTGACCAAAAAGACCAAAGACGAAAAGCCTGTGGTTGAAGGGCTTTCGACCAACGATCTGGCTGCCACAGCTAATCTGGTTACTGATTTTGAATCACAATTTGGAGCTGCGGAAGAAGCTTTAGAAGTTTTAGAAGAGCAATCGGAAATCGATATTCGTTCTCTGGAAGGTGCCAGTCAGGACGCTCCGGTTGTTCGATTGGTAAATGTGATTTTAGTGGAATCGTTGCGGCGTGGTGCCTCGGATATTCATATTGAGCCTTATGAGCGTGAATTTCGGGTGCGGTTTCGGATTGACGGAATTCTTTACAACATCATGAATCCGCCGCTTAAATTGCGCGATGCGTTGATTTCCCGGCTCAAGATTATGTCGAAGCTCGACATTTCTGAAAAGCGTTTGCCACAGGATGGACGCATCAAAATCAAGCTCAAATTTGAAGGTAAATCGCGCGAATTAGATTTCCGCGTGTCTTCGCTTCCGACTCTTTTCGGCGAAAAAGTTGTGTTACGTTTGCTTGATAAAGAGAAGCTCATGCTCGACATGACGAAGCTCGGATTTGAAGAGAAAAGCCTTGAGAGGTTCAAGCGGAATATTGAGAAACCGTACGGCATGTGTCTGGTGACAGGCCCGACCGGATCGGGTAAAACAAATACGTTATATTCCGCGCTGCAATCGCTCAACACGGTTGATACCAACATCATGACCGCTGAAGACCCGGTCGAATTTAACCTCGCCGGAATCAATCAGGTACAGATTAAAGATCAAATCGGACTAACCTTTGCTGCGGCGTTGCGCTCCTTCTTGCGGCAAGACCCGAACATCGTACTCGTCGGCGAAATCCGTGATTTTGAAACCGCAGAAATCGCCGTCAAAGCGGCTCTGACGGGACACATGGTTTTGTCTACACTGCACACCAACGATGCACCTTCCACCATTTCACGCTTGATGAATATGGGTATTGAGCCATTTCTGGTTGCAACCTCAGTGAATCTTATTCAGGCACAACGCCTTATTCGCCGTGTTTGCGCAAATTGTAAGGAAGCCACACAAGTTCCCGCTCAGGCGTTGATAGATGTCGGTTTTTCGGAAGAAGAAGCGCATAGCATGGTCATCCAGAAAGGTAAAGGTTGCGAGAAATGTAATGATACCGGATACAAAGGTCGAGTTGGTCTCTATGAAGTCATGGAGATGACCGATTCATTGAGAGAGTTGATTTTGGTCGGTGCCTCAAATCTTGAATTACGCAAACAGGCTGTTGACGAGGGGATGCTGACATTACGTGAAAGTGGCTTGGAAAAAGTACGACAGGGGATTACGACGATTGAAGAAGTAATCCGCGAAACTGTCAAATAAACAGGAAGAGATTGAATGTAGGCGGATCACGGCTCTGATTTCCGCGAAGTAGTAAGTAACGACCCGACAGGAAATATCTATGTCGAATGAGAATTTAACGTTAACTGAGTTGCTTCACAAAATGACGGAAGCTCGTGGATCAGATTTGCACATCTCCATGGGGTCGCCACCGCAAATTCGCGTGGATGGTCATCTGCATCCAATGACAGAGTTTGAGCCGCTTTCTTCGAGCGACACGAAAGCGTTGTCGTATTCTGTTTTGACCGATGCGCAGAAGCATCGTCTTGAAGAAGATTTGGAGCTGGATTTCTCGTTTGGGGTGAAAGGGCTGTCACGTTTTCGTGCCAATCTCTTCAATCAAAAAGGCGCAGTCGGAGCTGTGTTCCGGGCTATCCCGTATGAAATTAAATCTTTTGAGACGCTGGGCTTACCACAGGTGGTTTCAACCATGTGCGATAAACCACGCGGTTTGATTCTCGTCACAGGGCCGACTGGATCAGGAAAATCTACTACGCTCGCGGCCATGCTTGATAAGATTAATCGTGAGCGACATGACCATATTCTGACCATTGAAGACCCCATCGAATTTTTGCATCAACATAAGAGCTGCTTAGTAAATCAGCGCGAGGTGAAAGCCGATACGCATGGTTTCACGAACGCTTTGAAATCTGCTTTGCGGCAAGACCCTGACGTTGTACTCATCGGCGAAATGCGCGATCTGGAGACAATTGAAGCCGCGCTGCGCATTGCTGAAACAGGACATTTAACTTTCGGCACGTTGCATACGAATTCCGCCGCTTCAACGATCAATCGTGTTATTGACGTTTTCCCGGCGCATCAACAATCACAAATCCGAGCGCAATTGAGCCTGGTCCTGGAAGGAGTGATGTGTCAGACGCTGCTCCCGAAAGCGCAGGGCGGCGGACGAGTGATGGCTTTGGAAATTTTAGTTCCAAATCACGCAATTCGGAACCTGATCCGCGAAGATAAAGTGCATCAAATTTACTCGATGATGCAAACAGGCCAGGAAAAATACGGCATGCAAACGCTCAACCAATGCCTGGCAACCTTATATTTCAAACGTCAAATTACTTTGGAATTAGCTTTACAGCGTTCGTCAAATGCTGATGAATTGCAAGATTTGATTAATCGCGGATCAGGATTAAATTCACCGGCTGAGAAAGCCTCTGCATCAGGAATGGCTGGCACCGCTCGACCTGGAATGGCGCCGCCACCATCAGCTCCGGTTGGCACGACGATGGGTGCGATACCACCGCCATCACCTCCTTTTGGGACTCCACCAGCACCATCGGGGAATCCGTTTTCATCGGGATCAAGTCCCTTTGGCAAGCGTTAATTGAGATTGTAAATAATATTTGAGGTTAGTAAGAATGCCGACATACGTGTACAAAGGACGCAATAGAGCGAACGAAGTTGTTTCAGGGGAACGCACGGCAGAAAGCCGTGAGGCCTTAGAAAAAATGCTCAAACGTGAGCAGGTAGTCATGACGAACGTGAGGGAAAAAGGGCGTGAATTTGCTCTTCCCAAACTAGGTGGTGGCGGAAAAATTAATGCCAAAGAGCTTTCGATCTTTACGCGCCAATTTTCAGTCATGATTGATGCAGGATTACCACTGGTTCAGTGCCTGGATATTCTTGCTACGCAACAGCCAAATAAGTTTTTTGCGCAGGCTATCGCCAGTGTTCAGGCGGATGTCGAAGGTGGCAGCACCCTCGCCGCTGCTATGGAAAAACAGCCGAAAGTCTTTGATCGCCTCTATACGAACATGGTGGCCGCTGGAGAAACGGGCGGTATCCTGGACAATATTTTGCAGCGATTATCTATCTATATTGAAAAGGCTGTGAAATTGCGCTCAGAAATTAAGGGCGCGATGACTTATCCGGTGATTGTCGTCGTCATGGCTGTAATTGTGATTGCGGTGATCATGATTTTCGTTATCCCCTCCTTTGCCAAGATTTTTAAAGAATTGCTAGGCGAATCAGAGAGCTTGCCATTACCAACCATGATTGTTGTCGCCATGAGTGATTTTCTGGCAGCTTACTGGTGGCTGGCGGCGATTATTATTGGCGCACTCTTCGCTGCCTTTAAGTGGTATTACAGTACGCCAAAAGGGAATCGTAACATTGATCAATTAGCCCTTAAATTACCGATTTTTGGTGATATTGTCAGAAAAGTCGCAGTCGCCAGATTTTCTCGAACTCTCTCCACTCTGCTTACCTCAGGTGTCGCTATTCTGGAGGCACTGGATATTACCGCACGGACTGCCGGCAATGTCATTATTCAGGAAGCGATTATGTCTATTCGTATGGGTGTTGAGCGAGGTCAGACTCTGGTCGAACCGCTGAATGCTACGAAAGTTTTTCCCAGTATGGTCAGCCAGATGGTTGGCATTGGTGAGCAGACAGGTGCTTTGGACACGATGTTGGGGAAGATTGCAGATTTTTATGAACAGGAAGTAGATGCCGCCGTCGCAAATTTATTAACTTTAATTGAGCCATTGATGATTGGCTTCCTCGGCATTTCGATTGGCGGCATCGTCATTGCAATGTACTTACCCCTCTTCACTTTGATTGGCAAAATGGCCAACAAAGGTTAGGACTTACTGGCAGTCGGAACGCGGCCTTGCTTCTGCCGCATCTGTGGCCCGGCATATATGATTGAATCAACCCAACAGCTCAACGTTAGTGACGGTTCTGCCGAGGACATTAAATCCAGGCTTCAGTGGTACACGTTAGCGCGTCCACTGGCTATTTTGATGTTTCTGTTAGTTCCGTTTGTAATTGGTAAGATTACGGTTGTAACTGCGCTTGAGCCATTGATTGATAAGTCCTTTTTACTTTTTGGAATTGCGTCAGGAGCAACCTTTCTTTACGCGTTGCTGCTGCGCCTTTCCCCCCACTACCGACTACAAGCATACCTTCAGATGACGGGTGACGTTTTTCTGGTGAGCTGGATGGTTCATCTTTCAGGAACCTTTAATTCTCCGTACACGGCACTTTACCTGATCGTTATTTTTTCGATTAGTTGTTTGACTTCGAGAACCGGAACCTTTGTGCTGACTGGCGTCATGTCAGCGAGTTATGTCGCGCTGGTGAATCATCAACCGGAGTTACTGGGGCAGTACCGGGGCAGTGTCAGTTACACACTCTTTGCTTTTTTGGCAGTGGCTTTTTTGAGTAGTCACTTTAACGAGCAACTGTCTCGTACTGACGAGGACATCGCGCAGGTGCATCGGAAGTTGAACGATATGCGCGCCTCCAGTGAACGCATCATTGACAGTATTTCCAGCGGCTTAGTGACGATTGATTTGAATCATCGCATCCTGACATTTAATCGTGCGGCGGAAGAAATTACCGGACACAAAGCTCAAACAGTTGTCGGACAGCATCTTTCATTTTTGTTTCCAACGATGGTCGAAGAACTCGAATCAGGCAAGCATTCCTTAATGAGTGGACAGGCGATGACCAGACTAAATCTGGAATGCAAAACATCCGACGAACGTCATATCCAATTAGGCTTTAGCATTTCGCCGTTGATGACAAACACTCGTAAAGTTACCGGGTTTGTGCTGCCATTTCAGGATTTGACTGATGTCATGCGATTAGAACGTGATGTCCGGCGACAGGATAGGTTAGCTGCTCTGGGGCGAGTCGCTGCCGCGATTGCACATGAAATTCGCAATCCACTCGCTTCCATGCGTGGCGCTGTGCAGGTACTTGGCAGCGATTCACGATTGTCTGATGAAGAAACGCAGTTAATGAATATTGTGCTGCGTGAATCTGACCGCATTGATCGCATCATTAGCGATTTTTTGATGTATGCAAAACCACGGCAACCAGAAATAGAGGCAGTCAATCTCAATGATTTATTGGAAGATACGTTGACTTTACTGCGCTACAGCACTGAATTTGAAGTCGAAAAATACCAGTTGATTACGCAACCATTTGAACCTGAAGCGACGGTGCTGGTTGATCCGGGGCAAGTCCGGCAAGTGTTATGGAATCTATCCCGTAATGCAATCAAAGCCATGCCGGACGGAGGAACTTTGAAAATCAGCATCCTGAAAAGCACCGACCAGCCAGGTTTTCAAATCGCCTTTTCTGATACGGGGATTGGCATGAGTGAAGAACAAATTGAACGTATTTTTGAGCCGTTCAGTTCATTCAGTTCGGGCGGGACAGGGTTAGGCATGAGCATTGTTTATCACATTATCAAAGAGCATGGCGGTAAAATAGATGTCGTCTCAGAAATTGGAGTCGGCACGACCATCACAGTAGGTTTTGCTGCGCAAACACAAATTCTACCAATTGAAACGGAAGCAACCGAAGAAATGGCATTAGAAAAGGCATTCAGCGTAGCTATCGCATAATTCATCTCAAGCACGCGCGGATTGACCAAAAGCAACGATCATCAGACCCGGAATGATTTATAAACAGGCACTCGTATTTTAAAGTTGTAAAGGTTCACTATGGCAAAATTATTAGTGGCAGATGATGAGCGCAGTATGCGCGAATTGCTCGAACTCGTTTTCAAACGGGAAGGGCATCAGGTCACCACCGCTTCAAACGGTCGTGAGGCGTTGGAAGCGCTACAAAAGAATAGCTATGATTTATTGATTACTGACGTGAAGATGCCCGATCTGGGTGGCATCGAATTATTAAAGGCGGCGCGTGAGCAGGCACCTGAAATGATGGTCATTATGATGACGGCCTTCGCCACCATCAACAGTGCTCGTGAAGCTTTTAAATTAGGGGCAGACGATTTTATTCAGAAGCCTTTTGACGTTGATGAATTCAAATTAGTCGTTCGCAAAGCGATTGAAAAACTAGACCTTCGCCAAGAGAATGCTTTGCTCAAAAGAGAGCTTCTCAAGCGTGGAAATCTGGGTGACATCATCGGTCGCAGCCCGCAAATGCAGGCAGTTTATCGAATGGTTGAAACCGTTGCGGCCAATGCCAGTACGGTTCTGATCGTCGGCGAATCAGGAACCGGAAAAGAATTGGTTGCCCGTGCTGTGCATACTCATAGCCCACGCCGTGACCGTCCATTCGTTTCGGTCAACTGCGGAGCCTTTACCGAAACACTGCTGGAATCTGAGCTTTTTGGTTATGTCAAAGGCGCGTTCACAGGGGCGCAATCCAATCGCAAAGGTCTGTTTGAAGCGGCTGAGGGTGGCACCATTTTTCTTGATGAAATCGGCGAAATGAGTTTGACGATGCAGGTCAAATTGTTGCGTGTTTTGCAGGAACGTCGCATTCGCAGGGTTGGCGGAACGGAAGAATTAGCCGTTGATACGCGCATTGTCGCAGCGACGCATCGTGATCTTGAGAAGATGGTTAAGACCGGAGATTTCCGCGAAGATTTATTTTATCGCGTTTCCGTGATCCCGTTGGAGCTGCCTCCGTTGCGTGAGCGACGAGCTGACATCCGCGATTTGACGCAGCATTTCCTTGAGAAATTTGCTAGTATGACCAGTCAGACAATCAAGAAATGCGGGGAAGAAGTTGTCCGCTATCTTGAAGAATACGACTGGCCGGGAAACGTTCGTGAGCTGGAAAATACCATTGAACGTGCGGTCGCATTGGAGCCTACCGATGAGATTCAACCGCAGCGTTTGCCTGAGCGCATCCTAAAATATTCTCCTAAGAAAGCGAACGGAGAACTCTATTTTCCAGATCAGGGGCTTGACCTGGAAAAATATCTGAGCGAGCTGGAAAAGAGTTATTTGCTGGAGGCTCTGCGTCGGACGAATGGTAATCAAACGAAAGCCGCGAGCTTGCTGAATATGACGGTTCGTAGTTTGCGTCATTGTCTTGATAAATATGAAATTCGACACATGACCGGACAACTCCGCGAAGTTGCCGCGAATGGTCGCACCTAGTATTTTTATGAGCGTAGAATCGCTGCACAAAGCACAAGCCTTTCTGGTTTCACTGCAAAACAAAGATGGTGGCTGGGGCTACACCGCTGAAAAGCGGAGCTATGCCGAACCGACAGCTTACTCTTTGTTAGCGTTGACGAATTATGGCGAAGCGGTGGAACGTGAACAACGCTCTGTCCGAACGTTGCAATGGTTGGCGCAGCAAACCGGAGGAGCCGGAGCGATTGAACTGGAGAAACGCGCACAGCCGGAAGTTGACAGCTTCGATTTGTGGGGAACTATCATCACGTATTTCGTTTTGACGCGGCTCAAAATTGGCACTGAGCTGAGTGACGGCTATCTCAAATTTCTAATGAAGGGCAGAGGCAACAAATTGAGTTCCCAGGACGTGAAGGGCTTGAATCTTGACCCGACTTTGCAGGGGTGGTCATGGGTGATGGGCACAGCCAGTTGGGTCGAGCCGACGGCATACGCATTACTGGCTTTGAAATCCAATGGCATGCGCGAAGACGAGCGCGTGAAGATGGGGCAGGAATTTTTATTTGACCGCGCTTGTTACGAGGGTGGTTGGAATTACGGTAACAAAGAAGTGTTGGCAGTGAAGCTTGATCCGATGCCGACGAATACTTGTTTTGCATTGCTGGCGTTGCAGGATGCTGACCGCCAACATGAAACCATCAGAAAATCTCTGGCTTATCTGGAACGTGAATTAGCCGAACGCCAATCAACAATGCTGCTGGCACTGGGAACACTTTGCCTCAATATTTATGGGCGTCCGACGCGGAATTTAGTTGCCTCGCTCATCAAACGACAAAGTGAGAATGGAAGCTGGCGTGACAATGTTCACCTGACCTCGCTGGCGGCGTTGGCACTTGAAAGTGAAGTCAATCAGCACAATATTTTTAAGCTGTAGTATGGAAAACTTTCGTCACGAAAAAATGAAATTCCTCCTCACGCGACGCGACTTCGTGAAGGCGGCAGCGATTGCGATGGCCGGAGTCGGAGCCAGTGCCTGTCGCAAATTGAGTGAGCTGAATCCACTGGCTTCGTCTGCCAAAGTTTCGATTTTTCATGCTGCTTCATACGAAAAAGATTTGGTCGATATACTCAAACGCGGCTTGCAGGAATACAGCCTGAATCTCAAAGGTAAGCGCGTAGTTTTGAAGCCGAATTTAGTTGAATATCATTCTTCGCGCAGCATCAATACCAATCCGGCGATGGTTCACGCCGCGATTGAAGCGTTTCGCAGTGCCGGCGCAGGCGAAATCATAGTGGCTGAGGGGCCTGGACATCAACGCGATACTGAAATGCTGCTTGAGTTATCAGGACTCGACGACGTTATCAAACAGAACAAAGTGAAATTTGTAGACCTCAACACCGACAGTGTTCATCAAGTCAAAACTGCTTCCAGTTTTACGACGATGGGCGAGTTGTGGTTGCCGGAGACAGTTCTCAATGCTGATTTATTGGTTTCCATGCCGAAGATGAAGACGCATCATTGGGCAGGCGTCACGCTTTCTCTCAAAAATATGTTCGGAATTATTCCGAGCGTTCATTACGGCTGGCCGAAAAATAAATTGCACTGGCACGGCATTAATGAATCTATCGCGGATATTGCAACGACTGTGAAACCTGGCTTCGCGATTATTGATGGCATCGAAGGAATGCAGGGCAACGGCCCGCTCCACGGTGAAAAAGTGGATTCACAGGTTATTGTGATGAGCGATAATTTGGCGGCGGCGGATGCGACGGCGGCACGCTTGATGAATCTGAATCCAGAGCGTGTTGTTCATTTGAATTATCTGCGTCAGCTTGGCGAGCCAATTATTGAACGTCGCATCAAGCAGATCGGTGAAACCGTCAGCAGCTACCAAAAAGATTTCCAGGTGATTGAATCATTCACTCACTTGAAAGTGTAATGTTTTTAAAATTTTAGCCCTTACCTGTAGTAACCAACCCCAAATCTAGCGGAACGCGAGAGAAACATTTTTAGAGTTATGAAGATTGTACCTATAGCTTTGAATACATTTCGTGAATCGGTGCGGGATCGAATCCTGTACAATTTAATTTTTTTCGTCTTGTTGTTAGTCGGAGCCTCTGTCTTTTTGGGAGAGCTTTCGATGTCGCAGGAATCAAAAATTATTATCGACATCGGGCTGTCGTCAATGCGAATTTTTGGTGTCCTGATTGCGATTTTTATCGGGATTGGTCTGGTTTATAAAGAAATTGATAAACGGACGATTTACAGTTTATTGGCCAAGCCGATTCATCGCAGCGAATTCATCCTCGGTAAATATTTTGGACTGTGCCTGACCTTGTTGGTGAACTCCGCGATTATGGCACTGGGAATTTCTTTGGCGCTGGTTTTCGTCAAACGAGGAGCTGATCCGATTCAGGCGAAGGTTTGGCCGGCAGCGTATTTGATTTTTCTGGAGTTGATGATGATGACGGCCATCAGCCTGATGTTTTCGTCGTTTTCTTCGCCAGCTCTTTCGGCATTGATGGCATTCTTTTTGTTTGTGA
Source organism: Blastocatellia bacterium (assembly GCA_043783625.1). Lineage (GTDB taxonomy): Bacteria > Acidobacteriota > Blastocatellia > RBC074 > RBC074 > JAFDVL01. The sequence goes on along the minus strand of JAYVZE010000091.1, from coordinate 33,760 downwards.
TAGGAACCTTCAGTGCGGATCTGAAATTGTTTGCTTCGACCATCGGAATTGGTTTTGTCAAGGTCGTCTGCACCACGCTGTACTACCTCTTGCCGAACCTCGATAATTTTAATTTTATTACGTCAGCCGCGCACGGAAATACTCCTTCGGCTTCGATGGTCGGAGCCGCCACGCTTTATGCGATGCTGTATATTTCAGCACTTTTAGCCGTCACCATCCTCATTTTTCAGAAAAGGAATTTCAAATAAAAGGTGAACTATGCGATCTGTTCAGTGGACATTAATTCTGGTCTTTTCGCTAACCGCTGCGGTTTCAGTGCAGCGTTGGATTGACGGCAAAAAAGATGCTGCTTCAGTCGTTGAAGAATCTCTTTATTTTACTTCAGGTACAACGCTTCGACAGACCAGTCTTGGCTTTGAAGGTCTGGCTTCTGATTTGTACTGGCTGCGAACGATCCAATATTTCGGTGGAAAAATTTCAGATAAAGAAGGCAGTCTAAACATCGGAAACGTCAATTCCTGGAAGCTGGTGTTGCTGGAACCGTTGATAAATATCACGACGCAGCTTGATCCGCAGTACATTGCCGCTTATCGCTTTGGCTCAGCATTTTTACCTGATATTGATCCGGGAAAAGCGATGAAGTTAGCACAACGAGCGATTCAGGATAATCCGAATAATTGGCGGCTATATCAGGATTTAGGATACATCTATTGGAAGCAGAAACGCTTTCAGGAAGCGAGCGAGACGTATCTAGCCGGCAGCAAAATTGAGGCGGCTCCGAAATGGATGGAGCAGCTTTCCGCTGCCATGCTGGCCAAAGGTGGTGATCGTGAAACGGCGCGTCAGATGTTTGCGAAGATATATGATTCAACCGACGATCCAAATATTAAGAAGACTTCGTTGAGTCGCTTAGAGTTCTATCAGGCTTCTGATGAAATAGATTTTTTGAATCAGCAACTGGCAGAATTTCGTGCCGCACGTGGTAGCTGCCCGAATTATCCTTCACAGTTAATTCGGGGTTTGCCTTCGGGCGCAGTACAAAAGTTGCGGCAATATGGAATGCAATTCGATCAAAATATGACGCCGCTTGATCCACATGGATTTGCTTATAATCTGGTTGGGAGTGAATGCCAGGTTAAGCTGGCGGCAGATTCCACAATTACGCAATGGAAGGATTAATGCCAAAGGAAGAGATCGTATGTTAGCACTTGAAATTAAAAATCTGACCAAAGAATATACCGTTGGTTTTTGGCGCAAAAAGCCAGTTCGTGCGCTGGATAATTTGAATCTTGAAGTTCATCAGGGTGAATCGTTTGGGTTTCTGGGGCCGAATGGCGCCGGGAAAACGACGACCTTAAAAATCCTGATGCGCTTGATTTTTCCGACTGGCGGCGGCGCCCGGATTTTAGGAGCCGGACTGGATGATATGGCGATGCGTGCGCGGATTGGGTATTTGCCGGAGCAACCCTATTTTTACGATTATTTGACGGCTCGTGAGTTGCTGGTCTATTGCGCGAAAATTTTTGGATTGAGTAAGGCGGAGGCTTTGACACGCGCTGAAAAGCTTATTCATCAGGTTGGTTTGGAACAGGCGGCAGATAAGCAGCTCCGAAAATATTCCAAAGGCATGCTACAACGGGCAGGTTTGGCGCAATCCCTGATTAATGACCCGGAAGTTTTGTTTCTGGATGAACCAATGTCGGGACTTGATCCGATGGGGCGTCGTGAAGTCCGCGATTTGATCGCCGGATTACGCGCTCAGGGGAAAACAGTATTTTTTTCTTCACACGTTTTATCTGATGTCGAAGCGCTCTGTGATCGAGTCGCTATTATGAATAAAGGGTGTTTGATTGAATCGGGCAAGCTCTCTGATATTTTAGGAAAATGTACCAACGAATTGGAAGCTGTGGTGGCCAATGTTCCGGCTCAGGTTTTAGTGGAATTACAGGCTTTTGCTCTGGCAGTCACACCTATCCCGGAAGGCGCGAGAATTCGCCTTGAGAGTGAGAGCCAGATCGAACGGTTGGTGACAATTGTACATCGAAACGGGGGGAATGTGATTTCGCTTAATCCGGTTCGTGAGTCGCTCGAAGACTTATTTGTTCGTGAGGTAAGTTCAAACACCCAAGCCGCATTACAGGCAGCCAGCTAACACTTCAGCCACCACACAACGCAGAAAGCTGAAAGGCTCTGCGTCGTGTTGATGTCAGAAGTAAGTTTGATGAGAAAGCCGGACTTGGTGTGATTGTTACTCGGCTTGTGTTTCAGCAAATTGAACTAAGCCTTCGCCGGGAACCACGTCGCCTGTTCGCCGTCTGGGGAATGGATCAGTCGCGCGACGACGCGGAACTGAAGTGTCGCCGCGACGATCCGGGGTACCAGGGATGGGCTGACCTAGGGCTTCAGCCAGAATTCTGATTAATTCCTGTGAGAGGGTTCGATGTTGCAGTTGTGAACGACGCTTGAGAGCTTCTTTCATTTCAGGGGGCACGTAGGCACCAATTAAAACGCCTTTTCTTTTCATGAGTGGGCAATCCTTTCCGTGTAGTAGTAATAGTAGTTTCAAATATATTGAGTTTGCTCCACCAGTGAATTGAAAACAGAACAAACTCTTGGTCGGGACTTGTTTAACCATTTGTATTCTACACACAAGTGTTTAAAATGCCAAGTCCTTTTATTACAGAATTTTGAGGTGATTCTGTTTGTCAATTCAGGCGGTTATTATGACCGAAATCCGACGTGATAAATGCTTGACATTTTTTGTTTGCAGATGTTAATTTTAAGCTGGAGATATAGCTGAGGTTTAATGTGTTAATCGCTCATTAAATACTTTATTAATAATCTCTTGAATTGTTCTCTTCATTACTCTTAGGTCACGGCGATATTTTTCTCAATATAACCAGAGATGACGCTCGACTATAACTACATGAATAATAAGTTTGAGATGGCAGATAAGCGGGGGCGTGAGCTTTTAACGCTCATTATCCAGAACCATCTGGCACTGGGTGAGCCGGTGGGGTCGCGGACTATCTCAAAGTTGTCGAGTGAAGGACTCTCTCCTGCCACGATTCGCAATATTATGTCCGATTTGGAAGATGCGGGATTTTTGGAACAGCCGCATACTTCAGCGGGTCGCATCCCCACCGGTCAGGGCTATAGATTTTATGTTGATAATATCTTAGGGCAGACGCAAATTTCGCAGGACGATGAAGATATGATTCAGCGCGAAATGTTGAGCGATAGTTTGCCCAGTGCCGACCAGATCATGTCTCGCGCTTCGCATCTGCTTTCGCACCTTTCGCATAGTGTCGGGATCGTGATTTCGCCGAACATCAATCGTGACGTGGTGAAGCACATCGAATTTGTCAGAATCAGCGATGGACGTATTCTGGTGATTACTATTTCACGCGCGGGGTTAGTTCAGGATCGCCTCGTTCGCGTCGCAGAAGATTTCAGTCAGGATGAATTGGATCGTACGTCAAAATATTTGAATGCTCATTTCACTGGAAAGACTTTGAGTGCGATTCACGAAGAATTAGTCCGCCGCATGACGGAAGAAAAGGCTTTGTATGACCGATTATTGCAAAATGCGATCTTGCTTTGTCATCGCGGATTAAGCCGCGACGGAGATTCAGACCCGGAAGTCTTTGTGGAAGGTGCCTCCAATATTTTAGCGAGCCCTGAATTTGCTGATTTAGAACGATTACGCGAACTTTTCCTGGTGTTCGAGGAAAAGCGTCGGTTAATCACTTTGCTCAATGAATGTATGGCTTTTGAACAGGAGCAAAGTGCCGTCTCTATCCGTATTGGATCAGAAAATAATATGCCAAGTCTAAGACGCTGTAGTGTTGTCACGGCCTCTTTCCGTTATGGCAATCAGATGAGCGGTCATCTTGGTGTCGTCGGCCCATTAAGAATGGAGTACGCCCGGACAATAAATGTGGTAAGCTATGTCGCGCGTACCTTGGAACGTGTTCTAACTGAGGCTCCTGCCACAGTAATGAGTTGATCTTTTTTCTCACTTGCCCCTCAAGTTCTGGCGCTCCCCGCGTAGTTTCTTGCGTTAGCTCCCTATCAACAACCCATAAGAATTGTAGTTTCTTCAAACGAATAACATTTTGGCACAGTGTTTATTTCACTGGTCAGAAACGAGCACACGAATTATGGGAAAAGTAATTGGCATTGATCTAGGAACCACCAATAGTTGCGTTTCGATTATGGAAGGTGGCGTCGCACAAATTATTCCAAACAAGGAAGGTGGTCGAACCACTCCGTCTGTCGTTGGTTTTCAGGAATCCGGCGAGCGCCTTGTCGGACAAATTGCCAAACGTCAGGCGGCCACCAATGGCGCTAATACAATTTATGCAGTGAAACGTCTGGTCGGACGCAAGCTCAATTCGCCTGAAGTTCGCCGGATGCAGGACAATGCACCATATCCTATTACGGAAAGTCCCAACGGCGATGCGCGAGTGCGTTTGTTTGGGCGTGATTACAGTCCGGCAGAATTGTCGGCAATCATTCTGCAACGCCTACGCCAGAGCGCAGAAGAATATTTAGGCGAACCCGTCGAAGACGCCATTGTGACGGTTCCTGCCTACTTTGACGACGCTCAACGGCAAGCCACGAAAGACGCCGGGAAAATTGCCGGACTCAATGTGCTGAGAATCTTGAACGAACCGACAGCGGCGGCACTGGCTTATGGGCTGGGTCGGGAAGAGTCAGAAAAAATAGTTGTTTACGATTTGGGTGGTGGCACCTTTGATATTTCGATTTTAGATATTCACGACGGAGTGTTTGAGGTTCTTTCCACTTCGGGTGACACCTTCCTCGGCGGTGAAGATTTCGACATGAAAGTCGTTGATTGGATTATTACTGAATTCAAAACTGAGACTAACATTGATCTGCACAGTGATCGTCCGGCACTGCATCGCTTAAAAGAAGCGGCTGAACGGGCGAAATGTGAACTTTCAACGGCGCTGGAAACCAATGTTAATTTGCCCTTTATTGCTTCAGATAATTTGGGGCCGAAGCACTTCAATAAAGTGCTGACGAGAGCGATGTTTGAAGAAATGATTATGGATTTGGTCGAAAAATCTTTGGAGCCTTGCGAAAAGGCGTTGTGGGACGCGAAGCTGAAACCCGAAGACATTGATAAAGTTTTGCTGGTTGGCGGTCAAACGAGAACTCCTCTGGTGCGCCAGAAAGTGACGGAAATGTTTGGCAAAAACCCTTCGTCAGAAATTAACCCTGATGAAGTCGTCGCCATCGGCGCTTCAATTCAAGGTGCAGTGCTGAGCGGCGAAGTCAAAGAACTTGTCCTCCTCGACGTGTTACCGCTGTCGCTTGGGATCGAAACCCGTGGTGGTTTGTTTACGAAAATTATTGAACGAAATTCCAGTATCCCTTTGAAAAAAGCGCTGACCTTTACGACCGTTGCAGATAATCAAACCACGGTTGAAGTTCACGTCTTGCAGGGCGAGCGCGAACTGGCACGAGGCAATCGGAGTCTCGCTAAATTTGAATTAGCAGATATTCCGGCAGGCCCGCGTGGCTCGGCTCAAATTCTGGTGACGTTTGATGTTGACTCCGATGGAATCGTCAATGTCGGCGCACACGATAAATCAACCGGACGCGAGCAAACGATCCGCGTCACTCCATCTTCAGGTTTAGGCCCGGATGAAATTTCTCGCTTGATTGAAGAAGCCACCCGAAATCAACAAGCCGATCAAGTGATGAAGGAATTTATTATTGCTCGCACCCGATTGGATGGATTGATTGAAAGTACGCGGCGTACCTTCAGCGAATTTGGAGCCATGATGTCCGATGAAGATCAGGCCTCAGCCCGGCAGGTCATGGCGCGAGCGGAGTTAGCCTATCGCAGTGATGAAATGGACAAACTGAAATCTGCTTTTGAGGAATTAGAATCTTTTGGACTAAAGCTGACGGAAATTATGTTCAATACTCCGATGAAGGCAGGAACTCATTAAGATTAAGTGGAAAGAAGTCCGCCGCCTGTAGTTCGCGGTTCGCAGAGAAGAAGTTCACCAGATATTGCGAACTCCCCTTACTGCGAACCGCGAACTTTTTTTGTCAGGCAACGGATGGCAAATAACTGCATCCAAGCTCTGTGACCCAACAATTACAATTTACTAATTTAAGGACGTGCGTATGAAAAAACTAATATTTATTACTTTACTGATTTCAATTTCAACAGTTCTCGGCTTGGCGCAGGAAGTGACAAAAGCCAATAAAGAAGAGGTAAAAGCTATTTCTGAGGTTACGGTGACGCTGCTGACACCCACGGGTGAAAAGGTTCAGTCGGTGACGACCAATAATCAGGGAGCATTTAATTTTACCAATGTTGCTGCCGGAAAATATATTGTGGCGATTGGTAAATATGATGTGAAAGTCGCCAAAGGATTGACGGAATATCGGGTCATGACCGCACGTGAAGCAGGCAGTGGAATGGCAACAGGCAGACGTATGCACAAGCCATTTGTCATCACTAAAGAGCTTGATAAAACATCTGCTACTCCAGGCGCTACTGCCGTGGCGATTCCGACCGGGAAATCAGCTCTGAAAAAAGATGATGTTTGCGACGATGATTGTGATCGGTTCGTTGAGGTCTCGTTAGAGTTTGGCGAAAAAGTAAATGCAGGATTGCCTCAAGCTGGCAGCGCACTTGCCAATGGAGCCTCATTGCTGGGTGGAAGTGTACCAGGCGGTGCGATCCTAAGTTCTGCGCTGACGATCCAACAGGGCATTGAAATAAAAGAGACGGGAAGCCTTGACGGAAACATAATGATGCGTCAACAGATCAATAAATCTAAAAGCAACGTCAAGAACAATAAGCAGACGCAAGGTGCTACATTCGGTGAGAAGACCAAACACGATACCGTGAAAAATTCGGTTGGTAACATTCGATAATTTAGCCTCACGTTGGAATTTGAAAGCCGGAGCGAGAAGAAATTCGCTCCGGCTTTTTCTCTGCTTCTAATGCTCCCATCGGCTGGAAAACTATGATAAGATTTCCCTTTATGCCCCAATCCCTCAACGAGGTAATAGAGACTTGAGCAAACGAGATTTTTACGACGTATTAGGAGTTACCAAAACAGCCTCAGAACAGGAATTGAAAACCGCGTATCGCAAATTAGCGATGCAGTTTCATCCTGATCGTAATCCCGGCGATAGTGTCGCGGAAGAAAAATTTAAGGAAGCTGCCGAAGCCTACGGTGTTTTATCAAATGCTGAAAATCGAGGTCGCTATGATCGGTTCGGGCATTCTGGCGTGGGAGTCGGAGGCGGTAGCGGAGCCTGGACGGGCGGAGATTTTTCAGGGTTTGAAGACATTATTGGTGATCTTTTTGGTGAACTGTTTGGTGGGGCGCGTCGCATGCGGAGAGACGGTTCGCAACGCGGCGCGGATTTACGTTTTGATTTATCAATGACGCTGGAAGAATCTGCCAACGGCTACAAAACCAAAATAAATATTCCGCGTTTTGAAAATTGCGATACCTGTACTGGAACCGGAGCCGCTCCCGGCAGTTCGATCAATGTCTGTGGTTTATGTGGTGGCGCAGGACAGGTCAGATTTCAGCAAGGCTTTTTCTCAGTGAGCCGCACCTGTCATCAATGTCGTGGCACGGGACGCACCATCACGAATTATTGCAAAGGTTGTCAGGGCGCGGGACGCATTGAAAAAGATCACAAGATTGAAATTAAGATTCCTGCCGGCGTTGATTCCGGTGCGCGTTTGCGTATCACCGGAGAAGGTGAAGCCGGAATTCAGGGTGGGCAACGCGGCGACCTGTACGTTTTTATCGAAGTTCAGGAACACGAATTATTTGAGCGGCAAGGCAATAATCTCTATGTAAATGTGCCGATCAATTTTTCGCAATCTGCGCTGGGAGCTGAAATAAAAGTTCCGACGCTTGATGGTGAAGCGGATTTGAAAGTTCCCGAAGGAACGCAAACCGGTTCAGTTTTTCGCGTCAAAGGCAAAGGCATAGTTTCTTTGCAAGGCCCGGAGCGCGGTGATTTATTTGCTGTCGTGACAGTTCAAACTCCGACGCGGCTGAATCGTGAGCAGCGCAAATTGCTGGAGCAATTGGGCAAGCTCGAAGAAGAAAAAAATCAACCGCGTAAGCTCAGTGATAAAGTCCGTGAGATTTTTGGATAAATTGTAATGGGCTTTGATTTTTGGTCTTTGGATCACCAGATAGAGTGCTAGTTTCCACCGATAGTAAATAGAGGTGTAAATGCGCCGACCAATCTCGTTATTTCCACTATCTGTCCAAAGACCAAAAAACAAAGACCAAAGTCCCAATCGTAAGACAACCCGAAGCCTCTCCTGCTCATCTGAGGAAATGAAAAAATCCTTTCCTTTCTTTGCCTTCTTTTACAATTAATTGCTCTCAAGAATCGTTTATGCCAAATTTTTTCAAGACACGCCCGGTGGCTATTTTATTGTTGATTTTAACTGTTTTTGCTTCAGTTGTGATTTTAGCGACGGGTCATACGCAGGCTAATATGAATGATGATTCAATTGACGAGACACCATCGAAGCGTACGTCCACGCCTTCGCCACGCCTACAGGAGCTGGATGCGAAAATGAAAAATAAAGGAATGTTACTGCTGCGTGCGGCGGAATTTGATCCGTTGCAGGAAGCCCCGAAAGCTGTTTCCATCGGTAGTGTCCAACTGGAAATGACCAAAGTTTCAGCCGGTAATCAGGCGCGGACCGAAGCTCAGGCTGCCGCCGCTTCCTATTTGATCGTGCAATTCAACGATACGATTCAGCCCGCACAAACTGAAAAACTTCGCACGGACGGCTACGAAATTAAAGCGTATCTTCCTAATAATGCGTATCTGGTGAAAGCTCCGGCGAGGCTTCAGGCGCAATTGATGAGCAATCGTAACAGTGAATTTCGCTGGGTTGGCGCGTATGGCGCAGGCTTAAAAATTGAACCCGAACTCGCACAATTGGCGAATGCTTCAGTCAATAAAAATTCTCTCGAAGCTGCATCAAATGTGATGATCGCCTTCAATCTTTTCAGTGGCGAAAAGGCGGATGCGGTCAAAGCTGTGTTGGCTGCGATGAGCCTGCAAAAAAAATCTGATGTCATTGAGGCCGCTGATCGGGCTTCGGGAATGGTCGAAGTTATTTCGACAGACTTGCCAGCACTTTTGAATGCGCTGGCGAATATCGAGGGCGTCGAATGGATCGAACGTTATGCGCGCCCAAAGTCAGAAAACGATAACGGTGTGAAAATCATTCAATCCAGCACCGTTACCGGAACGAATGTGACGCCGCTCTATAAAAATGGATTGACGGGCACGGGGCAAATTATTGGCTTTGCGGATTCCGGCATTGATACGGATCACGCGCAGTTTCGTTTGAGTTCGGATGCTGCGGCGCAAACGCTTTCCTACGGGACTACGACTTCCGCTTTGGTGAATGGATTTCTTCCTTTTGCCGTGACGAATCCGAATAACAAAATCCTGACCTATTACGTGATGGGACGCGGAACCTTGATTGCCAATGCCAATAATCCGAACGGCGGCAAAGTTCTTGATCCAAATGAAATGCTCGGCGGAGTGTATCGTAATGCCGTTGCTTACGATGATAATGGTGGCTTTCACGGAACACATGTTGTCAGTGTTGCGACAGGGCGCGATTATGCGGCGACTGGTTCAGGAGCCGTGCCGGGAATTTCCACGCGCACCAGTAATGACGGCGTTGCGCCGGATGCTCGCATCGTTTTCCAGGATGTCGGACATCCTGACAATAATCTTGACGGGTTGAATGTTGGTCAGGCGTTGATTATGCAACAGGCGTACGACACCGGAGTTCGTGTGCATTCGCAAAGCTGGGGCGCGGGAACAAATCCGAGCTACAACACCAGTGCCGCTGATGATGACGAAGCGATGTGGAAGCTGCGTGATTTGACGATTTTTTATTCCGCCGGAAATAGCGGGCCGGGTCTCGCTACGATTACGAAAGATACAAAGAACGGAATTTTAGTGGGAGGTACAAACAGCCCAACCAACAGCGGAAGTATTGAAGACCTTTCCACTTCCAGCAGTCACGGCCCGGCTCGTGATGGTCGCATCAAACCCGATATTCTTGCACCGTATGCTGTGAATGCTGCGACAGAAACCGCCCAAATTTCCGGGCCGTTTGCGAATCCGACTTCGACGACTGCGATGGATGCGGCGGTCAATCCTTCGGCTCCGAATAACAATCGTACCTTTTCTCTGATTCAGGGAACCAGCTTTTCATCCCCGATGGCGGCGGGCGGAGCGATCCTCGCACGTCAATATTTCACCGATGGTTATTACCCCAGTGGAGCGCGAACGGCGGCCAATTCTTTCAATCCTTCGAATGCTTTGATTAAGGCGATAGTATTGAATTCAGGGCGTAACGTGACCGGACTGCGTTCAGCGGATGACGGCACAGGCGGTGCGAGTGCGCCGCTTCCGAATAACGGTCAGGGCTGGGGAAGAATGACGTTGGATGATGTTTTGTACTTTCCCGGTGATCGCCGCGAATTAAAAGTTGTCGCTGATATTTGGAATGGAGCAACTGCGGCGGATGCTTCGCGTCCTGCTGCGAATCCTTCAATCATGACGGGGCAAACGCACACCTATCAAATTGCCAATGTGAGTACGGTCGAACCGTTGCGTATCACGTTAGTTTGGGCTGATCCCAAAGGCACAACGGGCGCGAGTGTCGCGCTCACCAATAATCTTGATCTTGAAGTTACTGATCCGCAAGGCAAAATTTTTCGCGGTAATGTAAACTTCGCCAGTGCGTATTCACAACCCGCGAATGGCGCGGCTTTTGATAATAGAAATCCGTTGGAATCTGTTTATGTACAATATCCTGTTCCCGGAACATACACCGTAAAAATTATCGGCACGAACGTTCCCGGCAATGGTCAAATGGGAATCATCGCGCAACCCGGCAATCAAACGATTGATTCAAATCGTCAGGGCTATGCGTTAGTTACAACTGGAACCTTTTCTACTGTCCCAATTTTGGCGTTGAATAAATCTACGATCAGCGGCGGAGTCAATGCGGATCGCTTCATCAGCCGCAACGAAACTTCGACTGCAACATTGAGTATTAATAATTTGACGGCAGTTATTTCCACGAATGTCACTGCGCAGATTTCGGTGGCAGCTTCAAGTCAGGTTCCGGCGAATTTGGTTCGGATTAACGGACAGCCCGCCGGACAAGCGGCTGCGCTGGCAATTGGCGAGATAGCGGCAGCGACCAGTATTGATCGTGCGATTCAAATTACTCTTCTTGATAACGCCAGCCTTCAGCCGGGACAAATCATTACGTTTGATGTGACGCTGACGCAGGGGAATGGTGCCGCTGTGGCGTCGCAATTTACGGTTACAGTCGCACAAAAATTACTGACCTATCGAACGCGCTTTGAGCCGACATCTGATCCGGGTGAAGCGGGAGTTATCGTTATCCCTGAATCAGATTGGGGGCTACGTCCTGATAATCCGGCTCCCGCTCCGAGCGGTGATGCGTTCACAGGAATCTGGTCACTGACGACAGCGGTGAAAGCTGCCGGCTCAACGGCCAGTCTGAGCGATCCGAGTGGCTTTGGCGCAAGTTATGGCGTCAGTTCGACTTCACGCGGGACGACGATTTACGATGAATCACGGTGGTGGACGAACAAAAAAATTGTGCTACCGGGATTAACTGTCGCAAGCGATAAAGTTTCAACTCCGGCGTTGACGCAGCAACTTAAATTCGGCTTGGATTCTTATAGCGTAGACCTCAAAACTGATTTTACCGGAGATTCTTCAACGACGAATCCTGACATTTTTTACCTGCGAATCCGCACCTATCGTAATACTTCCGTACTGTCTGATTTGACGGATACGGGATTCAATAGCACCAGTTTTCTGAATGCGATGTTAGTGGATTCAAGTGCGCCTGCCAGCAACGGTTTCAAGCGTTACACCGGAAACACTTTTTTGAATAATAGTTTAAGTGGAGATTTTTCTTTTGATACCACGACGCCGGACAATTCTGATGTGGCGTTTCGGGTGGAATTACATTTGCGACGCAATGAAATAGCGCAAACCGGAGAAGGTGTTCAGGTTGACAATCTGGAGCTTAAATTCAGGTCAGGTGATGCAACGGTTTATCCCGCGCCTTCATCCATCAATTCTGTCACTGTCAATGGAGCCAATTTTGCACCCGCGCAGGTTGCGCCCGGAGCGTTGGTTTCTACTTTTGGAAATGGCTTGCCGACGAATTTAACCATAGATCAGGGCGTCACGGCGTTTCCGCTGCCAACCGTTCTTGGAGGAATTTCTGTTCGGATGAACGGAATATTGGCTCCGTTGCTGTATGTCGGAGCAGGGACGCGCTTTGGATCAAATGGAGCGTTCCAGATTAATTATCAGTTGCCATTTGAGGTTTCTCCCGGCGTCGCATTTGTCGAAGTTCTCAACAACGGAAATGCCGTTACGAGTGAATTTCTGACTGTCCGAAACTCATCGCCCGGAGTCTTTAGTTTTACTTCGGATGGAATGGGACAAATCGCCGCTTTGAATCAAGACTATCAGGCCAACAGCGCAACTCGATCTGAAGCACGTGGACGAGTGATTCAAATTTACGCCACTGGAACCGGAGCGCAATTAATTGACAGCGTGACGCGGCTTCGTGTGACTTTGCCGACGGCGACGGCTCCGCCGGGGGATGGCAGTAAGTTATTTCTGACTGAAAATCTGCCGACCGTCACCATCGGAGGACTTCCCGCGACCGTTGAATTCAGCGGACTCGCACCGGGTTACGTCGGGTTGTGGCAAGTGAACGTTCGCCTTCCCTTGAATGTGGCAACAGGTAATACTGTTCCTGTAACCGTGTCGTTGGATGGACGTACCAGCAATCAAACGACTGTTGCCGTGAATTGAGTGGTCGGATAAATACAGAAGCCCGCACGAGGTAAGGGCGTCATCGCAATGCCCCCTTACTTCGTGCGGGGTTCTACAGACTGCAACCTGGAAAGGTTGCGCTACAATTTTTTGGAGAACCCCGTCATGCAAAAAAAATATGCCTTATTTGTGCTATTGATCGCACTCGTGTCTTTGACGTTTGCGTGTCGTGAAAATTCCTTCGAATCAAAAAGAGAATCAATCCGTGAACGCGAACGTGAAGAAGGTGAAGCGCGTGAAGATTCGTTCTATGCTGAGCGTGCTTATCCAGCGCAAACAATCCCTTTCGGCGCCCGCGTGAATGCTATTGAGCAGGCCGATAAAGAAGAACTTCGTTTGCGGCGCATCCCAAAATTTGCGCGTGAATTTGCGCAGCTCGAAGCCGCCAGCGATGAAGGATGGACAGCACTGGGGCCGAATCCGATCAAGGCTACGCCGGGCGATACCGCGATTAATTATTCAGGGCGAGTTTCGGCGATTGCCTTGCATCCACAATACGACGGATCAAGCAATCAAACGGTGTATGTCGGAGGTGCGCAAGGTGGTGTTTGGCGTTCCACGAATAACGGTCAAAACTGGACTCCGATCATGGACGATCAACCTTCACTGGCAGTTGGTTCAATAGCGATTGATCCGACGAATCCGAATAATATTTTTGTTGGCACTGGCGAAGGCAATCGGAGCGGCGACACTTATTACGGCGCAGGAATCCTGAAATCCACTGACGGCGGCGCAACGTGGCGTGTGATCGGTGGCCCGACTTCGAATGTTGCGCCATTCAGACCGGTTTTTGTGAATTCAACAATTGCGGCGATAGCAATTGATCCGGTGACTCCGAATGTGATGTTAGCTGCCACTGGTTCGGGATCAACTGCTTCTGCTTCCGGTAGCGCAGGAGCGGTTGATGGCACTAAGCAAAGAGGGATTTGGAGGTCAACTGATAGCGGTGAAACATGGGCGAACGTTGATCCTGACGGCAGCGGCGGCGTAGCAACCGGATTCGATGTTTTGGTTGATCCATTGAATCACAATACAGTTTATGCGGCGATTCGGGCGCGTGGTGTTTTTCGCTCCAAGTCCGGTGGCGCGGCAGGAACCTGGGAGAAGCTTACGAACGGACTTGCTGCTTCGACATTCAATCGTATTAATCTAGCTGCTGGTACACCAATTGCACCCTCTGTTTCCACTACGCTGTATGCGTCATTTTCTAATAGCTCTACTGATGCGGTTTTGGGAATCTACAAATCCACGGATGGTGGGGATAGCTGGACGAAGGTGACAACGCCTTCAACAGGTGGTCAGGCGGAGTACAATATGGCACTGGCAGTTGATCCGGTTGATTCGAATGTTGTTTATTATGGTGGGCAGTTTAACTATAGCTTAGGAACCAATGAAGTAATGCGAAGTAAAGATGGCGGGACAACGTGGGTAGATATGAATAGCCTTAATCTTCATCCCGATACGCATGTTCTGGTGGTCGCCAAAAACAATCGCAACATTATTTTTACTGGCAATGATGGAGGCATTTGGCGCTGTGACGTGGCGACAGCAAGCTCGGTAAATTGGACGACGCTGAATACTGAATTAAGTCTAACTCAATTTCAATCAGTCGCCCTCCACCCGACCGACGGTAATCTTATGATTGGTGGTACACAGGATAACGGGACGCATATCTTTAAAGGTTCGCGCATCTGGGATATCATTGATGATGGTGATGGCGGATTCAGTTTAATAGATCAATCTAATCCCTTAGTGATGTATCACACTTATTATAATCAAGGCGGTTCCAGTGCGCAGATCGGCCCAGCCTACTCACCGGACGGAGGCGAGCGCTGGGCGTTTCGAGGATGTGGTAGCTGTACAGCTTCCATTGGTCGGATTAACCCCAATGACCGCCCGAAATTCTATGCCCCACTGGCTTTGAATTCGGCTTTTACGACGAGTGCCGGAAACGTCATTTATTTCGGGACGCAGCGTCTCTATCGTACGAATGACAAGGGGCTATTGTGGTACGGGTTGGGTGCGAGTACAGATGGTTACGGTGCAGATTTGACCAATGGTGGCAGCCTGACCGCACTCGCGGTTTATCCCAAAATTGACAGTGCTGCGCCTCCTACCGAAATTGTTTGGACGGGTTCGACCGATGGTGTGATACAGGTGACGAGCAATGCCGGAGCCGGGACAACGGCAACTTTTACGAATACGACGAAGGCTCCGTTGCCCAATCGTTATATCACTGACATCGCCGCTGACATCAATAATCCTGATCGCGCCGTCGTAGTGTTTTCCGGGTTTAATGAAAACACCGCCGCGACGCCGGGGCATGTATTTATTACGAGCAATCGTGGCAGTACGTGGGCAGACATCAGCGGAAATTTACCCGATGTGCCAACGACTTCAGTCGCGCTTGATCCGAACAATAATAGTCGTCTTTGGGCTGGCACGGACATCGGAGTTTTTCAGACGACGGACGGCGGCGCCACGTGGATTCGGATGAGCAAAGGAATGCCAAAAGTGGCAGTATTTATGCTGCGCTATCACGTTCCCACCGGAAATTTAGTGGCGGCGACGCACGGACGAGGAGTTTATCGTTGGCGGACGAATACAACGGCGACATCGGTTTCGGCGGCGAGTTATACGGCTTCGACTGACCTTGCACGCAATTCAATTGTCGCGGCCTTTGGATTGAACTTGGCGACTGCGGCGGCACCTGCTCCGGCGGGAGTTCTACCATTGCCAACCACTTTGGCGGGGACAATGGTGACGATTCGTGACAGCCAGAATATCGAGCGATCAGCCGCATTATTTTACGCCGGGCCGGGACAGGTAAATTATCAAATTCCCGATATTGCGGCTCTGGGCAATGCGACAATCATTATCAAAAATTCACTGGGAGAAACTTCGAGTGGCGCGATTAATATTACGGCAGTAGCACCGGGATTATTCACCGGCAATGCTGATGGAGCCGGAGCCGTTAATGGCTTTGCCATTCGTGTTCGCGGCACTTCACAACTTCCGCGTGAAAGCACCGTCGCCTTAAATGCGAGCAATGTGTATGTCACAAAATCGCTCAGTTTTGACCCGACGATTGAATCTTTATTTTTGGAATTGTACGGCACAGGAATTCGCTACGCGACCAGTCAGACCAATGTCCAATGTGAAATTGGCGGCGTCACGATTCCGGTTGAGTACGCTGGAGTTGCGCCTGGCTACATCGGATTGGATCAGGTCAATATTAAAATTCCCAACAGCCTCGACAATCGCGGCGAAGTAGATTTAACTTTAATCGTGGACGGCAAACGTTCACGCACTGTCAGAGTAAACATTAACTAAAAGGAACACCCATGAAAAAATATATTTTGCCCCTTGCTTTATTGACGGTTGGCCTTGGATTTGGATTTTGGTTTGGTCATGGCAGCGCGACCGAAGCCGCTGCCGCTAAAAATCGTGTCTTTGAAATGCGTACTTACACGACCAACGAAGGCAAGTTGCCTGACTTACAAACACGTTTTCGAGATCACACAACAAAGATTTTCAAGAAGCACGGGATGACGAATATCGGATATTGGGTTCCGCAGGACTCACCGAAAAAAGAAAATACGTTGATTTATATTATTGCTCACAAAGACCGTGACGCTGCCAAAAAATCCTGGGATAATTTTCGCAATGATCCCGAATGGCAAGCTGTTGCGAAGGCCTCTGAAGTGAACGGCAAAATCGTCAGCAAAGTCGAATCTGTGTTTATGGATCCGACTGATTATTCGCTGATTAAATAAAATCTATCTGGAAGCGTCCTGTAAACATCTTGTTTGCAGCTCCGTAAAGACCATGCGGAAGCGGAAACAAGATGTTTACGCTACATTTATTTTACATGAATCTCGGATTAAAAAATCGTGTCGCCATGATTGCCGCTGCCAGTAAAGGCATCGGCAAAGCGTGTGCTATCGCCTTAGCCGCCGAAGGTTGTAAGGTCTCAATTTGCGCACGCAATCTCAAAGAACTTGATCGTGTCAGTGACGAGATCGGCAGTATTGACAATGTGTTAGTTGTTCCTGCCGACGTTTCGTCGCCGGCGGAATTGGCGTACTGGCATATCCGAACGGTCGAAAAATTCGGCGGGGTTGATATTCTGGTGACGAATACGGGCGGGCCTCCGGTCGCTCGATTTATGGAACTCACGGACGAGCAATGGCACAGCGGCGTCGAATCTACGTTGATGAATGTGGTACGCCTGTCGCGGTTGGTGTTGCCGGGCATGCAGGAACGCAAATGGGGGCGCATCATTCATCTGACTTCGATGGTAGCCAAGCAACCGAAAGATGAATTGACGATTTCGAGTACGTTACGCGCTGGCTTATCAGGTTTGACGAAAACGATGTCGAATCAGGTCGGGCGCGATAATATTACCGTCAATGCGGTGTTGATGGGACTCTGCCGAACGGATCGCTTGCAGCAATTAGGTGCAATTCGTTCCAAAGAACAAGGCATTACGATGGAAGAATATTATCAACAGGCAGCGGCAGAAGTGCCAATGAAGCGCGTGGCTGAACCGCATGAAATTGCCGATGTCGTAGCGTTTCTCGCTTCTGAAAAGGCGAGTTATATTACCGGAGCTTCGATTCAAGTTGATGGCGGGATGATTCGTTCGAGTATGTAGGAATAGACCACGGATTTTACCGATGAAGCGGGTTCTCACGTAAATCCGTGGTCTATTTTTTACTCCCCTTTTTTCAATTCTAATTTTGCCACAGTCTCACGATGGACTTCATCAGGACCATCCGCCAGACGCAAAGTCCGCGCTCCGGCCCAGGCGTGAGCGAGTTTGAAATCCTGCGAAACGCCGCCGCCGCCGTGCGCCTGAATCGCACGATCAATCACGCGCAAAGCCATATTTGGTGCGACTACTTTAATCATTGCAATTTCAGCCCGCGCAATTTTATTACCGACCGTGTCCATCATGAATGCTGCCTTCAAGGTCAATAACCTGGCCTGCTCAATTTCCATTCTGGATTCAGAAATATCGTGACGAATCGTCCCTTGCTCACCAATGGTTTTTCCAAAGGCAACGCGGTTTTTGACGCGCTCGCACATCGCTTCAAGTGAACGTTCCGCCAATCCGATCAGGCGCATGCAATGATGAATTCTGCCGGGGCCTAAACGTCCCTGCGCGATTTCAAAGCCGCGTCCTTCGCCTAATAAAATATTGCTGGCGGGAACGTGAACATTTTCAAATAAGACTTCTGCGTGCCCGTGCGGAGCATCATCATAACCGAAAACATGCAGCATTCGTTTGACCGTGACGCCCGCCGCATCCATCGGAACCAGCACCATAGATTGCTGTTTATGCTTCGGGGCGGACGGATCAGTTTTACCCATCAGGATCGCAATTTTGCAGCGCGGATCACCCGCGCCTGAAGTCCACCATTTACGTCCGTTGATGACGTATTCATCGCCGTCGCGTTCGATCCGCGTTTGAATATTTGTCGCATCGGAAGACGCTACTTCGGGTTCCGTCATTGCAAAGCACGAACGAATTTCCCCATTTAATAAGGGCTTCAACCATTTTTCTTTATGCTCATCATTGCCGTAGCGCACAATGACTTCCATGTTTCCCGTATCAGGCGCGGAGCAGTTGAAAATCTCAGCCGCCATTTTTGAGCGCCCCATGATTTCGCATAACGGAGCATATTCCAGATTGGTCAATCCGGCTCCGAGTTCGCTTTCAGGTAAGAATAAATTCCATAATCCGGCGGCACGCGCCTTGGGTTTGAGGTCTTCAATAATCTGGATAGGCTGCCAGCGATCCCCTTCACTGAGCTGTTGTTCATACAGTGTTTCATTCGGGTAAACGTGGGCATCCATAAATTCATTCAGGAGCTGGCGTAGTTCCTGAACCTTCGGCGAGTATTCAAAATTCATAGTAAAGTTATCCTTGAGTGATGGTTATAGTTTGAGGCTTGATAATGCTGGATGCTTACGCAATCGTCAACTCTGAAACTCCCTCGCCCGGCGTTGAAATCATGATTGACCCTTCTGATCGTCCATTGCGTTGTTGCGGCGCGTAATATTTATTTTGGACGTGCGCAATCAGAGGCTCAACCTTATCTGCTGTGGTCAGTGTCAGGACGTTTCCGCCAAATCCTCCGCCAATTAACCTTGCTCCATAAACGTTTGAATCTTCATTGATGATCGAAATTAAGTGATTTACGTCAGGCGTGCTGACTTCGTATAAATCGCGCAGGCTGTCGTGAGTCGCATTCATTAATTGCCCGAGTTTTTGCATCGCATCTGAGGAATTATTTTGGAGAATTTCTACTGCCTGATTGACCCGTTGGGTTTCGCCTAAATGATGCAAAGCTCGTGAGCGAATTTTTAATGGCTGCTTGAAGCGTTCTTCAACTAAGGCAGGAAAAGCCTGTGAACATTGAGCGAAAATGTCAGGGAAGTGGGATTGTACTTCTTCCAGTGAAATTGTTTCAGGAAGGTTTTTGATGCTGACTTCGGATATATTTCCATCGAGCAACGCCGGAATAATCAATCGTGAGACGGCGGCGCGTTCATTATATTCCAACATGATTTCTTTGCCTTTGTCAGCCGGGTGCGAAAAAAATGTGACCCAGCGAACTTGCTTGTCGGGCAAGGGAATCGTTACTGTTTTATTCGTTACATAACTCATCAACACTGCGTGATGACGCTCTGATAAACAAATCGCCGTATGGTCAAGGCTGCCTCCACGTGTGCCGATGAACCATTCGGCTTGCGCTGAATCACGCGCCAAAATTTCCGGACTATAATTAATTTTATTCACGATACGCATCGCCGCGCCCGCGAGAACAGTTAAGGCTGACGATGAAGACGATCCGCCCTGCGGAGGGATCGTTGAATCAATCAGAAAATCGTAACCTTGAGGGGGGAGTTGAACGTCTTTGGTAAGGGGGAAAAATACTGCGCCTTTGACGTAATTACTCCAATGCGGAGCTGGAACCGGACGGCTGAAAAGATATTCACTCCAATCACGACCAATGACCTCAAGACCTTCGATGATTTCAAATTGAAACGAATCGAAATTCGGATTTATGGAAGCACCGCGAATGACACCATCGTGATTGGGACGAAATGCCATCCACATCGCATGTTCGTGGGAACCGAAAGGCAGCGAAGCAGTTGGCAGATATGAGACATAATCTATATGCTCGCCAATAATATTGATTCGCGCCGGAGCGCGTAGCAGGCGGATTTCACCTGCGCCATAAAGTTTGTGAAAGCGGGTAATAAGGGAATTAATTTGTAATGCCTGGTTCATTTAGTTTTTGTTAATTTATTAACGTACCTTACCGCATTGTGGATTCTAACGTCGAGCGGTAAAGTGCCAATCATTCACCATTTTCAACAGGAGGGATTTAATGAAACTTACGCAATTCAAACGCGGTTTATTTGTGATCGTCGCAGGATGTGCGCTGCTGCCATTCGCTTCACAACGAATTGTCAGTTCGCAAACGACACAGGAAGAAAAAACCGTGGAGCAAACTCACAAAAACATTAAGGCGTTGACGGGGATGCCCGATTCTCAATTTCGCCCGATGATGAATTATTTCAATGCTGCGCTGGGCGTGCAGTGCAATTTTTGCCACGTCCAAAAAGACGGCAAAATGGATTTTGTCAGCGACGAGCACGAACACAAAGGCATCGCGCGCAACATGATCAAAATGGTGCAGGACATTAACAAAAGTACCTTCGAGGGAAAAGTTACGGTCTCCTGCCAAACCTGTCATCAGGGGCGTCCGATTCCAAACGGAACTCCGACCTTTCCGTTAGCGGCGGGAATGGCTCCACGTCCACCTGCCGTGGCAGGAGCTGCACCGCCACCTGCGCCGATGACGGCAGATCAGGTCTGGGAAAAATATGTGCAGGCAGTCGGCGGAAAAGATGCGATTACCAAAGCTGGCAACCGTGCTTATAAAGGTAGCTTTGAAGGCGGCAACGGAGCGAAATTCAACCTTGATTTTAAAACACAGGGCGACAAAATTTATTCTGTGCTAACGAATGACAAAGGCGAAGAGACGGCTTCCGGTTTTGATGGCGCCAGCGGTTGGACGAAAAATGCGACAGCAATCCGTCCCTTGAATCCCGGCGAACTCAACGACGCAAAAAATTTGACACTGCTTTTATCGGCGATCAAATTTAAAGAGCCGTATCCGAAATTCGCAACCGGACGCAAAACCAAAATCGGCGACCGCGAAGTCAACGTCATGCGATTCTCCGAAGGTAAAACTAATTCGCAAGTCTTTTTCGATGCGGAAACCGGATTGTTGCTGCGGCGCATTGATGTGCTGAATACGTTCCTCGGAGGCATTCCAACGCAGTACGATTTTGAAGATTACAAAGACGTTGACGGCGTGAAATTGCCGATGACGATTCGTACTTCTTCCGTCGAACGCGGAGCCGCCGGGACGCGCAAATTCACCGAAGTGAAGCAGAACGTTTCACTGGATGGCGTGAAATTCAGCGGTCAGTAAAAGCTGTAGCATAAACTTTCAGTTTGTGCTTTTTGGACTCTATCATTTTAGAGAGAAACCAAGCCTACGAATTACCCGAAAATAATTCTGACAAAGTTTTGTTTTCGGATATTTCGTGGGCTTGATTTCTTTTAATTTCTCAGTTTTTCACACAGCACAAACTAAAAGTTTATGCTACGTTTTTCGTGACAACTTTATCGGTATTTTGGTGGTGGATTGTGACAGGCATTAGCAGTTTCCTTAACCCGAAGCAGGCAATCAAGCTTGCTCGTGAAAAGGAGATACCATGAGAACTGCTAAAGGATTTTCGTTGTTGGAATTGATTGTTGTTGTAGGCATTGTGATGGTCGTCAGCGCGATCTCCGTCCCCAGCCTGATTAAAGCGAAGCGCGGTTATCAATTGCAAGCATCCGCCCGCGAAATCGCACAGGTTCTACAAGCTGCAAAATTCAAAGCCATTGGCAGCAATTCTTCAAAAACAGTTAGTATCAATACAAATACAAATTCTTTTGTGAGCAGCATCGGAGCTACGACGACGTTACCTGCCAACGTAAAATTTGAAGCCTTGCCGGGTAATGTTTCTGCACCTGCCATGATTCAGACGGCTTGCGGCAATTCTCTGACAGGTCAAAAAAGTGATGCGAAACTTGCGACTTCGTTGCCGAATGGCGCAGCGGCTAATCAATTTGTCGTCTCATTTTCTTCCAGAGGAATTCCCGCCGTTGAACCTGGTGTCGTGCATTGGCTCTATCTGTCAAATCAGGATGGTGAACGCGTGGTGGTGATTTTGACCAGTGCTGGCGGTGTTGAAGTCAAGCAACTGCGGAATGGTGTTTGGGTATAATTAATTATTATCTTCGATGACGAGCCATTCCTGCTGTATGGCTTTTTGTTGCAGTAAATCAGTGATTATTTCAGTAATCATTTCTCGGTCGAGTTTCTCAATTAGCAAATCAGGTGGTATTAAGTACTTACCTCCCAGACATTCAGTAGTTTGAATATTTTCTTTTCTAGCGAGTTCTAAATACCTGTACGTCCAAACATTCAGAGCATATTTCTTTCCGTTATCAAGAGTCACTAACATATTGAAAAACTCTTCTTCAGGATCATAGCTCTCTTCCCATAATTCAAATTCAAGCCATAGTTGAAATGTCGGAGTTTTCATTAATAAAAGCGTTACCTCATCGAAACCATCTCACTCAATTTCCACGGCGCACGATATTCTTTCATGACTAATTTTTGTGCTTCAGCATCGCCGATGACGCGTTCTTTTTCGACATCCCATTTGATGGTTTTTCCGGTGCGGTAGGCAATGTTTCCCAGGTGACAGGCGATCATGGAGTTATGTCCGATCTCGACATCGGAGTTCGGTTTCTTGCGCGAATCCATACAATCTATAAAATTTTTCACGTGCAGGAAATGTCCGTCGGTTCCGCCACTTCCTTGTCGTGGCAGGCTCGCGGCTTGTGGTTTGTAGCTCTTGATTTTTCCCTTGCCAGTTGTTTCGGGATGCACTTCCCAACCGCCGCGATCTACGACTAAGACGCCGTTATTGCCGTGCAGTGCGACACCGTGATCGCGCTGGTACGGACCTTGCCCAAGTGCCGTAGCGTGTTCCCAAATCATCGAATAGTCACCGCAATCCCAAATCGCCTGCTGTGTGTCGGGAGTTTCTTCGGCGTTATTCGGAAAGCCGTATTTGCCTCCGACCGAAGCCGCTGACAGCGGAGCTTTGATGCCCATATACCAATTTGCAATGTCAATCATGTGCGCTCCCCAATCGGTCATCAATCCGCCGGAATAATCGTAAAACCAGCGGAAATTAAAGTGAAAACGGTTTTTATTGAAGGGGCGTTTCGGAGCCGGGCCTAACCAGAAATCATAATCAACTCCGGCGGGAGGATCGCTGTCAGGAGCTTTATCAATGTCGCCCATCCAATCCTGATACGCCCAGGTTCTGACGACGCGAATTTTTCCGAGTGCGCCGCTGTTGACATAATCGAATGCTTCTTTGTAATGCGGTGTTGAGCGTTGCTGCGTCCCCATTTGCACGACGCGATTATTTTTTCGTGCGACATCCACCATCACCCGACCCTCGCCAATTGTCAGTGAAAGCGGTTTTTCAACGTAGACATCTTTACCGGATTGACACGCCGTCACGGTAGTCAGCGCGTGCCAGTGATCGGGAGTTCCAACAATCACGGCATCAATATTTTTGTCGTCCGTCAGGCGTCGAAAATCTTTCGCACGGAGTGCCGGATTTTGATTGGCTTGTTTGGCGGTCATCGCCGCTGCTTTTTCCACTTGCGAATCGTCCACGTCGCAGAGCGCGACACATTCTACGTTCGGAATGGAAATCATTTTGCGCAGGTCTTGCGTACCCTGTCCGCCGCACCCGATTAAGCCAACACGAATGCGCTTGTTCGCGCCCTGAATACGTGAATACGAACGTGCCGTCGAAGCGAAAGATTTTTTGCTGAAGGCAATAGCACTCACAAGGCTTCCGGTCAAAGAAGTATGCAAAAACTGACGACGAGTTTTCATGAATTCTCCTGATTGAATTAAAGGCCTGAACGGGGTTGCTCTGATACGCATTGATTGTCGCTCAGAAGAGAAATGCAGGCAAGGTTTTCAGGATATTTTCCGATAAGAATTCAGCTTCGTGGTAAGATCGCGCTCCCCGAGACTCAAAACCCGAAACGCGAAACTATCTTCTGATCTCATTTGCTGAAATTTCCTGCGTTATGTTGTGAAGAAAGGAATTTACATGAAAATTTTTCTAACGCTGGTCACAATTTTTATTCTTACCGTCAGCCTCGCCGCGCAATCAACGGCAGCTGATTACTTGCAAGCAGGCAACGATTTTTACAGCGATGGCAAATATCAAGCTGCGATTAAGCAATTCACGGCGGGCTTGAAGCTTGAGCCGCGCAATTTAGAATTACTGGTTTTGCGGGCCGAAAGTTATCTGCAAAAAGGGAATTTGACGTTGAGCCTAGCGGATTGTAATAAAGCGATTGCGATAGATTCGCGCTTCGGCAAAGCCTATAAAATTCGCGGCGCGGTGGCTTCCAAACAAAATAAATTTGCAGCGGCAGCGCAGGATTTTCAAAAGGCGCAGGAATATCATTATCAATTCAGCAGTGGCGATTGTTACGACGTAGGTTTTGCGTATCAGGCACTGAAACAATACGACCGTGCGATAGAAGCGTATGCAAATACAATTCGCCTGAATGAAATAAAATTGGTTGGAGCTTTGCGCCTTGCCTATCGCAATGAGAGCGAAGTTTATCGGGCCTTTGTGCGGCTTGGAATTCTTTACGATCAAATGGACAAAGGCTTCGATTCCGATCTGTTTTTACAGCGGGCGATTAAACTGAATCCGAAAAATCCTGAAGCCTATAACTTGCGCGGAGACATCGCGTATCGCAAAACAAATTATCAGCAGGCGGGTGATGATTATACGCAGGTCGTGCGGTTACAGCTTAAAAACGCGCAGGCGTGGCTGCGGCTGGGGAAAAGCCAGCACATCATCGGCTACCACGACGACGCGATTAAATGTTCGCAGGAAGCCTTGAAATTAAATCCGAAATTAAACGAAGCGCGGTTTAATTTGGGCTTGATTCAGGCGTACCAGGGTGACGCTGAAAAATCGCAAATCGCCTATCAGGAAGCCTTGAAATTTTCTACACTAAGCGAAGTGCAATCAGCCCTAAGTGACTTACAAATTGCACTCACGAAACAGCCTGATTCGCCTGTGTTACTCGCTGCACAAAAACTTTTACAAACCCCGATTTCTAGTAATGCAGAAGCCCGCACGAAATAAGGGCGTCTCTTCACCGGAAAAGATGCTCTTACTTCGTGCAGGCTTCCGCATTATCAACTCGCTAAATAACCAGTAGTAATCAAGAGAGGATTTTATGTCAATTTCAAAATGGATGTCGTGGGAAGGTGGCGTGGATTTGGTCGCCGTGACCAGCCGTGATTTAGCAATGCCGAACGTCATTGTTCACGTGGCGCGAATGGTTCATACGCCAGTTGGTTCGGCGGCTTCGGGAATGGTTTTTTATCAAGCTGATCCGAACGCGATGCCTTTGTTTATGGGCTTTATCTCAACCGATGAAACTGTTGGCGCATACTTCGGTTCGAACATTTTTGCGGGAACTCCGTTTGAATCGGCTCCGGTGATTAAAGCTGAAATCAACATCAATCTGGAATTACCGGATGCGGTTTCGGCGCACATTGTGATTCCTGGATTCACGATTGAATCACGTCTGAGCGGAGTCGGCGCACTGGAAGTTATCAACCGCGAACCGGGGCCGATGCCATTTGCGCAGCAGGGACTTGAAGCCGGAATCACACACGCTTCCGTCAAAGTGAACGGCGAAGAAATTTCCATTATTGTTCCGCCGATTGGTATGTCAGGCGGCGCGGCGGCAGTGTTTTCTCCGTGTGGGCTTTACGCACGATAGTCTTAGTGGTTTGCAGAGCCTGGTGCGCCGCATGGCGCGGTACAGTACGAGGAGCGGTAGCGACTTGGTAAATTTCAATAGTTACCAAGTCGCTACCGCTCCTCGTACTGTACCTTTGTCCCTTTGCGTTAAAAACCTTCTCATCATGAAAATTCATCATCCATCATTGGCGTTAATTTTATTGCTAATTTTTCCGTGGAATTTGCTGGCGAATATGGCTTCGCCGGCTCGACCCGGGGCTTTGCACGGCGAACCTACGGGCTTGGAAACAATAAAAAT
Organism: Blastocatellia bacterium; assembly: GCA_043783625.1. GTDB lineage: Bacteria > Acidobacteriota > Blastocatellia > RBC074 > RBC074 > JAFDVL01. The sequence continues at coordinate 7,527 of JAYVZE010000091.1, read as the reverse complement.
TTCGCGTGAAGAATTGGTGATTGATTTACGTCCATTGCTGAATGCTGAAAAAACTTTAGTCGAAGCGACCTACTTCCTTGAAAATTCAGGCGCGGAAAAAGAGCTGAATTTAGTGTTTGCCTTTGCCACGCTGGGCGTCGAAAGTTTTCAGGTTTGGTTGGATGAAAAAGAAATTGTCATCAATCAAATCAACGTTGCTGAGCTTCCATCCAGTTGGAAAGCACCACAGACGACACCTGCGTTAAAGCCGCAACAGGAACTTGAATACCAGTATTTTCGACTGGAACAAAAAACCATGTCCGGCTTCACCGTCAAAATCGGAGCCGGAAAACATGTCTTGAAAGCGCGTTACAAATCCGATGCTGCGAGCAATCGCAGAGGTGAACCAGCTAAGTATTGGCAATTCGCCTACGTCCTGGCTCCGGCGCGTGAATGGGCTTCATTCGGTGGATTGAACGTTACCATTTACCTCCCGAAAGATTGGAACTACGCGGCGAATGTGGAGCTGACTCGGAGTGGCGATTCTTTGCTCGGAAGCTTTGCCAATGTACCAGTTGATGCGTTAGCGATGACTCTGCAAATGCCGGAACCACGCTGGTATCAAGCACTCTCAAATTTTTATCTGGGGCTTTTTTTATTTGCTATCCCCCTGGGTTTAACCGGAATTGGCTGGCTGTCATTTAGTCAAAAAAGTTTGCCGGGGCGTCGCTGGTGGAAAGGAATTGTAGCAAGTATTGGATGGGCTTTGGCAATCATTCTCACCGGGTTTCTCGCCATCTATGGAGCCGATTATCTGATTCCTGAAAATCAGTTGACGGCCTATACCTACGGTTATTTTTTTGCAGTTGCAGGTCTGATTTTATTGGCGTTCGTTGCATTGTTGAGCGGTCTTGTAATGTCTTTCCTGGGAATGCGTAAAGCCTCAACATCAATGAATCAATTAAATTTTTAAGTGTCCAAATAGTGTCTAATAAACTTTAGTTTGCACTGGCAATAATTTGGTGAGTGAAACACGAACTAATATTTTGCGGCACTTCTTCGCCTCGGTTCCGTATGGCTCTCGCATAAAATTTCCTGTCGTGTGAAAATCAGAACGCTTTCACAACTTTAGGAGTCAAAACGAAACGATGAAAAACTTACTTTTATTTGCCTTATTCTCGCTGGTACTGGTCACCGGGATACACGCACAACCGCGTGCGGCGCAGCCAACGAAAACACTCACCACGGAAGAATACGACCCGAAATCTTCGCTCGTCACCAAAGAAACCAAAGTGGATCGCTCGAAATTTCCGTTCGTAGATGTTCACAGTCATCACGGCAATCTTGCGCCTGAATACACGGATAAACTCGTCAAAGACATGGATTCGATGAACATGAAAGTGATGGTGAATTTGAGTGGCGGTTCTGGCGAACGCTTGCAGAAATTGATCGCGGCGATGAAAGGGCGTTACCCGGATCGTTTCATTGTGTTTGCGAATATGACGTTTGATGACATCAACGAACCGGGCTACGGCGAACGGCAGGCGAAGCGGTTGGAACAGGACGTGAAGAACGGTGCCCAAGGTCTGAAGGTCTTTAAGAACTTCGGCATGGATATGAAATATAAAAACGGCGAGCGCGTCAAAGTGGACGATCCGAACTGGGACCCGGTCTGGGCGATGTGCGCGAAACTGAAAATTCCAATCCTGATCCATATTGCTGAACCCAACGTCTTTTTTGATCCGATTGATAACCATAACGAACGCTGGTTGGAACTGAATCAATTTCCCGGTCGGGCGCGTCCACCGGAAAAATATCCCACGTTCGAGACGCTGATGACCGAACGTAATCACATGATTCAGAAGAATCCGAAGACGAATTTTATCCTCGCGCATCTGGGCTATCACGGCAATGATCTGGCGCGGCTGGGCAAGCTCTTTGATACTTATCCGAACGTGTATGTAGACAATGCCGCAGTGTTGGCGGAGCTGGGGCGACAGCCTTATGCCGCGTACGATTTTCATGTGAAGTATCAGGACAGGATTTTGTTTGGCAAAGATATTTACGAAGTCAGCGAATATCGCGCCTACTTTCGCGTGTATGAAACGCGTGATGAATACATTGAATACTACCGCAAACGTCACGCATTCTGGCGGATTTACGGTTTTAAATTACCGGATGAAGTTTTGAAGAAAATCTATTACAAGAACGCAGCGAAATTGATTCCGGGACTCAGCGAAAAACTCTTTCAATAATTTAGGAGAACAGCCATGGTAAAAAAAATACTACTCTCAGCATTACTAATCAGCGGATTTTCGTTGACTGTCATTGGGCAAGCCACGACTGATCCGCAAAAACAGGCTTTGCTAAAAGAACTTCTCAAAGCAATGAATCTCAAAGGAAATACGGAAAAGGTGATGGAAGCGCAATTCGGGCAAATGGAAGGAATGTTCCCGGAAATGATGAAGTCATCCTTTCCAACGGTCGCAACAATGTCGAAGGAAATGCAGGACGAAATTCAGAAAAAAGCAGTAGCGAGCGGAATCCATGCGATGAAAAGAATTCGTGAGTTATACGCCCAAAAAATTGATTTCGGAACTATCGTAGAACAAATCTACTTGCCAATTTATGATACATATTTTTCTGCTGAAGAGGTGAAAGATTTGCTCAATTTTTATCAATCACCGACAGGGAAAAAATTTATCTCCAGCACTCCGTTGTTCACCCAAGAAGCCATGCAGAAATCCAACGAAGTTCTCCTTCCAAAAGTAATGGAAATTGTAAATCAAGTAATGACTGAAGAACGGGAAAGAATTATGAAAGAACTTCCGCCGCCGAAAGGGGTGCCTTCAAAAATAGAAAAAGGCGTACCACCAAGGATGTTAACAGAGGGCAAGAAGCCAGTGACTTCTCAAGGAAAAACACCGACCCGCAAGAAAAAATAAGGAATATCATGCAAAAAATATTTTTACTCTTTTGTCTATTTTTCGCCCTACTCATCACGGGTTTTGCCGAATCCAAAGATTTTGAAAAGCGTGTCGAACACGGCTACGCCGACAGCAACGGCGTGAAAATTCACTACGCGGCGATTGGCAAAAAATCTGCGCCGCTGATTGTGATGATTCACGGCTTCCCGGATTTCTGGTACACCTTCCGCGATCAGATGGAAGGGCTTTCCAAAAATTATTACGTCGTAGCCATTGACCAGCGCGGCTACAATTTAAGCGACAAACCCAAAGGCGTTGAAAATTACGACATGAAATTTCTGGTCGGCGATGTCGCGGCAGTCATCAAACATCACAAACGTGAAAAAGCGATTGTGCTTGGACATGATTGGGGCGGGGCAGTCGCGTGGACGTTTGCAATGATGATGCCGAACATGGTGGATCGCCTCATCATCCTGAATTTACCGCATCCGCGTGCGCTGGCGCGTGAGTTGGCGAATAATCCCGTACAGCAAAAAAGCTCTCAGTACGCCCGCAATTTTCAGATGGAAGGGGCGCACACGAAACTCACCGCCGAAGGATTAGCTTTCTGGGTGAAAGACCCTGAAGTGAAGAAAAAATATATCGAAGCGTTCAAGCGTTCCGATTTTGAAGCGATGCTGGCGTATTACAAACGCAACTATCCGCGTGAGCCTTACACCTATAATCCTGAAACTCCAGCCATCAAAGTCAAAGCGTCTGTGCTGATGATTCACGGCTTGGGCGATACGGCTTTGCTGCCTGGTGCGCTGAACGATACGTGGAATTTTCTGGAAAAAGATTTGACGCTGGTGACGGTTCCCGGAGCCAGTCATTTTGTGCAACAGGACGCTTCTGAGATGGTGACGAAATCAATCAAGATGTGGTTAGCGCGTTAATCAACCCGTCCCGAAAAATCAACCACAGATAGACACGGATGAACACAGATTCTTGCTGCGCTCATCCGTGTTTATCTGTGTAAATCCGTGGTTACTATGAACTGTAAAATTATTCTCGTCCGTCCGCGTGACCCTAATAACATTGGGGCTGCGGCGCGTGCGATGAAAAATTTCGGGTTCTCCGATCTCACGGTGATTGCTCCGCATCCTCCGGTTTGGGACGAAGTTGTTTCAGCGGTCAACGCTGAAGATGTCTTGCGGAGTGCAAAAATTTATCCTGATCTTTCTCAAGCTATCGCGGATTGTACGATGGTGTTGGGGACGGCGGAGCGCACTCGCGTTGAAGGCAAACAGGTATTGATGACACCCTCCGAAGCGCATCAAACTTACGCCGGATCGAATCATAAAATCGCGCTCGTCTTTGGTGGAGAAAAGCATGGGTTAAGTTCCGATGATCTTGCGCTCTGTCATCACATTGTCAGCCTGCCGACTGTTCCGGCGTGTCCTTCCATGAACCTTGGACAATCCGTCGCTGTGTTTTGTTATCAATTTGCGCAGGAAATTGAACGAATTCCTGTGCAGCAAGAACCTTTGGCGACAGTTGGGGCGATTGAGGTTGGCATTGAAATGATGATGAGGTTAATGCGCGACGCCGGATTTTTTCTGAACACGAATGAAGCTGTGATTGAGAAAAGATTGCGGCAGAGAATTTTAGGAATGATGTTGACGAAGCGGGAAATTAATACGATGTGTGGAGCCTTGCGGCAAATTGCAGAAGCCCGCACGGAGTAAGGGCGCCTTCACATTTAAGTCATAATGTTCAGATAAAAAGCTCATCAATGTGAAGGCGCCCTTACTCCGTGCGGGCTTCTGCATTGATTTATTTTTGCTTCGTTACCACTGGCGCGGTGGTTGAGCCTGAACCGACGGCGGAATTATCCCAGGTCAATTTCATCACTTCACGTTTTTGTGTTTTGTTATCGGAACGCTGCACGAAAATTAATTCTCCTTCTTCGGCTCCGGGGGCGATTTTGCGAACTTTGAAATGGTAATGTGCGCGTTCCGGCAAATTTAATTCACGTCTGATTTGATTGATGTAGGCTTCACATTCGCCGACACCTCCGAAACGATTATCATCTGAAAGCTTCCAGACGCTGTGCGTCAATTCATGCAAAAAAACAAAGCCGGGATCAAACGCGATGCGCGACCTAATATCGCCGCGTAAGGTTTTGAAATCATTGAAGTCCAGTTGAATCCGATTATGCGAAACTTTGCCTTTGGCACTGTTGGTGTATTCGGCACTCACGGTTGATCCGAAGACGACGATGTCACTGCTGTCGAGGCTTTCAATCTCAATGATCTCCGTACTACTCGCCGCCGCACGCAATAACACACGCGCCATTTCAGAGCCGCCTTCGACTTTATCGCCCAAAATTAAATAACCGCTCTCATCAAAATTGAGTTCTTTGAAGCCGGAAATGTTTCGTAACGAAGAAAGCAATTCGCGTGATTGCTTGAAGTCGAGACTGTAATAGCCGGGGCTGTTTTTAATGCCCGGTTCAAATCGCAGCTCCATCGGATGCATGAATTCCCGACTTTTATTGAACGGAGAAATTAAAGCGCGAGCCTTGATTTCATCCATCATCACAATCGCAGGTTTGATGATGCCGGCTTTGGGGAAAATTATTTTTGCATTGACGAGAGTGAGGCCTTCAGGAATACGGACGCCCCATTTGCCTTCGACGGCGGAGATTAATTCACCTAATCCAATGTCCGGCAGGTTCTTCGATTTGAATTCGATTTTTAATTCGGAAGAAGTATTGGTTCCGACGGCTTTGGCAGCGGATTGCGTTCGTAACGTGACTGTGCGCGGACGAAAAGACATCGTTCGTTCTTCGTGCGCAACCCAGTATTCTTTGATGAAGCCGCGTGTGCGCCACACTTCGCCCTGCTTGCGTGCTTGCAGAGGATCGCCGAATCTCCCGACTCGCACACGATAAATTGTCGGGCGATTCGGCGTCACATTTTCAGAGATTACGGCGGGAATTCCTTGCTCGGTTAAATTCGTGATGATTTGATTGGCTTCGGTTGCCGTCGTACAAGCCGCGATTTGCAAGGTGAAATAATTTTCTTTGAGAGTATTGGCGAAGTTTGCGAAGCACATTGCGACGCAGAACATTGCGACACCAAAAACCGTGCGCGAGAAATAAGAACGAATAATTTTATGCCCTGAAAGGCTGAACGCTGTGAAGTGCATAGCGTGTGAGGGTCGGGGCGAAAATGAGCAAGCTACCGTGGTTAGGACACTGTGAATTATAGCGTGGTATGCCAAAAGAGCAACTAAAGAAATCAATTTTGACGGGTCAATGTTTGTTTATTTGATGATGAATGTAAGGCAGCAGCGTCAAATTGAACTGAATGAAAAATAATCGGTCATTGTGGCTAAGTGCAGAAGCCCGCACGCAGTAAGGGCGCCTTGTCTTTTTGCATTACATAATTTCAGTAAGAATTCTATTCCGTGTGAAGGCACCCTTACTGCGTGTGGGCTTCTGCACTCGGCTCTGAAGGTGTGGTTGGTTTGCGCGGAATAATTCCTGCCGCATCAAAAGCAAGTTTGACATGGCGGCGCAGTTCACGCGCTAATTCACTTTGTTTGGCGGGAGTCGTTTTCATTACCAATCTTAAAATTAGATTTCCACCGGTAACTTTTTCGATGCCTTGCATGATTGGTGTTTCGAGAATTTCATCAGGTCGTTCATCGGCAAATTGCTGCGCAGTTTCCAGCATAATTTGCATCGCACGATCAACTTCACTGTTGTAGTCAATTTCAAAATCAAGCACGATGCGCATCCATTCTTTGGATAAATTCGCCACGGTACTAATGCCGCCGTTCGGGAAGATTGTTAAGGCTCCATCGGTGCCGCGTACGCGGGTGGAGCGCAACGTCAAAGCTTCGACAATTCCTGTCACGTCACCAATTTTTATCGTATCGCCAACGCTGTACTGATCTTCAAGCAAGACAATAAATCCGGCGAAAATATCTTTGATGAGGCTTTGCGCACCGAAGCCTACGGCTAAGCCGACGATACCTGCGCTGGCTAAAATCGGAGTGATATTCAATCCCGCCTGTTGCAGTGCGACCATTAATCCAATGAAAAAAATTGTCGTTTGCGCCAGACCGCTAAAGATGACGGAGAGCGTAGAAGCGCGTCGCCGTGTCGCTTCGTTGATTGTGCGAGCCAGACGCTGATCGTAAAGTTCCATCGCCGATTTAATCAACGCCGAAACAAAGCGCATCAGAAATATCGTGATAGCGAGAATGATGATGGCGCCGAGCGCGTTATTCAGCAAAAAATCCAGCGTTTCCTGAAGGCGATTTTCAACTGCTACTCTGGCTTCGTCAAAGTTGTTACGTGCGGTCGGCAAGAGCTTCAATAAGAAAACGAGATATGTGATCCAGAGCAATGTTTGCAGTCCTTTCGCCGCCCATTCAATAAAGAGCGGTCGAAAATATTTTGAGGGAGCCGTGTTTTTTCTGATGAAGCGGCGGTGCGAATTGCCGATGAACCAATGCAGGATGAGCGCGATGATGGCTCCGGCTAACACAAAAAATAAGGGATGAATTTGATTCATAAGATCATTAAGGCAGAAGCCCGCACGCAGTAAGGGCGTTTTTAGTCTATCGA
>JAYVZE010000090.1:0-11690 GCA_043783625.1 Blastocatellia bacterium | reverse complement strand
GCGTAACTCTGAACATTTCTCAAATAACTAATGTCAAAACTATCAATTAGAGACCTGAATCTTTCAGGTAAGCGTGTTTTTATTCGCGTAGATTTCAATGTGCCTTTGGACGGCGGAATTGTTCAGGACGACACTAGAATCAGCGCAGCCATTCCGACCATTCAGTTCGCCATAGATCAAGGTGCAAAAGTAATTTTAGCTTCGCATCTGGGGCGTCCAAAAGGCGAGCGCAACTTGAAATATTCGTTGGCTCCAGTGGCGAAAAGGTTATCGCAATTACTGGAACGGGAAATTCCCTTAGCCTCAGATTGCGTTGGCGAAGCCGCAGAAAAAGCCGTTGCCGCGATGAATGACGGAGATATTTTATTGCTTGAAAATCTTCGCTTTCACGCTGCTGAAGAAGCGAACGACGCAGTGTTTGCCGCGCAGCTCGCAAATCTTTGCGATGTCTTTGTGAATGACGCTTTTGGCGCGGCACATCGCGCTCACGCTTCGACAGAAGGAATTACGCATCACGTCAAACAAGCTGCGGCAGGGTTTTTGATGGAAAAAGAGCTGCGATATTTATACGGCGCACTCGAAAATCCACAGCGTCCGTTTGTCGTGATTTTAGGCGGTGCAAAAGTTTCTGACAAAATTCAGGTCATTGAGAATTTATTAAAATCAGCGGACTCCGTTTTGATCGGCGGAGCGATGGCGTACACATTTTTTCTCGCGCAAGGTTTATCGGTTGGAAAATCTTTAGTCGAAGCTGACAAGACCGATCTCGCCAAATCGCTGGAAATCGCTGCCAAAGAAAAAGGTGTTAATTTACGCTTACCTTCTGACCATGTTATTGCCGCAAATCCAGGTGATGGAGCAAATGCTGTGACTGTCGCCGTCAACGCAACCCCCGACGACAAAATGGGATTGGATATTGGAGCAGCTACACAGGCGGATTACGCTGCCATTATCAAGTCGGCGAAAACCGTAATCTGGAACGGCCCGATGGGATTATTTGAAAAATCTCCCTTCGATCAAGGTACGCGGATCGTCGCGCAGGCGGTAGCGGATGCGACGGAAGCTAACGATGCGATTACCATCATTGGCGGTGGGGACAGCGTTGCAGCCATTCACGAAGTTGGATTAGCCGATAAGGTTTCCCATATCTCAACCGGCGGCGGAGCTACGTTGGAATTGTTGGCGGGGGATGTTTTGCCGGGAGTAAATGCCTTAACGGAAAAATAGTGAATGGACGAAAATTTTGACCCCGATAAAATCGAGGTTGATTGGCACAGTAGTAAGGAAACCACCAACCAGCGAAAACATGGAATCAGTTTTGAGAATGCAGCGAGTGTTTTCTCCGACCCACTTTCGTTGACAGTCAAAGATCCCGAACATTCATTTAACGAAATCCGGTACAATATTATCGGTTCAGCTCGGAATGGCGAGCTTTTGGTTGTGACTTTCATCGAGCGAAGAAATAAGTTGAGAATTATTAGTGCCAGAATGCCAACTCGCAGTGAGAAAAAAGACTATGAAGAAAGCGATCAATTTTAAGTCAGGTATTCGTGGAAAATACGCTGGTAAAACTATTGAAATCGTTGGAGCTGTTGATACTATTGCAGCGTCAGCTCCTAAAAGTTTAATGGTGAAAATTGATGATGATCTTGCTTCATTTTTTAAGACACCTGAAGCAGTGAACAAAGTGCTTCGAGATTCGCTTCAGAAAAAGCGTAAAGTTATCAAGGATGCAGTTGAAAAAATGCTGGCTTGATTTAAATATTTTGTGACCTGATTTTTTGTTTGTTCGCCCCAATTGATACTTTCAAGTTCACGAGACTTATCGGAAAGGATCAAAACAAACTATGCGAAAAAGTTCATTGATAATATTGCTACTCACTGCTTGTGTCGCGGCACAGGCGCAAACTTCAAAACCAGCTCCGACATTGAAAACAGATGATGTCATGAAATGGCGCGAGGCGAATCCAGAACTCGCGGCAAAATATATTCCAAAGTCTGATCCGGTCGAAAATTCCAGTCGTGTTAAATCTGATCAGGAATTTCTCGCGGCTGAAAAAGAATGGAACGTTCGATTGACGCAAGCCCGAACCCGGCTCCGTGATTTTGAACTCCGAGCCAGCGCGACTGAATTGAGCGCAACTCGATCCCAGAATGTTTTTATTCATTCCAGCCCCAGCGACTTGAATAATAACAACGTGCGCATTGGCGAGTTAAATTCCAGTGCCGCCGCTTTCAGAGATGAAGCCCGCTCCGCGCAAGACGAAATGAATCGTTTATTGGATTATGGTCGGGAGTACGGATTTATGCTGTACTCGATTTCACCGACCTTGAAAAATGGTGAGCCGAATGAAGAGTATTACCGCTCGCGGTTCCTTGATTTACAGGCGGATTTACAAAATTCAGTGGCGCGGGCTGAAGTCGTGCAACTGCGCACGAATCGCCTGAATACGAGTATTAACAATACGCTCAGCTATCCTGAAATTCGTTATGGAAGCAATTACAACGGAATTTTGTTTTATCCGAATACGGGAGCAGCGGATACGTTTTATGTAAATCGTTTGCGCAATAATCTGGCGGAAGTGAGCGGGGATTTCCGTTCGACGCAGGCGCGAATTGAATTGCTCAATCAGCAACTTGAAGAATTAAAGGAAGCAGGTCGGCGGGCTGGAATTCCGCCGGGAGTGTTTCGATAGTTGGGAAAAGAGATTGATTTTAGAAAACATTTTTGTAAACCACGGAGCACACGGAGAAATTCATAAAAACTTTCCCGCTAATCTCAAGCTCCGTGCTCTCCGTGGTTTAAATAGTCAAGTAACTTAATTCCAATCCAAATTTTTAGGAGAATCATGAGAAAACCTGTTATTGCAGGCAACTGGAAAATGTTCAAAACAATTAGTGAAGCGGTGAATACAGCGGTCGCGCTGAAGCCGTTAGTCTCGAATGCGAATCATTGCGAGATTGTCATTGCCCCTGTTTTTACGGCTTTGAAATCTGTCGCGGATCGGTTGGAAGGCTCAAATATCCACGTCGCTTCGCAGAATGTTTCTGATCAAATCAAGCATGGCGCTCACACCGGAGAAATCTGCGGCGACATGTTGAAAGACGCCGGATGCAGCCACGTCATTATTGGTCATTCCGAACGTCGTGCGATGTACGGCGATTCCGATGCCTTCATCAATCGCAAAATTCAGGCGGCTTTGCATTTCGGATTAACACCGATTTTTTGTGTCGGGGAAACACTCGAAGAACGCGATGCTGGCAAAGAGGAATCTGTCGTAGCTTCGCAATTGGCAAATGGATTGCAGGGAATTGGTGATCTTACAAAAATAATTATTGCTTATGAACCTGTTTGGGCGATTGGAACCGGACGCACTGCTTCACCTGAACAAGCGCAGCAAATGCATGCATCAATTCGTGGCTGGCTGAACACAAATTCAGGCAGTGAAATTGCCGCAGGCTTGCGAATTCTTTACGGTGGAAGTGTTAAGCCCGAAAATATTTCCGAGCTGATGAACTGTGCGGACATTGACGGAGCTTTGGTTGGTGGCGCCAGTTTGGACGCCGAAAGCTTTGCCCGAATCGTTAATTATCATCAATAATCAAGGTAAAACTTGCATCACTGGTTTTCACTACGTTATCATCAACAAAGTTTAATGAATCGGTCTGCCTCCCTTTTGCCGATTTTGGTCTTGATCTAATTTAGGAGTATCAGCAAATGTCAATTCGTACCAAGCTAACTCTCGTCACGATTTCAGGTGTGGTTGCGATCTACGCTTTAGTTGGAGGTTTGCTTTCGGGTTCGCCTTTTGGTCGAACAATTGCCAGTGCCGGACCTTATCCGCAGCTCAAAATTTTTGAAGAAGTCGTTCGACATATCGTCAATGAGTATGTTGAAAAACCTGACCTCAACAAAGTCCGCATTGGAGCTTTGCGAGGATTAACTGACGGGCTTGATCCCTACAGTGCGTATTTATTGCCCCAGCAGGTTAAGGATTATCAGGCGAATAACGGGCGTTATCAGGATATGACCGGAATGACCGTTGGTTCTGTTCGCGGGTATGCGTATGTGGTTTCCGTGCTGCCTAATTCTCCCGCCGCCAAAGCCGGAATCAAAACTCGTGATTTCATTGAATATATTGAAGGGCACGCGACCCCTGATATTGATTTAGCTGATATTAATGCCTTGCTCTCCGGTCAGCCGGGAACGACCGTTGAGGTTGCAATTCGACGCGGTGGCGTTCGTAACAGTGAAAAAATAAAAATCACGCGAGCCGCCGTTGTTTTGCCTAAGCCTGAAACTCAAATTCTGGAACAACAGGTTGGTTACATCAAAGTCCATGCTTTGCAGGGACAGGCGGAGGCTGTGCAAGCGGCGATCAAGGATGTCACGAAGCGAGGAGCAACTAAAATAATTCTTGATCTGCGCGGTTCTGCGGGCGACGATTTTACGACAGGGGTTGAGACCGCTAATTACTTTTTGAAGTCCGGTACGATTGCTAAAATTATTGGTCGTAAAGAACTCGTCATTGAAACGGTAGAAGCTAAGCCTGAGAAAGCAATCACCGATTTGCCCTTAGCTGTCATTGTCGATACTTCAACAGCCGGAGCTGCCGAGGTCTTCGCTGCTGCCATTCAGGATAACAAACGTGGTGATCTGATCGGTGAACGAACTTTCGGAATTGGCTCCAGGCAGCAGCTTTTTCCTCTGGAAGATGGCTCAGCGATGCTGTTGACTACCTCTCGATATGCTTCACCAAATGGGAAATTTTTCCTACCGGATGGTGTCACTCCGGCCAGTGAGGTTAAACGCAAAGACCTTGCGGAAGCGATCCCTGACGAAGCTGAAGCCGATCCCGGTACTTCTCCGACCCCGAAAAAAATCGAAAAGAAGGCAATCGAACCTGTTGATACGACAGCTCAGAAACCAACTGAAGACCTGTTGCTAAAAAAAGCATTGGAAACATTGGCGAATGCCAAAGCGAAGAAGAAATAGAAAAATTTCCGATAACCCATTTATTTTGAAGAAAAAGCAGGATCAACAATCCTGCTTTTTTCTTGCTCTTCAGCCCTAATCCGAAAGTATGTTTAATAAAAACAGCTATCTGTTTAGAGGTGCAGGTGTTGAAAAAGGTGTTACTTTCCTTCCAAATCCTGACACTACGTTCTATCCACAAAAAAACTGACGTAAGCGTCCTCTTAACTATTGTTAAAAAAATCGTGAAATCGAGTTGACAACGGTTTAAACAAAGCGTATAAAGCTTTTGAAAGACGCTAAAAAAACTTCAATACTTCAACTAACACTTGAGGAGACAGTAATGAACCGGGCTGATTTAATCGAAAAGATCTCCAAAGATACAGGAGTCACCAAAACAACCGCTGACCAGATCATTGATTCGATGATTGGAAACATTCGTGATGCGCTGAAAAAGCGTGAGAAGGTCATGATCAAGGATTTTGGGACGCTGACCGTGAGTAAGCGGAGCGCACGCAAGGGGCGTAATCCTCAAAATGGCAGCTTAATTGAAATCGAAGAACGCGCCTTTGTGCGATTTAAAACAGGTAAGCGAATGGATTCTGCGCTCAATCGTACCCGTTTTGATACGATTTTGGATGAAGAGCCGGAAAAGGGAAGCTAAGTTTATTAAAAGATTTGCCAACAGCAGTAAACAGCGGGAAAGCTCACTGTTTACTGCTGTTCGTGTTTACAGCGGAATATTTCCGTGTTTTCTCGGCGGATTTGTGTCGCGTTTGTTTGCTAATAATTTTAACGCCCGGATAAGTTTTCGTCGAGTGACTTTTGGTTCAATCACTTCATCAATAAATCCTTTTTCCGCCGCGACATAAGGCGAAGCGAATTTTTCGCGGAACTCGTCAACTTTTTCCTTTCTGGCTTCTGCCGGATTCGCAGCATTCGCTAAATCTCTTTTGAATAAAATCTCGACCGCCCCTTCCGCGCCCATCACCGCAATTTCAGCCGTGGGATAAGCAAAATTGATGTCGGTACGGATATGTTTTGATCCCATGACGCAATAGGCTCCACCGTAAGCTTTACGCGTCACGACAGTAATTTTCGGAACGGTCGCCTCCGCATAGGCATAGAGCAATTTTGCTCCGTGGCGAATAATTCCGCCGTATTCCTGATTGACTCCCGGCAGAAACCCCGGTACGTCTTCAAAAGTAATAATCGGGATGTTGAAGCAATCGCAGAACCTGACAAATCGCGCACCTTTAACGCTGGCATCAATGTCCAGCACGCCGGCGAGATACGCGGGTTGATTGGCGACAATTCCGACAGGTTGCCCATTCAGGCGCGTGAATCCGATGACTAAATTAGGGGCAAAATGCTCCTGAATTTCAAAGAAATAATTATTGTCAGCAACACTCGTGATGATTTTGCGGATGTCGTACGGTTGCGTGGATTCAGAGGGAACAATTGAATTTAACTTCTCGTCTTCACGGTCAATCGGATCGTCGCAGCTCAGGCGGGGCGGATCATCCTGATTATTTGATGGCATGAACGAAAGCAATTCGCGGATGGTTTGCAGGCATTGCTCTTCGTTTTCGACGGCAAAATGCGCGACGCCACTGGTTTGATTGTGCGTCATCGCGCCGCCTAATTCTTCTTTGGTGACTTCTTCGTGCGTGACAGTTTTGATGACATCTGGGCCGGTAATAAACATGTAGCTGGTGTTTTTCACCATCACCGTGAAATCGGTAATGGCCGGAGAATATACCGCGCCACCTGCACATGGCCCCATGATCGCGGAAATTTGCGGTACGACTCCTGAAGACAAAACATTCCGCAGGAAGATGTCGGCATAACCTCCGAGGCTGACGACACCTTCCTGAATTCTGGCTCCGCCGGAATCATTTAGTCCAATCACCGGAACGCCAACTTTCAAGGCCAAATCCATGAGCTTAATAACTTTTTCCGCGTTCGTTTCTGACAAAGAGCCGCCAAAAACCGTAAAATCCTGCGCAAAAACAAACACTTCACGCTCGTCAATTAATCCATGTCCGGTCACGAAACCATCTCCGGCAAATTGTTGAGCTTCCATGCCAAAGTCAGCACAGCGATGCGTTTTTAATTTGTCAAATTCTTCAAATGAACCTTCGTCGAGCAGAAAATTGATGCGTTCGCGGGCTGTCATTTTTCCGTCGGCGTGTTGTCTGTGAATACGGGCTGCGCCGCCGCCAGCTTCTGCTGCCGCGTTCTTTTTCTGAAGTATTATTAGTTTATCTTCGATCATTTATGAAAGTACCTTTTGGTTTGTTGGATTAAACATCATAAGCAGAAATTATCCACGAAGGAACACGAAGATTGCACGAAGAAAAGAAATCATTTAACGCGTTATTCAAAATCGGGAAACAAAATGCCGAAAGAAGTTAATAAAAACTTCGTGTGCTTTGTGGACAGTTAATTCCGGTCATGATTGTAGAAATCCGATCATACAAGCGACTTCTGCAAGTCGCAACTTCCAGCTTCAGTCGAAGCCAGCCAGCCCTTTCAATTTGAGTTCATTCGATCCACTTTGCGCTGAGCTTTCTTCACGGGCTATAATCTCTGTCGTTATGTCGAATAACTACTATTTGTCCCCGCAAAAGAAACCGGTAGTCCAATTTAAATCAAACGCTATGATTTCATTTTTTAAAAATTTTCTCCAACGTTCCTCCTGGCTTAATTTACTAGCACTTTCATTAATTGCCGGAACCTTAACCGGGTTACTGGCGGTCTATCAGATCGGGTTCACCAGCTATGCTGCTGAGGTAGAAAGTTTAGCCGAATATCAGCCCGGTGAAATTACGAAAGTCTACGCTGATGATGGCAAGACGATTATTGGAGAGCTGGCACTGGAGCGCCGTGTGCCGCTCGCTTACGAAGAAATTCCTGAGAAGATGAAACAGGCGGTTCTTTCGATTGAGGATTTACGCTTCCGCGAGCACATGGGAATTGACATCATTCGCGTGGGTGGAGCGACGCTTAAAAATATTCTGACTTTTAGTAAGCGAGAGGGAGCTTCAACGCTCACACAACAAGTTGCTCGTCAGTTGTTTTTAAAATCTGAAAAGACCTGGACGCGCAAAATCCGCGAGATGATTTATGCCTTGCAAATAGAACGTTATTACACCAAAGATCAAATCATGACGCTGTATTGCAACCAGATTAATTTGGGTGGTGGCGCTTACGGAATCGAAGCGGCTTCAAATTATTATTTCGGAAAAAAATTAAAAGATTGCAAGCTTGAAGAATTTGCCATGCTGGCAGCGATTCCGAAAAGCCCGACAAATTACAATCCAGCCCGGAATCCTGAGACCGCACTCAAGCGTCGAAATTTAGTTCTCAACGCGATGGCTGAGGCCGGATTTATTGAAGAAAGTGAAGCCGAAGCTGCTAAATCCCGCCCCATTAAACTCAACCTTAGTGAAGCCAAGAAAAGTGATCGCGGACCGTTTGCCTATATTATTGAAGATATCCGCAAAGAATTGGGACAACTGGCGGAAGAGCGCGGCGCACAGGACGCCATGAATATTTACAGTGCGGGATTGAGCATCTACACCACGATTGACCCGGATGCGCAGAAGTACATGCAGAAAGTCGTTCACGACCGCTTGAAAGGTTACGATCATCGTAAGGGAGGCTGGCGCGGGAATCTGATCAATGTCATCGAAAAAGAAAATGCCGATCTTGAGACTTATCGTAACGAAACCTGGGCAGCGACGGCACCGGAAAAAGGCGAAATCGTCACCGGATTAATTACGGAAGTAAATGCGCAGGGGGCTAAAGTTTCGTTTGGAAATTATTCTGCAACAGTTGGATCGAAAGAAACTCAGTGGACAAGGAAGACTCCGGCAGGGATTTTTAAGCGTGGAGATTTGGCGAATTTTAATGTGCTTGAGGTTGATACTGAGAAAAAAACAGTCAGCGTCGAGTTAGAACAAAATCCCGAAATTCAGGCGGGAATGGTGCTGATAGATTCAAAAAATGGAGAAATTAAAGCTGAAGTTGGAGGCTATGATTTTGCGCTCTCAAAATTTAACCATGCGACACAGGCTTTACGCCAGACAGGCTCAGTTTTTAAACCGTTCATTTATTCTACTGCCATCGAAGAAGGATTAAAGCCGGATGACGTGGTGAGCGATACACCATTTTCACGAGCCGGATGGGCACCGCACAACTACGATAATTCCTACAAAGGAAATATGCCGATTAAGACGGCACTGGCTCAATCGCGTAACATTCCAGCGGTCAGAATTCTGGATGAAGTTGGCGTTAATCAGGCAGCCAAAATGGTGCAACGATTCGGGCTTCCAAATCCGATGGCTCCGTCACTGGCGTCAGCTCTCGGCGCAACTGAAGAACCATTGCTCGCGATGGTTTCGGCGTATTCAACTTTTCCAAATAAAGGCATCCGAATTGAGCCGCATCGCATTCGCAAAATCGTAGACCGCGAGGGGCGGGTGATCGAAGAAGCCAAGCCCAAAGAATTTCGCGTCATCCACGAATATGTAGCGGGGACTATGGTTCAACTGATGCGCGGTGTCGTCACCAGTGGAACCGCGAAAGCCGCGAATGGTTTGCAAGGGCATTTGATCGCAGGTAAGACGGGAACGGTCAATGACTTCACTGATGCCTGGTTTATTGGTTACACGCCGCGCTACACGTGTGGCAACTGGATCGGGTACTCCGAAAATAAAAAATCGTTAGGACACGGCGAATCTGGTGGATCGGCAGCGTTACCTTTTTGGATAGATTTCATGCGGCATTATCTGGCCAATAAAGAACACGATAATTTCTATAAAGTTCCAGAGGCTCCGAAAGAAATCAAGGATGCGATTAGGGCTCGTGATAAAGATCGTTCGGAAGATTCGGTAGAGGCCGCCAAAAAGCGCGCCAATCGTTACAATCCGGGTGATCGCATTCCAATTCTTCGCACGGCTGATGGCGGCATTTCATCTGATGCGCCAAATTCGCTGAAAGACCTGGACGATAAGCCAAATGTCGTAGAAAAACCTGCACCAACCCCGGAAAAAGTTGCGCCAACGCCGCCACCGACGCCGCGACCGGAGCCGCGTCCGCGCATTACGACGCCTGAACCAAAACCTGTTGAGCAGGAAGGCGGAGGGAAAAAGGGGAAAAAGGGAAAAGCTTCGGACGATCCGCCGCAGTAATGACTGGCGCGCAGCTATCCCGGTTGCCAAGCAAGCATTTTAGGCAATTTTTATGAGCGACATTCAGTTAGACCGGGTCAGAAAAATTTGCCATGCTTTACCGGAAGTCACGGAAAAGCTGTCGCATGGTGAGCCAACTTTTTTTGTTAAGAAAAAAGTTTTTGCCATGTACTCCGATCATCATCATTGTGACAAGCATCTGGCGATTATGATTCCTGCTCCGCTTGGATTTCAGGAGTTGATGATTGAAAGTGCGCCTGAAAAGTTTTATCGCCCGCCTTATGTTGGAGCCAAAGGCTGGGTCGGAATTGAGCTAAGTGAAGTGTCAGACGAAGAATTGAAATCACATATCGAAGCAGCCTGGCGATTCATTACTCCGAAAAAACTTTTAGGAGCGTGTAAAAAATAAGTTGTAATACTAAGCTCTCCTGTCTGAGGAGGGAGCTTTGAGAAGTCATTTTTTACCTGTTCTTCAGCTCCAACGGAGCAGCATCTTGATAGCGGGCAAATTCCTCAATGTCCCGCTGACATCCAATATATTTCGCTCCTCTGGAGCTGAGATCATCGTTTTCCCCCGCAAAAATACCCTCCCTTAAAAAAAAGATGTTGACAAGAAAATATGCAGCGGAGTATTCTCCGCGTCGTCCATACAAAACACGAATTGACGGATAGTAAACACGAGACCAAACTTGATTTTTTCGGACTGCGTTCTCAGTCCTCACCAGCTTTTTTCAAGACAGCCGTATCTTAGCCTTTGTTTTCAGAAATAACTGAAGACCCTTTCACGAGCCGCGTCAGCGCAGTTGGAACGCAATTCATGCAATTGCCTGACGCTTCACCGGAGACTTCTCGCCATGCGTATCGCCGTGCGTCAACTGCGTCAGTTCCTTGTCTGTTTCGTCATTCTCAATTTAGTCATTTCGCCGTTACTGGCTTTTGGAAGCAGGGCGGAAAAACCCTACCAATTGCCGTTTTCCACCAAACCAATCTTTCACAACCTGACTCCGATTGCACCGCATCAAGAGCATCGGTTGCTCATCAAGTTTCGTGACGAAGCGAGTCAGGCGCAACGACTACAGATTATCCAGAGCTATGGTGAGCCGGAATTGCAAACTCGCCAACGCGGGGAAAGTGTGCTTAGTCTGAAGCTGAACGAGAACGTTAGTTCCGTCTGGTCGGAATTGCAACGAATGGAGAATGTTGTCGAATGGGTGGAGCCGGATTACATCGTGAAAAACGAACGGAAAGTTGGCAGCCCCTTATTACCGCTTCATCTGCGTTCACGCGTCCCTCTGGCATGGAGTCCTAAACTTCCAATCGTTGCCATCATTGACACAGGGATAAGTGGAAAATCTGAACTTGGATGGAATTTTCTGAACGATAGCAAAACTGCAATTGATGACAACGGACACGGTTCAGAAATGGCGCGGATTGTGATGGAAGTGAATCCAAAAGTAATGTTGATGCCACTCAAAGCCTTAGACGCGAACGGCATTGGCACGGTCAGCAAAATCGCC
>JAYVZE010000089.1:0-31860 GCA_043783625.1 Blastocatellia bacterium | reverse complement strand
AAGTAAGCTCATGCGGTTACTTTGATTTAATTCTCCCAAACCTAAGTCGTTGCTGCTAAGTGCTTTATTTCTCGTTAAAAAAATGTTCACAGTATTGCTATAAGATGGTTCTCAGTTTGACATGCATGAGGCTGTGGGTTGAGCATTGGAATTTCAAGGATATCTAGCAGAGAAGGCTGTGAGCCATCCTTAAATCGGCGATCAAGGAGAGAAATTTCTTCCGAGGGACGAATACTTACCGGACGAATCCAACCACCAACGGAATCATCATTATTAATCTCAAGCCCAGCAATACACCGTCCTGACATTTTTCGTGAATCAGCGAGGCAAACTATACGTTTAATGTAGCTCATAAGCACAACCCAAACAGTAGAATTCTTGATGTAGCTACCTAGCAATAATTTCTTGCAGGGCAGACCTTAAATTGAATGCGCCTTAACGACTCTTAATTAGCACAACTCAAATTTGCTGCCAAGCAATTTCTATATTTCTGATTGACTACATCCCTTTTGGAATAAGGAACTATAAGACAGGATTGCTGGGAATCAAGATTATTTCGTCCGCATATATTTAAAATCAAAGGTGGGCGTCCAGGTCTTTCCATCATCGCTTGAAGCTTCGCCAAGCTGACGAACCGTATTTGCATCAAGGTGAAAGAAGGTCATTCGATTGATTGTTTTTTTGCCGTCTTTATTGGTTATGACAGAATCAATCACCATTTTATTGTCGGCATATTCGCCGACGTACATCGTAGCTGCGCCGCCGCTTCCGACCCAGAGCTGCGTCCATTTTCTGGTATTTGTATCGAAGTAATTGATGCTCTTGCCGGTGTTTCCGACGGTCGTCCAATTTTCTAAAATACCGCAGCCTTCGGAAAAACTTTCAATGCGGCTGGAGGCTACTTTTTGACCTTGTACCGAGAAGACATCCCAATCACCAACCCAAAAATCGAACTGCCGCGCTTCAGGGATGAACCTGCAAGGCTTCGTTTTGCGGTCATAAATTTCCAGCATTGATTTGAACCGGGCATCGCTCCGCAAATTTTCGAGGTCGGCATCAGTGGAAAGATTGACGCCCGGACTAATTCCATTTTTGAGAGACTTTTCAAGCCATTCAAAGGCTTGATCGTTTTGCTTTAACCTCGAATAGGCACATGCCATGTTATACATCGCATTCGGATTATTCGAGATGGCGATATTTTTTTGAAAGGCCTCAACGGCTGGCTGATATTGTCCGAGCGAGTGACGCGACATCGCCAGAAAATACCAGGCTCTCCCATTCCCCGGTTCAGCTTTGACGATTTCTTCATAAAGCTTCGCGGCTTCGTTCCATTTTTGGGCTTTGAATAATTCTGCGGCGGTTTGGATGGTTGGAGTTTGTGCGAGAGACAAATTCGCTACGCTCAGGATCGCCAATAAAATCAGTATGAGGCGGGTTTGTTTATACATAATTTTTTTGTAAGAACCAAATTATTTTTGACAGGATTTACAGGATAGATTCACGTTTACCATTGGGTTGTTCAGTAAATCCTGTTCATCTTGTCAATCCTGTCTAATTATTTTTGATCGTTGACCTGCCAAATCTGCACAAACTAACAGTTCGCTAGAGTTTGAGAAGTGTTTTCGTCAAGGCGATCCCTTGCTGCCAGTCGAGTTGATTATTTTCCAGATTGAAGGAAGGAATATTTTTCCAGTATTCAGGCACTTTCATTCCGCACTCTTTCAATAAAATAACACGCCGATCATATAACAAATAAGCCGCGCTGACTTCCATTTGGATTTCAGGGGACAGAATAAAATTTCCCGCCGCGCCTGCAAAGCAATCCGCTTCGGTAATGACAATAATTCCTGTCACGCAATTTTTGAGCGCATCAAAATTTTTTTCAGATAACTGGTCATTGCGCTGCCGCTGCCTTTCCGTAATGTGACATTCAAATCCTACTATTTCCAGCAGCTCCTGTAAGGGCGCAATCTCTTTTGAAAATTCGTGTAAGGACAAATATAAACGCGTCTTTTCATTCGCGGTCAGGCTTCGTTTCAATGAATGATTTGCCTCATCACTATTTTCGAAAATTTCCTGTCTGGCATTATTCAAATATGCTTCCAGCTCATCAAAATCTACATTCAAGCGCGCCGGTTGACCGCGCTTACCAATTGTCAAAGTGCCAAGTTCTGCCGATTGACATAAATGCAAAAAACTGACGACGGCTGATTCGACAATTTTCGGGCTTTGCCAATCTAAAGAATTTGGATGATAAACGCGCCAGTATTTTACGACATCGTCGTGTGCGATCAACGAGAGATGCTGAAGACAGGCGTGTTCGAGCATAGCGCGATATGGTTCGAGCTGATCTAAAATGGTACGAAACAAATCGGCTTCAAGTCCTAATTTTCTTGAGAATTCCCAGCCCAAAGAACTCAGTTTTAACCAGTCGCCTTGCCGCGAAATGATTCCCCATTGCTCGTAGGCAGCTATTTTGCTGGTGTCTAATAATCTTTTTTTGACTTCGCCCAGAGCTTCGATAATTGAAACGCCATCCGGTCGTTGTTTGAGAAACCGGATGATATTGCGCAAATCATTCGGCGTCGCAGATAACGGCAAATTCGTACGGGATTCAATTTGTAAAACTGAATGATTAAGGGATTGAAGCGGGGAAATTAACCGGAGGTTTTCAGGTTGAAGAGCCAGTGCAGTGCCAGTGCGAACAACACCGGTCGCCGAAAAATTTTGAGAAGCTAATGGCAACATAGAATTCAAGCTCCATCAGTTAAAAATTAATTTGATAACGCTTGATTTTGTCATTGAGCGTCGAAGGCAGAAGGCTTAATAATCGCGCCGCTTTTTTCTGATTTCCTCCGGTCAATTTTAACGCCCGGCGAATCAAAACAGTTTCATACGTTCGCACTTCGTCATAAATATTTATGCCCTGACTAATGTCTAAAGATTTAACCGTTCCCAGGGCTTCGACTTCACCAATCAGGTGCTGTGCTAAGTCTTTTAAGGCACCAATTCTATTGCCCAGCGATTGATCCATGACCTGATGGTCTTCATTAAAAAAATTGACTGCCGACGTTGTCATGATTTCCATCGAAAAACTACCTCGTGGATTAATTTTGAGAATACAAAAACACACCCTCGACTCGTGTGCGGGCTTCTGCATTTTTCAACAAATCGTTGTAGCGCAAATTCAAAAGATAGCGACAAATTTAAAATCTGCGCTACAACCTGAAGCGTACCAATCTGACCAATTTCAGGTTAGAATCGAACTTGCGATTAGATTTTAACGTTCAATTTTTCAGCACTGATTACGCGACGCCACGAGAATACAAAGTTAATGGTTTGATGTCCTGAATTTCATCTTGAAATTGCATCAAGAAATTCTGAAGGAGTTCTTAAGATGGTTATGCGTATGCCGATCAAGCACTTATATGAATTCGGAAATTTCTCTCTCGACGTGTCAGAACGACTGTTGACCTGCGAAGGAAAGATTGTTCCGCTGGCTCCGAAGGTGTTTGATACGTTGCAAGTGTTGGTTGAAAACAACGGACATCTGCTGGAAAAGGAAATTCTGCTGGAAAGGCTCTGGCCTGACACCATCGTCGAAGAAAGTAATCTGACGACTTATATTTCCCAACTGCGAAAAGCACTGGGCGAAAACGGGAATAGCCAGTCTTATATCGAAACCGTCCCGCGCCGTGGTTATCGTTTCGTCGCAGAAGTCAGAGAAATCCCTGCAATTTCAGCACACGAAATACAATCGTCAAATTTACTTATCGAGCCGGAAATTGTTTCTCCGGTCTCTTTTCCGGTGGATTCAGCTCCGGTCATCACCCCTTCGTCTGAACCATTTGTTCAGGCTCAGCCACAGGAAAAATTTTCCAGGTCGAGATTTTTTAATTTCAAAACCTATCTTTTATCAGTTATTTTCCTTGCCGCAATTGGAGCCGCCTGGTTTATTGGAAAAAGAGTTTTGCCCATCAAAAATTTGCCCTTTCAGGATATTAGTATCAGCCGCCTGACTACGAATGGACGAGTTCCAGTGGCAGCAATTTCGCCGGATGGGAAATATGTTTCTTACGTCGTCAAAGAAGTCATGAATGAAAGCTTGTGGCTGCGGCAGACGGCGACGACCAGCAACGTTCAGATTATTCCGCCGGATCAAACACATTACCTGCGCCCGACCTTTTCACCTGACGGGACACAAATCTATTTTGTGAAGTATGAAAAAAAGCCGGATGAAAGTGGGATGCAAATTGGTGTGCTCTACAAAATCCCCTCGCTGGGTGGAACTCCCAACAAAATCATTGAAGATGTTGACAGTCACATTACGATTTCGCCGGATGGCAAACGCATTGCTTTCATCCGAAATTTTCCCGTTGAAAAAGAAAGTGTGCTGATGGTAGCGAATACTGACGGGTCAGAAATTCGCAAACTGAAAATCCGAAAATCCCCTGAAAATTTCTCATCGCCGGACGGACCGACCTGGTCACCGGATGGCAAAACAATTGCCTGTGCAATCTTTATTAAAGTTGCGCAAGAGAGCTATTTTCAAGTTGCTGGATTCAATGTTGAGAGCGGAGCCGAAGCCTTCATCAATGATCAAAAATGGCATTGGATGGGTCAAATTGTCTGGCTTGAAGATGGGAGCGGTTTGATTGCTAACGCCTGGGATTTAAGCGCCAAAGCCATTTCAGATCAGGTCTGGTATCTGCCATATCCCAAAGGAGAAGCCCGTAAAATCACCAAAGATATTAATAATTATAGTGGGCTGAGCCTCGCCTCCAATGCTACTTCACTGGTGACTGTACAGTCTACGCGGCTTTCCAGAATCTGGATTTTACCCAATGGAGACAGCGCGAAAGCCAATCCGATTACTTCTGGAATCGGCGATAGCTATAGCGAATTTTTAGGCTTAGCCTGGACGCCGGACGGGAAAATTATCTACGGCACACAAGCCAGCGGTAACACCGATATTTGGGTGATGGATGACGAGGGGAAAAATCAGCGTCAATTAACGACTGAGCCACATTCAGACCTTGCGCCTTCAATCTCACGAGATGGAAATTTAGTTGTTTACTCTTCTTACCGTGATGGAGTTCCGCATGTTTGGAAAATGAATCCTGACGGAAGCAATCAGGAACAAATCACCAAAGGGCGAGGCGAAACCGAGGCGAGTATTACACCAGATGGGCGGTGGGTCATTTATTCCGAGGATGGGCAGGAAACAAAATCTTTATGGAAAGTTCCGATTGAAGGAACCACCTCTCCGACTCAATTAACCAACCAGATGGCGTCTGCTGCAACGGTTTCGCCGGATGGAAAATTGATTGCCTGCCTGCTCTCCGATCCGCAGGATAAGCGAAAGAAATTAGCTCTTATCTCATTTGATGACGGTCACCTCATCAAGTTTTTCGAGATGAAAAACTGGCCCGGATTTAATCAACTTCGGTGGTTATCTGATGGTCAGGCAGTCTCTTTTATTGCCACTCTCAATGGAGTCGGTAATATCTGGAAGCAACCGGTCAACGGAGGAAACGCCCAACAAATCACGAATTATCATGATGATTTAATTTATCGTTTCGGCTGGTCAACGGATGGAAAACAACTCGCCATCGAACGTGGCATGACGGTCAACGATATTATTCTCATTCAAAGTACCAGATAAATGTCGTCGTGCGGGCGGCTCGCCCGCACGATACGAAAGCGAGATCAAGGCAGACCTGCTGTGGCCTTCATCTCTTTTGCTTTAGCAGCGATTAATCGCTCGTCGGCTGTTACCAATCCTACTTTTCCAGCATCCCATGAAAGGAATACAATTTCGGTTTTGAGATTCCCGTTTTTCTCTTTTGTCCGTGCAAATTGAAGCTCAGCTCGTCGGACGATTGAACCAACAGTCAATTCTGTCCGGTAAATTCGCGCGATATATTTTTCACGCTCAGGCAACCCTAAATCCCGGCGAATCGTATTCACAAAATCCTCACATTCGCCTAATTCATTTGGGTCTTCAACGGCATCCCGCAAATGATAAACGCCGTGGACTAATTCATGTAAAACATTGATCCCCACATCGAACGAATGACGAACATCACGGTCTCCGGTCAGATAATCATAATCAGAAAAATCAAGAATCAGGGGCCTGACCTCTACCTCCTGAGCAGTCGCCATATTCCGAAAGTGAATACTTTTTTCTAAACGTGCAAAATTGACTTTATCGGAGTGGTGATGGCTTTCCAGATTGAATAAAGTTTTTCCTTCGATGGCAGCAATCAACAATTTTCGAGCCGTGCTTGAACCACCTACAAAATTCTCTTTATTCCCAATCAACAGGTAAGCTGAACCGTCCACAGACAGTTCGGTAAAGCCGGTTTTTTCCTGCAAACTTGCCAGCAGTAACGCCAACTGTTTCGACTCCAAACGGTATTGCCCATTGCTGTTTCGGATGCCTCCGCGATATTCAATAATTTCTGATTTCGATTTTTTCTCAGCTTCCACAAATGAAACGGCTAAGCCCACAAAGATCAATAACGATAAGCCTCTGATAACTTCTGACGGAAATTTAATTTTGAACATTTCGTACCTCCAGGAATGTTGTTCACGCATTCGCAAGGTACTGAAAGAGCTGGCTTAATATCTTGTATTTTCGGTTAAGGAATTATTAAGAATTCAGTTCACTAATTAACACGACATCATTCAGATAAAAGCCGCGTTCACAGGCGAGATTTTTGCCGTCTTTGGACCAGGCAAAACGGTAGATATGATCGGATTGGAATTTCGTCAACTGCTTCGGAGCTTTGCCGTCAATTGGTTGCCCCCAGATATTGGAAACTCCATTCCGGGTTTCGACATACGTCAGCATTTTTCCGTCAGGGCTCCAATTCACAAGATATGGGTCGGTGATTGTCGTGTCGAAGGTTGTAGCTTTTTCTTCGCCTTGCAAAGGAACTACCGCCAGTTTCATTTGGAAGGTTTTTTGTTCCATTTGTAAGTGCCCGACCAGCTTTCCATCCGGTGAAACTGTTGGGCGCGTGGAAGTTGTTTTGGTCAATTGAACGGGTTCGCCTCCACTGGACGGCACTTTCCAAATAACTGGCATTCCGCTTTGCTCAGCGGAATAAATTATCCATTGACCGTCAACAGAATAAGTAGGCGAATGCACTTGATTGCCATTCGTAATTCGAGTTTGATTCGTACCGTTAGCATTCATCTGCCAGATATTAAAATTCCCATTGTGATTAGAAAGATATGCAATAAATTTTCCATCCGCAGAAACTGTCGGTTGCGCTTCAGCCGAAGACTCCGCCGTGAGCTGATGCTGATTACTGCCGTCAGAATTTATCAGCCAAAGATCAGGATTGCCGCTGGCCCTGGAACCAAAAATCAAGCTCTTGTTCGTCAACCACTCAAGACCTAATTTTTCACTATAATGATCTATACCAACGCTCGCAATTTTGTTCATCCGATTGGGCGCACCGTTGTCCATAATCCATAAATTAGACACTTTCGTTGATTGTGTCGTCACTAATTTATCGGCATTCGCTGACAAACTGAGACCACTATAATTTCCCAGATCATTCGTCACGCGCCGAGGTTCGCCCATTGGATAAGGCATCAGCCAAACCTGATCGGCGAAGACAGGAGAATCTTTTTGTCGCGCCACGGCCAGAAATCCATCCTTATCTTTTCGCCAGGCGATCTGACCGACTTTCGCCCAATTTTGCGGCGTCAAAGGAACTTGCTGACCATTGCTGACAACGATGCCAACGACGGTCATGTAACTTCCACCTGCATCCGCACCTGACACTGCCGTAGCAATTAACTTGCCATCGGGCGACCACGAAAGACCATCCGATGAATAAGTATTCGGCATCGCCGAAGTAGCCAACACACGTTCATTTTTTCCTTCAAGATTGGCAATCACAATGGCGGTTTCCATTTCGTCAGGATAGTGGCGGACAAAAGCCAGTTGCTGCCCGTCGGCTGAAAACGCGACGCTGCTGTCAATGTCTTCGAGAATTTTATCGGGAGTTCCTCCGAGAACGGCAACTTTATACAAAGCCGCGATATTCGCAGGTTTTGGATAAGCCACATAGTACAGATAATTTCCGTCCGGTGAAAAAGTCAGTCCCTGATAATCAATCTCCGCATCCCGCACAATTTGCATATTGCCGGATGTCGTTACCTGCTTGATCCAGATGCTTTGTTTACCTGCCTCATCCTGCACAAATGCGACATATTTTCCATCCGGTGAAAGTGCCGGATTCAGCGATTTACCGTTCGTCGTTAATTTTGTAATATTCGCGCGAATCGCTGTAACGACAGGCTTGTCCAGCAGCTTCTGAAAAAAGCTAACAGCTCCAATTAGCACAAAAGCCGAGAGAAAAACCGCGCCGTATTTCCCGACCGAAAATGACAATGGCGAGAGTTTGGAATAATTAGTTCGAGTACTGGAAATAGCAAGTTGAGAATTTAATGGTGCGATTGGATGAGAAGCTGGTGCAGGATTTTCTTCCTTATTCTCTATTTGGACATGAAAGCGATAGCCGCGCTTCGGGACTGTTTCAATATAACTGCCGCCGTGACTGTCTTCACCCAACGCTTTTCGTAACTGAAAGATATATTGTGTCAGACAGCTTTCTTCGACGAAAGATTCAGTCCAGATTTGTTGCATCAAAAAATCTTTGGTCAACAGTCGCCCTCGATTTTCAATTAATACCAGCAGCGTATCGAAAACTTTAGGCGGCACAGCAATCACTTGTCCCTGACGAAAAAGCTGACGCTCACAAACATCCAATTGAAAATCATCGAATTTATAAACTTGTTGGTTGGGATTTTCCATGATGACTACCGCACATCAAATTAAAATCAAACCACCCCAAACGAGTAGTAAGTTTTATGTTGGTTTTTGAAATATTCAGGCACATCGGGTACGCGCCATAATTTGATTTACATCAAGAATGATGAACTTCGTTGTTACTAACGGGAGCGATGAGCAAAAAGTTCAAATCATTCCAGAGGAAAGATTTTTTTGGTACGCCAGCAAGATACTGGCGTACCAAAAGTTAAAGCTCATAATGCAGTGAGTGATTAAAAAATCTATTTCGTTTCAAGTCTTTTCAGAAATCATAAAAAATAAGA
Source organism: Blastocatellia bacterium (assembly GCA_043783625.1). Lineage (GTDB taxonomy): Bacteria > Acidobacteriota > Blastocatellia > RBC074 > RBC074 > JAFDVL01. Next base: position 22,725 of record JAYVZE010000089.1, on the reverse strand, counting down.
TGTCATTTCCACGACAACTTATTTTTTATAAATTCTCGTCCATCCAGAAATTCTAAAGAGCTTCTTAATTTTCTCTTCATACAAATTAAATCTATTAAATTCAAATAGTTGATCTCCTCAGCGAAAACAAGGCACAGCCCTTGCCAATAACACTTGTCGAAACGTCGCGCCCGGTCGTGCCATTTTCTAACTTAGGAGATCTATTATGAAAACGCTCAAAACAATACAGAAATTAACAAGCATTTTTTTATTGTTAATTTTTTCTTCCATCCATGCTTTCGGACAGCAAACCACGGGAAACGTACGCGGAGTGGTCAAAGACCCGACTGGTGCGATTATCCCCAATGCCAAAGTCACTATCACCGATAAGAAAACCAGTAACACCTTCACTTCTCAATCCTCCGGTGACGGCGAATTCAGATTCGGCAATCTGCTCATTGGCGAATATCAAATCACGGTTGAATCCGCGAGCTTCAAAAAATTAACGCTCAACGATGTGCGTGTTGTGCTGAATCAAACCACTGACGTAACCGCGACCTTACAAGTTGGAATTCAAAGCGAATCCGTCGAAGTCTCTGCCGAAGGCGCAGAACTGGTGCAAACAACAACGACGAATCTGTCAAAGAGTTTCAATACACGGCAAGTGGCCGATCTCCCTCAAACATCCATTACAACGGCGAACTCCGCAAGTTCCGGTATTTATAATTTAGCGTTACTTTCAGCGAACGTATCCAGCAGCGGCGGTCTTGGATTAGGCACGGGAGGATCAGTCGGAGGGCAGCGTCCGCGCAACAATAATTTCATCGTGGATGGCATTGATAACAATCGCAAAGACGTGTCCGGGCCGGCGGTTTACGTCTCGCCGGAAACAGTTTCAGAATTTTCAGTACTCACGAATCAATTTTCGGCGGAGTTTGCGCGCTCCACCGGTGGACAATTTATCGTCGCCTCAAAAAGTGGCTCCAATGAATTTCACGGTGCGACGTATGGATTCTTCCGCAATCGTTATTTGAATGCACTTGATACTGCTCAGAAAAATGCGGGCGTCGTACGGGAGGAAAATGTTTCCGGCACAACCTTTATGCCGCGTTACGATTTTGCGCGTTACGGCGGCAACGTCGGAGGTCCGCTGATGCTGCCGCACTTTGGTGAAGGTGGAAAACCTTACCTGAGCGGCAGAGACAAATTATTTTTCTTCGTGAGTTATGAAGGGCTTGGAATTGGCAATGCGGCGGCTCCAGCAGGACTGACGTCGCCCACGGCGGCAGGCATTACCATGCTCGACAGTCTGGCTGGATTGAATAAGCCAAATCTTGCGATCTTCAAACAATATGTACCCGTCGCAGCTCGAAACGATGCCGGGACAATTACTGTTGCCGGAGTGCAGATTCCGGTCGGAAATGTTTCCTTCGATGCTCCGAATTGGACGAATCAACGCAATTTTGTCCTCAACCTTGATTACACCCAGAGTGAACAAACACAGCATCATTCACGGTTTATTTACAATCGTTTGCGCTCCATTAATAACAATGCAACTCTGCCGATATTTTTCAATTTGTCACCCACCGATGGACGTTTGTTTTCCTACACACTCATTCATTCTTTCACTCCAAAATTAACGAACGAAACGCGTCTTGCCTATCGCCGTTATTTAAATAATACACCTGCACCGGACATCAAATTTCCGCTGACCGGATTCGATTCATTCCCGAATTTGGGGCTCAAGGATTTAGGCATAGACATCGGGCCTGATCCGAATTCTCCGCAGGATAATGTCGAGAATAATTATCAATTAGCCAACAATCTTTCCTATCTGGCAGGCAACCATTCGCTGAAATTCGGAGGCGATGTTCGCAAACTGATTTCCCCGCAAACGTTCGTTCAACGTTCACGCGGAGATTATCAGTACAGCACGACAGATCGTTTTCTGCGCGACCTCAATCCTGACTTTTTATCGGAGCGAAATGTCGGTGCTTCAAAATATTACGGCGACCAGATTTTATTCTTCGGCTTCGCGCAGGATGAATGGCGCGTCCGTCCAAATGTCACGTTAAATCTTGGCTTGAATTACGTCTATCAACAGGTTCCCTTCGGAGCTGGATTGCAAACGAAAAATGCGATTTCCAGTGTTCCGGGCTTAATCGAATTTGGTAAACCGAAAGCGCAAAAAACAAATTTCGGGCCACGCATTGGGTTGGCTTATTCACCGAATTTCGATTCCGGTTTATTCGGAAAGGTTTTTGGCAGTGGTGGCAAAAGCTCAATCAGAGCGGGCTTCTCAATGGCTTATGATGTCATTGTAGATAACTTGTACATTCTCTCAAGTCCACCACAGGCACAGGTCACAATTGATGCTCCGCTCACACCTGACTCCACAAATTTTCTCACGAATGGTGGAATTCCGAATGCAGCTCCCGCAGCCAACACGACTGCCGCGCAAACGCGAGCCGTAACCAGTGCCTGGATTGCCGATCAAAAAATTCCGTACGCGATTTCATACAGTTTAAGTTATCAACGTCAATTCCAAACCAACTGGTCTTTAGAGCTGCGCTATCTGGGAACGCGCGGCGTTCACCTGCCAACGCAGAATCGTTTGAATGTTCAGCCCAGAATTACTGATACCAGTTTTCTGCCAACCTACCTGGCACGACCAACGCAGACACAATTAGAGGCATTGACGTTGACACGGGATGACCTGAATGCCCGTTCGCGCTACGTTCCTGCTTATCAAAGTGCAGGCTTTAACGGAGCGAACATTGTCACCTTTCTCCCGAATGGAAATTCGTCCTACAACGCTTTTTCATCGCAATTGACGCGCCGCTTCAATCGTGGATTTCTGACCAATGTCGCTTATACCTGGAGCCATTTAATTGATGATTCCACTGCTGAAGTTTTCAGCACCGTTCTTGCACCACGTCGCGCTCAGGATTGGCAAAACATGCGAGCCGAAAGAGCGGATTCACTGCTTGATCATCGTCATCGTCTCTCGGTTTCCGGCATTTACGACATTCCATTTTTCACCAAAAATACCAATCATTTTGTGCGCGGCGTCTTTGGTGGATTCAGCTTTGCCGGAACGTACACCTACGAAGCCGGACAACCTGTCACGGCACTCAGCGGTATTGATTCCAACCTCAACGGCGATGGCGCAGGTGATCGCACAATCATCAATCCCAACGGAGTCAAAGGAACTGCCAGCACCGTCGCAGCCTTAACAAATACCGCTGGAAAAGTCGTAGGATATTTAGCTACGAATCCTAATGCGCAATACATTCAAGCCGGACTTGGCGCACGTGCCACCGCAGGTAGAAATACCTTTACGTTGCCAGCTATCAACAATATTGATTTTTCGCTCTCAAAGGATTTCGCCTTTACTGAAACATTAAAATTTCAGCTCCGCGCAGATTTCATTAATGCCATTAATCATCCGCAATATGTGGCAGGTTCACCCAACAGCGTCGTCCCGATTGCCAGCACGGCGGTTGGAAATTACAACACCGTCACCAGCCCGCAATTTAATAAACCTGACTTAGTTTTCGGCAGCAATCCGAGAATTATTCAATTGGCGTTGCGGCTGAAATTCTAAAAAGCAGGCGTAGGGCAACCAGAGCTGGTTGCCCTATTACTCACAGGAGGAAGATATGAAAACTAAATTATTCATGCTGATTTTTTTCTTGCTCAGTATCTCAATAATCGCCTTCACCCAAACCAGTCGTGGCACGGTCAGCGGCATCGTAGCGGATCAAACAGCAGCGGTGATTCCCGGCGCGGCAATCACCCTCACCAATACTGAAACCGGATTAATTCGCACGACCGTAACCAATGGCGAAGGGCTTTACCGCTTCGATGCGGTTGAGCTTGGTAACTATTCCGTCAAAGTCAGCTCTAATAATTTCGGAACAGTCATCAAAAATAATCTCGTCGTCAGTGCCAATCAGATCACGCAGGTTGACACCCAACTTTTACCCGGCAGCCAGGAACTCGCGGTAGATGTGACGACTGAGTCAGGTGCGTTATTACAAACCGAAGCTCCGGTACGCGGCGGAAATATTGAGACACAACGCATTACGGAATTGCCGTTTTCTTCGCGCAATCCGGTTTCACTGGCGTTGACGTTACCGGGAGTTTCCAGCAATCGTAACGGATTCGGTGCTGCCACATTTTCGGTGAATGGCGGACGTGGACGCTCCAATAATTTTTTGATTGATGGTACGGAAAACAACGATATTTCAGTCGCAGGTCAGGGCTTTCAAATTACGAACCCGGATGCTGTCAAAGAGGTGTCCGTCCAAACTTCAAATTACGATGCGGAATTCGGACGCGCGGGCGGAGGCGTCGTGAATACAATTACCAAATCCGGCACCAATGGTTTTCATGGCACAGTTTCATTTTTGTACGACACAACTGCCGATGATGCGCTGACGAGTTCACAATCACGCGATCCTGAAAACGTCTTGCGCGGACGCCCACCGTCAGGCACAGAAAATATCTACTCCGCCACGATTGGCGGCCCCATCGTCAAAAATCGCACGTTCTTTTTCGGAGCCTATCAACAGGATCGGCAACGCTCTTCATCGCAAGCGCAACTGACGACACCAACTGCCGCCGGACGAACAGCTTTACGGGCACTCTTCCCAACCGGAGCCAGTGCTAATGTAGATTTACTGTTAAGCGCAACGCAAAATGCCGTGGCGAATGCCAGTCCATTCAACCTTGCGCTCGGAACCGTCAACAATGTCAATCGCGGGAACATTGAGTTTGGAACTTTCTTCAGAAACTATCCCGCGCTCAGCATAGATCATCAATGGCAAGCGCGCATAGATCATCAGCTCAGTGAAAAAGATCAATTATCGGGGCGCATGTTGAGTGACCGGCAAAATGTTTCTAAAGGCGGCATCGCGGAATTTGAAGGCTTTGACGCCGATTATACCCAGCGTCTTTATAACCTGCTGCTAACTGAAACACATGTTTTTTCTTCGACGTTCACGAACGAAGCACGGCTGGGATATAACCGACTTGATTTTGGATTTCCTTTGGCTGATCCAAGCGGTCCCGCCGGGCAATTACCGCGAATCATTGTCACCAGCATTTCATCACTGGGAGCTTCAACCACCTTCCCACAAGGACGTATCGCCAACAATTATACGTTTCAGGATACAGTCACAAATGTGCGCGGCAATCATACAATTCGCGGCGGGGTAGATTTGTTGCGACAAATTTCCACGCAAGCCGCACCGTTCAATCCACGCGGCTCATTAACGTATACAGCCAGCACCGGATTCACTCCGTTTGCGAATTTCGTAGATAATTTCGGCGGCGCGAGCGGCACGGCAGCCCGTGATTTCGGGAGTGCGATTTACTTCCCTTCGATGTTTCGTACTGCCGCATTTGTGCAGGATCGTTGGCGCAAAAGTGACGCGCTCACCTTAACGCTGGGAGTTCGTTATGAATATTTTGGCAGACCTTTCAATACGCTGAAAACGCCTGCTTTCACGGATCTTTTCAATGTTGATCCGGTCACGCGTACAGGGCCTTTTGGACAGCCGAACAAAGTGCGTGGCGATTGGAATAATTTTGCTCCGACAATTGGCATCGCGTATTCGCCAAAAAATATGACCGGATTTTTAGGAAAAATTTTCGGCGAAAATAAATCTGTCATTCGGTCAGGTTATCAACTTGGCTACGATTCATTTTTCAATAATATTGCTTCCAACGCCGCCGTTTCTTCGCCCAATGTCATCGCAACCAGCATCCCTTCCACAACCGGAAATGGCACACGTGGATTGGCGAATTTCTCGGCTCAGCTTCCAACGACGCAAGCCGCCTTAAATCCGTTGAGCGCACAAACTTTGATTCAACAAAATCTCGTGAATCCTTATTATCAGCGATGGTCATTAGGACTTCAGCGCGAATTGCCCGGCAAAATTGTACTGGATGCTTCTTACGTCGGATCAAAAGGAACCAAGCTTTATATCAATGAAGATTGGAATCCGTTGGTTCCGCCAGCGTTGCGAATTACACCAACCGGATATACCGGGCCGACGCAAGGACGATTGGACAATCTGCAAGGTGGACGCACAGTCCGCACCAACGGCGGGTGGTCGAATTATCATTCCGGTCAATTGAGTGTGATGCGCCGCTTCTCAAAAAACCTGACCATCACTGGAGCTTACACGTACTCGAAAACACTTGATAACGCGAGCGAAGTGTTTGCCGCAGGTGGAACCACTGCCGCCAGTGTTTTCGCGCTTCCGCATATTTTAGGCGGCGCAAAATTTGAAAAAGGGCCGTCATTATTTGACCGGACGCAACGTGCTTCCTTCACGTATGTCTACGAATTTCCATTCCTGCGTGAACAGAAAAATCTTGCGGGCAGGTTAGTTGGCGGATGGCAGATTTCAGGAGTCACAACCTTTGAATCGGGAGTTCCCTACAGCATCTTCAATGGTCTGGATTCAGATGGAATCGGCGGTGCGAATGAACGACCAACCTTCAATCCAAACGGACAAAAAGGTGTGCGGGCAATTCCTGTGGTAGACGCCACCGGAACCATCACGGGTTATACAAATCCTGATGCTGGTAATATTTCGATTGATCCGGCGACGGCGCGTTACATCGTCAATCCAGTCTACAACCCGGCACTCGCCAACAGCATTCAGCGCTTTGGGTCACTGGGACGCAATACCGAACGAACACCAGGAACGAGTTTTCACCATCTGAATATTTTGAAACGAACCAGGATTCAGGAAGGACAGAGCCTGGAATTGCGAGCTGAGTTTTATAATATTTTCAATCGCCCGAATTATACCCAAGGCAGCGTCAGCCCGTTCTCACCGGGAGGAGGCGCATTGTCGTCAAATACCAATACGGCGATTGCGGGACGCTTTTTGAATCCTAATACACCAGCCACCGACGGAGGCGGGCGCGTCATTCGGTATAACGTGAAGTTTATATTTTAGTACGCTCAGAGTTACGCATTTATGCGTGCGCAACAATTACACGCATAAATGCGTAACTCTGAACAATCACTTCAAATTTCCCAGCGTTTGTTGCCACGCTAATGTCCGTCGCAAAACTGCCAGCCGCGCCCGTTCACTTTCCGTCGTAATCGCTTCCAACTGATTCGCAATTTCACTAAGTAAAGGAAATGCAAAGTTCTTCGCGTGTGTTGTGATATGGGCGTAGTAATGAATTTCAATCGCGCCAGCCGTTGTATGATGAAAGGCGCGAATTTCCTCTTCGTTCATTTTTTCGACGTTCGCATTCACAGGTAAGACTTCGCGCGGAACGCCGTGTTGATAGGCTTCGGCTGACTTCCAGCCTAATAACAAAATCCCTGCCATTACTCCCTGCTCGTTCAAGTAATCCGGGCTAAAAACTGAATTCAATTCCGGCGGAGTCGAAAGCCGTGGCCCGTAATTTCCGAACTCAGGATTAATCAGCAAAGAGTTATAAATCACGCCAATAGCTTCGCCGCGCGGAGTGACAACCTTGACGAATTGTCCGAAGCAATAATCAGCAGCGGATGGCGGCTCAGGCGTTTCGAGCGAATCCAGCACCCGTGCAACATAATCCACGTGCGAATTTGAATTAACAATTTTGGCAATACGCATAAAAGTTCAAAAATTATTGTGCGTGAAACGCAATTTCAAAGCTTACGTGACAATTACAAAACATATTTCCAGCACATTGGAACCTGAGCAGCGAACGAGACTGCTCATCTTAAATCCGAAACTTGGATAGCGCAGGGTTTGACATGAGTGGTCTCGTTTGTAAAGGCTGATCGGGTTTAAGTACATGCATTTTCTGGTGTAATCGTTGGGGATTCGGTCAGCCTTTTAATTATTTACTGATTGTAAAATGACACCACCACTCTCCCGACTCCCCCCTTATTTTCCAGTCACCGGAACAGCTTCCTTAACCTCGCTGGTCAGCCACGCCGTCCACCATAAATCTCGTAACATCTGCGCTCCCGCTGCTAACCGCTTACTCACAAACTGTTTATGCTCTTCTGATTTTGTCACATCGCTGAAGCTTTCCTTTTTCTCTAATTCATAGAGTGTTTCTAACTGCGATCTTGAGGTTTGCAAATAGGCAATCACCTCTTCACGCGGCTTGGCAAGCACACGAGCAGCACCAATCAGCGGCATCAAATCATTCACTTGCAAATGCGTCTCTACATACTGCCCTTCAAACCGATAATGCATCGTTTTGTCAGTGCTGTAGCCTTTCGGGTTATCACCAATCCAGCCGTTATGATGGATCGAAGTATGATGCGGATTCGATCCGTCAGTAACGTAATGACCTAGAATTCCGGCATCATTGATGATTCGTTCCTCAATCATCGCCCTTGTAACCCTGTCTTTCGTGACACGCCACAAACGAAATTCCATGCGCAAGGTTTGAAATAATTCCAGAATCCGATACGGCACAAATCCGGCTTCGGCAGGCTTACGCCCGACTTTCATTAAGGCTTCGATGAAGGCGTAACGATCAGTCGCCGTCAGTAAAGCTCCTTCGGGAACGAATTCCATATCAATGTAATGATCGGGGGAAAATGCTTTCATCGCGGGGTCAAGATCGGATTCCGCACGGTCGCGCCAGCGATCCGGCTCAGGCGTCAGGTAGCTCAATTGCCGCGAAGATTCCAGCATAAAAACGGGTGTTTCCGCAGGCATTTTCAAAGCTGCCGCCAAGCCCGAAATTTCATGACCATGGTAGCCCCAAGCTCCGACAGTTTGTGGAACAATCAAAACCAGAATTAAAATCAATGAGAAAAGACCGCGTTGTTTCATATTGTTATTTCCTTGTGGTGGATTTCCAAACTGTAACGCGAAATAGTAATACACGCTACATCGAATGTCACATTTCGCTTGCGTCAGTCATCCGCAGTGCTAAGATAAGATTTAGTTTCGCTGTTGGGTTACGCACAACTATCCCCCTACTAGATTTTGTGACGAGGTTTTACATTGCAACGCACGCATCTCCGGCGAAAATGGTATCGCATTGAGTTGACAGCCACTCGCTTGATTGACCAATTAGGCCTACCGGAAAATCAAAAATTATTTTTCATTACACTGATTGTCGGTGCGGTCTGCGGCTTAGTGGCCGTGTCGTTCCACATCATCATTCTGGGGATGGAGCGCAATATCATCCGCCACATGTTCGTCGCGGCTGAACGCGGATTCAACTGGCGTTTCGCAGTGCTGGCATTAATCATTCCGACGCTGGGCGGATTGCTGGTTGGACTCTTGTTGCAATTCTGGGTTCCTGACGCGCGGGGCAGCGGAATCCCGCAGGTTAAGACAGCTTATTTCATCAACTACGGGCGAATGCCTTTAAAATCGGCTTTTGGTAAAGCTGTTGTTTCCGCCATCAGCCTGGGAACTGGAGCTTCCATCGGACGTGAAGGGCCAACCGTGCAAATCTGTGCGGCGGTTTCTTCGGTGATCGGAAGATTTTTTGGTGTCTCACGGCGCAGGCTCATGGAATTGTTGCCCGTCGGTTCCGCCGCTGCCGTCGCCGCTGCTTTTAATACTCCGATTTCAGCCGTCACGTTTGCCTTTGAAGAAATCATCGGCGATCTCAATCAACGGATGCTGGGCGGAATCGTGATTGCCGCCGTCATTGCTTCGGCAATTTCACGCGCCTTTGATCCAAGACCTGTTTATGCGGGCGTTCCGGCGTACGGCTTACAACATCCGGCAGAATTAATTTTCTATGTCTTGCTCGGAGCCATAGTTGGCGGTGTAGCAGTTTTCTTTTCCAATACACTGCTCAAGCTGCGATCAATTTTTCGCCAATTTCGCAAAGTCCCGGCGTGGTTAAAACCTGCGCTGGGCGGTCTTGCCGTTGGAATGGTCGGATTATTTGCACCGCAGGCAATGGGTGGCGGTTACGAGACTTTGACTTCCGCCTTGCACGGCAATTTACCCTTGCAAGTCATGATGGTTTTGTCAGTCGCCAAAATCGTGACAACTGTTATTTCGTACGGCTCCGGCGGTTCCGGCGGGATTTTTGCCCCGTCTTTATTCATCGGAGCGATGGTTGGCGGCACACTTGGGAAATTTGTCGAAGCGGCTTTTCCCGGACACCCAACCGCGCCCGGAGCTTTTGCGCTGGTCGGCATGGGAGCCAGTTTTTGCGGTGTTGTTCGCGCCCCGATTACGTCAGTGCTGATCGTGTTTGAGATGACGCAGAATTATTCGTTAATTCTGCCGTTGATGATTGCGAACGCGACCAGCTACCTGGTCGCACAGCGTTTGAATCCAATTCCGATTTACGAGGCATTGCTGGAACAGGATGGAATTCATCTGGCTCCGGCGCAACCAAAAGTTTCCTTACATAAACTCAATGCCTCGCACGTCATGACGCGTGAAGTCGTCACGCTGCCCGCCAATTTCACCGTCGCCGAAGCTGTTGAATTCATCGAAACCAATGGCAGATACGGCTACCCTGTAATTGATGGCTCCATGAAAATGGTAGGATTTATCACGCGGGATGATTTACGACAATTGGAAGTAGAAGAACAAAATGATTTGCTGCTGGCTGAAGTTTCAACCAAAGACGTGATTTCTTCGTATCCCGATCAGCCGCTTGATGCGGTCATGCTCAAGTTGGGTCAACGCGAATTGTCTTTGTTGCCAGTCGTCAGCCGCAAAGACCCGCAAAAATTATTGGGAATCATTTCGATGCGCGACATCGTGCGTACTCAAGCCCGCATCGCAGCACGTGAAAGCCAGCAACAATTGCGAAAACGAATGAAGCGAAAAAGTAAGAAAAAAGCGGTGACTGAAGTAGTAGACGATGAACTGCCGAAGAGTGAAAGTGCCGCGAGTTAGCAGGAGTCACTATGCAAAATCTAAGAAGCATCATCACACCCAACAATAAATCTGAACGTGTCAATCGTCGCCTTACCGCGCAAAAATTATTACAGGTAGAGCTGGAAAAACTTCCCACTGATGAACGCATTATCGTCGAGCGATTCATTAGCCGTGGACGCATCGCCCGCAACATCCAACGAGAATTTGATGCGCAATTAACGTTCGGGGAAAAAATGGCTGACCGTGTAGCAACCATCGGCGGAAGCTGGACTTTTATTATCTGTTTTATGATTTTTCTGATTGGATGGATGGCATTCAATGTCTTTATTCTGATGCAGCGAGCTTTTGACCCCTACCCGTTTATTCTGCTGAATCTGGTGCTTTCATGCCTCGCGGCGTTACAGGCTCCGGTCATTATGATGAGCCAGAACCGTCAGGGAGAAATTGATCGCATGCAGGCGCAGAACGATTACGAAGTCAACATCAAAGCCGAGCTGGAAATTCTGCAACTCCACGAAAAAATTAATGAATTGCGTGAAAATGATTGGACGGATTTGATGACCATGCAGCAACAACAAATTGAGCTGATGCAAAAAACGCTGACTGAGATTTGTCAGAAGAAAGAGAACGGAAGTGCTGAGTAACGAGTGCTAAGTAGTCAGGACTTTCTTCCTCAGCACTCAGCACTTTCACTTTCCATTCGTTTCGTTAAAGACAGGCAATACAACAAAGGTAACGCACCAAAAATCCCGAACGAACAATCAATCAACTGCCAATAAAATGGGAGTCCGCGCAGCGATCCGCAAATCAGTGCTAAGGGAATAACTGCAACACAGGCGATCAATCCGGCATACACTACCCAGACATTGCGCACCGGATCAACCAACGGCCCGATGAAAAATACGGCGAGCATCAAATGGGCAAACGCCAGCCAATCCGTGCCATAAGCAATCCACGGATATTTGCCGTACATTTCTTCCAAGCCCCATCGGACAACTAAAATCCAATGCTGTAATCCGGTAAAACCTTCCGGCGAAGTGGCATTGCCAACACCTAAAATCTTCGTCAGAATTTTCAGTTCCCACAACAACGGAAACGCCGTCACACCACTGATAATCAGCCCGATAATAAAGAGCGTCATCACGAAACGATATTTCCAGAAAAAAGATTTTTGATCGTTCATAGAATTATTTTTTTCCGCACCGCTTAACAGATTGCCCTTTCATTCGCTACACTGCCATTTCATTGAAACCGCAAAACCTGTTCTCCTGTCAACGAAATTGTCACAAATGAAACTTTATTTCTTATGAACATCAATCGTCTAATCGTTCTTCTGTTTGCTGTGTTGCTTGGCATCACGCAAATTTCTTCTTACGCGCAAACCATCACCGTCCAGGTTGATAAGCCCGGAGCCACCATTAATCCCAACCAATTTGGTGTTTTCTTTGAAGACATCAACTTTGGCGCAGATGGTGGAATGTACGCCGAACTCGTCAAAAATCGCTCGTTTGAATTTCCAATTGCGACCATGGCATGGACGCCAATTGAACGAGGCAGCAAAGGCTCTGTGAAGGTTTTGGAACGCGAATCACCCAGTAACAATCAGCATTATTTAAACATCAAACCCGATTCGGCGGGAGGCTTCGGCGTCAAAAACGAAGGCTTTCGCGGCACTGGAATTCACCAGGGAGCCTTGTATAATTTTTCGGTGCAGGCACATAGCAACACACCAGCAAATCTATTAATTGAACTCACCAACGCCAGCGGTCAAAAAATTGGACAAGCAAAACTAACCGGCATCACAGGCGATTGGAAAAAATACACCGCCACCATCAAAGCCACTGCCAACGAAGCGAAAGCTATCCTCAACGTCATCGTCGAAGGGAAAAATCCGGTTGACCTTGATATGATTTCGTTGTTTCCAAAAAATACTTTTAAAAATCGCCCGAATGGATTACGCGCCGATCTCGTGCAATTACTTGCCGATATGAAACCTGGCTTTATCCGCTTCCCCGGTGGCTGCATTGTCGAAGGCCGTGATCTGGCGACGCGCTATCAATGGAAGACAACAATTGGTGATCCGGCAGAACGGAAATTAATCATCAATCGTTGGAATACGGAATTTCTCTCCCGCTCCCCCACCCGCGCTCCGGCAGATTATTTTCAATCATTCGGACTTGGATTTTTTGAATATTTTCAGTTATGCGAAGACGTCGGAGCCGACCCGCTGCCCATTATCAATTGCGGCATGGCATGCCAATTTAATACCAAAGAACTGGCACCGCTTGACCAGCTTGATCCTTACATTCAGGACGCCCTTGACCTTATCGAATTTGCGAACGGTTCCATCGTTTCGACGTGGGGCAAGAAGCGCGCGGCGATGGGGCATCCTGCCCCCTTCAACATGAAAATGATCGGCATCGGCAATGAACAATGGGGTCCCGATTACATCCCGCGCTACGAAGCCTTCGCCAAAGCCATCAAAGCGAAATACCCGGAGATCAAATTAGTTTCGAGCGCCGGCCCCAGCGCAGACGGTGAACGCTTTGATTTTCTGTGGGGGAAATTGCGTGGCTTGAACGCCGATTTGATTGATGAACATTACTACATGAAGCCGGAATGGTTTTTAAAAAATGCGGCGCGTTACGACAACTATGATCGCAAAGGTCCGAAAGTTTTCTCAGGAGAATTCGCCGCCCAATCCGTTGGCGTAGTGAGTTCTGAAAATCGCAACAACTGGGAATGCGCGCTCGCCGAAGCTGCCTTTATGACGGGCTTAGAACGCAACGGCGATGTCGTTTCGCTGGTTTCCTACGCGCCGTTATTCGGGCATGTTGATGCGTGGCAATGGACTCCAAACTTGATCTGGTTCGACAATTTGCGGTCATACGGAACGCCTAATTATTATGTTCAGAAAATGTTTAGTAATCATCGCGGCACAACAATTTTACCCGTGAATACAAATGGAGCCGCACTCAGTGGTCAGCAGAATCTTTACGCCAGCGCAGTCCGCGACGCGAAATCCGGCGAAGTAATTTTGAAGATCGTGAATACAGATGCCGCTCCGAAAGAAATAAAAATTAATTTATCCGGAGCCGGAAAAATTTCAAAAATCGGACAAGCTTACGTGCTGACGGGCAAAGACCTTAAAGCTGAAAATAGTCTTGATGACCCGAAGTCTATTGCTCCCATCCCGATGAAGTTGAGTATTACCGCGCCGGAATTCACGTTTACGCTGAAGCCTGCTTCGGTGAATGTTTTGCGGATTGCCTGCTCGAATTAATCACGTTGTGAGTACAGGCTTCAGCCTGCGGCTTGGCAGGCTGAAGCCTGTACTCACAACTTTTGGAGAACTGAATGCCTCAGACAGAAGCCCTTCGCGCAACGTTACAAAATTCCTTCGACTTCGCCCAACTTCAGGTGCAGTCGCTGCTCAAAAAATATCCTCAGGATTATTATCCGATGTACACTGTCGGCGGAAAATTCGGCGAAGACCGCAAACGCTGGACGCATTGGTGCGACGGTTTTTATCCGGGCATGATGTTCATCTTTGCCAAGCGAACTGGAAAAACTGAATGGCTCGACAAAGCTGTGAGCTATGCGACTCCGCTGGAATCGCGGCAGTATGATCGCGCCGTTCATGACTTAGGTTTTTTATTTTTCTCAACGCATTTGCGCTGGCTGGAACTCGGTGGAAATCCGAACCACATCGAACCATTATTGATTCAAGCTGGAAAAACGATGGCGATGCGTTTTATGGAAAAGGGGCAGTATTTACGCTCCTTCGTCGAACCTGCTTCGCTCTTCATAGACATTATGATGAACGTCGGAACACTGTTTTATTCCGGGCTGAAAAGCGGGGACGCGCATGTTTTAGACATTGCGCATCGTCATTGCCTGACGACGCGCAGAACGATTGTACGCGGCGACGGCTCGACTTCGCACGAAGGAATTTTCGATTTAGAAACAGGTGAATTTTTACGGCAAACGACGCATCAAGGCTATCGCGGAGATTCCGCCTGGAGCCGTGGCTTAGCCTGGTCGCTCTACGGTTTCACGCGCTCCTATCTGCAAACGCAGCGCAGCGAATATCTGGAAACTGCGATTCTCAATGCCGATTATTATTTGGAAAATACGCCCACCGACGGCGTCGCGCCATGGGATTATGACGCGCCGGAAACTGGTGCACTAGCGAAATCGCAGGTGGACACTTCCACCTCCGCAATTGCCGCTTCGGGCTTGTTGGATTTAGCCAACGCCGTGACTGATCGTACCAAAGCACGGGCGTATCGTGACTTCGCCTTGAATTCTTTGCAATCGCTTTCACAAAAATATTTAGGGAGTTTGACGCCCGGATTTGAAGGAGTTCTGAACGGCGGCGTCTACCACATCCACAAAAATCTCGGTGTCCACGAAGCCGTATTATTTGGCGAATATTTCTTCGTCGAAGCACTCGACAAAGCATTGACGGCACTTGCGCAAGAACCAACTTCCATCAAGTTGCAACCATATCCAGAAACCTCATTACCCGATTGGGCAAAAACGTGGAATGATGGCCCAACCGAAGAAGAAATGCCTTCGCCAGATGTGGCATAAACTTTTAGTTTGTGCCGCTCGGCAGGCACAACTTTCCTCTGAAAACTGTGAGTTTCGTTGAAATTTTCAGGTAATGAACGCGGCACAAACTAAAAGTTTAGGCCACAGTAAAATATGACTCGACCAATTTCATTAATCACCGGAGCGGGACGCGGCATCGGACGCGGCATCGCCATTGAACTTGCCAAGCTCGGACACGCCATCGTTATTAACTACGCTGGCAACGTGAGTGCTGCCGATGAATGTTTGCAGCTCGTCCGCGATGCTGGCGGCGACGGCATCACCGTTCGCGCTGATGTTTCTGTCGCGGAAGATCGTGCAAAATTAGTGCAGGAAACAATGGCGGAATATGGCCGGATTGATCTGCTCGTCAACAACGCCGGAGTCGCTCCGAACATCCGCGCTGACCTGTTAGAAGCAGGCGAAGAATCCTTTGATCGCCTCATCAACATTAATCTGAAAGGCCCGTATTTCCTCACGCAAACCGTAGCGAATCAGATGATCGAACAGGTCAAAAATAACTCTTTCAACTCGTTCGGATTCCCGCGCATTGTAACGATTACTTCGATTTCGGCGTACACTGCTTCTGTCAATCGCGGCGATTACTGCGTAGCGAAAGCCGGGCTTGCCATGATGACTTCATTGTATGCGGCGCGGCTGGCGGAATATGGAATCAACGTTTACGAAGTGCGCCCCGGCGTCATCGCTACGGACATGACCGCCGGAGTCCAGGAAAAATATGACAAACTGATTGAAGACGGAGCGTGGCCGCTAAAACGCTGGGGGAAACCCGACGACATCGGACGCGCCGTAGCTGCCATTGCGCGTGGCGACCTGCCATTTTCGACGGGTGAGGTGATTAACGTAGATGGCGGATTTCATTTGCGGACGCTTTGATAATAGCTTGGAAATCTTCTGGAAATGGTTGAATGAACTGCCACGAGTTAAAACTCGTGGCAGGTGCTGTGTAACTAGAAGGCTTGGGCCGAAATGAAGTTTGGCTGAAGCCTTTTCTTATTACTTACTCGTTACCACGCACTAAAGTTGCGTGGCAATTCATAATCCAAAAACTGCTCGTTAGCTTTTCATAGCTTGTGGGTAAAAGTCTTCAAGATTATCGCTGGTAATTAACGTATGCTCAATAAATCCCATCGGTGGAACAACCTCACCTCCCAATATTTTTAAAACTAGCGGAATGATTTGCTCGCCATATTTTTCAGGGAAAAATCCAACTGATCCGAGCAGTGGCGAATCTTTTTTGCACATTTCCACTCGCGCTTTTTGGGTCGCGTTTTGCCCGACCACTACTACTGAATTCTGATCCCTGCCCGCGTCTTTAATCGCACGAATTGCTCCTAATGCCGAAGGATCATGAATCGCGGCGATCAACACTTTTTCCCTGACTTTGAGTGAGTTCAAAAATTCAAGGGTAATTCTCCGGCTATCGTTTTCATCATTTCCGCCATCCAGATGCACGATAGATTTTTCAGAAATTTCTCCGATGACTTCCTGAATGGCATTCAGCGCACCTGTCATCCGCGCCTGTGGGACTGCGCCGGCAATCGGCAATTCCAATAACAGAATTTTGTTGATCTTTCCTTGCCAATGATCGCGGGCGTATTCGCCCAACGCACGCCCTGCCAGCAACCCGGCTTGATAATTGTTGGCTCCGAAATAAACGGCTCCGGGCTGAGGAATATCAATCGCTAAACACGGAATGTTCGCTACGGCAAAGGTATGCGCGATGACCGGAGCGATGCGTTCATTGACCTGAAATTCAACGACGAAATCTACGCCTTGCCTGACGAATACCTCCGCATTTGCCAATGCCGCTTTTTCGCTGTTTTGATTATCTTCAATAATTAGTTGGACGCCATGAAGCTCCGCCGCCTCTTCTAATCCGCGCAGAACTTCTAATGAAAATTGAAATTTCGCAGACTGCATCGCAAAGCCGATACGGTATTTCTGCGTGCGGTTGACACGATGAAATTTCTTCGTGCCATTGATTTTGCGTACCCATCCTTTTTGTTCCAGCGTATGCAATAACCGAAAGGTATGGCTGGCCGATAAATTAACCTGCCGCGCAACTTCAGAAAGAGTCAGTTCAGTATCAGCCCGGCCAAAAGCATCAAGTACATCAAGTGCTTTCGCAACGACTTCGACAAAGTAATTATTGGTTCGGTTAGAGTTTTGTGACATGCGATTCGTTTGCAGAAGCCCGCATGAAGTGAAGATATGTCCTTACTTCGTACGGGTTTCTGCCTTCTAATTTCCTACCAAGATGCCGCGCCGCTGGCGCTGAAAAACGAAGTTACTGTAACTTGACGCTTAACCAAAGGCAATCTAGTTTTTACTGAGTAAGAATTATATTTACCCTACCGGAAAACTGTTTGACTTACATTAACACTTATGATGAACTTCTCATTCTTGCGAGTAATTTTGTTAGCATCCACCAAAATCTGGTTTCCTATTTTAAGATTAAAGGTTTCGTTATGAATTTTTTTGCCCGCTTTACTACGTTATGTCTGGCGTTCATCATTCTGGCACTCCCCCTGTCAGCCCAAACCAATCGCGGCAGCATCACCGGGACTGTCACTGATAACACTGGCGCAGTCATTCCCGGAGCTATCGTCACCATCACGAATGTCGGAACTAATCAATCGCAAAAATTAACAACTTCATCTGATGGAGTTTACAAAGCTTCTTCACTTGAACCAGTTGTTTATAGTGTTACGGTGGAAGCACTAGGCTTTAAGAAATCTATTCTCAGCAGTATCAAAGTAGATACTTCAAGCACTGCTACCGCCGATATTTCTTTGCAGGCCGGAGGAGTAGAGCTTATCGTTGATGTAGTCGCCGAGTCTGGGCTAATAAAAACTGAATCAGGCACAACTGCACAAACGATCAGCGAACGTCAAATTCAAGACATCCCCCTCAGCAATCGCAGCGTACTTGATCTGGCGTTGACCGCACCTAATGTGTCAGGTGATGCAGGCAGCGAAGACCCTGAGGTTACTTCCGGTCAACCTGTTCCGGGCTTCAATCTAAATTTGAATGGAGGACGCTCCGGCAGCACAGCGATTTTAGCGGACGGCGTGAACAATACAGGTGTGGGTGTAGCGCGTGCAATTGTCAGTTTTACGCCTGAAACTGTGCAGGAATTTACGGTGCAGACTTCGGCTTATTCTGCTGAATATGGTCGCACCGGCGGCGGCGTAATTAGTGCGACCACAAAATCCGGTACTAACCAATATCAGGGAGTAGCACTTTTTTATCATCGCAATCCAGCCACCAATGCGCAGAAATGGACGACTTCAACTTTACGTCCACCGAATAATTTGCGCTATTCGCAAGGTTCTTTCACGCTTGGCGGTCCGATCTGGTTGCCTAAAAAAGTTTTCGGTCCGGTTGGTTATGATGGACGCAATAAATCATTTTTCTTTTTTGCGTATGAACCGCGTTGGCGTAAAGATTTTGTTGTAACTGACACGCTACTGCCTACGGATGCGATGCGCGGCGGTGATTTCAGTGGCTTATCGCGCATTTCAAATGGGTGGGCTCCAACGGTTGATTTAGCGAAGTATCCGCAAATTCCAATTACGAGTACGGAAACCAGAATCTTTCAGCAATTCAATGTTGTGAATGGAAAATATGTACCGATTGTGTTGACGGGTACAAATCTCTTTACACAATTTGCGGGAAACAAAATACCAACAAATCAACTTGATCCGATTGCAGTCAAGGCATTGGATTACCTTCCACACGCAGGCAATTATTTTATCAACGATGCTGGGTTGCTTTCTAACTTCGTCGTTAATCGCTTCGTGCAACAAAACGAAACGCGGTACACACTTCGACTTGATCATCAGCTCACACAAAAAGATCGGCTGAGCTTACGTTATACAAAAGTACCAGCGGTCGGCGTACGTGGATTCGGCAGCGACGTTAACGGAAATTCAGCGGCATACAGCGACTCCAAACAATACGTGATTTCACACACGCGAATTTTCACGCCGAGCTTGGTAAACGAGCTACGCGTCAACTATACTCGCGGCGTTTTCAGCGAAGATTTCTCACCGGAATTTTCCATCAAAACTGGGCGCAATCTCTCGAATGAATTGGGCATTCCAACTCTCACTAAAGGCGGATTGCCGCTCTTCAATGTGAGCGCAGACGGACCCAATGCATTTGCCTCTATCGGCTCATCTGGCTCTACCAATAACTTCAATGTCGAAGAACGCTACAACATCAATGACATCGTGAATTGGACGCACGGTTCGATGAACTGGAAGTTTGGTACAGATTTAAATTACGAATTACTAAACGTTACTCCATTTTTTGGTGCAGCAGGTGGACGCTGGGATTTTCGTGCACTCAACACAAGCAATAACCGTGGAACAACAGCGGCGAATGGCGGTATCACCTGGGCGAGTTATTTGATCGGTGTTCCTAACGCAGTACAAGCACGCCCCGTGCTGATTCCTTATTATTATCGTTGGAAAAGTGGCGCGGTGTTTGCCCAGAACGATTGGAAAGTGAAATCTAATTTCACCGTCAATCTCGGGTTGCGTTATGGGCTGCAAACGCCAAGATATGAGAAGTATGATCGTCAAGGAGTCTTTCGACCCGATCTCGCGCAAACAGTGCAATTGACAGATGTGCAACGACGTGCGATCACGACTGGACTAGGAATTGCGACAACTGTAGCAATTCCTTCGTATGTTCCCACCAGCGTATCAATCCCTCCCTTTGCTTATGCAGGTCGTGGTGGTCGTACACGATATTTGTTCCCCATCCAGAAGAAAGATTTCGAGCCGCGTTTTGGGTTTGCGTGGAGTCCAAACACTTTCGCGTTACTAAAAGAGCGTCATTTTGTCGTGCGCGGTGGATATGGAATTTCGCATTCGCCACTCAATGGTCAGAACCGAACTCCGGCTCCTGATTTTGGAACGTTCAGCGGTTTAGCTACAACGGCAACAGGTTCTGCCAGTTCAACCGATTTGACGCAGCCATTCCGCTTGTCAGCGGTTTACCCTATTTATCTTTCTGTCACGCCTGAACAGGCTCTGAATATTCCTGCTGATGGATTAATTACTGACAACAGCTTAGCGATTCCGGGCTATGCCATTTCAGGAACAGTAGCCACGCCGTATATCCAAAACTGGAATCTTTCCATGGCTTTCGAACCAGCCAAAAACACGGTCATTGAATTTGCTTATGTCGGTAACAAAGGGACGCATTTATATTCACAGCGCATCAACATTAATCCTCGCAGCTTTAATTTGATTGAGACGCTTGAAGGCAACAATATCAATGCGGATACAGCCTTCAACGATCCACTGGGGCGGAAATCCCTGACAGGTTCAACGCTTACCTTAACACGCGGTAATATCGGCAGTACTTTTTTTGGGTTCAATAATTTATTCAAATTGTACGATGCTTCAGTGAACAGTATTCGCCATGCTGGTTATGTTGACATTCGCCGCCGCGTCAGCAAAGGATTGTCATTCACAGCGAATTACACTTTTGGGAAATCTATTGACGACGCCTCTGATTCAAGTCCTGAAACACGAACGTTAACAACAGGGACAACCAGCGGCGGACAAATCACGTTTGGTGGTACGCGCAAAGCGGATCGCTCCATTTCAAATTTCGACATCAAGCATACGTTCAGCTCGACCGCTGTTTTTGATATTCCGTTCGGACGCGGACGTAAGTTATTAGCGAACGCCAACAAAGCCGTAGACACTGTTATTGGCGGTTGGACGATGACGAGCTTGTTCCGTTTACAGGGCGGATATCCATTCCTTCCAACATTGGTTGACGGCAATCGTATCGGAGATATTACTCACACGATCCGACCTAATTTAGTTCCAAGTGTACCGTTGATAAATCCATTATGGACGCGTGATTGTCCAGTGGGAACACTGTGCGAACCGTATATCAATCCGGCAGCTTTTACCCGTCCAGCAAAAGGCCAGTTGGGAACAGCACCGCGCACGTTGGATATTCGTGGCCCGATGCAACGGTTCTTTGATCTTTCTGTACAGAAAAATTTCAACATCGGCGATGGCAAACGCAGAGTGCAATTCCGCGTAGATGCAATTAACGTCCTGAATAGTCCAATCTTCCGTACGGTTTCTGGCAATGGTGCTAACGCAAATGATTTTATGGCGTTACCTGATGAAACACCCTTAACCACGACTGATTACGATGCCTGGATTGCCTCTGATGCCAGTCGAAGTGGGTTGGCGCGTTCGACTGCCGCAGGCACAGCGTTGTACGCCAAGACACAAACTTACATCACCGCCAATCGCTTAGCTTCAGGAGCGTTGCCATTAGATTATTACGCCAACATTAAATTACCACAGGGCATTGCCACTAAAGACGCGAATACCTTTGATTTAAATACCATTGAAGGGTTCAAACTCTATCGCTTAAAACGTGCCTATCAAACTGGGTTTGGTAATTTGCGCGAATTGCAATTACCGCGTTACCTCCAGTTTGGTTTGAAGATTTATTTCTAAATGCGTGTAATGCGTTGACATAGCTAATAATGAGTTCTATTCTTTCGCTGCCATATTATAAGAATCGAAATTAAGCAGTTGAAAAGTTTTATCAGCGAACAAACCTCTCAGGTCTAAATTAGTAAGGAGTGTTTATGAGCGAGCTTCTTCGAAAGAAATTGGAAGTATTAGCCAATGTTGCTATTATTTCTGTTTCGCTAATCATTGGTTACATCCTTGTCAAAGACAAAATCCTAAATCGTCCTACAGCTAATAATAATTTGGCTACTTCTAATACAAATAACCGCCCTAAAATCGGTGAGAAAGTCCAAATACAAAATGTCGATTGGGGGAAAAATGGGCAAACTCTTTTAGTAGTTCTCTCAAAAGGTTGTAAGTTCTGCTCAGAAAGTGCTGGCTTTTATCAAAGGCTGGTGAAAGAAAGTGCCGATAAAACTAACCAGCACGTAATAGCAGTATTTCCCCAAGATGTAGAAACAGGAAAAAACTACCTAAAAGAGCTTGGGATTTCAGCAGATGTTATCCAAACACCTTTGGATTCGATCTCTGTACGGGGAACCCCTACATTAATTCTAGTTGATGGGAAAGGGATGGTGAAAGAATCGTGGATTGGTCGCCTACCAGTTCAAAAAGAGGAAGAAGTACTAGCACATCTCAGGTAAACAAACAAAGCTGCCCAGCTAATATGTGAATCAGGGGTTAAAAACCAAAATTAAATAGACAACAGTGAGTTTTCCCCAGCAATGAATTTTGAGAGCGTCATCGGAGCGAACGGTGGC
>JAYVZE010000088.1:0-18504 GCA_043783625.1 Blastocatellia bacterium | reverse complement strand
AAAATAACCCTGAAAAATCTTACCAAATCGGCGGTTGTCGTATTTATCTGCGGCATAATTTTTGCACTATTTTTTTTCACCACGGCAGAGGCAACCCATCAAACATCCGCTCGCAAAATTGATTTCAACCGCGACGTTCGCCCGATCCTTTCTGATAAATGTTTTGTCTGTCACGGTCCCGACGCATCAGCCAAAAAAATAAAATTGCGATTGGATTCCGAAGCCGCAGCTTTGGCAGTTCTGAGCAATAATCATCGTATTATCGTTGCCGGGAAACCCGAAGAAAGTGAGCTGATAAAACGGATCACTCATTCTGATGAAGCGATGCGGATGCCGCCCGTTTCTTCAGGTCGTTCGTTGTCAAACGCTGAAATTGACACGCTCACGGAATGGGTTCGGCAGGGCGCAAAATGGCAATCGCACTGGTCGCTAAATTTACCTGTCCGCCCGGAAATTCCTGCCGTCAAAAATAAAGTCTGGATCAAAAATCCGATTGATAATTTTGTGCTGGCACGGCTTGAAAAAGAAGGGATCAATCCGCAACCCGAAGCTGATCGGGCGGCCTTGCTGCGTCGCGTGTCGCTAGATTTGACGGGCTTGCCGCCAACGCTGAAAGAGCTTGATGATTTCATTAATGACAAGTCCACTCCAGCTTATGAAAAAATAGTAGACCGATTATTAGCTTCGCCGCGTTATGGCGAACGGATGGCGTTTCGCTGGTTGGATGTGGCGCGTTACGCGGATACGAACGGTTATCAATTGGACGGCGAACGTTCAATGTGGCGGTGGCGCGATTGGGTCATTGAAGCCTTCAATCAAGACAAGCCGTTTGATGAATTTACGATTGAACAACTGGCCGGGGATTTGTTACCGAACGCGAAGTTTGAGCAAAAAATTGCCACTGGATTCAACCGCAATCATCGTGCAAATTCTGAAGACGGTATCATCCCTGCTGAATATTTTGTTGAAAATGTCATTGACCGCGTAGACGCTACGTCAACGGTTTGGCTGGGGATGACGGTTGGTTGTGCACGGTGTCATAATCATAAATATGACCCCATTTCGCAGAAAGAATTTTATCAACTTTTTGCGTATTTCAATAATATTCCCGAAGACGGCAGAGCCAGTAATTTTGGCAACTCTCCGCCGTGGATGCCGGCTCCAACGCGGGAACAACAGGCGCAGATGAATCAGCTTCAGCAGGAATTAAAAGTGGCTGAGACGCAACTTATCAAGTTCGAGAAAAATTATTCATCAGCACAGAAAATATGGGAAAAATCGTTGTCGCGTGAAGTGAATGCACATTGGTTTCCGACTGATGATTTGATCGCACGACACGCTTTGGATGAAAATTCGCAACTTGAAACCTCGGCTACAATGCCAAGTGTGAAGCACTCAAAACCAGATGATTCCAGTGAAGTCAAAACGAGTATTGGCACTGATACAGGTTACAAAAATGGCACTCCAAAATTCGTCGCTTCGCCGCTTGGATCAGGCGTAGCGTTCGACGGCAAACTGCTTTTTAACGCGGGCAATATTGCGAATTTCAACTTCCGTGATCGCATCAAAAACTACAACGATCAGTTCACGATTTCGGCATGGTTTTATCCTGAATCCGAACAGAGCGGAGCCATCGTCACGCGGATGCTGGATAAGACCGGAGAGAAAGAAAATAATTTACCGAAAGGTCGCGGCTACGGCTTATTTTTTAATAACGGCAAAGTGAATATGAATTTGGTCAGTGTCTGGGCTGATGATTCGTATCGCGTGGAAACTGAAAATAAAATTGAGCTCAAACAATGGCATCACGTCATCGCTTTTTATGACAGCTTTGAGCCGTACGAGCGCGTCCAAATTTTTATTGATGGACAAAAACAAAAACTGAAAATCAATAATTCACGGTTGTTTCGTGGCTTTGCGGAAGGCTCGGCAAATTTATTGATTGGCGCGGGCGGTGGCGAAGAATGGCGTTTCAAAGGAATGATTGATGAAGTCCGCATTTATAAATCCCTGCCCGAAGCTGATGCCGTAGCGGTGCTTTCGTGCCCGGATTCATTAGCTAAAATTGCTGCCATTCCAGAATCTGACCGAACTTCAGCGCAGTCATTAAAAATTAAATTCGCCTGGATGGAAGCAGCGGCTCCGGGTGAAGTCAAAACTGCGTGGAAAAAATTGCGTGAATTGAAAGATCAGAAAACAAAACTCTTCGCCGATTTTCCGACGACGATGGTGATGGAAGAAATGCCGGAGCCGCGTCAGGCATTTATCCTGCGGCGCGGTGCGTATGATTTACCCACCGATCAAGTGCAGCGCGGCATTCCCGCTGCCTTACAAATCACGCCACAACTAAATAACAAACAAGATCGGCTGAGCTTAGCCCGCTGGTTAGTGAGCAAAGAAAATCCATTGACTGCGCGTGTGACAGTGAACCGTTTCTGGCAAATGTTTTTTGGGCGAGGGATTGTCAAAACGGTCGAAGATTTTGGCACACAAGGCGATCAGCCTTCGCATCCTGAGTTGTTGGATTGGCTGGCGGTCACGTTCCGTGAGGGAAATGCGGATTTACGAATGGGGAGTGCGGAATCAAAGACTACGCCGCAATCCGCACTCAGCAATCCGCAATTGTATGCCTGGAATGTCAAGGCTCTTCTCCGCCTCATCGTTACGTCCGCAACCTATCGCCAGAAATCTTCCACTCAGCACTCAGCACTCCCTACTCAGCACTCCGAGGAACTTCTTTCGCCTGCTCCACGTTTGCGTTTACCCGCCGAGATGATCCGCGATCAGGCGTTGCTGGCGGCGGGACTTTTAGTCGAACAAATTGGCGGCCCTTCGGTCAAAACTTATCAGCCGGAAGGTTTGTGGAATGACCTCGTCTTCAATGAATTCAAGTACATCGAAGACAAAGGCGACAAGCTGTATCGCCGCAGTTTGTACACATATTGGAAGCGAACCATCGCGCCGCCGTCTATGGCAAATTTTGATGCGGCGGGGCGTGAGACTTGCATCGTACGCGAGAACCGGACGAATACTCCGTTGCAGGCGTTGAATTTAATGAACGATGTGACGTACGTCGAAGCCGCACGAATGATGGCGGAACGGGCGATGCATGAAGTCGGAAAATCTGAGGCGGAGAGACTTGGATTTTTGTTTCGATTGCTGACTTCCCGGTTTCCATCCGCAATAGAATTAAAAGTTTTACGCGATGGATTTCAGGCGCAACGAATTCGTTTTGAAGGCAAGCCGGAAGAGGCGCAACGGCTTCTAAAAGTTGGTGAGAAGAAATATGATGCATCATTGAACGCCAATGAATTAGCGGCTTACGCGACGATTGCCAGTTTGATTTTGAATTTGGATGAAGTGATTACGAGAGAGTAAACGGAAGGTGGCGTGAGGAATTTTAAGTGCTGAGTGCTGAGTAATGAATGGTGAATAGGATACAAGTTATGAATGACTTTGAAGAAATAAACATGTTGATGACGCGCCGACATTTCCTGCGCGACTCCGCTCTCGGTATGGCGGCGTTAGCGTCACTTTCTGACGAGGATGCGCTCGCAGACACAGTCAAAACCTCAGCACTCAGCACTCAAACCTCAGCACTTCTCATTGCGCAATCCGCACTCGCAATGCCACACTTTGCACCGAAGGCGAAGCGTGTGATTTACCTGTATCAATCGGGCGCACCATCACAGCTTGACCTCTTTGACCCGAAGCCGCATCTGGAAAAATATCGTGGGCAGGATTTACCGGAATCCATTCGCAACGGTCAGCGGTTAACAGGGATGACGGCGTTTCAATCCAGTTTTCCGACGGCGCCCTCGCTTTTTAAATTCGCCCAGCACGGCAAGTCTGGAGCGTGGCTCAGTGAGCTGCTGCCGCACACTGCCAGGATTGCCGACGATCTGACGTTTATCAAATCCATGCATACGGAACAAATCAATCATGATCCGGCAGCAACATTTTTGATGACAGGATTTCAACTGGCGGGACGCCCCAGCATCGGGTCGTGGCTGTCGTATGGCCTCGGCAGCGAGAACAAAGATTTGCCAGCTTTTATTGTTCTGCTTTCGCGCGGGACTGGCAACACGAACGATCAGCCGCTTTATGATCGCTTGTGGGGAAGCGGGTTTTTGCAATCGAATTATGCCGGAGTGAAATTTCGTTCGGCGGGCGAACCTGTGCTGTATTTATCGAATCCTCCCGGCATTGACAATGAAGCGCGGCGGCGATTTTTGGACGATTTATCCAAGCTCAATCAAATCAAAGCGCAGGAGGCGAGCGACCCTGAAATCACTTCGCGCATCGCGCAGTACGAGATGGCGTACCGGATGCAGGCATCCGTGCCGGAACTGACAGATTTTTCTAAAGAGCCGGAAAAAACATTTGAGCGATATGGCCCCGAATCCCGCAAGCCGGGGACGTACGCCGCAAATTGTGTGCTGGCGCGGCGTCTGGCAGAGCGCGGCGTTCGCTTCATTCAACTAATGCATCGCGGCTGGGATCAGCACGGCGAATTACCAAAGCAAATTCGCAATCAGGCACGCGACACCGATCAACCTACGGCGGGCTTGTTGATGGATTTGAAAGAGCGCGGAATGCTGGATGATACGCTGGTGATTTGGGGCGGAGAATTCGGACGGACGGTGTATTCACAGGGCAAGTTGACGGAGGATAATTACGGGCGCGATCATCATCCGCGAGCCTTCACGATTTGGATGGCTGGCGGCGGAATTAAGCCGGGAATCACGTTCGGCGAGACAGACGATTTTAGTTATAACATCGTCCGCGATCCCGTCGACGTTCACGACCTGCACGCAACACTGATGCATTGTTTAGGCATAGATCATACGCGCCTGACCTACAAATTTCAGGGGCGACATTTTCGGCTGACGGATGTGCATGGAAGTGTAGTCAAACAGATTTTGTTGTAAAGTTAGACCTGCTGGATTCGCGCGAACTAACAGTTCACGCCACTTGAGACAAAAGGTGAAAGCTATGGCGCAAACATTGGCTGATTACGATATTGAATTTGACATTTCCAACGCAGTACAAAATCTGGTCACGGAGGATGATGAACCGGTGGATAATCCATTTTCGGAAAAGCAGCAGCGATTATTGACGGATGCCTTGTACAGCAGTTGGACGCCGCCGCAGGATGAAGAACATCCCGAAGGCGAACGAACCTTTTGGGCAGCAGCGAATGTCGGCGTTTTCCCTTCGATTCATCAGCCTCCGCTCGCGCCGGATGTGTTTCTGAGCGTAGACGTGAACGCACCGGAAAATTGGCATGAAAATCGCGCCTATTTTTTATGGGAATACGGCAAAGCTCCTGAACTTGTGATCGAAATTGTTTCCAACCGCAAGGGCGGAGAACTTGGCAATAAGAAACTTCACTATGCGCGAATGGGTGTGCAGTACTACATTGTGTTCGATCCCAAGCGCAAACTGAGCGAAGACATTCTGCAATGTTTTGTGTCGTACGGTGGAAAATTTGTGTTATTAGACGGTGCTTATTTTTCGGAATTCGGCATCGGTTTGACGCTGTGGCACGGAACCTTTGAGCGCAAGGAAGATACCTATTTACGCTGGTGCGATGTCAATGGAGAATTACTTTTGACAGGTAATGAACGTGCGGAGAAAGAATCTACACGAGCCGAACGAATGGCGGCGAAGTTACGTGAGCTGGGCATTGAGCCGGAGTAGTAGTCTTTGCAGGAGTCTGCACGTAGTAGGGGCGCGGTTCCAAGTGTGAGGGCACCCTTACTGCGTGCAGGTTTCTGCATGTACGCAAAATTTATGAACCCATCAAATCATCAAATTCAAGACATCACGCGGCGTCATTTTTTTCAGCAGGCGGGCTTCGGCATCGGCTCCGCTGCGTTGACTGCATTAATGAATGACAAGCTTTTTGCGCAGCAGATTCAGCATCATGCGCCGAAAGCGAAGCATATTATTTATTTGTTTATGGCGGGTGCTCCGTCGCAATTGGAGCTGTTCGATTACAAGCCTGCGCTGCAAAAATACGATGGTCAGGATTGTCCGGCGGAGTATTTGAAAGGTGAACGTTTTGCTTTCACCAAAGGCGTTCCGAAGTTGCTCGGTACTCCGTTTGAATTCAAGCCGCGCGGAAAATCGGGGCAGATGATTTCTTCGTTGCTTCCGCATTTAAGTAAGCATGCCGACGACATTACGATTATTCGTTCGATGCGCACGACGCAATTTAATCACGCTCCGGCGCAGATTTTTATGAACTCAGGACATCAAATTGTCGGGCGTCCGAGCATGGGGTCGTGGCTGAGCTACGGATTGGGAACTGAAAACAAAGACCTGCCCGGATTTGTAGTTTTGTTGTCAGGAGAAAATCAGCCCGACGGCGGAAAATCGTGTTGGGGCAGCGGCTTCGTACCGACCGTTCATCAAGGCGTAGAATTTCGCTCGAAAGGTGATCCGGTTTTATTCGTTTCAAATCCTGATGGCGTCACGTCCGACGTGCGCAGGCAAACGCTGGATGCGATTCGTGACCTGAATCAAGCACATCAACAAAAAGTTCTTGATCCTGAAATTACGACGCGAATTGCGGCGTATGAGCTGGCATACAAAATGCAAACCAGCGTGCCGGAATTAACGGACATTGCCAAAGAAAACCCCGAAACGCATGAGGCGTACGGGACGCAGCCGGGACAGGCTTCATTTGCAAATAATTGCTTGCTGGCACGGAGATTAGTGGAACGCGGAGTCCGTTTTGTGCAGCTTTATCATTGGGGCTGGGATCATCACGGCAATGGAGTTGGTTCGGATATTATCGGTGCTTTGCCGCGCGCTACCAGACTGGTAGACAAGCCGATTGGGGCTTTGCTGACCGATCTGAAACAACGTGGATTGTTGGATGAAACGCTGGTGATTTGGGGTGGAGAATTCGGACGAACTCCGGTGAACGAAGCCCGTAATGGCTCAAAATTATTCGGACGCGATCATCATCCCAGAGCCTTTTCCATGTGGATGGCAGGCGGCGGAGTCAAGGGCGGTACGCCTTACGGAGAGACTGACGAATTAGGCTACAACATTGCGAAAGACCCCGTAGAAGTTCACGATTTACACGCCACGATTTTGCATTTGATGGGAATAGATCATTTGAAATTAACGTACAAATTTCAGGGAAGAGATTTTCGATTGACGGATGTAAGCGGTAACGTCGTGCAAGCGATTGTTTCTTAACAGGAATTTTTAGCCACGAATTTTACGAATTTTCACAAAGAAATTATTAACCATAGATAGGCACAGATGAACACAGATTTTTTTGAAAACAAATAAATCATCTGTGTGAATCGGTGTTCATCTGTGGTTAATATAGTTTTTATTCATTCGTAAAAATTCGTAAAATTCGTGGCTAAAAATTTATTATTGCAATGGCAAGTTAACTGGCTTTCCACTCGCCGCCGAACGTTTTGCGGCTTCGACAATTTGCATGACATTCACATTAAAATCCCCGGCGATCACGCCTTCGACTTGTTTGTTGTTACGGATGCAATCTACAAAATAGCGAATTGGTTCAGAATGCAAAGCGTCTAATGTGCCTAATTCTAAAGGCTTTTTCTCTGTTCCGATGACCAGCTCTAATGTTTTCGGATACTTCATCGCAACGCTGCCTTTGTCTCCGAAAACTTCTACATCATAAAACGAGCGCGGCAAATCCCACGAACCTTCGGTGATGGCAACTTTATTTTCGCCGTACGACATCAACACCGTAGCGTTCGTATTTGACGGATAAACATCCGGTCGCGTGTGCGTCGTAACCGCATAAACTGTTTTAGGCAAGCCCAGATACCACAACGCCCATTTTGCGCCATAGCAGGTGAAATCAATCAGCGCACCGCCGCCGCGTGATTCATCTCGCAGCCACTTCAAAAAATATTTTTGCTTGATGCTGCCGGGTTCAAAATTGCCGGGGCCGCCGTGACCAATCACAGAGCGGACGCGCCAGACTTTGCCGATGTCTCCGCGTGTAGCGACATCGTGCGCCGTATAATTTTCCGGCCACCACGCCATTTGATAATTCACCATCAACTGAATTCCCGCCTGTTTTGCAATCGCCTGCATTTGCTTCGCCTGCTCGTAAGTCGCCGCCATCGGCTTCTCAAACATCACGTGAATTTTGCGCGTTGCACAGGCTTTCGTGACTTCGAGATGACGATCATTTTCGACGAATGACCAGACGACTTCGGGCTTGGTTTCATCCAGCATTTTTGAATAATTATCGTAGATCGCCACGCCGGGAACCTGCGTTTTAATGTAGTCGCGCAATTCCTGGTTATCGTCAGAAATCCCAACGATTTCGATCAAATCCTGATTCTGATGCATCTGATTGAGCTTCGTGACAAAGCCCCAGCAATGCGAATGGACTAAGCCAACGATGGCGATTTTGGTGCGTTGGGTAGATTGTGCGTTAGTGATTGAAGTTGCGCAAATGAGTAGAAGCGCGATAACGAAGAGCGTCATTCGTTGCATATTTCGGGGGTATCCTTTTTGGTGTTGTACGGAATTTTACTGTGTTTGCCTAAGACGTTTTCTTAGCCAATAAACCACTATCTGACAATACGGTTCCAGTATGGAACGTTCTAGTTTTTCATCCCACTGACCAATTTTCTTCTCAATCAAACTATCATTCCAATTGCCCTGTTTCGGCAATGCTTCAAGCATCCCTCTCAAAACTGCTTTGCGGTTATTCTTGAGAATGGGAGTATTAAGATTGAGAATTTCATTGAGTTCGTTCTCAAATACTGGATCCGTCGAGCGAATGGTGCCATCTGAGTCGAAGCGAATAATGCGTTCGACATCGTGTAC
The DNA here is from genome assembly GCA_043783625.1 of Blastocatellia bacterium. Classification (GTDB taxonomy): domain Bacteria; phylum Acidobacteriota; class Blastocatellia; order RBC074; family RBC074; genus JAFDVL01. Next base: position 9,663 of record JAYVZE010000088.1, on the reverse strand, counting down.
AGGATCGGCCGGATTCATTAATAAATCTAAATTTCTTTTTCGTGTATCGCAATGTTGAAGTTTTAGCGGCTTGCCATTTCCACCTAAACAACCGCCCAATAAATTAGAATAATCAAGTTGGCGTTCAGAATAATTTTCCTGACTTTTCCAGTGTTCAATTTTCATTTTGTCAGAATCGGCAGTGATGCGTGACATGCAATAACAGCAAAGCCCGCGTTGTTCTGCAACAAGTGATTCTCGGAGACTTTGCTTATCAGCAAAATTATCGTAATTCGAATTGGAAGAGCAGCGATGTGTCTCAAGGCTTTTTGGCTCCGTTCCCTTTGAGATATTCCTCATGCCTTGTGCTCCACGAAAGCCATCAGCGTACGCGCTCTAATAATTTCTGGATCATTTTCGCCAAGATTTTCTGCTGCTTCTTGAATTGTCACGTGAGCACCATTGAAATCATCGTCGCCGATTTGACGAGCCAATTTTGTCAGCAGGTCATCAACTTTCGCTGTCCGTGGTTTCGTGTCCATGATTTCTTCTAAAATTCGACTCGAATCTACGCCGAAAGAATATTCCGGTGAATAAACAACATCACCGTCAATAATCCTGATTTGCTCAGGCGGAACTTCGCCAATGATCTGCGGCGAATGAGAGGTGCAAACAAATTGAATGGAAGGAAATGTCCGTTTCAAATCAGCCGCTACTCTCCGTTGCCAACTCGGGTGAAGATGCAAATCTAATTCATCAATGAGTACGACTCCTGGCGTTTGTTTGAGTACGAGCAATTCATCATTCGAGTCTAAAAGGTGGGCATTCAAGGTTACAGCTTTGATAGCGATGTCAGCCACCATTGCCAGCAGCATGCGCTGACCATCGCTCAAGTTACTCAGTGGTTGCGCCTGTCCACCAATTGAGCAGACAAGATCGGCGCGATCAACATCGAACCACAGATCATCAGCATCAGGGACACAGCCAAATACCGCACGGCGTACTACTTCAAATCCGAGTCGTTTGTGTCCGCCATTTGCCCCGGCAGCTGCTGCCTCACGATAAAACCATCGGCGAAGCTCATTATAGTCAATACTTGCATTGAGACAGTTTAGATAAGCGTCCCAACGCTGAGCGGGTATCATGCTTTGAGAGCCTGACGGGTCAGGAAGCGCAGCGCGGGTTACGCCATAGAAAGCCAGTATCGGGCAATCGGATTGAGGGATAGTATCAATGATCTGAAGAATCTTCTTACCTGCGTTCTCAGCATCTAATTGAGCATACGCAGTGAATGTTTGCTTCCATTCGAATCCTTCGCCATCACCGATTTTCCCAATAGCTGTTACCGCTACAGGTTTCTGTTCTTGAAATAGAACTTGATCCGCAACCTTTTCAGGAACCAGCCGTGGGTCTGTTGGCTGAATAGTTCGATGAGGAAAATGGCGACCTATCGCGGGCAAATTGGCAAGCCACACCCCTAAGCTCACCGCCAGCGCATCAAGAATAGTCGTCTTGCCTGACCCGTTGCTACCAACGAGCAAAGTAAACTTTGGATGCAGGTCAATCGTCAAGTCAGCAAATTTTCTAAAATTTTGAATATGGAGTTGGTCAATTCTCATGTTGCCTCCGCCCTATTGTCTTCTGTGTTGGCGCAGATGGCAATTCCACCAACATAAAAATCGCTTGCCGCCAGCTTTTAACTGTGACGGCAAGCGATTTTTATCAAGTGATTTTATGCAGTTATTGCGTTTTGTCGGCACTTGGCATTTTGATCAAAATGGTTCTGCCGTCCAGCATTAACAAGGTATCGCTGCCAAGTGCCAGAATTCCTTGCCGTCCTTCTTTGACTAATTGCGTGACGAATTTATCAAAGCCTTCTGAGCCGAATTCCAGTTCAATGTCGGCTTTGATGGCTTTGTCGCCTTCCATTAATTGAGCGTCAACCCACTGATTGTTGCGACGGAAAAATGTGCGGTCGGCGATTTGCTGGACGCTGGTGATTTCGACGCGCTTCATTTTTTGATCGTAAAAAGTGTTGGAGCGATTCATCGTGACTTGCGATTTTTGCGCGTTCACATTCATCTCTTGTGAGACGCCTCCGATGCCGCTGCGCACTCCCTTAGCCTCTGTCTCCATCATCCGTTCAGCTTTCCTTTGAGAGACTTCACGACGCTGCCGGCCGTCCATCGCCATGTCGCCTTCGGTTGCCAGGAACGAAGTGTATTCCGTCAAAATTCCAAATTTAGTCGAGAGGCGGACGATTTCATCCACTAATTCTTTCGTTCGCGCATTGTTGCCGGATTGATTCCGGTCGGCTCCCATTTGTCGAATCTGGTCAATCAGGTACGCGATTTTTCGATTCGCCCACAGGCGCGGCACGTACGAATTGCGCGTCGTCGCATTGTCTACATTAAATTTAAATTCAAAGCTGCGCGGCGTACCCAAATAATTTCCATTGATCTTAAACCGCAACGGAGCTTCCCCTTGATATTGTCCCAGCAGGACGAGCTGATCGCCTTCAAATAAATCGTTGAGTTCGTTGGGCAATAAATCTTTCACGGCACGCGTCGTGATTTCGCCCTTTGGATCAAACATTGTCAGCTTCGGATCAGACAGCACCGGCCCCGACAAACGACGAAATACCTGTGAGACTTTGGTTTCGACATCTTCTTTTGGCAGGACGAAAGTGCTGGCTCCACGCGATTCATTCGCCATCGCATTTAGCAACGGCGCATTCACATCAAAGCCCACGCCAAAAGTGAAAATACGACGATTGAATTTGTTGGCTTGTTTGACAGCATCACGAATTCCGGTTTCGGATCGTTCGCCAACCGTCGGTAATCCGTCCGTCAGAAATAAAATTATCGGCAATGTTTTCGCCGTAGGTTGCGGACGCAGAGCCTCTACCATCGCATCACGAATATTGGTTCCGCCTCCATCGCGGATGCGGCGAATGTAGGCGCGGGCTTCTTCGATACTTGACGAATTTTTGACAACTGCTTTCTCAGCAAACGACGCGACGGAGTCAGAATAATCAATGATATTGAAGGATTCGCCGTCTTCGAGACCGTTGACGACTTGCAACGCAGCGGCGCGTGCCTGTTCGATTTTTTCTCCTGCCATACTGCCCGAACGATCAATCACCAGCGTGACTTCGCGTTTGATGCTGACGGATTTTTCCGGTCGTGTCGCCGGAACGCCGCCTAGTAATAAGAAATATCCGCCGCCGATAGTTGGATCAGGATACGCGAGCAATGTCGCCGTCAATCCGTTCTTTTCGGTCAAATACGACAAGCGAAATGATCCCGGTTCAAGTCGGGTGTTATCGCCTAAACTAATTCTGGCGCGGTCTTTGCCAATGCGCGTCGTACTGATTTGGTGGGTTGGAGAATACACAGTGGAGATGGTTTGTTTTGCGTCAATTTCTACGGAGATTTGCCAGGGAATTGATTGCGACGCAAAAGATTCGCTACGCGGCAAAACATAGTCAATTCGTTCGCCATCGGCGGGCAAAAGATTTTCGTAAGTCAGCGTGACTTTTTGCGTGGCATTGGCGGGAATTGGAAAGACGCTGGAACGTACCAAATTGTATCCGGCAAATTCGAGCAACGCCGGATCGCGCAGCTTGTTGACGATAGAACGATAAATCGCTTCAGCTTCCGCTTTCGGCAAAATCTTCGCATTTGGTTCTTTGGAAACCCCGTCAAATCCGAAGCTGCGGATTGTCGCTCCATCCGGCACGGGGACGAGCATTTGCGCCTCCTGCGGGCGCGGCGCGTTGTTGCGCAAAGAAATCTCCATCGTCGTCGTAGCGATTTGTTGTTGGATGCTGACGTTGACGGAGACTCCGCTGATTTGGACAGGCTGCGGCATCGGACGCGGACACGGATAACATACAACGCGGGATTGCGGGATGATGATGTTGACGGATTCAATGTCCTGCGCTGAAACAGAAACGATTGAGAAAAGTAAAGCGCACAAAAAACTGATGGTTCGTAATTTCATAATTTCTTCCTTTGAAAGTTGCCGGAAACAAGCTGCTACAAATATTGAACGTTCGGGGAAGGAAATCTTGCAAAAATATTTTTGGGTGTGCGGTATCCTCTTAATGTGAAGGCACCCTTACTTCGTGCGGGCTTCTGCATTGCGACATGAAGCGTAAGCTCTGACCGGAAAAGTTCCGAAATTTTTGACTTTCACTGGAACCGCCGAAAAGCTGAATTCTGATTCCGGCAATTGATCCAGTTTGCACAGATGCTCCACGATAGGAATTTCTGCACCGAGCAATATTGTATGCGCAGGCCGCGTCAAATCTGCGGTATTGTCAATGTTGTACGAATCAATTCCTACTAAGGCTGCGCCTTCGACTACCAAATATTGAGACGCGTCAGCAGTTAAAAATGGATGATTGCCTGACCAGTATTCGTCGGTATTCCAGTGCAATGACCAATCCGTACGAAATAAAATAGCCTGATTTCTGACGTTGATTTCGCGCATTGTTTCGATACCGATAGCGCGTACTCCAACGGCGTGAATGACTACGCCATCTAATTCGGCTACGGATTCCAGTGGCAATTCTGATAAATCTTTGCCGTCCGCATACCGATGAAACGGACTGTCGAGATAGGTTCCCGTATTGCCGACCATTTCGATTTTCCCAATCTGAAATTCCGTTCCTTCAGCGTAGTGTTGGCGCGATTGTTCACGGCTCCAATAATCACAAATTATCGGCGCGGGTAAGCCGTTGTAGGTGATAAGTCCGTGTTCGATGGTGTGACTGAGATCAATGAGTTGTTTTGAAGTAGTCATAATTTTTCCTCAGATAAAAATCTTACAGAATAGTTGCAATCGTATTTCAAGTACGACAAAATTCGAGCTTCCATTTGCAGTACAGCGAAATTATCAAAAAAAGTTTTTGAGGTCTAATTCATTAGATGCATAGGCATCATAACAATTTCCCGGAGGAACAATCATGAAATTCTTTCTTTCACTTTCACTCTTAATGCTTTCCCTGAATGTTTACGCGCAAACGATTCCGCCAGCGGAAGAACAAATCGCTGCCTCCGTACAAGCCGCGCCGGAAGAATTGCGCGCGGGCGCAGCAGTGCTTGGGTATAATGCGGAAGGCAAGCTCGTTGAATTGCGCAAAGGTGCGAATGAACTGATCTGCCTCGCCGACGACCCAAAAGATGCGGCGCGTTTCAGTACTTCCTGTTACCACAAAGACCTCGAACCATTCATGGCGCGGGGGCGCGAGCTGACGGCGCAGGGCATCACGGGTGGCAATCGCAATGCGGAACACCGTTGGAAAGAAATCAAGGAAGGTAAACTGAAAATGCCCCGCGAACCGCGCATGCTTTACGTGCTATCAGGAAAAAGCTATGACCCTGCGAGCGGGAAGGTGGTGGATGGTGCGGTGCGCTGGGTGATATATGTACCGTTTGCGACGGCGGAATCCACCGGACTTTCGACGAAATCCAAACGCGGTGAACCGTGGTTGATGGATGCGGGAACGGCAGGCGCGCATATCATGATTACGCCACCAGCCAGGTAAGTCAGATGAAAATTTTTCACACAATCTAAAACAAAAATTATGAGCTGCATCCGATTAAATATTTCTGATCTAAATCAAACCGTCAACGCCGAAGTGCACGGCAGTTTTACCGATTTAATTCTGGCTGCTTTGATGGCAGAGCCGGAAACGATTGAGGAGCTGGATTGGGCGCTTGATCGTTTCACTAAAATGGAAAGTGGACTACCGATTCTGGGAGGGTTTTCTCGATACGAAAATCTTGAACCGTACGACGCTGGCATTATGATCATTGATCTGGCGGGGCGCGTGATCGCGGCGGAGTCAACGTATTCGTTGCCTGCACATGATGGTTTTGTCTATGTGGAAACTGACGCCGTCCAGAATTTTGATGAAAAACAAGAAGATGCTTATGTGCCGTATCGGCTTCCCAAGGAGTGGCTGATTTTGCACGGAATGCCTGAATATCAAGGGGCTTCGCGCTCTCGACGTGAAGCTCGAAGTGCGACTCCACCACTTGAGACGCGAAGTATTTTGTTTGGGCAGCCGTTACTGGAATTTATCGCGCATGAGATTTTTTCGGCGATTTTGATTGGAGACAAGACTCTCTTCACGAAAATTCATGAGGCTTGGCTGATGACTCCGGGAAAAGATTTACGTGGTCAAACGCCGCGTGAAATTTTATTTGAAAAACGCGATTTTATTGATTTCGATCTGCACTCACGGTCATTGCAGTGGTCATTCACGGAACGTTGTCCTGCGCCGTTACTCTCAGATTCGAGAGCCTATAAATTCTCCGGCTACGGCACACACGAATGGGTAATTTATTATGATTTAATCCGGCATCTGTTACTTGAGTGCCTAGCGTGGAGAGTTTTCGGGAAGCAGGAAAAAGACGCAGTAAATCACTTGACCAAGTGTGCCGCAGAATGGATGGAATCGGCGCAGCCAGAATATTCAGGTCGTGTTCCAGCGCATTTGATTGATTGGGAGCGCAAGCGCATGAACATTACGATGTCTGCCCACGAAGGATTTATTGATGAGAATTGTCCGACGTGCATTGCGATGTTGGAAGATGACACCACTCCCATGTTTTGGCATCTTGATGGTTGCAACATGGATGAGGGTTTTGCATTTTCTTATCATCGAACCAGGGAAGAATACGAAGCGGAAGAGAGGGAGCGCAAGGAATTCAGTCGCCAATTTCAAGCGGATTTGCTGTCGGGAAAATATGATCGAAAAATAATCGAACTGGGTTTATTTGACAATGAAGATGGAGGATGCCCATTTTAAGAAATTTGGAATAAAACAGAAATCGTTTTTAGTTCGAGTTCCAAGCTTAGCTGAAAAAGAAAGACCATCTAATTTACTAAAAATCAGATGGCCTCAAGAATTCTACTTTCGAGCAATAGGAGTTACTTACCGAATCATAATTTTCACTGCATTTGCCGCTTTACCATCCACGATCAATTCAATACTGACCTCACCTCGCCCGATCAAGCTTCTCGGAATTTTTGCATTGATTTGATCGAGTCCGGCGTAGCCGCCTTGCGCTCCAGCGTATTCCACTGGCACGATTTCGTTGCCGATGCGGAGTTGGACTTGATTCAAGTCCTGGCGGTGCCGGATGCCTGTGCCGTAAAGTACGAGGTAAACCTGTTCAGTTTTATCGCCGCGATCCAGGCCGAGATCAATGGGCATCGCTACCATTTTGCCTTGTGTGGAGTCGTACTGCGCGACGGCTTCGTAATTTTGTTTGCCTTCAAAGACGCGGACGGCTTGGGCGGCGGCGATGCCTTTTCCGGTGGCATCGGCAGAGAACAGGCTCGGCGCAATCGCGTTAATTGGCAGCAAGCCTTTGGCAGATTTGCCTTGATTATTCGTGACGGTGACGGTGGCCAATCCCTCCGCCGTTTGCTCCGGTACTAAATAATTAATTTGCGACGGCGAGACGAAAAACAAAGGAGCCAAACGCTCGACTCCGTTGCTGTCCGTGACTTTGACGGAGGTGCCGCCCAGCGTGGTGGGAAGCGGCAGGGAAGTGGAAGCCGCCGTGGTCGTCGCCAAATCCAATCCAAAGGCGGATGCGATGGAATCGCCTGCCAAATCAGGCCCGATGTAGCTGGCAGCGCGGACGTTGGTGATGCCGTTGCCGGAGATGCTGATGGTGGTGGCTTCAAAAGTAGCGCGCGGAACCAGTGTGGCTTTCGCGTCAGAAATATCACGATCAAAAATCTGATCGTCGAAGCTGATCGTCGCGTTAGTGCTGCCGCTGACGCCCATTGCTCCGAAATACAAAGTTAGTAATTGCTGCTTGCCAGCGGCAGCGACTTTGCCGATGGAGAGAGCCATCATGATGCCGATGCGACCTTCGGCGGCTTGCTTCGTATTGACGTTGACAACCCATCCTTCAGGGGCTTTGACGCTGGCGTAGTTCACCAGTTTCGGATCAAAATTCAACGTAAATGACATGGCGTTTTCGTCGCCCTGTCCTTCAAATTCGAGAGGTAGCGCGTTCATTTCGCCGCGTTTGAAGGCTGCACCTTGGGCGCGAACGATCCGGGTAAGTTCTGGTTGTGCCGCTTCAAAACGCGCAGCTTCCGTCCGATTTTCTGCGAGCAAGGTTGCGACGACTGGACGGCTCGGCCCGGCGGCGGCGGAGATCGGCTCCAGCCCGATGGCGTAGCGTCCGGCTTGAACCCAATCGTTGACTGCCAGTCTGCCGTCTCCAAAAGTTGCAAACGGAGCGCAATCCGCCCGTTGAAATTCGCTGCTGTTCATCGGTGAATCAATGCCGGCGGCGAGGCGCCCAACTAAAACCCAGTCGGTGACGGAAACTCTCTCGTCTCCACTTGGACGCGGGCCAATGTCGGCTTCATATCCGGTGAGCGGATTCACTTTGTAAATTAACACACCACTGACACCGCCGCCGGGTTCAGGATTGAGAACAGTAATATTCACTGAGGCAGCCGTTGCCAGATCGCTCTCAAGAATTTTGACGGTCAATTGCGCGGAAGAAAGATAAGTTGTTTCGCGGGGTGAACCGTTCCATCGGACGATTGAACCATTAACGAAACTCGAACCTGCCACCGTCATGGTAAATCCAGGATCGCCTTTGAAGGCTGAATTCGGCGTGATCGAAATCAAGCTGGGCGGAGGATTGTTCACAGTTAACGTGAGGCTGGGAGATAGTCCTCCACCGGGTGCTGGCGTGAAGACGGTAATCATCAACGTCCCAGCCGTTGTCAGGTCAGTCGGCAACAGCACGAATGACAGTTGCGTACCGGAAATAAAGGTCGTGGCACGATCCACTCCGTTAACGCGAACGACGGAATTGGGTCTGAATCCGGTTCCATCAATCGTTAAAGTTTTTTGTCCTGAACCAGCCGTGATGGAAGTCTGGCTGAGTGTACCAGTGGTTGGCGGCGGATTATTCACCGCCATCGAAAGTTCATTGGAAGTGCCGCCAGCCGGAGCCGGATTGAAGACAATAAATTTCACAGAGCCGGAATTGGTAATGTCAACAGCGGTTACTTGTGCTGAAACTTGCGAACCGGAAATTACTGTCGTCGGACGATCAGTGCCGTTAATACGCACGATTGAAGCCGGAGTAAATCCGGTTCCATTCAACGTTTGGATAAAGGCTGCACCGCCTGCCAGAGCGGTTGTCGTAGCCAGCGATGCAAGGACGGGAATTGGATTTCCGACGGTGAAGCTTACCTCTGCTGACGTTCCTCCGCCCGGTGTCGGAGTGAAAACTGTCAGCTTCAAGGCTCCCGCTGTCGCCAAATCTGCCACAGTTAAGGTCACTCCTAACTGAGTCGCTGAAGTGAATGTCGTTGGACGCTCAGCACCGTTGATGCGTACCACGGAATTTGGACGGAATTTACTTCCAGTCAATGTTAACGGAGTCGCAGAGCTGTTGAGCAAGGCTGAAATTTTATCCAGCGAAGTTAAAACCGGGACAGGGTTATTGATCGGCAAGGGAGTTTCATTCGATGCTCCACCACCGGGGGCAGGGTTAAAGACACTGAGTGCGGCAGAGCCGACATTGACAATGTCAGCGGCAGTGATTGGAATGGTTAATTGCGAAGCGGAAACAAAGGTCGTAGCTCGGTCTGCGCCATTGAATTTAACGAGAGAGCCATTGATGA